>CAWGCB010000005.1:0-8414 GCA_963821045.1 uncultured Actinomycetes bacterium | reverse complement strand
GAACGCCGACGTTGCCAACCGCCCCTCCCTAGGCGCCCACGCCAACCGCCGCCGCTTGCCCCTCCGAAACCACCCGGTGGCGGGCAAAAACCCCCTCCCCGCTCCCCCCCGCAAGCAGCTACCACCCCCGTCGCGGCGGCAGGCTCAGATAGTGGGGAAGCCAGGGGTGGTTATAGCACGCCTGGGTTCCCCACTATCGCCACGTCTCGGGGCCAGGCGCAGGGAGGACGTTGTGGAAGCGGTGGTTGTCCACAGGTGGCGGGGTTGGGACCTGCGCGAAGGCCATGCCTCGCGTGGAGTGGGGGCATGCGCCCCCACTCCACGCCCAACAGGTCACCGATGCCACCGACGCGACAGTCGGGTAGTCGGTCGCCTAGCCGCTCCGCGCTGGCCAACCACGATGCGGCGGTCGCTGCCGCCGCGTCCCAGGCCGGCGCCGTAAGCCGCCAGCAGCTCCTGTCCCTCGGCTGGACCAGGGCTCAGGTCCGCAGTCAACTGGCCGCTCAGCGCTGGTCGCCACTCATGCGGGGTGTCTACCTGACCTACACCGGCAGCCCGAGCGCCGAAACCTGGTGGTGGGCCGCTCACCTGTTTGCCGGACCCAACTCGGCGCTCACTGGACTAACAGCGCTACAGGCTTGGCGCGTTCTCGCGCCCGAGATGCCGGTCCACATCGAGGTCAGCCATGCCGACAGGATCCTCTCCCCGGACCCTGGGTCGCTGATCGTTACTCGCCGACGCACCCCCCGCCCCACGCGAGAGCCGCGGCATTTACCCCCAGCAGTTAGACCTGCCCACGCGGTTCTCGACGTGTGTGCCGAGCTCATAAACACCCGCAAAATCGACGACCTCATCACCAAGGTCGTCCGCACCAGAACCGCGAATCCGGCGTCCATCCAGCGGGCGCTCGATCAACGCGGGCGCATCAACCACCGCGGGTACATTTCGGCCCTTCTCCGCGATGTCGCCAGCGGTGCCGACTCCGTGCTCGAGGTAGACGGGGTCCGCCTAGTTCTGCGCGCCCACGGCCTGCCAGTCGGCCAGGGTCAGGTCCGCGAGTATGTGAGCGGTGCCCTGGTGATCCGCGACCGGGTTATCAAGGAGTACAGGACAGTCATCGAGTTCGACGGACGCCGAGGCCACGACGACCCGGGATCTCGGCTGCGGGACTACCAGCGCGACAACTACGTCGCGCTGACCGGGCGCACGCCGATCAGGCTCGGCTGGGCAGACGTCCACCACGACGCGTGCGAATCCGCATCGATCATCGCCCGCGTGCTGCGTATGAATGGCTGGAGCGGTACGCCCACCACCTGCGGAGCCGCCTGCATTGTGACCAGCTAGCCCACCCTTCAGCGCGGACCCGCGACGGGCGATGGCACAGACCCACCAGTGCGTTAACTCCCAACGCAAGCTAGCTCACAGCGCCACGGGAGTGAGCCAGATCGATGCGTTGGCGCCCGGCCGCGGTGGCCTCGCGAGGGCGATCGAGGTGACTCTGACCACAGTGGTGCTGGCGATTCCCCGCAGTTGGGAGGCTGCGACTGTCTTTCGGGGCGCGGAACATGGAGGATGGGGGTATGTCTTCCGATTCGGGTGCTGCCACTGGACCGATGACCACCGCGCTGCTGCCGGGGCGCGTGGGGCTGTTCGTGCGGCTCGCCGCGCACCCAGGGGGGCGAACGGGCCTGCTGGATGCGCTGAACCGGTACGCCGACGAGATCGCCGCCGAGCCGAACACGGAAGCGTTCGTGATTGCCCTCGATCCCGAGGACGAGGACATCGTCTGGCTCTACGAGTGGTTCACCGACGAGGCTGCGCTGGAGGCGCACCGCCTGAGCGAACCGTTCACCGAACTGGTCACCGCGATCCCGGACATGCTCGCCGCGCCGCCCGGGCTACTGCGCATCGACCCGCTGCGCGTTGACCTGCAGATGGCGGTCCTGGACGACAACGCGTCGATCTGACCTAGCGCCGCTGCGACAAACGTAGACGGTCCACTAACGCGGTGCGACCAACATGGCCACCACGCCACGCTGCTAACCTTGGCGCGCACTCGCGCGAGTGGCGGAACGGCAGACGCGCTGGCTTCAGGTGCCAGTGCCCGAAAGGGTGTGGGGGTTCAAATCCCCCCTCGCGCACAAAATTTTTCTTCGGCGGCAGCGGCATTCGCTCGCGCCGCACAAGGAACGTCGGCGGCATCACCATGGCCGACTTTGAGCCCGGCGAGTCAGCTGCAGTGAGATGCAGCCCCGGATTACCTGCCCCAGCTTCGGTAGCGTCGGCGGCTGTGTTGTTCCCGAGAGGCGAGGAACCCGTCACCGTAATAGGACAGCGAGCCCGATGATCCACTAGCCGACGTCAACCCCCCGGGTGGCGTGGTGGCCGCTCGTCGAATCCCGCGAAGCACCCAGGCATATCCCGCGAAGCACCCAAGCAATATCTCGCGAAGCACCCATGGCAATACAGCTCGGCCAGCTGCCTACCGCACGCTGCTGGCGGACGCGGCTGGATCAGGGACCAGATCGTTGATCAGTGCGTTGACTCTCGTCCGAATCTCGTCGCGGATCGGCCGGATCTGCTCGAGCGTCAGTCCAGCGGGATCCGGCACTGCCAATCGAGGTAGCGCTTACCTGGGTACACCGGGCAAGCATCACCACATCCCATCGTGACGATGACATCGGAGGCTTGCACGATGTCGTCGGTCATCGGTTTGGGAAACGCATCGGCCAGGGTGACACCGACCTCAAGCATCGCCTCGGCAGCTACCGGGTTGACGCTGCCTGTGGGCGCTGAACCTGCTGACCGAACCTCGACCAGGCCGTTGCTCAGGTGGTGCATCCACGCTGCCGCCATCTGCGAGCGCCCGGCGTTGTGCACGCAAAGGAACAGCACCTGAGGTGTCCGGGTGAAGTCCAGACCCTCGCTGTGAGCGCGGGCCCGCAGGCGGTCGGTGGCAAATCGCTCCGCCAGCACGGGGAGGAACCCTGTGACAACAGCGTCGCTAGCCAACGACTCGTAGGACTCATACAACACCGCGTTGATCGTTTCGGTGTTGAAGATCCCCTGGTAGCGCCGCGATAGACCGTCGCTGATGCGACGCATCTGCGCAGCAACCTCGGGCGGATACATCTGCGCGTCCATTAGCAGCAGCCCGCCGCTGACGCCGCGGGAGCGGGAGCCGAAGCCGGAGCCGATGCGGCCTGGGTCGCAGCGCCGGACAGTGCAGCGACGGGGACCTCGTGGCCGACCGGAGCGCTCTGCGGAGTGCAGCACGCGCCGTCGTTCATCTTGCCGACAAACTCGACATCCTCGAGCGCCACCGGGTTGTCGTCGGTGATCGTGTAGACCTCCCAGGGCGTCCCGGCCGGGTCGTGAACCCACACCTTGTCCTGCTGTGCGTAGCAACAGTTCGTGTCCATCTCCTCAGTAACTGCCAGGCCGGAATCCTGCATCCGGGACAGCGCACCGTGCACTGCGGCTGCGTCCGCTACCTCGATCCCCAAGTGGTTGAGCGCGCCGCCGACACCTGAACCGCGCGCCTCATCCGTCGTCTCCAGCAAGACCAGCTTCAGCGGCGGCTCGGCGACCTGGAAGTTCGCGTATCCGGGACGACGCTTGTGTGGCTCAACGCCAAACAGTTGCGAGTAGAACTGGATCGACGCTTCTAGGTCCGCGACGTTGAGCGCGAGTTGGACTCTGGACATTGGAACACCCTCCACAAGTATTGATGCTTATCAATACAGTCACCCTAGCGCAATATCGATGTCTGTCAATACTCGGTGGAACTGAACAAACGGGCCAGCGTTAGTACAAGAACGACGTCACCGCCGGACCGCTGCCGATCACTTGGAACTACCCGTCCGCTCCGGATCGATCGGAGTTGCTCCTCGCTCTGGCTTACTCGCACACCACGATCACGCCAGCGGTGGACTCAGCGATCACCGAAGGATCTTGAAGTGGGTTCTGCTGATTGAGCCTGGCCGTGATGCAACTCGTTGCCTCTGCTAGGCCTCAGTCTGGATTCTTGACCCGCAAACCTTCACATGCGGATCCGCTGAAACCAAGAAACCAAGCACACGGAGCAGCCGAGCGCAGGTACTGCGGCCGCATGGGCCGCGTCTCGATAGCTATGTGGGCTATCCGTGTCCCGGCGTCGGGGCCAGCGGGGCGTGCGTCGGGTGCTCGCGACGAACGGCTGCGGAGACCAACCAGATCACGAAGACAACGCTGACGATGAAGAAGCTAGGCGGCAGGTTGATCATCGCGGCGATCACGAGGCCGAGCCCGACCGCGACGACGCCGATCGCTGCACTCCAGAAGATCACCCACCCGGGACGCGCGGTGAAGCGCAGCGCGGCCGCCGCCGGCGTCACCAGCAGCGCAAAGATCAGCAGCACCCCGACGACACTGACGGCCATACTCACCACGAGCGCCAGCAGGATCATGAAGGTGATGCCAAGTCCCTTCACCGGGACACCTTTGGCCTCAGCGACTCCCGGATCGATCGATGCGAACAGCAGTGGCCGGAAGATCACCAACAGCACCGCCGCTAAAACGGCGAGAAACAGCGCGAAGACGATGAGTTGCTGAGAGGGGATCGCCAGCAGATTGCCGAACAAGATGTTCGTGACCGTCGAGGTGTTCTCACTGGCCAGCGACGCGAACATCACACCGAGGGCAGTCGCGAAGGCGAGTACCGTCCCGGTCGCGATCTCCCGATCGTTCGCGCGCTTACCGAGGAAACCGATCGCAACGGCACCGACGATCGTGAACGCGACCAACCCGCCCAACACCGGGGCGCCCACGAGTGCTGCACCGGTAGCTCCGGGAAAGCCAATGTGCGCCAGAGCGTGGGAGGCGAACATGCTGCCGCGCACGATCACGAAGTAGCCGATCAACCCCGACGCGACGGCAACCAAGACACCAGCAATGAACGCGGTGCGGATGAACGGTGAGCCGAGGATCTCCAGCCAGTTCTCCTGGAACTCGACCGCGGCGAGCAGGCTCACTAAGCGCTCCGGGTGAACAGGTCACCTTGCGGGGTTCTGATGACCCGGATCGCGGTGCCGTACAAGTGGGTGAGCAACTCCTCACTGACAACATCGTCGACGCGGTCGTAGTGCGCGTGACCGTCGAGCAAGTAGATCGCACCGTTGAGAACCGAGAGCAACGGGTTGAGGTCGTGGACGACCAACACAATGCCAATCCCGTGCTCGTCGTTGATCCGCTTGAGCAACGCGACGATCTCTTGCTGATTGCGCACGTCGAGGTTGGCCAGCGGCTCATCAAGTAGCAGCATCTCGGGTTTGCTGACCAGCGCCTGAGCGATCGCGACCCGTTGTTGTTGACCACCCGACAGTTGCGACATCCGGCGCTGCCCAAACTCGCTCGCGCCTACCTCTGCGAGTACCTCGTCGACGCGTTCATGTTCCTGCGCCGTTGTGCGCCCGACGCCGTATCGGGTGCCGGTCAGACCCAGCAACACGAGGTCGCGCGCGCGGATCGAATCGCCAGCAATCGATGCGTAGTTCTGCGGAACGTAGCCGATCCGCGAGTCACCTCGTTGTGGCACCTGGCCAAGGACGGTGATACTCCCGCGGCCGGGGCGAATCAGTCCGAGGATCATCAGCAACAGAGTGGTTTTCCCCGAACCGTTCGGTCCGATGACGCCAACGATCGAGCCGGAGGGCACATCGAACGTGCCTTGAGACCAGATGGTTTTGCCGCCGCGCACCGCGCTGGCGTCGTCTAACTTGAGCACGCGGTTAGCTTAGGCCCAGCGCTTGTGCCAACGCCTGCAGTTGAGTGATCTGCCACTGCTCGAACGAGTTCGACCCCTCGGGCAGTGTCTCCGTCACATCGACCACCGGGACTCCGGAGGCCTCAGCGGTGGAGACCAGCTGTTTGGGTACCGAACCCTCCGTCTGGGTGTTGTTGATCAACACGTTCATCTCTTTGGAGGTCAGCGCCTCGTCGAACGCCGAGATATCGCCGGGAGCGGGCTCCGACTCGTTCGTCACCGAGTTTTGGTATCCCTGCGGGGTCAAGTTCTTCAACCCGACCGCCTCAGCCATGTAGTCGAAGACGCTCTCAGTTGCACCGTAGGTCTTACCAGTGGCACCAGCCTTGATCGTGTCGATCTCAGCGAAGTACGGCTTCATCGCCTCTTGAAACGCGGTCTGCTGGGCGTCGAAGTAGCTGCTCGCATCCGGCACCAACTTCTTGAGTTGGGCGGTGACCGCGTTCGCGGTAGCGGTCACGTAGGTCGGGTTGTACCAAAGGTGTGGGTTCGCTCCCGGCTTCACATCGTTCACGGTCGCGGCGTCAACAAGGTCGGCGGACGAGTTGTTCGCATCCACTGCCTTCTCGGCCCACTCGTCGTATCCCGCGCCATTGACGACGACGAGCTTCGCGCTGGTGAACTCGGCGATGTCTCCGGTAGTGGGCTCGTAGTCGTGCGGATCCCCGCTGGCTGCGCTGATCACGGTCTCGACCTCGCCACACTGACCCGCGAGCTGCTCGACGATGTTGCCCCACTGATTCACGCTAACCGTGATCGGGATCGCGCTGGTCGGGCAAGCCGCGGCACTCGAGGACGGCGACGCGTTGGCGCTGTCGGAGGACGAGCATCCAGCCAGGCCGAGAGCGAGCACTGCGCCAGCGGCAGTGAGCCCGGTCAGCCCACCAAATTTCTTCTTCACGTGATCTCCTAAAGAGTAGTTTGCTTTCGGTAGCTTATTGGCAATGGTTGTCATTGTCAAAGCCGGGTCCGGTCACCAGGCTGCCCAAGTGGAGCAGGCTGCCGTGGGTCTTACTGAGAATCATTTTCAATAAGCTAGGTTACGCTCATGCGCAAACGAGACCTTGACCCGCCACTGTCCATCGTCAATTCCGCGAACACGAATGCGGCCGAGCCAACCAAGACCGCCCAACAGGGTTGCGGACTCGGGATCGTCACCGGAACCCGCAATAGCGAACTGACCGAACACGCCCGAGCCCTGAGCAATCAAACCCTTGAGCCCGTCGTGCAGTACGTCTACGCGACCGCCGGCGACCAACCCGCCCTACTGCGCCGACATTGGCTTGCCGGGCATGCTCCCAACGTCGTCGTCGTAGCGCACGATCCTGCCTGCGTCGGCTGCGCGATCACTGCCGACCTCAAGGAGTTCACCGCCGAGCACGACCCGCGTCGAATCGCCGCGATGCTCCCGGCCGGGACTGATGCCACGCACATGGCGGCGGTCATCGATGGTGACCCCCAACTACACGTGCGATACGTTCGCGCGATCGTCAACGGTGACTCGCTGACGGATGATCTGGCCTGCGCCGACGATCTGCACCTCAGCGACATGGTGTCGTGGTCCGGCGACCAGCGCTGGGTGGCTCACACGGTCATCGGACTGCTGGCCGCCGCTGATCAGGTCCTGCTGCACGGCGACCGGTTCACCAGTGAGGTGCCAGCGTTAGTTCAGCACCTCAACAACGTCGCCCAAGTACATCTGACTACCTCAGGGCTGGCCGACACGTCCGTGACGTTTGGACGCAGGCCATCCCGCAATGAGCGGGCAGGCGGAGAAGGCAGCAGTAGCGAACTCGTGCACGGACACGCTCGCCGCCGGACACGGGGCGACGGTCAAGATCAGCCCCAGGGCAGCATCCCGGTACCGAAGGCCGGTGTTCGCACTAGTCGTCTCACCGACGCCACCGCGATGCACCCCGAGCGCCTGCTCTCGGCGGTCACCGATATCGCCGACCACGTCGTTCGCGTCGACGGCTGCATCCGCTTGGCGAGCCAACCGGATCTGGTTTATCGACTACATGTGTCTGCAGGGATGGCGAGTCTGGATCCGGTCGGCGAATACCTGCGATCCGATCGTCACTATCCTCAGTGCGACCCGCGCGAGATCCGCAACGACCTCATCGTCACCACGAGGGAGCCGGACACCGGAAACTGCCCGCACAACACCGTGATTGCACGACTGCGGTCGGCCATCTTGGTCCCGGCAGAGGTCGGTCTAGGGCCCACAGAGTGGCGGACATTTCCCGATCCGTTCGCGCGCTAGCTGCGGCGAACAGGCATCTTCGCTGCCTCGCCTTAGTCCGAACGAGCACTGGCTCGGTGATCGCGATCCAGGCCGCATAGTCTTGGATCCTCGGCTAGGCAGACTCAGGGAGTAACAGTGGTCACAACTACGTACTTGGTTAAAGGTATGACCTGTTCACATTGCGTCTCGGGGCTCACTCAAGAGCTCTCGCCGCTGACCGGGGTCAGTGGCATCAAGGTGACCCTCGTGCCCGACGGGCTCTCCGAGGTCGCTGTCACCAGCAACGACGTGTTGGACGAGAAGGTCATCAAAAAGGCGATCGAGGAAGCTGGTCACGAGTTGGATTCGGTCGTCGGAACCAACTGA
>CAWGCB010000004.1:0-211490 GCA_963821045.1 uncultured Actinomycetes bacterium | reverse complement strand
CCCGGTGGCACTGTGCAGGTGAGCTCGGTTCCCTCGTCGTTCACGGTCACGTCATCGCAAGCCTCGCCTCCGCCGACAGTTACGGTCGCGTCGGTCAGGTGTTCAGGCCGTTCAGGACGATGGAATCTCCGCCAGCGGTGGGACCCTGCGCAGGAGTTGCTGGGCCTTCGATGACGGCGATGTCCAGGTATTCGTAATCCTCCGGTGCGCTGGTAACACCGCCCGCGTGGTGATGTTGATGTCTTCAAGCTGCCACTGCCTGGTGGCGTCACGCAGGTCAACGAGGTCCGCCCACGGCCACCTCAACGTCGGTGCAAACTTGTCGCCGATGTCCGCGGCATCGGCGAAGCCTGCACCCTCAATGGTGATTCGCACACCACCACTTGTGGACCCGTGACCGGATCGGCCGAGTCAATGGTTGGCGGTTCGGTCACGGTAAGTTCCGGCTGATTCCGCGCGGGGCCGTCACCTTTGGTCACCACGACGGAAGCGGGTCCCGCTGGAAGCTCTGGAGAGGTGCACGTCAACGACGTTCCATCATCGCTTGCCTCCACGTCAGTACAAGCTTCGCCGCCGATCGTCACGGTGGCATCGGCGAGGTTGCCGCCAGTAATTTGTGATCGGCTCGTCACCTTCGCTGGAGATCTTCTCGGGCGACACAGTCGTGACTGCTGGGATGTTCAGGTAGGTGTAGGCAGGATCGGTGACAGTACCCGAAGGTGTGGTGATCACAACGTTGGCAGGCCCTCGGAACCTGCTGGGACCGTGCAGGTCAGCGACCGTTGATCATCGGCCGCCACGACGGGCTCGCAAACTCCGCCGCCGATCGTGACCTCGGCGTTCGCGAAGTTTGCACCCTCGATCGTTACCGAGTTACCGCCTGCGATCGACCCGTCCTCCGGACTGATCGAGGTGAAGAAGGGCGCCTCGCTATACAGGTACTGCTGTGGAGCCGTAGCGCTTCCATCTGGCTTCGTCACGACGACGTCGTACTCGCCGACATCGTTCGCGGACGTGGTGCACGTCAGGACCGTCCCGTCATCGGAGACGCTCACGACCTCACACGGCGCATCGCCGATGAGGACGGTGGCATCCGTCAGGTTCTGCCCTCGATGGTCAACGGGAACGCGCCACCGATCGGTCCGGAGGTTGGGGAGATCTCCGTTACCAGCGGGACGTCAAGGTAGGTGATCGGTTCGGGAGTGCTTGCGCTGCCACCAGGGCCAGTAACCACGACCGGTGCTTCGCCGCGGGTTCCCGGCGGCGCAGTACACGTGAGCGAGTTTCCGTCCTCCGCAACGACAACCGACGAGCAATCCTGGCCACCGATTGTCACCGCGACGTCGAACAGTTCGCTGCCCTCGATCGTGATCTCCGTGCCACCGACCGTCGGCACCTCGGTTGGGCTGACGCTGGTTGGTGCAGGTGCGGGCATGTAGGTGTAACCGCCCGGGACCTCGACCGAGGTGTCGCCCTTTGTCACGACCACGGGTACGTTGCCCGCGTCACCGGGCGGGACGAGGCAGGTCACGCTAGTCGCCAGTTCGCCAATAACGCTGCACTCCTGGCCACCAACGGTCACGGTTGATCCCACCAGGTTCACGCCCTCGATGGTCAGCACGTTGCCACCCTCGGTCGGTCCGGCAGTCGGCGATAAGCCCGACACCACAGGTATGTCTAGGTACGTGTAGGCGTCTACGGAGTTAGTCGTACCGCCCACCGTCGTAACCTCGACATCCGCCGGGCCCACTGCTGGTGCGAGCGGTGTCACGCACGTCAACGAGTCTCCGGACGCGGCGACGTTCACGTCGGTACAAGCCTCGCCGCCCACGGTCACACTGGCACCGTCGAGGAACTCACCTGCGATGGTGATCGTCTCGCCACCGGCGGGGCTGCCTTCGTTGGGCGACACAGACGTGATGACGGGCTCGCCCAAGTACTTGTAACCGTTGGGCACGACGACGTCGACGGTGTCTACCGTCACCACCACATCAGCTGGTCCGGCAGCTCCCTCTGGCACCGTGCAGGTCAGCGACGTGAAGACCTCGTTGACGACGACGTCGGTGCAAGCCTCACCGCCGATCGTGACGGTGGCGTCGGCCAGATCTGATCCGGCGATCGTCACAGTCTCGCCACCCGCGACGGGACCAATGTTGGGCGAGATCGAATCGACACTCGGCCCGAACTCGACAGCCTGAACCAGGGACGCCTGAGCGTCAGGGGATAGCGAACGGGATTGGGTTTGAGATGCGATGTCGTCGTCAGTTGTCGTCGATACGATCTCGACGTCCACGTGGATCGGTGGCAGCGTTGTATCTTCCGGGAATGTGCCGGCGTCGGACACACAGGAGTACCCGTTGTCTCCAACAACCTCGCACGTCCAGCCGTCGCCAGCCACGTTATTGATCTGCATACCGGGTGGAACGGTTCCGTTCACTGTGACCGGCTCATTGAGCTCCGCGTCGCGTACGGTCGGCGTGATTGTGAAGCGTCCATTGCCCGACGATCCCGTAGCACCCGAATACCGCTGGACTGTCTCCAAGGTTGCCACTGGAGTGACTGAGTCTGCGGTGCTCAAGCTGACCTCGTGGTTGTCGACGGCGCCACCGCTAGACGCGACCCAGCCGAAGGACAACTGCTTGGGAATGCCGTCACTGTCGAGCCAGCTGGGATCAAAGATGCCCGCTCCACTTGGCAGGGGAGCAACAAGGCTCTGTTCGCTTGGCCGATCGCGGTGAACACGACGAGCAGACTCTTAGCCGGAACGGTCGCTCCGCTTGAGTTCTGTACCTCAGCGTCGGACGGGTTCAGCGTCACCTGAACCGGGATCTGCGAGTTCGCGCGGGTGCTACCAGAAAGTTTCGGCACGGGTCCGGAATAGTCCGGGGCAATCGTGCTGGCGAGGGTGCACGAATCGGGTCCCCTGACCGTGATGGTGTTCGGAGCATAACGTGCGTACGGCGCATCGTTCGCGCATTTTGGCCGGGCGAATTTCCGTAGACGTCGAATCCGACGCCGATGTACTTGTCCTGGTAGCCGATGTAACCGAGATTGCCACCCGTGCCACCTGTCAAGGCGACAGGAACCTGAGTTGCCGGGTCGACGGCCCCCACAACGAAGGACATGCCGTCACCTTTGAAGCGTCCACCCCACTGGTAGGTGTCGAACTTGAAGTCAAGGCCGGCAACAGTCGGGGATGACGTAGCGGCGATCAAGCCGCCAACCTGCTGACGGGACACGTCAGTCAGACGTAGGACACCGTTACCCGGGGTATCGAGTGCTGGATTCCTGCAGCCGGGAATCGGCGTCTCGGCGAGATCTCCGGAGGCTGTCAAGCAGACTCGGTTGACGGTCGAGCCGGGCGTCGCGGGCTTGATGACGGGTGACGTGGGATCGAGGGTCGCGTCGGTGAAGGTCTGGTTGAACAGCGGCGTGCCATTCAGGGCTTGGGGCTGAACGTCACCACTGGCGTAGGCCGGACTCGTGGCGATTAATCCTGCCAACAGCGCGAACACGGCCGCAAGAATGGTCACTGCGCGAGCAGGAATGCGTGACCGCTTTCTAGCTATTGCAGATCCAGCTTGTTTCGCACTTGACTGACTAGACACTGACTGACTAAACACGTGCGGCCCCTAGTGTTCTTCTTACCTACCGTCCTCGCGAACGTAACCGCTGCACAGGCTCGCTGCTCATCTAGTCGATCACCACTAGGCCAATCAGGGAACGAAACATGATCGCTTGAGATCGGTGAACCTCAGAGGTGCTCAGCCGCGCAGGTCGCGCCTACGCAGCGCGGCCACCGCTAGGCCGAAAGCCACCCCGGACAGGGCGAGCAGCACAGCAAAGTGGCCGTAGTTGGCGCCGACAGCTAGCGGCACGTCGGAGGTGTAGTAGTACCAAGGACTGAGCTTCGCCCCCCATTGCACCGACTCCGACAGTGGCAGGAACGTGGATGCTGCGAAGGCGGCGACCGCCAGGCCCGCCGCGACGGCGAACGTGAATCGCAGTTGGGACGACCACGCGCCGAGCGCCAAGGCGATACTGCCGAACAAGATCCCGATCAGCGCACAGGCCGCGCTTGCGGCGACGATGTTGGCGACGCCCAGACCCAAGTCACCGAGGGGGTTGCCGATCAGCAGTCCGACTAGGACGGCCGCGCTGACGATCAGCACAGACACGATCATCGATAGTTCCCTAGCGACCAAGTAGCCAGTTCGGGTCAGCGGTAGTGCCAACATGACGGCCAGGGTCTTGTCCTCCTCCTCTGCCGCGGTTGCCTTGGCCGCAGAGATCACTCCCATGGCGATCGTGGCCGCGGGGGCCACCATCGACAACATCTCGGCGTTGGCCCAACCCACCGCAGTCGTCAGTGGCTGACTACCCATTAGCGCGTCGAACGCCGGCGGAAGCTGGCTAGCCATCTCGCCGAAACTGCCCCGCAAGGACGGCCACATCGCACCGACGAGTAGCCCCATCGCGAGCATCATTAGCGACAGCACAGTCGTCAACACAGCGCGCACGCGGACACCTTGGACGATCACCGGCCACAGTGGAACTCGCGTCGCCGCCAAGGCAGGTCCGGATTGGCCGGGGGTGCCGCCAGCGGGATTCACAATCGTGGAGGTCGAAGCCATCGTCATCCCCTCAGATCGCGTCGGACGTAGACGATGAACGCCACCGCGACGGATACGACGGCGATCGCTATCAACACCGCGAGGTGCCCAAGGTCCACACCATCGGCCAGCGGAACGTTCCCGTTGTAGTAGTACCAAGGACTCAGCTTCGCGAGGTCAGGGTTGTTGGTCAGGGGTAAGACGGACGCGGAGATGTAGGACACGGCGGCGAGGAAACCGGCGATACCCGCAGCGATCGTGGGGCGCCCAGTGACAGCCGCGATCGCGAAGGACAACGAGCCGAAAGCGACAGCCAAGACCAGCAGCGCAACCGAGGTGACCGTGATGTTTGCGACCGTGGGGCCGCCCTCCAACTGACCCGAGAACGCCAACGCACCCAACCAGAACAACGCTGCTGCCCCGGTCAGCGCGATCAGCGCAGCTAGTGCCTTCGCTGCGAGAAAACCGCCTCGACGAACTGGCGTTCCGAACACCATCGAGGCCGAGCCTTTGCGCTCCTCACCAGCCGCGGCCCCGGCTCCTGCCATCACCGCGTAGCCGACGAGTCCGAGCGGTGCGATCAGCGAGAAGAGTTCGCCGATCGCGTATCCGCCCGGCGCCTCGCCACCGACGAATGAAATGAGGCTCTCGGGCAGCGCACTTGAGATATCGGCCAGCGTCGCGGCCAGGCTCTGCGACAGCCAGAACATCGCCATGGCCAGGAGGCCTAGCGCGACGCCAAGGACTAGGGCGGGCACGAACCGGTCGCGCAGTTCCTTGCCCAAGATTGCCATGTCGGCGCGAGCCTGCGTCTGTGACTCACTCCGGGACTGACCGCCCGACTGAGGTGGCAAACCTGTGCGCGTTGCGGTGGCCATCACGCACCCCCGCGGTAGTACTCGAGGAAGACCTCCTCAAGGTCCGCCTCCTCGCTGTTGAGGTTCAGCACGTCGTACTCCACTGCGGCGCGCAGGATCTGGTTCACCGACCCGTCGTAGCGGACGTCGGCCACCCTGCCGTTGTGGACTCGCGCTTCGCGAACGCCTGGGACTTCATCGAACAATCCGCCAGGCACGTCCTCGGCGAACTCGATCGTCAGGCGCCGGATCGCGGTGGCTTTGAGTTCGTCGACTCGCTGGACTGTGACCAGTTTGCCGTCGCGCAGGATGCCTACCCGTTCGGCGACGCGCTCAACCTCCGAGAGCGTGTGCGAGGACAGAAAGATCGTGCGGCCCTCAGACCTGGTTTCCTCCACCATCGCGTGGAACTCCTGTTGGATGAGTGGGTCCAAACCTGCCGTCGGCTCGTCGAGAATCAACAAATCTGGTCGGTGCATGAAGGCCAAGATGAGGCCGATCTTTTGCCGGTTGCCGGTGGAATACTCGCCCACTTTTCGACTGAGGTCAGCACCTAGGCGGGCGACCAAGTGGTCAAGGTACGCCGAGTCAACGCCACCGCGAAGCTTCGCGAAGTAGGCAATCGTCGCAGCGCCGGTCATCTTTGGGTAGAGCGCCAAATCCCCGGGCAGGTAGCCGATCCGCCGTCGCACCTCGACCGAGTCTCGGTGCGTATCGAGGCCAAAGACCTCAGCGTGACCCCGGGTCGAGCGGAGTTGGTCGATGAGCAGCCGCATCGTCGTTGTCTTACCCGCCCCGTTGGGCCCCAGGAAGCCGAAGATCTCACCGCGCTGAACCTCCAGATCGAGAGAGTCCACGGCAGTGACGTCGCCGAATAGCTTCGTGTAGTCAACGGTCCGGATAGCCGGAGAATCGGCCGGAGAATCAATGTGCAGGTTCATGGCAATGTCACGACCCCTCCGCGGCTGACCACCTGATAGGTCGCGCCAGTTCGACCGTTCGACCGTTCGGCGGCACCCATTCTACTCTCGCAACCGTGAACACCACACGTGCCGATTGGCCCACAGCTAGCGCCTACTCGCAGGAGGCCAGTCAGGAGCAACAGGCCAGGCAGGAGCAACGGCCAATATGGCGCAGCCCACATCGGCTGTTGCTCCGAATGGGTTACAGGCGCTGCCTGGCCGGGTAAGCCTCAAGCGACATGTACGAAACAGGAAAGGAAATAGGAAGTAGGAGTCATGCACACCACCATCTGCGGGATGACAGGACTAGGCAGCGTTGCGACCTTGTCCGCCGCCACTCAGGAACTTTCCGCACTAGTCGGCGTGAACAGCGTCACCATCAAAGTTGAGCCCAACGGGCTCTCGCTGGTCACGATCACTGGATTGTCCAAACTCGACGATGCGCAGATCTCGGCCGCCGTTAAACCGCTGGGGTGCACGCTGGTCCACCTGGCGGTGGCGAGCTGATCAAACGATCAGCTCAGCGCACCTAGCTCGCACGTCGGAACGTGAACCCAACCCTCAACTTGCGCCAAGTGCCGTTCGTGATTGTCGGCGGGACGAATGGTCTCGCCGACAATCACGGCTCGGGCGACCAGCGCACACAGAACGGAATCGAACGCATCGTGGCTGGCTCGACACAGCTGCTCGCTGGCATCGTCGGCGAATCTAAGACCGTCAACTGTCGCGAGGAGTTCGTCGACGCCCGTCGATAGCAACGCGGTGGCGTCGGCACTCTTGTATCCACGACTAGACATCCCCCAATGCCGCAATGCGGCTGCGGGATAGGTCTCCGCGACCAAGCCGCTGCCATCGCGGGACACATCGCACCCTGC
Organism: uncultured Actinomycetes bacterium; assembly: GCA_963821045.1. Lineage (GTDB taxonomy): Bacteria > Actinomycetota > Actinomycetes > S36-B12 > UBA10799 > UBA10799. The sequence continues at coordinate 204,183 of CAWGCB010000004.1, read as the reverse complement.
CCCGCGCAGTTGAGTCTCCAACCGTGCGTAGCGCATCGCGACGACGCCGATCAGATCGCTGGAGACTGACAGCGGCCAGCGCCCCTGGACTAGCCGGGCAACAACTCGGTCCGTCTGGCGATAGCGCAAGCTGCGGGTGCGCTCTACATCGGACTGCGCCGTCGTCGGCCAATCGGCGCAACGTTGGTGGGCTTTGACCGCCTCAATGAAGTCCACCGGCCAGCCAAATGGACAGTCGAATCCGACCTTGTCGCCGGTCAAAGCGACAGCGATGATCCGCTCATCTGTCGCACCCGTCTCAGCCCGGATGACGGCACCGCGAGCGGACCAGTCGATCGTGCACATTGCCGTCTTGGCAGGCTGCGACGCTAGGTCGACGCCAACTGTGCGGGAACTAGCGACGGACTCGTCGTGGTCGTCGCCGATCATCGCGCCGCGACTCCTGGCTACCGGCTCGTCTACTCCTCGTCGCCGCGCTCTTCCTCCAGGTACGGGTGGTGCTTGATGTCCTCCTCGTGGCGGCGCTCGTCTTGGCTCTCGTTCTTGTCGTTCTCGCCGTGGCGCGGCTCGTGACTCATGACTACTCCCGAACTAGGTAGAGCGCGAATGTTCCAGGTAAACGCTACCGCCGCAACCGGGTGTTCGGCAGGTCAGCGTTGCTGCCTCTACTGCGCCGGTGAGTCCTCTAGGGCGATGGAGTCGGCGTGCTTTGCTTCGTGGTGGGCATACCAGCGCACGAGCAGGTTCATGCCAACCCCAATCAAGAGGGCAATAAATACGCCAATCAACGTGAAGAGCAACCGCTGGTCGGCAACAGCGACCCTGTCGTTGGCCGCCGAGTCGAAGAAGATCACCGCCGGAGTAATGAAGCTGGCGTAGATCCAGTAGCTCTTCTTCTCGACCTTGAGGACCAATGCCACCGTGATCAACAAGAAGCCGAGCAGGAAGAACACCTGCACCTGGATGACCGTCACGAGAATCACCGCTGACAGCGTGCCGACGACGGTGCCGATGAGCCGGTCGCGAATCATTCGGTAGTCGAGATCCAACGTTGGCTTGGTGAGGATGTAAACGGTCATGAGCAGCCACATCCACAGGTCGGCTCGATACGCCGTCATCGCCACGAGAGTGATCAGGCCCGTCGTTGTGGCGAGCACTGTTCCGTAAACGATGGCTTGTCCCAGCGTCGCGACCTGCGGCGTATTCGATTGTTTCGGGGCCGGGATGAGCCGAACCGTGACGAAGGCTGCGTACGCTCCCGCAGCGAGCAACGCGACGAACGTCGCCAGCAGGTACAGCGGCTCACTGAGCGTCGTACCGTCGTCGAGCACCCTCGATGCCGGACTGTGGATGACGTACGGGGTGAGCAGCGCGGCTAGCGACATCGGACCGCCGAGGCCCTTGGTCGCGAATACCGCAATCAGAGCGGACATCCCGGCAACCAATAGGGCCGCCAGCACCGGGGAGTCAGTGACCCAACTGGCGAGCACGGCAGCGACGGCAAAGATGGCGGCAAACTTCACGCCCGAAGCAAAGCCCCTACCGATCGCTCCAAGAATCGCCACGATGGCGCCGAAGCCAACGACTGCGAGACCTTGCGGCCACAACCACGCCGTCAGCAGCAGTGGAGGTGCCCCGATGACGACCAGACCAAGCATGATCCGGACACCGACGCGTAAGAACCGGCCTACCTCACTGCTCATCTCTAGCTACTCATCTCTCGCTGCGCATCCTTGTCCCGTTAGCGTCGCCCGCGATGCGTCGTCGGTTTTGGTTACCTGGCTACCTGCCGACGAGGCCAAGACCAACGGCGGCGTAGCCACAGGGAGACGTAGACCAAGGCAACCAGAACCGGAACCTCGATGAGTGGTCCAACTGCGCCGGTCAGCGCCTCACCGCTGGAGATTCCCCAGACGCCAATGCTGACCGCGATCGCGAGTTCGAAGTTGTTGCCCGCAGCGGTAAAGGCGACCGTGGCTGACTTTTCGTACGTCAGACCAAGCCAGCGCGACAGCAACATCGACGCGAACCACATGATGAAGAAGTACGCGAGCAACGGAATCGCGATCCGCACGACGATGAGCGGGTTGTTGACCAGCGCGTTTCCTTGCAGGGCAAACAGCACGACGATGGTGAATAGCAGCCCCCAAAGCGCGATGGGTGCGATGCGCGGGGCGAACGTGTTGTCGTACCAATCGGTCCCCTTGCGTGCCACCCCGATGCGTCGCGTGAGGTAGCCCGCCACCAGGGGGATCCCCAGGAAGATAACGACTGCCTTGGTGATCTCTAACGTCGAGAAGACAACGTCCTGCGTGCTCAGTCCCAGCCACCCGGGCAGGATCGCCAGGTAGAACGTTCCCAGCAGCGCGTACCCGAGAATCTGGAACACCGAGTTGATCGCCACCAGCAGTGCGCCGGCCTCGCGACTCCCGCACGCCAGGTCGTTCCAGATCAGCACCATCGCGATACAGCGCGCCAAGCCGATCACAATCAGGCCGGTTCGGAACGCGGGCTCATCGGGCAAGAACGTCCATGCCAGGGTGAACATCAGGGCCGGACCGATGAGCCAGTTGAGTACGAGGGAGAGCCACAGCATGCGTCGGTCGCCGGTGAGGTGACCCATCTCCTCGTACTTCACCCGCGCCAGAACTGGGTACATCATCGCGAGCAAACCGATCGCAATCGGCAGACTAGTTTGATCAACCTTGACCGCATCTAGCGTCGACTGCAGTGACGGGATGAGTCGGCTCAGCAGCAGCCCGAAACCCATGGCCAGGCCGATCCAAATCGGCAAGAACCTGTCCAGCGTCGACAGGCGTTTGAGCACCGCCGCCTCGTCGGCCGCAGTCGTTTGCGACGGGACGGTCTGCTCGCGATCGGTCACGTCAACAGCCTACTCGCGCAACTCGCGCTGGCCGGTGCGCTGGCCGGTGCGCTGAGGCGACAAACCACTGCGAGGCCCATCAATCAGCGCGAGGCATTCATCGATCGTTTACGCATTGGTAAAACTGTCGCCGCTTTCCGTGTTTGTGGCGCGTTCACGATGGGCACATGAGCACATGGGCGTTCGACCTAGGACAGCACAGCAGCGACACTGCAGCCGCCGCGCAACAGCCGCGGGCCTTCAACGTGGAACTGTCGTTTCGCCTCGACGACGACGATGCGGCGACTCGTCGGCGGCGACTCACTCTGATCGGTCAAGCGCTCAAGGACATCGCCTGGCGAGACGATCGGATGGTGTCGTGGGAGGTCGCATCCGTGGCCACCCCTGGTTGGGTCCACATCATGGCCATCGTGACGGCGAGCGCGCCCGGCGAGGTCGCCGCGCTCAGTGAGCGTTGGATGCGCACCGCAATAGCCGCAGCGAACCTAGCTACGGACGATCCCTGCGTTCAGCTACCTCAGCAGCGCCGGATCCCGACTCAAGCGCCGATCGCTGATGCGCTGGAGATGAGTCGGGGTTCAAGTCTGGACTCGGTGACTGCCCAGGTTTCCGCCGATACCTGACGGTCGCTTGACGCCAGCGTGGCGAACGTTTACTAACTCTTGTTCGTCCCTAGCTTTTGACTTCGAGCAGCCGACCGATACTGGAATGGATGGTTGGTCACCATCGAAAGCAAAAGCAACCAACGAACAAAGTGGCCTCTATGACTAGCCACGCAACCAAGGGAACAGAAATGAAGAAGCGACTCTTTAGTGCCGCCATCGTCTCCGGCGTTGCAACCACCGCCCTGCTGATTCCACTCAGTGCCGGAGCGGCTAGCGCCCACCCGCATGCGCCTGACTTCAACAAGCCGGTCAAGGTTTCGAAGAAGTTCGACGCCGAGACTCGTCAGGAGATTCGGGCCGCAAAGCGCGAGTTCCGCGAGGCGATGCGCGATGCATGGCGCACCTACAAGACGGACACGGCCGACCAGCGCGCGGAGTTCCGCGCAGCGCGTGAGGCGGCCGAGACACCTGAGGAGCGCAAGGCCGCACGCCAAGCGTTCCGCGAAGCAACTGCCGAGCAGCGCGCCACGTTCAAGGCCGCCAAGCGGGCCGCGATTGACGCTCGAAAGGCCGCAATCGCCGTCGCCAAGGCCTAGCGCTAGGGCAAATCTGGCAAACAGCTCGTTCTGTGGGTGTAATCGGACGCTATGCCGTCCGATTACACCCACAGAACCGTTTTTTGGGCGCAGCGGCGCAGCGGGGCAGCGGCGAACCGCGCGGCAGCCGGGCAGCGGCGGCGGGGGCGGGGGGATGGCTATTTGGCGGGGAGGGTTTGTACGAAGTCTTGGGCTCGTTCGAGCCAGGTCTGTAGGTCGGCGTCGGCTTCGACAGCGTCCGCGTCCACGGTGACCATGCCCTTCATTGGGCGCCCGGTGAACTCCATCGGCGATGCACCTGGCAGCACAACGAGTTCGTCGTACTGCTCGGGCCCAACTCGGACCATGAGCCCGTCGCCGATCACCCCCACGAGCATGTTGCCGCGCCACATCACCGCGTAGCCGCCGAACATCTTGCGGGTTGAGATGTCAGGGAGCATCTCGACGGCCATCATCACCCGATCCGCCAAGTTCTCGTCGTACGCCATATCTCACGCACCCACTGGTTCTCGTTCGGTCTTCGACCAGGTCTTTGCGCCACGCAGATGGCGGAAGACGCCCATAAACACAACCGGCCACATGACCCAAATGTAAGCGTAATACGACGGGAAGATCTTGATCGTCTCCCACCAGCCAGCCCAACCTTTGCCGCGAGCGGTCACGATCACACCCATGCCCAACGGCCCGAACGTCAGCGCGAGGACGAACAGCAGCGCCCAGAAATTGCCGAACGGGAACAGTGGTACTCGAAACACTACGGCGGCAACGATGGCGACGATGACGGCCGTTCCAACGATGATTTGCAGCAGCGGCATGATCAGCGTCATCATGGCGTCGAATCGGCGCAGTCCGGTCAAGTGGTAGGCATAGAGCCGACTTGCCGAACCGATGACTTGCAGGTTGCCTTGCATCCACCGAGTCCGCTGGCGGTACAGCTTGCGCATCGAGTTCAACCCCTGCTGACTGACGTCAGTGCGGGGCTCGTGTTCGCATTCCCAACCACGCTCCAGAAGCCGCAGGCCTAGCTCCTGATCCTCCGTCAAGAAGTCCGACCACGGGCCGTCCGCTGTGGCCACACTCTTGAGCGCGGTGAGTCGGTTGAACTGGCCGTTGCCGCCCATGAAGGCGGTTCCCCACTCCGAGCGGCCAACTTGGAACAGACCGCCGAAGATCTTGAACTCGTAGGCCTGCATCCGCGTCAGCCAGGTGTCCTGGTTGTAGATCCGCACCCTCACCTGGACACCGCCGACCCGTGGGTTGTCGAAGTGCGGAGCTACCCACGCGGGAGCATCGTGAGCGAGGCGACCGTCGGCGTCAACGATGACGACAATCGTCTGATCCAGCGAGAAGCCGGAGTATCTCGGCGTGTTCAGCACGTTGTCTTCTAGGAAGCGCAACGCATTGTTCAGCGCCGCCGCCTTGCCCTTGCGAGCGTTCGGAGCGACCCGAGTTAGCACCGCCAGATCAGGTCCAGCTATCGACTCCAGCACCTCGCCGGTGTTGTCGTCGGACCCGTCGTTGATGACGAGCGCGATCTTGTTCTCCACCTTTACGTCGCGTAGTCGCGCTACCGAGTCTGCGATCGTCACACCCTCGTTCAAAGCTGGAACGAGGAACACCCAGAGGTAGTTGTCAGCGTGCCCCGGCGGGATCTGATTCCATCGTCGTTCGTACTTACCACCGGCGATGTAGAGCACAATCGTCCATGCCCAGCCGAGCAGGATGCAGCCCAAAGTGAGCGCGTACCAGGCCCAAACCAGCCACGATGTGACCGACATCAGCTCGCTAGGTTCCCGGGAGTCTTCGGGCTCGCTGGGTTCCCGGGCGCGTTCCCGGGCAGCTCGGGAGCTGAACCCTTAGGCCGCCGCCACAGCCACGCCAGCAGTAGCGCCGCGAGCAAGATGAGCACGATCGCCGTGGCGAACAAGTACGGGATCAAACTCGGCTCGGGCGGGGGCTGTGTGATCGTCAAGGTCTGCGGTTGGCCACCCGGCAACTTGGTGACCACCTGATTGGTCAGGGCGACCCAGCCGTTCGGATTGTCGTTTACGTACGCCGCCAACTCGTCGCGTGCAGTGAGAGCTGCGGCTTCGTTACCGGCTGCGTGCGTACCCAACATGATGATGTTGCGACCATCAACGAAGTACGCCTGCAAGTACGCGTACGCGGTGTCGCTGGTCACCTGCAGATCAGCGCCCTGAGGCCCGAGCTGCGTAGCGTTCGTATCGCTGGACAGCGGCGCATCGGTGAACACAGCCGGGCCATCTTGTTCGTCGGGGTACCCGACCGCGATACCGGCTGCGTCACCGTTCTTGAAGTCCTCCGGCGATTCGATCTGGTAGACGTGCTGCAGCGGCCAGTTGCGCTCCAGGGAGGCGACCAGGTTGGCGGTCGCCACTAGGTCGGCGGGCGTCGGCCCGTTGTTCAAGTACGTGACGGGCACCGTGGCCTCGAACACCTGCGGATGCCGCTCGAATCCTGCCGGCAGCGAGACACCCGGGTCGGCGTAGACGGCGGTAGTGCTCACGCCTAGGTCGGCGCGCGCGCCCAATGGTTTGGGAGAGCAATCCGCTCCCGGCGGCGCGTAGCTCATTGAAATGCCGAGGGTGTTCGTCCGGCCCAGCGACTCAGCGGGAATCTTGAGCGTGTTCGAAATCTTCGATGACTGACCCATCGGCGTCGAGTCAACAAGGTCGCCGTTCCACAGATAGTCGACGCGGCCTTGGCCACCTTCTTGAACCTCTGTCATGGCACCGTCAAGACGAATCTCAACTGCCTCCAACGACGACCCGAAGCTCGGCTGATTGATGGCCAAGTCGACTGTTTGCGTGCCGATGCCCTCGAGGCGTACTTGCGTCGGATCGAGTTCGTTTAGCGTGGTCTCAAAGGGAACCGGTTGGTACAGGTCTGGGTCGGAGACGTCGGTGGCGGAGGTCGTGGAAATGGCCCCGAGATCGGGGTTCGACAGGGCTGCTGCCCCCGCGCTCAGTCCGGCCCCGCTCCCGCTGATCGATAGCACCGGACCGCTGACGCTCAGGCTGTTGGAGACCGACTCGTCACCGGAACTTTCCCCGTTGGAACCCGCACCTGCATCAGCGGCTGCGCTGATACGCACCTGCCTGTTGAAGAAGTCTGGTTGGGCAGGGCTATCGGTGACGGCCAGCGCGACCTTCGTTGGTGGTGGGTAGGCGTGACTCAGGGCAGCGACCGCCGTCAACGACGCCGCCTGCTCGTCTGTGCTGGCATCAGTAGGTACGACCACGGTGTACGACGGGATCCCTGGGCTCAGGAAGTCACCGATCGTGGCGATGTTCTGCGGACTATCGAACCGGTAGGTGACCGCTGCATTGCTCAGGGTCGCCGTCGCGTTGTCCTCGGCGAAGCAGTTCTGGGTGGACTCAAGCCGAGCGCTAAGACCGATCGGGATCGCCGACTCGTTGATATCGGAGGCGCTTAACGGGACATCGATCTGACCGCCCTTGATCGATTCGACGGTCGCCGCGCTGCGCCCGTTTATGCTGACGTTGAGAGTCCCAGGGGTCGTGTACGTGGAGGCAATGGTTCCGGTCAACGCAACGGGCGTCGCTCCCTCGGGAATCTGAGCCTGAGTCAGAGCCGAACCGTTTGCCCCCTTGATCGTCAGCGTGTACGGCAGCACCGTCTTGGTGTCATCAGCTAGTGGTGCTGCGGATGCGCCAGCAGTCGCAGCCATCGGAAGTACCAACGCCGTGACGGCTGCCGCAGCGATCAAACCCAAACGCACAGGTAGTGGCCTCTCACGAGATTGTGTGGCAAACATTGCGCCACAACTGTCCCAAAGACCGACTGACTATCTCTCGCTGAGCGTGCGCTTGGGTCGATCCGTCCGCCCTATCGGGGAGTTGGCACGAAGCCTCCCCGGGCTGCGTGCTGCTTTGGGCTCCCAAGTCGCTGCGTGATCAACTCGACGGCCCGCTGGGGACTGTCAACGACCTCCATGAGATCAAGGTCCTCATCGTTAATCGTTCCGGCAGCGACTGCGTCCTTGGCCAACCACTCAAGCAAGCCCGAGAAGTAGTACGAGCCCACCAAGATGACCGGCATTCGGGCCAGCTTTCCGGTCTGCATCAGCGTCAAGACCTCGAACAGTTCATCCAGAGTGCCGAACCCACCAACGAACACGATCACCGCGTCACACGCCTGAATCAGACAAGTCTTTCGCGCGGGGAAGTGGTCGAACATGACCGAGAGCCCAACGAACGTGTTGGCCGACTCCTCGTAGGGGAGCACGATCGGCATTCCGATCGAACCGCCGCCACCGAGTGCCGCGCCTCGGTTGGCCGCCTCCATGATCCCGCTGCCACCACCTGTGATGACAGCGAATCCGGCTTGCGCCAACAGTCGTCCGGTGTTCATCGCAGCCGAGTAGGCGGGTTCCCCAGGTTTGGTTCGCGCGCTTCCGAACACCGTGACGCTCGGGCCGATCTCGTGAGTGGCGTGTAGACCACGTGAGTACTCCGCACTGACCTTCTCAACAAACACGGTGATGTGCTCGCGCTCAACGCCGTCTCTTTGCACGCCGATGCTCTCAACAGAGACGGCTTCAATAGCGACCGTCTCGACTCCCACCGCCGCGTCATCGACGGTTCGGGCGGTGCTAGTGATGGTGCTCGTAGTGACTGCTTGCTCCTGCGCCAGTCCCTCTGGCCGACTCTTCCTGAGCCTCGATTTCATTCTTATTGTTTTCATAGTCATCACAGTGGCCGGACCGAGTTAACGCCAGACCAAGCAACCGGTGACGTGGGGCTGACCACTCGGTGAACATCAACCCGGCGTAGTGCATCGCCCAGCAAGATGCAACGAGGCGACCTGCTTGGCAGGCTGGCATCGTGAGCTTGAGAAACAGAACCATTGCGTGGCCGATCCGTGGGGCCATCGCAGGCTTCGCCGGCACTCTGGCGATGTCGAGCGTTTACGCGTACGCCCACAATCGCCGTCCCGGTGTGAGTGGCGTCGCCGGCATCGCTGGGATTGGCGGACACGTTGGGCTCGACTACGACGACAGCGGCGTCCCCGGCAGGATCGCCCAACGGATCCTGCACCTTCCGAAACTCTCGGATCGCCAAGCCGGGCAGTTGACCTTGGCGATTCGCTGGTCATACGGCTCAGCCTTCGGCGTGGCCCACGTCCTGCTGCGTTCGCGTATCCGGGAGCCGTACGCAACGGGAATCTTTGGCGCCTCGCTCATGACGCTGACCTTCACGATGTTCCCCATCCTGGGCAAGACGCCGCCGCCCTGGAAGTGGACCGGCGAGGCGAAAGTAACCAGCATCGCCACCCACATCGCCTACATAACCACTGCCGCCGTCACCGATGACATCCTGCGAGGCCGCAACAAGGTCCTCTACGAACACCTGCCCATCGCCCAACCGGTTACACCGCACTAGTGGGGAAGCTAAGCGCGCCCTAGCCGCACCTAGGTTCCCCACTGTTCCTAGAGTTGGGTGCCGGACCGGGGGATGGGGTGACTTTGGGCCTGTAAAGCAAGTAAGAACGGTAAGAAAATCGCCTCTACCCCCCGAGAGCGCAGCGGAATATGCTGTGTTAGCTGCGCTTAGTAGCCCAAACAGGCCCCCTGCGCGGATAGCATCACGCTGGGCGCGTGTGCGCCTATCGAACCGCATGGAGGTGACTGGCGTGGGTTTGCTCGATCGATTTGAGCAGCGCGTTGACCGCATGGTCAACGGGGCCTTTGCCAAGGCGTTCAAGGCCGAGGTGCAGCCCGTCGAGCTGGCGGCCGCCCTTCAGCGCGAACTCGACGACCGTGCGGCCATCGTGGCCAGAGGCCGGACCGTGGTCCCGAACGTGTTCACCGTGTCGCTGTCCAGCGAGGACTTCGACCGGCTCTCCGTCTACGCCGAGACGCTGCAGGGCGAGCTCGCGGGGCTCGCGCGGGAGTACGCCGAGGATCAGCGCTACACGTTCCTCGGGCCAGTCACGGTTCATCTGCAACTCGACGACGACCTCGACACCGGGCTTTTTCGAGTAGCCAGCGAGGCCAAAGCGGCCGTGACCGCGCGTGAGCGCAGCAGCCAAATGACCGGCGCGACCCTCATCGCTGCGGGAGGCGAGTACGCGCTCGGCTCTGGGACCACCAGTTTGGGCCGTGGCGCGGACGTTGACATTCGAATCGACGACCCGGGAGTCTCGCGCCACCACTGCCAGATCGAACTCGGCAACGAGGCCGTCCTGCGCGATCTCGGCTCCACGAACGGCACGTACGTCGACGGAGTGCAGGTTGCCGACACCGTCCTGCGCGACGGTTCGGTGATCCGGCTCGGATCAACCAGTCTGACGTTCAGGAGCGGTCGATGAGCGAACTCGCGCTAACACTGCTGCGCTTCGGATTCCTGCTCTTGCTCTGGTTCTTTGTCTTGATGGCCGTCAGCGTGCTTCGCCGCGACTTGGCCGCATCCAGCGACTCCGTGATCGCTGGCGCGTCCGTCAAAGCCCCCAAGAAGCCGCCGCGGGCCGCTCGAGTTCGGGCGCGCAACCTAGTGGTCACCCACGGATCGCTGGAGGGAACCGTGCTGCCGCTCGGTTCGGCCCCTGTCACGATCGGCCGGGCCGCTGACAACACGTTGGTGGTCGACGACGACTACGCATCGAGCCACCACGCGCGGATTTACCAATCCGAGGGTCGCTGGATTGTCGACGACACCGGCAGCACAAACGGCACCTGGATCGACCGTAACCGCATCACTGGCCCCACCATCCTCGAGCCTGGCTCTGCCTTGCGGGTTGGGCGCACCGTCATTGAGTTGCGGAAGTAGTCGACACCTTGACCCAAGAGACGGCCGAGCAGCCCTCGGTGCCGGGGCCCGGTGCTAGCGATGGCGCGCACCTGCGCCTGCGCTATGCCGCGCGCTCAGACGTTGGACTAGTCCGCCAAGGCAACGAGGACTCTGGATACGCCGGCGGGCACATGCTGGTTGTCGCCGATGGGATGGGTGGCCACGCAGCTGGCGAGCTAGCGAGCTCTACGACCATTGCAGCGTTCGCTGAGCTCGATCGTCAGCCTCCCGGCGAGAGCGTATTAACGACCATGGCCGACGCCGTCGACAGTTCGCACGAGGAGCTCACTCGGATCATCGCGGAGTCACCCAACTTCTCAGGGATGGGCACCACCGTCACAGCGATGAGTTGGGAGGACGACCGAGTCGCGATTGCCCACGTCGGCGACTCACGCGCCTACCTGTTGCGCGACGGTGTGCTGCAGCAACTGACGAAGGATCACACGTTCGTCCAAACGCTGGTTGATGCCGGACGTATTACTCCCGAAGAGGCCGCCGTACACGACAAGCGCAACCTGCTGATCAAAGCACTCGACGGTGTGCACTCAGTGGAGCCCGACCTGTCGATTCGCGAGGTTAGGTCAGGAGACCGCTTCCTGCTGTGCAGCGACGGACTGTCCGGCGTACTGACGCCGACGGAGATCCAGGAGATCCTCAGCACGGGCGACCCGACCGGCTGCGTCACCGCACTCGTCGAGCGTGCCCTGGAGGGTGGCGCACCAGACAACGTGACCGTCGTAGTCGCCGACCTAGTGACCGACCCCGACGCTGGGTCACACGGCGACGAGTCCTATCGGATGCCGGTCGTCGTCGGAGCCGCCGCAGAACTGCGCAACCGGGATCGACTTCCAGGGATCGACTTCCCCAAGGACGCTGCCCGGGATCCTGATCGAGCCGACGAACCAAGCGAGGAGTCAACCGACGAGACCGAGGCAGCCCCAACAGGTGGTAAGCGCAAACGTCGCCTCACCGGTCTAGTGGTCTCTTTGAGCGTCGTTGCAGCACTGCTTCTCGGTGTGGTCGGCTTCTGGTTCTGGGCCAACAACCAGTACTACGTGGGCGCGATCGACGGCAAGGTTGGGATCTACCAAGGGATCCCCGACGGGTTCGGACCAAATGGCTTCTCCAAGGGGATCCAGACCAGCGGCACTAGCGTCGACAGCCTGCCCATCTACTCTCAAGAGCAGGTCGCCCAAACCATCCCTGCCTCCGACTTGGATGCGGCGCGCAACATCGTCACCCAGCTTGAGGCGCAGGCCACACAGTGCACCGAGAAGCCCAAGACCCCCGGCTGCCCGCCGCAACCCACGCCGAGCCCTAGTCCGATCCCGGTCAGCCCCTCATGAGCGCCCCAACCCAAGCCCCTCAGACGACCGGGGAGGACGAACCGCGCAGTACCGCACCAAATCGTCGCAACGCGGAGTTGATGCTGCTCGTCATTGCGCTAGCCATCGGCCTATTCGCCTACGTCAACGTTGACCTGGCGATCTTGGGTACGCTCCCACCGGACTTCTTCGCCGTCGCCGCGATCATGACTGCGCTCCTTGGGGTCACTCACTTCGCCGTGCGCTATCTGGCGCCGTACGCCGATCCAATCCTGCTTCCGGCCGCAGCGTTGCTCAACATGCTCGGCCTAGCGATGATCCACCGCCTTGACTTGGCCGACGAACTGCGCGCCGAACGCAACAACACGAGCGTCCCGAGCCCGGACGTCGTTCCGCAGCTCACGTGGATGGCGCTGGCGCTCGCGCTGTTCATCACGATCCTCTTCGTCGTTCACGACCACCGACGGCTACAGAAGTACACGTACACCGCGATGGTGCTAGGTATCGTCTTGTTACTGCTGCCACTGGTCCCCGGACTCGGCAGCACCGTCAACGGCGCCAACCTGTGGATCCGCCTCGGACCGCTGTCGTTCCAGCCCTCGGAGCTGGCAAAAATCGTCCTCACGATCTTCTTCGCCGGCTATTTGGTGACCACCCGCGATTCGCTTGCGTTGGTGCGACGCAAAGTGCTCGGTGTGGGGATGCCCCGCGGTCGCGACCTTGGACCGATCCTCATCGTGTGGTTGGCCTGTATGGCGGTGCTGGTCTTCCAGCGCGACCTCGGCACCGCCCTGATGTTCTTCGGGCTGTTCGTGTCGCTGCTGTACGTCGCCACGCAGCGGCGCAGCTGGATCATCATCGGCGCGGTACTGCTGGCCGTCGGGGCGGTCATGGGGTACTACGCGTTCGGTCACGTGCGCCTGCGCGTGGAGATTTGGCTAGACACCTGGACTTACGCGACGGATCAGGGCTACCAGATTGCGCAGTCGCTGTTCGGGCTCGCCAACGGCGGCATGCTAGGAACTGGCTGGGGTCAGGGCTACCCGGATTTTGTGCCATTCGCGAAAACGGACTTCATCACAGCTGCCCTCGGCGAGGAGCTGGGCGTGACCGGGTTGATGGCGATCCTGGTCGTGTACCTGATCATTATCGAGCGTGGATTGCGCACGGCCATCATCTGTCGTGATCCGTTCGGCAAGCTCCTCGCGGTTGGCTTCGCCACCGTCATCGGCCTGCAGTTGTTCGTCGTCGTCGGCGGCGTCACCCGACTCATTCCACTAACCGGTCTAACCACACCCTTCTTGTCCTACGGCGGCTCGGCCTTGGTCGCGAACTGGATGATGATCGCCCTGCTGATGCGCATCTCGGATCGAGCTCGTCGCCCGCTGCCTAGTGGCACCGTCGACGTTGGGCGGGGGCTGGGATGAACCGCTCGATCCGTCGCCTGGGCCTAGCTCTCGGCGTCCTCGTCCTGGCGCTGATGGTGAACATCAACATCCAACAAGTGTTCCTGGCCGGCGAGACCCGCGACAGGCCTGGGAACCAGCGCACAGTCCTCGAGGAGTACGACCGCGAGCGCGGGCCAATCCTGGTCGGTAACGACCCAGTCGCTCGGTCGATCCCCACCGACGATCAGTACAAGTACTTGCGCACCTACAGCGCCGGACCGCTCTACGCCCCGGCCACCGGGTTCTACTCAGCGCTGTACGGGTCGACCGGTATCGAACGGACCGAAAACGCGGTGCTGGCCGGCACTAGCGATCTGTTCCTCGTTGACCGGGTTCAGCAACTGCTCAGCGGCCGCGAGCCCAAGGGCGGCGCGGTCACCCTCACCTTGGATGCGGCAGCTCAGAAGGCTGCGTTCGACGGCCTCGGCAGCAGCATCGGGTCGGTGACAGCGATCCGGCCCGCGACGGGCGAGATCCTGGCGATGGCAACGTCGCCGTCCTACGATCCGAACTTGCTCGCCACCCACAACCTGACCGCCAGCCAGAAGGCCTACGACAAGCTCACCGCGGATCCGAACAAACCCCTGCTCAACCGCCCGCTGGTATCCGACCCCCCGCCTGGCTCCACGTTCAAACTGGTCACCACCGCCGCCGCGCTGGAGTCCGGCCAGTACACCGCCAGTTCCGTCATCCCCGGTCCGGCTGCCTACAAGCTGCCGGGCAGCAACAACTTGCTGCGCAACTGGCAGGGCTCAGCCTGTGGCCCTGGCAATGAGACGACGCTGGCCAACGCCATGGCGGTGAGCTGCAACAGCGCGTACGCGTGGCTCGGCAACCAACTCGGCGACGACGCGTTGCGCGCGCAGGCTGAGAAGTTCGGCTTCAACAAAAGCTTCACGGTCCCAATGCGAGCAGCCACCAGCACCTACCCGGCCGACCTCGACGCAGCACAAACAGCGATGAGCGCGATCGGTCAGTTCGATGTGACCGCCACGACGCTGCAAATGGCGATGGTTGGGGCGGCGATCGGCAACTCAGGGATTACGATGAACCCCTACTTGGTGAAGGAAATCCGCGGCGCTGAGCTGCAGGTGATTCAACGAGCGTCTCCGTCACAGTTCGCCACTGCGATGTCGCCGGAGAATGCTCGCGCTGAGATGGGAATGATGGTTGGTGTCGTGGAGAATGGCACCGGATCCAACGCCCGGATCCCGGGTATCCAAGTAGGCGGCAAAACTGGAACAGCTGAGACTGGCGAGGGACGACCGGCGGTCGCGTGGTTCGTTGCGGTCGCGCCGGCGGACAATCCGCAGGTCGCGGTCGCGGTGAGCATCGAGAACGCCGGTGGTCGCGCCGAGGTCAGCGGTAACGGACTCGGAGCACCAATCGCACGCAGTGTGATCGAGGCGGTCCTCAATGGCCAGTAGGGGAACCACCAGTCAAGCTATTGGTCGAAGTAACAGGGAAAACGCGCGCTAACCGGGCATGATGGGGTCTTACCAAAAGGAGCACTTGTGAGCGAAACACGCCGACTAGGTGACCGCTACGAGCTCGGCGAGCCACTCGGCCGTGGAGGCATGGCCGAGGTGCACGAGGGCAACGACCTGCGTCTGGGTCGTCGCGTGGCGGTCAAAATCCTGCGCCCAGACCTGGCCAAAGACCCTGCCTTCCAGTCCGCGGTTCCGCCGCGAAGCGCAAGTCTGCCGCGTCGTTGAACCACCCCAACATCGTGGCCGTTTACGACACCGGCGAGGACACCCTTGGCGTGAGGACGGCAACGCCGTCATCGTTCCCTACATCGTCATGGAGCACGTCGACGGCCATGACGCTGCGCGCAACTACTTGCCAGCGGTCGGCGACTGCTCCCTGAGCGGGCGCTCGAGATCACGGCCGGGATTCTGGCTGCGCTGGACTACTCGCACCGCCACGGCATTGTGCACCGCGATATCAAACCGGCGAACGTGATGTTGACTCGCATCTGGCGAGGTCAAGGTGATGGACTTCGGTATCGCGCGGGCACTCGCGGCACAGCGCTCAGCCACCATGACGCTGCCAGCGCCGGTGATGGGCACCGCACAGTACCTGTCACCCGGAGCAGGCTCGTGGCGAGGTCGTTGACGCTCGCATCTGACCTCTACTCCACCGGTTGCCTGCTTTACGAACTCCTGACCGGACGCCCGCCGTTCACCGGCGAGTCACCGGTTTCGCGTGGCCTACCAGCACGTCAGCGAGACGCCGATTCCGCCGTCGCAGGTGGATCCCGCTGTGCCGCCATCACTCGATCCGCTCGTCATGAAGGCCCTGGCAAAGGACCCCAACGATCGCTACCAGACGGCTGCAGACTTCCGCGCCGATGTGGAACGCGCGATGGCCGGTTTGCCCATCACCTCAGCAATCCCGGCGGCAGTTCCGCTAGCAGCCGGAGTTGCGGCAGCCGATGCGACGCAGCGCTTTCCCGTCGCCGGCGATCCTGCTGACCCGATGGCCGGTGCTGACGACGGCGAGAAGAAGCGCAGCCCATGGGTTTGGATTGGTATCGCCGCACTAGTACTGCTAGTCGCAGGTTTGGCGCTGTTCCTAGGCCGCGTGTTGTTCGGCGCGACCACAGCCGAGCAGGTCTCCGTTCCTGCCGTCGTCGGCAAGACGGTGACCCAGGCTGAGAGCCAACTCGCCAAGGCGGGTCTGACCCTAGGCACGCAGACTCCGCAGGCATCCGATCAGCCAAAGGGCGACATCCTGTCGCAGAACCCCCAGGCGGGCACTCAGCTCGCCAAGGGTCAGTCGGTTGCCGTGACGGTCTCCGCCGGACGCGCCCAGGTGCAGGTGCCGACGCTGACCGGGCTCGCGAGTTCCGACGACGCACAAACGGCCCTCAACGAAGTCAACCTGAACTTGGGGAACGTGACGAAGCAGGACAGTGACCAGCCCGAGGGGATGGTTCTGTCTCAATCCCCGAGCTCGGGAACGACCGTGGACGAGGGCAGCAATGTGAACATCACCGTCTCCAACGGGATGGTGTCCATACCCGATGTGGTCGGTGACAGCGAGGCTCAGGCGAACGCAACTCTGCAAAACGCCGGGTTCAACGTCCAGTCGATCGACCAGTCGAGCTCGGAGCCACCAGGAACTGTTCTGGCGCAGTCCCCGAGCGGAGGCACCAAGGTGCAAAAGGGCGCGCAGGTCACCATCACCGTGGCCCGGGCGCTAGCGGCACCTGAAGCTGATCGCGCCAACGATCCGCCACAGAGCGCTGCGGAAGACGCGCTCGAGGCCCCGGCAGACAGCGTCACCCCGACCCCGACAGCGAGCGCGACCATCTCGACCGAGGACGGGATCATCGTCGAACGTCCGGGCCGCAACCGCACACCGAACTAACGCCGCGAGGTCCGCGCGGGAGCTAGACCCGCAAGACCTCGACAGCAGCATCCGATAGCTGAGATACCGACTCGGCGATCATTTGTCCGCTCAACTCGTGCAGGTTGTAGCCGAGCACGTGCGGATCAGGAATGTCATCGACCCCGTACGGCAGGTTGTCCTCTGCGGGGCGCGGTGCCAGGCCGCGCGCCTCGTGCATCTCCGAAACTAGCCAGCGCAAACGGCCGACTTGGTCCTCGGGCAGCGCAGGCACCATCGCCAGGTTTCCAACATCCTCAGCATCGATCTGTTCTCCACGTGCCTTTGCCCTCGCGATATCCAGCGCCTGCGATCCGACGACGTAGCTGGCTAACCGGGCCGCCAGTCGAATAGGGAACACCTTGTCGCGCAGACGAGGAGCCATCGCGACTGTGACCGACGAGTGTGCCCACGCGGCGGTGAGGACCAGGTCGACTTCGCCAAGGATCTGCGGCGTCAGGGCCCGAGACCGATGGTCAGCTTGCGCCGTTCCTGCATAGGCCAGCGACAGCTCGCACCCTGGACTGTCGACCAGCGCCGACGTTCCCGCGCTGGCAACCGTGATCTCGCAACCAGCGGGCGGCGACGTGGGAGCGGCGACGGCCTCACACTCGGCGATCTTCCTCAGCAGGCGGAACTCCATTGCAGGAGACCGGCAGATATTCATAGTGCAGACAGTGAGGATGTTGAACGACGAACTGTCGTTTCCCTCAGCGGCCGTCATCGGGTTGATCGGCGCCGTAGGCGCTCATCACCAGGGGACGCCACCGCAAGCGCCTCGGTACGGCTTCTCATGTGAGCTGCGGTTCGACGACAGGGGCGAGTCCAACGGCACGCTGCCCGGCGGCCAGGTCGCCACACTCGACGAGCCAGTTGGCAAGCATCTGGTGGCCATACTCGGTCAGCACTGACTCAGGATGAAACTGCACGCCCTCGATCAGCAGTTCACGATGGCGCAGTCCCATAATGACGCCGGAGTCAGTTCGCGCGGTGATCTCAAGTTCGCCGGGGACTGTGGGTTCCTCGACGGCCAACGAGTGGTAGCGCGTTGCGGTGAACGGGCTCGGTAGGCCCTTGAGAACGCCCTCCCCGTTGTGGGTGACCAGCGACGTCTTCCCGTGCAGCAGTTCCGGAGCGCGGCTGACGGTGGCACCGTACGCCTGGGCGATCGCTTGATGCCCGAGGCACACGCCGAACAGCGGAACCTCGCCACCGAGTTCACGGATAATGTCGATACAGACACCAGCATCATCGGGAGTTCCTGGCCCAGGCGAGAGCAGTACGCCGTCAAACTCGCGGGCCTGATCGACGGTGACCTCGTCGTTGCGCTTCACAACGGTTTGGGCGCCGAGTTGCTGCAAGTACTGCACAAGGTTAAAGACAAAGCTGTCGTAGTTGTCAACAACCAGAATGCGCGCACTCATTGGTGGAATCCCCTCATCACTGCGACACTAGACAACCGGCCTACAGCCTAGCCGCAGGCAGGTACAGTAGAAGACGAGTTGTAGCGTTTAGCACACATCCATCCACGTCCCACGAAAGGTTCTTCCTGATGCCCGAGTCGAGTTCGCGCAAGAAGGAGACCTACACGCCCCCGCCAAAGCGCAAGGCGGTCAAGATCGGGTCGCCTCGTTGGGTGGCCCCGTTGATGGTGACATTCTTCGTCTTGGGTCTGCTGTGGATCGTCGTCTACTACATCGCCCCTGACGCCCCGTTCCTCGCGGACTTGTCCTACTGGAACGTTGTTATCGGCTTCGTGCTCATTGGATTCGGGTTCGTCGTCTCAACGAAGTGGAAGTAGCGCCTGTTCGCTGGTCTGCACCAGCAACAGACGAGTACGCCGCCTGACCGAACCGGGAGACGGGCTAGCGGGCGGGTTCGTCCACTGACTGTTTGTTCTGGTCACGCAGGTCGATCTTTTTGGCAACTGCCTGGCTGACTCTGCCCGTCAATATCAAAACAACATATATCGCGAACGCCCATAGTGAGCTCCCGGTTAACCAGACCAATACAGCCACGGTCAAGAAGGTGGTTGAGATGATGATTGAGCGCACCATTCCGTAGGTCGCCTCAAAGTCATCTGCCTTGATAACTGGCAGGGTCTTACCTCGAAGCGAATACACGCTCATCGCGGTCAGCGTGGCAGACGTCAGGAACATGGAAGCCAGGTAGAAGGTCGTTGTTTCAGAATCCGAGACCTTCGCCTGTAGTACGGAGGGTGTCGGCAAGAACGAGACAAACATCAGAAACAGCAGGTTCAGCCAAACCAAGATGGTATTCGCGCCCTGGACGCGTTTGAAGATGCGCACGTGCGCGAGCCAGAACAGTGAGATGAGCAGGAAGGTTGTCAGATAGATCGCCCACGGGGTCGACGCCAGGTTGTCCAGCAGATCCTGGTTGGTGATCACCCCAGTCTCGACTGGTGGACGCAGTTGCAGCGCGAGGATGGTCACGGCAATAGCGACCACTCCGTCGGTAAGCACCTTCAAGCGATCCGTATCGCTTCCGTTGCGGACCCTGGTCAAAATCGAACGAACCCGTTTGTTCTGCTCCCCATCCACCTCCTCCGAGGACACCCAATCGCCAGCGACGTCCGCTGGCATTACCTCAGTTGCCTGTTCGGGTACTGGCCAGATCCGTCGGGCAATGGCAGCCACAACGACCAACATCACCCACGCCCCAATGGCCAAGCGGTAGGCAAGCGAACTGTCCTCACGCCAGCCAGCGAGGGCTAATCCGGCGGCAACGAGCATGACGACCGGGCTAGTCAGCAGTTGGGCATGGACGTAGCGGCGGGTCCCCGTTGGGAGGTTAGGGATCACCAGCTTCTGCTTGAGGGCAACCACCCACTGCAGCCACAGCAGGGTGCCAATGAGAACGAGCGGGGCCAACAGCATCAGCAGGGCGAGTGACGACCCCCTGGTTTCGCCGAGGATCTGAGCCGGATACGGCAACGCGGCGACCAGGGCCAGCATGCCAATGTTCAACCACACCAGCAGCGGGGAACTCTTCTTAATGTAGCGAAAGATGATGTGGTGGCGCCACCAGAGAAAGGCAACCACTAGGAACGTTGCGAAGTAGACCCCGTAGGCACCGACACTGTCGGCGAGGTAATCCGCAGCGCTCGGCCCGCCCGATTCGCCTAGGTTCTCTGGAATGTCGCCGAGGTCGAGGGCTAAGAACGTCATGGCGATGGCGAACACAGCGTCCGCGAATCCAAGCAGGCGTTCGTTCTGTTCGCTGGTAGTCGAGATACTCGAGATCGGCTCAGCCATAGTGCCCACAAGATAGCAATTCGGAGCAACGACCGCATTGCGTCGGTGGCTATCGAACGAGTGTTTGAAACCACATCGCTGTAAGTAATCCCCAGGCGTGGAAAACTATGTGGATAACTTCGTTCGGGCACGAAAAACCCCCACAATCTGCAAGACCAACCATGTCGACTGACACGAATGGATCAGATTGCGGGGGTTTGTCCGAAGTGCGAGGTGTCCCTGAAAAATTGTGCTATACGACTCATCTATCTCGAAAAACGCCTGACATCAGGGTGTTTTCGGTGCTAAAGCGCTCTCAGGGTGTCTCGAGCAGCGCTAAATCAGTTCGAGAATTGTTGCGTTCGCCATGCCGCCACCCTCACACATGGTCTGCAGGCCGTAGCGAATGTTATCCCGCTTCATGTTGTGGATAAGTGTTGTGGCAATCCGGGCGCCGGAGGCACCTAGCGGGTGTCCGATGGCCATAGCACCACCATTGGGGTTAGTTAGGGCGGGGTCCGCTCCGGTCTCTGCGAGCCAGGCGCCGACTACGGAAGCGAAAGCTTCGTTGACCTCGAACGTGCCGATGTCGGACATATCTAGGCCCGACTTTGCTAGCACCTTTGCCGTGGCCGGGATCGGTCCGGTCAGCATCATGACCGGGTCGCTGCCGGTGGCAACGCCGGTGTGGAATCGCACGAGTGGGGTCAACCCGAGCTCAGCGGCCTTCTCACTGGTGGTGACCAAGAGCGCGGCAGCACCATCGGAGATCTGCGAGGCGTTACCGGCACTGACAACTCCACCCTCCTTGAACGGTGTGGGCAGGGTCGCCAACTTCTCGACGTTGGAACCCGGGCGGATTCCCTGATCGGCGGTGAAGTCACCAACGGCGACGATCTCCTCGTCGAACAGACCCGCAGCGGTTGCGGCGGCCGCTCGCTCATGGGAGGTCACAGCCAACTCGTCGAGGTACCCGCGCGACAAGCCCCACTTCTCGGCAATCATCTCGGCGCCGACGCCCTGGTTAAACATGATCCCTGGGTAACGCTCGGCCATCTTCGGGCTGAACGGTCCGTCGCCACCGGCAAGGTTCGATCCCATCGGAATGCGCGACATTGACTCAACACCACCAGCGATGACGATGTCGTTCATCCCCGAGAGGACACTGGCAGCCGCGAAGCTCAAGGCCTGCTGGCTCGACCCGCACTGCCGGTCAATCGTGGTGGCAGGAACGGATTCGGGGAATCCGGCCGCGAGCACAGCGTGGCGACCGACGTTGAAGCCCTGCTCACCTGTCTGCGATACCGCGCCCCAGTACACGTCCTCGATGATTGCTGGATCGATGCCAGTCTGATCGATGATTGCCTGCAGTGGGATGGAGGCTAGATCTACTGCGTGAATACCGGACAGGGCACCCTTCTCGGGCTTGCCGACACCTACGGGGGTACGAACTGCTGCACAGATAACTACGTCGCGCTGACTCACAGGATCCTCCACATTACGGGTTAGATGAACTACAAGATCTCGGGCTTGGTGACCAGTCCAAGTTCGTGATTAGTGACCAGTTCAAGGGTGCCCGACCGGCCCTGGGTAGTGAGCACTGGGGTCGTTGGCGGGGCGGTGAACTCAGCGCGGATCTGCTCAGTGCGCCAGCCCACAGCCAGCACAAGGACGGCAAATATCGCGACGACTCCTAGCGTCTGGAAAAGCACGAGCTGTTTCTTGGGTGCGTAGGCAAAGACCGCCGCGACCGCCGCTCCAACGACGAGCCCGCCTAGGTGTGCGCGCCAGTCGATCGACCCACCGGGGATGAAGCCGATCACTAGGTTGATGCCGAGCAGGATCGCCACCTGAGTGATGTCGACCCGCAGGTGGCGACCAGCCACGATCAGGGCCGCCATGAGACCAAAGATCGCACCGCTGGCACCCACCGAAACGGTGTTGACTGGAGAGAACAGGTAGGAGGCCACCGAACCGCCGAATGCAGCGAGCAGATACAGCACGGCGAATCGGAAGTGGCCCAGGAGTCGTTCCAACGGCGGGCCCAACAAGATGAGAACCAGCATGTTGAAGGCGATGTGCAGGATGCTCCAGTGCAGGAACGCATCCGTGATCAGGCGGTAGTACTCACCGTCGAGGGCGATATAGATCGGGCGCATCGCAAAATCCGCTGCGAGCGCGTTGACCCCTCCAGCGGCGTACGAGAAGAGGAAGACCGCGACGCACAGTCCGACCAGAGTGTAGGCAACGTACGGGGTAGCCCCAGCAGCTTTAGATCGGACAACGGCAGCGCCCTGATACACCGGCGCCGTCTTGGCCCCCTCGGCCACACAGGACTGACACTGGAAACCAACCGGCGCCGTGACCATGCACTCGTGGCAGATCGGGCGACCGCACCGCGTGCAACTGATCCGGGTCTGACGATCCGGATGTTGCGGACAAACAGGGGCCGCCTCGCCAGTGCCGTTGTCTGGTGGCGGTGAAGCCTGGCTCAACTAGCCCTCGTTGCGATTTATGGTGATGGAGTTGATCACCATGTCCTCAACTGGCTTGTCGCCTCGGCCGGTAGCGGTGTTTCCGATTGCCTCAACGACATCGCGTGACGACTGGTCTGCGACCTCACCAAAGATCGTGTGCTTATGGGTGAGCCACGGGGTCGGCACGAGCGTGATGAAGAACTGTGATCCGTTCGTGTTTGGTCCGGCATTCGCCATCGCGAGCAGGAATGGCCGGTCGAACTGAAGTTCTGGGTGGAACTCGTCGGCGAACTTGTATCCCGGACCGCCGGTGCCCGTCCCGAGTGGGTCGCCACCTTGGATCATGAAGTTCTCAATGACGCGGTGGAACGTGGTCCCGTCGTAGAGGCCACCCTCGCCTGGCTTGCGGGTCTTGGGGTTAGTCCACTCCTGCGTACCCTCCGCTAGATCAACGAAGTTGCGCACCGTTTTGGGTGCGTGGTTCGGGAACAAGTTGACGTTGATGTCGCCTTGATTCGTGTGCAGGGTCGCAGTCAGTGTCTCAGCCATCTGCCGATCCTGACATGTGACGGCTACACCGGCAACAACCGGGTGCTCGTGGCTGTCGCCAGAAGGGCCCACAAGCGAGCAAGAGGAGTCAGGTTGCCTACTGCTGTGTGGCCTGCGACCTCGTGCGCCGGCCCACAAGGTTGAGAATGAGTTTCGATGCTGCGGCAAGAACGATGAGGTTGAACAGCATCTGGACGATCACCACGAACCGGCCGACTTGTCCCTTGGCCACGACATCTCCAAATCCCACGGTCATCGTGGTTGAGATGGTGAAGTAAATCGCGTCGAGGTGAGTTTGGAGGCCGTCAATCTCGCCACTAACCGTGCTCAACCGGTAAAAACTGATCGCAAAGAACATCACCATGGCGATGATCAACACGAACAGACTGAGTATCCGAAAACGTACGTCGCGTCTCGCGGTTCCTTTGTACTCACGGATGATCATGTAGAACACCCCGCCCGATAGGAGCGCCAGTCCGCAAAAGAATAGGGCGATGTCCACCCAGGTAACGGGTCCAGACTTCGGCGGAATGAACGCGAACCCAGCGACCATCAGGACACCGAGGGCGATCATCCCGATCAGCTCTCGCTTGCTCGCTTCCTGGATGGAGTCATCGGCAAAGTGCTTGTCGGCGGTGTTCGCAGTAGGGGGACCCTCTGGCTCGGCGTGCTTCGGGTCTGGTGTCGATGAATCCACTCGTCGACTCTATCGAAAGCTGAGTGTCGTTTTGAGCTAATCCTTGCGTGGTTTTGCCCGTGCTAATCCAATGAGTGGTCTTGCCCGTGCTGATGGGCGAATGCGCGCCCCCGTGGCGCCGGTTCCGATGCCGGAGTCACCTCCTGGGTCGGTTGCGTGCTCTCAACCCAGGCCCCGTACTTGCGCGCCAATGGACCCGCGGTCATTCCGTGGGCGAACACGCTAAACACAATGACGACGGACATTGTCGTCACAACCGAATCCACGATTGGGTGCTCGGGGCCAAGCTCCTCGAGGGTGATGAGGGCGAAGACGACTGTGGCCAAACCGCGAGGGCCGAACCATCCCACGAATGCGATGGTCGGAGCCCGGAAACCGACTCCGGCCAGACTCACGGCGACCGGAATGAGTCTTAGCACGGTGAGCGCGGCGACGGCGATGACCACGGCCTGCCAACTAATACCGTTTCGGAGTACCGCGATGATCAGACCGCCAGCCAAGAACCAAACGAGCCAGCTACCTAGATCCGCGGCGGTCTCCAACAAGCGCGAGGTCTTGGGATGGGCGTGAAGCACTCTCGCGGTGGCCCCGAAGACCAACCCTCCCAAGAAAGCAGCGATGAACGCGTTGGCGCCAAATAACTCGCACAGCAGAAAGATCAGACCGGGCGTCAGCGCGACTGTGACCGCCTGAGATACACCGGAACTTTCCATGTGCGTTCTGGAGTACTCAAGCGCACGGGCAATGAGGTACGACAGGCCGATACCAAATACCAGAGCGAGTAGGACCGGGATGACCGCAATCTCGATGATCGGTGGACTCTGGTCACCCTCACCCGCTGCGAGAAAGCCCAGGGCAATCAGCACGATCGGCGTTGCTAGGCCGTCGTTCAGTCCGCTCTCGACGTTGAGTAGGCGCCGAACTCGCACCGGGACCGTGGGGTTCATCACCGTCGGGGCACCCAAGTCGGCATCCGTCGGACTGATCGCTGCGGCGATCAGCAGCGCACCCATGACCCCCACGACTGGTAACAGCCAGACCGTCAGGCCGAACGTCAAGAGCACTGCAAGCGGGAATCCGATCGCGAGCAGGCGCACTGGTGGCCGCCAATCGCGATCGAGGGAACCCAGGCGGACGGTGGAGGCGTCGTGGAAAAGGACCAAAACCAGCGTGACTTCGGCGAGGGTTGCGATCGTCCCGTTTGTCACCTCTAGGCGGTCGAAGACGCCGAAGGCGACTGCCCCAACGACGATCATCAGCATCGGGGCGGTGATCAGATGGCGCGTGAACCACCGACTGAGCAGCGCAAATCCAAGCATGGCGAACCCAGCCACCGTGAGTGTGACAACGGTCATGGCGCCACCCTAGGGGATCTAGGCCAGTTGCCGAGTGGGTCGACTATTGGACGGGGGCTACCGGCGGAGTGAAGTTGCAGTTTGGTGTCTGCGTAAGTCCCGCGAATCGCTCCTGCATCCAGTCCGTCTCCATCGGCCACGAGGCGAGCAGTGTGTTCGCATGTGTCTGAGCAGCTGCGAGTTCTCCGGTGGCCAACTGCCCGAGCCAGTTCACCTGCAGGTTGGAGCCTGCCGCGCACCACTCCTCCTGCAGTTTGGCATTGGTATTCGGCAGCACCACGCCATCGCCGACGGCCTGGAGCATCAGCATCGGCATCGAACCGGGGAGGGGCTTGGGCGTCTGCTCCGCTAGGGCCGCAGCAAATGCCGGCACCTCCAACGGGTTCTTGGCGAACATCTCCCTGCCGAAGGTGGTCTGGATCTCTGCTGTCAGACCGGCGGCCTCAATGCACTTGTAGGCGATCTCGCGGTACTCACCTCGGCCGTAGTCGGTCAAGACGTCGTCGGGAACGATTTCTGGATAGACCGACGGCCAAGAAACGAGGGTGTCTGGACCAATGACCCAGCCGATCACCGTGTTCCACTGCTGATCGATCAACGGCTTGAGTTCCGCCGACGGGGCGCTAACGGTGACACCGAGCAACTCAAGTTCAGGCGCCAACTTCTTACTCAATTCCCCGGTCCAGATTGCCGAGTGCCCACCTTGTGAGTGGCCCATCACGACGTATCGGGAGCCAGCCTCGCTACCTGGGAATCGTTGAGCGACGCGAACGGAGTTGACGACGTCCTCGGCCTCACTCTCACCGATCAAGTAGTACGGCTCACCCGGCGTTCCCAGGCCGATGTAGTCGGTGGCCGTCACGATCCAGCCTTGGTCGGCCATGGTTTGGATGAACGGCATGCTCGCTGGTGCGCTGGGATTGCGTGAGGGCGCACACGCATCACCAAGACCCAAGGTCCCGTGCGCGTAAGCAACCACGGGTCGCTTCTGCGTCGTGGGCTTCTGCGGAATGAAGAGCAGACCACCAGTTGCCTGCGCAGCACCGCCGGGCGCACGCGATACCGACAGTGTCCGGTAAACACTCACGCCGTCGAGTGCCTCCTCGAAGTACGTCACCGGCTCCGAGCGAATGATGGTCCCGGGCTCAGTCGACGGCAGCGGGTTCGGCGGCGTGTAGAACGGATCGAGCTCAGCCTGCGTTTGGTCACTTTGCGCCTTTGGGGCAACTACCGCGATACCGACCACGACCACTCCTGCGACGGCCATCGCCAAAACCACTATCAAAATTGCCTTCAATGCACGCATGCGCACACTCTAGGCAGTTCTGAACCCGGAATCGACCCGATGAGGGATTCCTCGACGTTTGACAGCAAAACTGGCAGGCTGAGAGAAGTCAGCAAGGACTGAACTGTGGAGCCTAGGAGATTCGAACTCCTGACATCTGCCTTGCAAAGGCAGCGCTCTACCAACTGAGCTAAGGCCCCTTACACACGTTGGGGTAGACCGGTGACGGCTACCCGCGTGCGGGATTTCGTTCTACGCTGCGACTGCGCCGACGACCGCTGTCGCGGTCGCACTACAGCGTCGAGGGTCTACCTAGCGTAGATCGGGCTCGCTCGTAGCCTCGTTCCACAGATCCTTCTCGGCCTGGTTAGCCGATACCTGGCGGTAGACGACGTAAGCGGCCGCGGCAAGTGCTCCAATGAGCAATAGTTTCTTCATGTGGGCCTAGGTGGACTTGAACCACCGACCTCTTCCTTATCAGGGAAGCGCTCTAACCAGGCTGAGCTATAGGCCCATTTGGGAACCGACTCAGTAGGTTACAGCGCCGGCCTAGACGTGTCGCAGGCAGAGGTCTAGATCTCTAGCTTTGATCTTCGGAGAGGGTGAGCTCGACCCCGCCGGTGAACCCGACGGTGATGTTGTAGATCGCGGCCGTCACGGTTGCCAGTGCCGAGACCAACACGATCTCGAAGGCGGCCAGCAGAAGCGAGAAGCCCATGATCCGTCCGAAGGAAAGCAACCCCTCGGTATCAACTCCAGCCGAACCAGTGCCGCCAAGATCGTTGATCGTTGAGTTGATGGAATCGAACGTTCCCGTGATCGAGAGCAGGATCCAGATCAGGAACGTCGCCACGATGATGACGATGGCCAGCCCAAGGGAGAGCACAAAAGCGGTCTTCATGACGGTCCACGGGTCGAGCTTGCTAAGGAAGAGCCTCGCCTGGCGGGGACCAGACGACACGTTCTCCGCGCTCTGAGTACGTGTGGTGGAATCGGTCTCGCTCACTTAGTGCCTATCCTTCCCCGCCGACCATCCGGCCTGGCGGTTGCTCAAAATGCTCGTGACCATCATGACCTGTCGACGAGCTAGTCGGCGGACGTTTCGGATGAATCGCCGGCCGTGTCTGTGGCTTCTTCGGGACTCGCTGGCTGCGCCGAACTTGTTCCATTGTCTCCGTCGATCGGCGCGCCATCCACTGCGGGTTCGTCGCCCTCACCTTCGACAACCACCTGCTCGCCCGAACCTTCCACTTCAACAGCCTCGTCGGATTCGTCGTCGTCAAGCTCCGCGGCCCGGGCAACAGCGACCAAGCTTCGGTCGCCAGATAGACCCATCAACGCCACGCCCATGGTGTCGCGACCCGTTGCTCGAACTTCGGCGACCTTGGTGCGAATCACAACGCCATCGTTGGCCACGGCGAACAGTTCGTCGGTCTCTTCACAGACGAGCGCACCAACTAGCGACCCGCGCTCCTCGACCAAACGCATCGCTCGAACGCCGAGAACCCCGCGGCCCTTGGTGGCCCACTGATCCAACGGTGTTCGCTTGGCGAAACCACCGTCAGTCACCGTCACCAGGTCAGCGCCCTGGCGAACAATGTCCATGGCGAGGAGGGCGTCGCCCTCACGGAACCGCATCCCGATGACTCCGGAGGTGGACCGACCCATGGAACGCAAAGTGGACTCGTCGGCCTTGAAGCGTGTCGACATTCCCTTGCGGGAGACGAGCATCACTTCATCCTCGTTGCCCACCAACCGGGCGGAAATCAACTCGTCGCCATCGCGCAGGTTGATGGCAATGATCCCGCCTGTCCGGTTCGTGTCGTAGTCCGACAGTTTGGTCTTCTTGACCATTCCGTTTCGGGTTGCCAGGACAAGACCCTCAGCCTGCTCGTAGTTGTTGAGGATCATCACCTCCGCGATGTCCTCATCTGGCTGGAAGGCCAACAGGTTCGCAACGTGTTGGCCGCGCGCATCGCGAGCTAGTTCTGGGAGTTGGTAGGCCTTCGTGCGGTAGACGCGACCGAAGTTCGTGAAGAACAACACCCAGTCGTGGGTCGAGGTGACGAACAGGTGATCGACCACGTCGTCAGCTTTGAGTTGGGCCCCGCGCACTCCGCGGCCACCGCGGCGCTGAGCTCGATACGCGTCGGTCAGGGTGCGCTTTGCGTAGCCACCGCTAGTGATGGTGACGACGACATCACGCACCGGAATGAGGTCCTCGTCATTGGACAGGTCATCAGCCATGATCAAGGTAGATCGTCGCTCGTCGCCGTACTTGGCGGCAATCTCGGCCAGTTCCTCGGCAACGATCGACCGCTGCCGTGGAACGTTGGACAAAATGTCCTTGTAGTCCTCAATGAGGCGCATGAGTTCGTTGTACTCGTCAGTTATCTTCTGTCGTTCGAGAGCAGCCAAACGGCGCAACTGCATATCCAGAATGGCCGTCGCCTGAATCTCGTCAATGTCGAGTAACTCCATCAAACCGGCGCGGGCCTCATCGACGGTAGGCGAACGGCGGATGAGCGCAATGACCTCATCGAGAGCGTCAAGTGCCTTCAGTAGCGCGACCAGGATGTGGGCGCGCTCTTGGGCCTTGCGCAACCGGAAGCGAGTACGCCGTTGGATGACCTCGAGTTGGTGGGAGATCCAGTGGGTGACGAACCCGTCGAGCGCCAACGTGCGCGGCACACCATCGACTAGGGCGAGCATGTTGGCGCTGAAGTTGTCTTGTAGTTGGGTGTGCTTGTAGAGCTGGTTGAGGACGACGCGTGGCTGCGCATCGCGCTTGAGAATGACAACGAGGCGCTGACCGGTTCGGTCAGAGGAATCGTCTCGCAGATCAGCGATTCCGGTGATCTTTCCGGAGTCCGTCAGCTCGGCAATCTTGAGCGCGAGGTTGTCCGGATTCACCTGGTACGGAAGCTCGGTGATGATCAAGCAAGTGCGACCGCGGTTGTCTTCTTCGATGTCGATGATCGCGCGCATGGTGATCGATCCGCGGCCGGTGCGATACGCATCGTCGATGCCGCGACGCCCAACGATCAGCGCCCCCGTCGGGAAGTCCGGTGCCGGAATCCGTTGAATCAACTCTTCTAGGAGTTCTTCCCGTGAAGCCTGCGGGTTCGCTAACGCCCACTGGATTCCATCGTTGAGTTCGCGCAGGTTGTGCGGCGGAATATTCGTCGCCATACCGACGGCGATGCCAGACGATCCGTTCGCCAGCAGGTTCGGGAACCGCGACGGAAGCAGGACCGGCTCTTGGTTTCGCCCGTCGTAGTTCGCGACGAAGTCGACGGTTTCCTCGTCGATATCGCGGACCATCTCCATCGCCAGCGGCGAGAGGCGACACTCGGTGTAACGATGGGCGGCAGCGGGGTCGTTGCCCGGCGACCCGAAGTTCCCCTGACCATCGACAAGTGGGTAGCGCATCGACCACGGCTGTACCAACCGCACCAAAGCGTCGTAGACCGAGGAGTCACCGTGCGGGTGATAGTTACCGAGAACATCGCCAATGATGCGGGTGCACTTGAAGTATCCGCGATCTGGCCGGTACCCACCGTCGTACATCGCGTACAGGACCCGGCGGTGAACGGGTTTGAGACCATCCGCGACTGCTGGCAGCGCGCGACCAACGATCACACTCATCGCGTAGTCGAGGTAGGACCGTTGCATCTCGGTCTGGATCTCGACTGGCTCGATCCGCCCGTGTGGGCCGTGATCGATTGGTGCGTCTGTCGTTGTGTCGTCAGCCACGTTGAGCCTTTTCCCTTCGTTCCCAGTCAATTCGCGTACCTACACCGAGGCGGTGCGGCACGTGGGCTGGAGGTGGTCGGTCGGTGATCGCCTAACTCAGATGTCGAGGAACCGCACGTCCTTTGCGTTGCGCTGAATGAACTTGCGACGAGAATCCACGTCCTCGCCCATCAACATCGAGAACATCTCGTCCGCTTGAGCAGCATCATCGAGGGTCACTTGCAGCAGCACTCGCGCCTGCGGGTCCATCGTCGTTTCCCACAGTTCAGGTGCGTTCATCTCTCCGAGGCCCTTGTAGCGCTGGATCGACTCCTTGGGCAGTTTCTTTCCGGCCGCCAGTCCAGCCTCCACGAGGGCGTCACGCTCACGATCAGAGAAGGCGTACTCGGGGGTATCGCGCGACCATTTGATCTTGTACAGCGGCGGCTGGGCCAGGTAGACGTGACCACCCTCAAGCAGGGGGCGCATGAACCGGAACAGCAACGTCAACAGCAGCGTCCGAATGTGCTGACCATCAACGTCAGCGTCCGCCATCAGGACGAGTTTGTGGTAGCGCAGCTTCTCGATATCGAACTCGTCCTGAATACCCGCACCGAGAGCCGAGATCATCGCTTGGACCTCGTTGTTGGCCAGCACTTTGTCGAGTCGAGCGCGTTCGACGTTGAGGATCTTGCCGCGGATGGGCAGGATCGCTTGAGTCGCTGGGTCACGCCCACTGCGTGCCGATCCGCCTGCCGAGTCACCCTCGACGATGAAGATCTCGCACATCTCGGGGTCAGTCGATGAGCAGTCGATGAGCTTTCCTGGCAGACCTCCACCTCCGAGCAGACCTTTACGGCCGCGGGCCAAGTCGCGTGCTTTGCGAGCTGCCACCCGAGCGATCTGCGCCGATACCGACTTGCGAGCGATCTCCTTGCCCTCCGCAGGGTTCTGTTCGAACCATTCGCCGAGGCGTTCATGTACGACTCGCTGGACGAAGGTCTTAGCTTCGGTGTTCCCCAGTTTGGTCTTCGTCTGCCCCTCGAACTGCGGCTCCCGCAGCTTGACGGAGACGATCGCAGTCAAGCCCTCTCGAATGTCCTCACCGGAGAGGTTCGTGTCCTTCTCCTTGAGAACGCCCCACTCACGAGCGAACT
This sequence comes from uncultured Actinomycetes bacterium, assembly GCA_963821045.1. Classification (GTDB taxonomy): domain Bacteria; phylum Actinomycetota; class Actinomycetes; order S36-B12; family UBA10799; genus UBA10799. The sequence goes on along the minus strand of CAWGCB010000004.1, from coordinate 172,590 downwards.
TGTTGACCAGCGATGTCAGCGCAGTGCGGAACCCCTCTTCATGCGTGCCACCCTCGGTCGTGCCGATCGTGTTAGCGAACGTGTACACCGACTCGCTGTAAACGTTGGACCACTGCATCGCGACTTCGGCACTGATACCTCGCTCAGTGTCCTCAGACTCGAACCAGATCACGTTTGGTGGGCTGGACCCTTCTTCGCATTCAAGTAGGTAACGAAGTCGGCGATACCACCGTCGTACTTGTAGGAGACCCGACGCAGAGCCTCCGTGTCGGGAACTCCGTCACCGTCGATGTCCGCGATGTCCTCATCAGCAACGGGAGCAACCGCGCGTTCATCGGTCAGTGACAGCGAGAGTCCGCGGTTAAGGAACGCCATCTCCTGGAAGCGTCGCGACAATCTCGAAGTCGAAGTCGGTTGTCTCGAAATGTCGTCATCGGCCCAGAACGTGACAGTGGTGCCGGTTCGATCTGTTGGCTCGCCTTGCCAGTGGCTCCTCTGGGACACCAATGTTGTAGCTCTGGCGGTAGACGTTGCCCTCGCGGTGGACCTCCACCTCGACGTGACGCGACAGGGCGTTGACGACAGAGACGCCGACACCGTGCAGTCCACCGGATACCGCATATCCCTCGCCGCCAAACTTGCCGCCGGCATGTAGGACCGTCAGCACGACCTCAACGGCCGGCTTTCCCTCGGTGGCGACAATGTCCACCGGGATACCGCGGCCGTTGTCCTGTACGCGGACACCACCGTCTTCGAGCAGGGTCGACCTCAATGTGATCGCAGTGGCCCGCTAACGCCTCGTCGACAGAGTTGTCGACGACCTCGTATACCAGGTGGTGAAGACCCCGTTCGCCGGTCGATCCGATGTACATTCCGGGGCGCTTACGGACAGCATCCAGGCCCTCGAGGACTGTAATTGCACTAGCGTCGTATGACACCTGTGAATACTACCCGCAAACGTGAAAATGCTTAGGAAAATCAGGGGTTTTCCCCAAGGAGATTTGAGTTGATTTGCTCTCGCGTTTTCTCTTGATTTCTCTCTCGATCAACCCCGCTCGCCAGGGTTGTCGCCGCGGTTAGCCGAACGTGTCTCGTGGACCTCGACCCTTCACCCAACGACGTCCCGTCGGGGGGCCGTTAGTCGCCGGTCCGAGCACGTCAATCGAGCGCACAACACCGACCCCAACCTCCTCGTCTAGGCGGCCCTGCAACATCGGTATCAGCATTCGGATTTGGGTGGCCCAGGTCGTTGACTCAGCTCGCAACACCAATCGACCTTGATCGTCGTCGAACGAGTCCGGTTCAACGTGGGCGGCCAGATCTGCGCCTGCGATTTCTGCCCAGCGACCTAGTACCCCACCAACTGCGGATCTGTGCGACCAACCCTGGTCGCGAACCATCTTCTCCATTGTTGGTCCCACCAACTGAGGGTCACGCTCGTCGGCGCCACTACCGCTGAACTGACCCGGGGATCGTCGGTTCCGCGAGGACGCACTAGGTGCGCGGGTATTCGCGTAGCGGCGCACACTCGCCAACGTCTCGGCAGCTAGATCCGAATGTGGCGTTGGGTGGGGTGGATCTGCCGTTGCACCCTCCCGGCTGACGTTCGCGTGGTCGCCGTCGGCATCCGAGTCAGTTGCGTCACTCATCTAGGCTCACCTCGCCCGGGCGGACGGTGAACTGGCGTGCTTGCGCGAGTTCGGGAACGTCCTCGGCCACGGCTGCAGTGATGATGGCTTGTTCCGCCTCGAGTGCCACAGCAGCTAGAGCTTTGCGGCGCGCACTGTCGAGTTCAGCAAACACATCGTCGAGGATGAGGACTGGGTCGCCACCATCGTCGCCCAGACTCCTCATCAACTCGTAGGAGCCCAGACGAAGCGCCAACGCCATGGACCAGCACTCCCCATGCGACGCGTATGTTTTTGCCAACATGCCGCCAACCTGCAGCGTCAGGTCGTCTCGGTGCGGTCCGACCAGCGTGACACCGCGAGCTAACTCCTCGCGTCGGCGTGAGGATAGCTCCTCCCGCAGGATTTGTGCCAACTCGTCGCGGTTCCTGGGCAGGCCGTCGTAATCGGCGAAGGCGGCGACAGAGCGAGCCTGGTAGCTCACCTCACCCGACTTTCCGGCGGCCACGAGGGCGTAGGCCTGGGCAACCCGTGGCGCTAACTCATCAAGTAACGACAGTCGGCCGAACAAGAGTGCCGCGCCGAGTTCAACGAGTTGGTCATCCCACACGGCCAACGTCGATTCCGCGTCCCCGCGGGCGCTAGCACCTCTGGTCCCGGCAATCGATCGCAGTAGCGCAGTTCGCTGCCGAACGACGCGCTCATAGTCAGTCTTGATCCCCAAGTACCGAGGTGCACGCTGAACAAGCACTTCGTCAACGAACCTTCGCCGCTCACCGGGATCGCCTTTGACCAATGCGAGGTCTTCTGGGGCAAAGAGCGTCGTACGCAGCAACCCAACGAAGTCACGCCCTCGTACAGGTGATCCCGAGACCTGTAGGCGGTTGGCCTTGCCCGGGTTGATGGCAATCTCTAGCGTGATCTGCCGATCTGCCCGGATTGCGGCCAGTCGCACAATCGCGTTCTGGGCACCCTGCCGTACGAGCGGAAGATCCGCTGCGACTCGGTGGCTGCCTAGAGTTGAGCAGTAGCCGACCGCCTCGGCGATATTGGTCTTGCCGACCCCATTTGGACCGATCAGAATATTTGTTCCGGCAAACGCACCTCAACATCGTGATAGCTGCGGAAGTCCTTGAGTACGACGAACCCCACCTGCATGAACGCTCGCCCAGCCTTACGTGTCCGTGCGGTTGCGCTCGTCTAGGACGAGAGTCGAACCGGCATCAAGAGATACTTGTAGTCCTCGGCACTCATTACCGAGACAGACTTCCCATCGCCCGATGCGCTAAGGACCGCTGGTCGCGTCGATCCCGTGAACGCAACCCGAACGTGGTCGGACTCGATAGCACCGAGGCCGTCGAGTAGGTAGTGAGGGTTAAACGCGATCTCGATGGTCTCACCATCTGTCTGACACTCAAGTGCCTCATTTGCCCGCGCCTCGTCGCCAGATCCCGCCTGCAACGCGAGTTCCTCGCTACCGAAGGTGAGCCGGACCGGAGTGTTGCGCTCAGCAACCAGGGAGACACGCTTAACGGCCTCAACGAGGGCCGCCTTCTGAACGATGCTCACGGTGGTGGATTCCGCTGGAAGCAGTTGACGGTACTTGGGGAACTCACCGTCCAGCAGGCGCGTTGTGGTGCGTCGTCCGTCTCCCTCAAAGCCCATCAAACCCTCACCGGCGCTGCCGGGAGAGTAAGCGACCGAAACCGTCTCAGCTCCGGCGAGCAACTTCGCGGTGTCTGCCAGTACCTTCGCAGGGACGAGCGCGGCACCTTCGAATCCGGGCTGGTCTGGACGCCAATCTAATCTCGCGTACCGCCAGGCGGTAGCGGTCAGTTGCAGCCATCGTGACCCGTGAGTCAGTTATTTCGACTCGGACTCCGAGCAACATGGGCAGCGTGTCATCGCGCCCGGCCGCGATTGCAACCTGAGACACAGCAGCCGCAAACTGTGCGCCACTGAGCGACCCGACCGGATTCGGCATCTCTGGCAACGCCGGGTACTCGTCAACGGGAAGCGTTGGCAGGACGAACGAGGAACGTCCGCACTGCAGTTCAACTCGACTGCCTTCAGTGGCGATGACAACCGGTTGGTTGGGCAGTGAGCGGGAAATGTCGGCGAGGAGTCGACCGGAGACCAGCGCCCGTCCGGGCTCGTCAACTGCGGCATCCACATGCACGTGGGCGGCGTTCTCCAGATCGAATCCGGAAAGCGTGAGGTCATTCGATGCTGCTTCGATGAGCAGACCCGACAAAGTGGGGATCGATGGTCTGTTCGGCAGTGCTCGGGCCGCCCAGGCAACTCCATCAGCCAAGACGTCACGTTCAACCCGAAACTTCACTCCGGAGCCCTTTCATTTCTCGCACCTTGCCCACTGGCCGGTGCGTCACGAGACAGCGATGACCTATTCGATCTTCGGTCAGTTGTCCTTGCGTTGGTCATATGTGAAAACCGCTAGCTGGCATCGTGTCACGAACTGGGCCCAAACATGTGCAAGTTCCCACTGTTAGTGCAAAGCAGTTTATTAGTGGCACTAATCAGCCGTGGCAGGTGGTCGTGAGCTGTGTGGATGAGCTAACTAGGTAACTAGTTGGTCGTAGTAATAGGGCCGGTGGAAACTGTGGGAAACACACGTTTTCGCAGGTGGGAAGCCGAGAACGACACGTGTGGAAGATGTGGCTTGAGTTGGGGACAGGGGTGGGAGGAATGTGGATGGCGAATTGTTCTCCCCAGCTCACAAAGGTGTAGTTATCCGATTTGGGGAGTTGTCCACGGGTCGACCTAGGTGTAATCCACAGAGTTACCCACAGCCTGTGTATACGGTTAGTTACGACACTCTGAAGTGACTTTCACCCAAAGTAGTCATGTGATTACGCCACAATTTGCCGACGTAAGTTGGTATGTGCGAACAGGTAGAGACGTGTCCGTAGTTCGCCGTACGCGTCCTCACAGGAACGCTCTGGGTGCCACATTTGCGGACGTGAAATGCCCTGGTCAGGAAAGTTAGAGTCCTGACGGCGCAAGAGAAGCGGACCGGGACTGCTTAGTCGAGTCGTTGACTGCCTAGTTGCGCGCTGCAGCCTTAACTCGGCTGGTGATCTCGGTGACCTGGTTATACAGATTACGGTCGGACTTCAGGCTGTCCTGAATCTTGCGCTCAGCGTGCATCACAGTCGTGTGATCGCGGCCCCCGAAGTATTTCGCGACTGCTGGCAGCGAGAGGTCCGTCAGTTCCCGCACAAGGTAGATCGAAACGTGGCGAGCGTGGACGAGGGTGCGAGCCCTGGACTTTCCGGTCAGGTCAGCGACCGTGACACCGAAGTACTCAGCGCTCTGTTGTTGGATGAGCGGCGCAGTCAACTGCGGACCGTGCTGGTCGGTGATGAGGTCCTTGAGAACGATTTCTGCCAGCGAGACATCAACCGGGGCGCCATTGAGACTGGCGAACGCGGTAACGCGTACCAGCGCCCCCTCAAGTTCACGGATGTTTGTCGCAATCTTGCTCGCGATGAACTCGAGGACATCCGGGCGGACCTCGATCCTCTCCTGCGCGGACTTCTTACGCAGGATGGCGATCCGGGTCTCTAGGTCAGGCGGTTGGATGTCGGTGATGAGGCCCCATTCGAACCGAGAACGCATCCGGTCTTCGAATCCAGGGAGTTTCTTGGGTGGCAGGTCCGAGGTAATGACGATCTGCTTATTCGCGTTGTGCAGCGTATTGAACGTGTGGAAGAACTCTTCCTGGGTCGCGTTCTTTTCTGGACGAGAAACTGGATGTCATCGATCAGTAGTACGTCGACGTCGCGGTAGAGGCGCTTGAAGGCAACGCCGCCGTCGTTTTGGATGGAGTCGATGAACTGGTTCGTGAAGTCCTCAGAGCTGACGTAGCGAACTCGGGCACCGGAGTACAACGTCCGGGTGTAGTGGCCGATCGCATGCAGTAGGTGGGTCTTACCAAGACCACTCTCGCCGTAGATGAACAACGGGTTGTACGCACGGGCGGGTTGTTCGCTGACCGCGACCGCAGCAGCATGGGCGAATCGGTTGCTTGATCCAATAACAAATGTCTCGAAGACGTACTTGGGGTTCAGCCCGTGCGCTTCATCTTTGGGTGTTGACGCCTTCGAGGTTTCGAGGCGGTGGCCGTTCTGGAATACGAACCGGTCTCCCGGACATCTACGACTCCCGCACTCATGGGCGGCCAATGTGTAGTACCCCCAGCGTCGTAGTCCTCCTGGCGTGGGAACTGCTGCGGTTCCCGGGTGTAAGTGTCGGCGATGGTGTCAGTTGTTACCTCGTCTAGCGATTGCGCAACGCTGGGGTCAACGATGACGCGGATATCCATGGTTCGGTGGACCACCCGTTCTAAGGCATCGATCACCTGAGGCTTCAAGTGCGACTCAAGAATGTCGCGAGTGAACTCGTTGGGAGCAGCTAGTTCGATTGCATCGTGGCTGATTTGTTGCGGCACAGTTAATGCGACGAATGCGCGTTGTTGAGCCGACATAGCGGCGTCGTCAGCGAGATTGCTCAAAGTCTCGGTCCAGACGTGCCGGACGTCGAGGGTGTTCTCCACGATGATGTGAGCCTCTCGTTACATGGGATACCGAAGCGGTGCGGGGGTCTTTCCGGGGGTGCTCTTTCTTGGGGTACTGAGGTCTAGGTTGAGTCCATGCGTGCTAATCGATGAACGTCGCGACTAGTGACCGCACTGATGCAAGATCTCCTAGCCATTAGAACCGTGACAGTAGTGCCATGGAACCACGCCTTCAAGGGGTTATCCACAACTCGCCGAAAATATTCACTGAGCTAGCGGCGCGTCGGTTTTGGCGTTGATTTGCAGGGTGTAATGGCGACTGGGGTCAGCCGACAGGGCGGTGCGCATTGGCTAGGTGTGGTGCCTTACTCTTGACTGCAGGATTGGTTCCATGTGCCCGTAGCAGGGTTGTGAACCGGACTGGGGAACCTCTCAGAGAGCAAACTCGCGCGAACGTCCCGTGAGGAACGCAATCAATGGGGAGTCCAGACCCGCCGTAGGTTGACCGCCTAGGTACATCTGTCCAGACCACGTCAAGACCACATCAAGAAGAGATCGTTGCCGAGACGAGCGCCCTAGCGGCCAGCGTCGCGGATCCAGGACGGTCCCCGTGAGCAGGAGTCGAAATGAAGCGCACGTACCAACCGAATAACCGTCGCCGTCACAAGAAGCACGGTTTCCGCCTGCGTATGCGCACCCGCGCTGGACGCTCGATTCTTTCGGCTCGTCGCCGTAAGGGTCGGTCCGAGGTTTCGGTCTGAGCGCGAAGGCGACCTTGTGTTACCGGCCCGCTTCCGACTCCGAGATCGGAGTCTGATCTCAACCACAGTCCGTAACGGCTCGCGGTCGGGACGTCGACTGCTAGTTGTGCACTACCTTCCCCCGTCAAAGGTGGGAAATATGTCCGAAATGTCTGATTCGTCAGATGTTCCGAGCCGAAATAGCTCCAAAGACGCGCTAGATACTGGTGGCGCGACTCAAGGCACCACCAACACTGAGGCCAAGAGCGACACTAAAGCAGCCTCACAACAACCGCCTCGGGTTGGCTTCGCCGTCAGTAAGTCAGTAGGTGGATCTGTGGTGCGCCACAGAGTCTCGCGCAAGTTGCGGCATGTCGTTGCCGCCCACACGAGCGAGTTGCCGGGAGGGTTGCACCATGGTCGTTCGTGCATTGCCAGCCGCAGCTACGGCCACGAGTGCTGAACTCGAAAGGGACTTCACAATCCTGATGGGCCGCGTTTCGTCATGCTTCTGAGGATCAAACACGCCCTCCACATCGTTGGCCTGCCCTTCGTGTGGCTTCTGGTTGGCCTGATCAAGGTGTACCAGTTTGCCATTTCGCCGATGATTGGGCCACGCTGCAAGTTTTATCCGTCGTGTTCGGCGTACGCGGTGGATTCTTTGCGCAATCATGGGCCTATCAAAGGAAGCTTGTTGTCTGGATACCGAATCTGTCGGTGCCATCCATGGCAACTGGGAGGCCTTGATCCAACTCCACCCAAGGGGCCTGGCGCCCTGACATCAACCCTGATGGGACGCCGCGCGATACTGCGGGGCCAGACCGTCAGCTAACTGACCTCGGAGTCTGAGTGTTTATCCTTGAATGGCTAGAGATGGCCGTCGCGTGGGTCTTGGTTGCGTTCCACACGGTTCTGAGCCCCATCTTTGGCGAGGCGAACGGCTGGTCCTGGGTGCTGTCGATCATGGGCCTGGTGGTGGTCATTCGGATCCTGCTGATCCCGTTGTTTGTGAAGCAGATCAAGGCCCAGCGCAACCTGCAGATCATCCAGCCGCAGATCAAAGAGATCCAAAAGAAGTACGCCGGCGACAAGGAACGACAGTCGCAGGAGATGATGGCGCTCTACCGGGAGACCGGTACAAATCCCTTCGCGTCCTGCCTGCCGCTCATTCTGCAGATGCCGATCTTCTTCGCGCTGTTCCAGGTGCTACAGGGCATCGCGATGTACAACCCGAATGACCAGGGGTACACCGCACCTGGGGTCTTCCAATGGGATCAGTACGCGGATCTGTTGCCGTTGGCGCATGACGCCAGCATCTTCGGAGCCCCGCTATATGCCACGTTCCTAAACGCCGGTGAAGTTGCCGACCAAGCTTCAACCCCATGACAACTCGGATCGTTGCGCTGATTCTGATCGTCTTGATGTCGGGGACCACCTTCATCACCCAGCGTCAGTTGATCGTCAAGAACACTGCCCCAGACAACCCGATGGTCAAGCAGCAGAAGATCATGCTCTACGTCTTCCCATTGATCTTCGCTGTTGGTGGCATCAACTTCCCCATCGGTGTGCTGATCTACTGGTTCACCACCAACGTCTGGTCCATGGGTCAGCAGTTCTACGTGATTCGGAACAATCCTCAACCGGGAACTCCCGCTGAGAAGGCTCTCGAGGACCGCAAGAAGGCCAAGGCTGCTCGCAAAGCAGCAAGGAATGGCGAGGCCCCAGTGTTGACCGCTGCCGAGATAGCCGCCGCCGAGGGGCCAACAGAGAAGGGCGCCTCGACGCAGAATCGGCAGCAACCAAAGCGTCAGCCCAAGAGCAAGCGGCAACCGACGAAGTCCGGAGGCGGTGCTGGATCAGGTGCATCTGGGGGGAAGAACGGTTCCCAACAGGCGGGCGGAGCGGCGAAGTCGTCAAGTAGACAAACGACGAAGAAGTCCTCGGGTGGAAAACAGTCGGGGACTAAAAGAAAATCCGGGAATCAAGGTTCCGGTAATCAAGGTAAGGGCGGTAAGGGTCCCAGTTAGCCGAGATAGGTTCGCCGAGGTCATGCCGACCGGATCGCGTTCCTACACGTAGTTGACATGGCCACCACAGACCGGAAGCCGATGGCTCAACCTGCACGCTCGCAGAATCCGCAGCCATTGTGTTTCACGTGAAACATCAATCAGCACGATGGGGTTTTCCCCAGGAAGGCTCATAGCGATATGACAACACCAAACGATTCCGACGTCGAGAACGACACTGTCAACGCTGACGAAGTCGAGGTCGTGGCAGAGGTCATTGACTCCGGCGCCCCAGACGACCGGATTGCCGAACTTGAGAATGAAGGCGACATTGCCGCTGACTACCTCGAAGCGCTCCTAGACATCGCGGACCTCGATGGTGATATCGACATGGATGTCGAGGGTGATCGAGCTATGGTCGCGATTGTCGGAGAGGACCTGAACCAACTCGTCGGACCCAAGGGCAAGGTGCTGGACGCTCTGCAGGAGCTCACCAGGCTAGCCGTGACCCAGCAGACCGGGGACCGGTCGCGGCTGATGTTGGATGTTGCTGGCTTCCGTGCCGGTCGCCGCCAGCAACTAACGGACCTTGGTACCGCAGCCTGTGATCGAGCCAAAGATGAATCGGCCGCAGTCAAGCTTGGAACCAATGACCCCCTTCGAGCGCAAGATCGTGCACGACGCGGTGGCAGCAGCAGGTCTCAAGAGCGAATCCGAGGGCGACGAGCCAAATCGCTACGTGGTGGTCATCCCCTGATGAGCTCGTCGTAGTTTCACTGTGTAGTTTCACTGTCTTAGGCGAACCCCCGCGATCCTTGCGGGGGTTCGCCCTTTTTGTGCGTGTTTCACGTGAAACAATCACCTGGTGATAAGCCGAAGGAATCCGGAATGACCGACTGGCGGGCAGCGACGATCGAGCAGTATTCCGATGTGGCGGATCAGTTGGTGCGCTACGTTGATCTGCTCGCAACCGTCGGTACCGAGCGTGGGTTGATCGGCCCTCGTGAAGTCGATCGATTGTGGGAACGCCACATTCTTAACTGTGCGGTTGTCGCCCAAGAAGACACAGGGCTGATCCCCGCTGGGGTCCACGCCATCGATGTCGGCACGGGGGCGGGTCTGCCGGGGATGGTGTGGGCCATCGTCCGTCCCGACATCACCGTCACGCTGATCGATTCGATGCAGCGGCGGGTGGACTTCTTGGAGTTCGTGGTGGCTGAACTTGAACTCGGTGAGCGGGTGAGTGTTATTCGGGGCCGCGCCGAGGATCTGGCTGGGCAAGTTACAGCAGATGTGGTCACTGCCCGAGCAGTAGCACCACTAGCCAAGCTCGTTGGGTGGTTGGCCCCATTCGTGGCTCCCGGAGGAAGCATCCTGGCGTTCAAGGGCCGCAGCGCTGAAGAGGAAATTGTGGAAGCTGCCTCCTCACTGCGCAAAGTTGGGGCAAAATCTACCCAGGTGCACATCTGCGGAGATTGGCTCGCGGAACCCACGCTGATTGTTGAGGTCAGCTCCATCTCACCCAAGGAAGGGCGTCGCAGTGCGAGTCATCGCCGTCGCTAACCAGAAGGGTGGAGTAGGTAAGACCACAACGACGGTTAATGTGGCTGCCGCCCTCGCGCAGAGCGGCCACCAGGTCCTAGTCATTGACTTGGACCCGCAGGGTAATGCCTCCCAGGCCCTGGGTCTAACCAGAGGCGCGGCCGCCGTCGATGTCTACGACGTGCTCATCGATGAGCGTGCGATTGCCGAGGCGATCAGCGAGACGACATCGCCCGGCGTCCAATGCGTCCCAGCCTCCGTTGACTTGGCGGGAGCTGAGGTTGAGTTAGTCGCTCTCGAGGGGCGTGAACGCAGGTTGGCCGATGCTCTCGCGAGAGCGGATCTGGACCCAGAGACCCTCGTGTTGGTCGATTGCCCCCCGAGTCTGGGTTTGCTCACCGTCAACGCGCTGGCGGCGGCTGATGAACTCTTTGTGCCGATTCAGGCGGAGTTCTACGCACTCGACGGTGTGGGTCAGTTGATTCGGACGATGGAACTCGTCCGATCTTCGCTGAACCCAGACTTGGAGATCGGGTTGGTCGTGATGACCATGGTCGGACCGCAAACCGCGGCCCAAGAGCAGATCATCGATGTTGCGGCCGCCTACTTCGGGCAACGGTTAGCGTCGACTCAGATACCGCGGGACCCAGCAGCGAATACTGCACCCTCGATGGGCTTGACCGCTCTGGCGTACGAACCAGATTCTGCCGTTTCGCAGGCTTACCGCGACCTCGCCAACGAATTAGAGGCCAGCGCGCCTCGCGGCAAGGCCACCGAACCCGCCACCAACTGAAGGACAAATCATGACAAAAAGGGCAAATAGCGCGGGTAGTGGTCGTCGTGGCCTCGCGGCACTGATTCCAACTGACGGGTCGGGCACTATTTCCGTGACGGATACGCGAACTGGGACCACGAGGACGGCTAGCAGCGGCATTACCGTTACCACCGGGCGGGACCAAGCCCCAACCGTGATCGATAGTGGTCCCCCGGAGTCGGTGTCCTCCGCCACGGTGCCCTCGTCGTCGACCGCACGACCGGTCGACGGTCTGGAACTCGTGATCATCCGGCCGAATCAGATTGTGCCGAATCCAAAGCAGCCTAGAACCGAGTTTGACCCCGACGCGCTCATGGAATTGGCTCACTCGTTGGCCGACATCGGCTTCCTGCAGCCTGTAGTTGTTAGGCCGCTGGCGATCACGGGCAGCCCGAGTGAGGAGCCTCGCTACGAACTAGTGGCAGGCGAGCGGCGCTGGCGCGCCTCACAGATCGCCGAGTTGACGACCATCCCGGCGATTGTCCGGTCAACTGACGACGATGCCCTACTACGAGATGCGCTACTCGAGAACTTGCAGCGAGTCGCACTGAACCCACTGGAGGAGGCCGCAGCGTACGACCAACTGCTAGCCGACTTTGGCGGGACACATGATGAGTTGGCAGTTCGCCTCGGCCGTTCTCGCCCGCAGGTGTCGAATACGTTGCGGCTGCTGAAGCTCCCGACAGCTGTTCAGCGCCGCGTCGCTGCTGGTGTCTTGTCTGCGGGCCACGCTCGCGCGCTGCTCGGTGCGAGTGACGCCGAGACTATGGAGTCACTGGCCAAGAAGGTCGTCGCAGAGGGAATTAGTGTGCGCGGTCTGGAGGAACTAGTCACTCTCGATCGTCCAACGAAGCCGACCGCCAAGCGACGCACCCGCTCGGTTGCTCCTGAGCTGGAGGCTGTTGCCGCTCGCCTCAGCGATTCCCTGGACACCCGAGTGCAGATCTCGATGGGCAAGGCAAAGGGCAAAGTCGTTATCGAGTTCTCCGGTGTTGAGGATCTACATCGAGTCATTGGCTTGCTTGATGACTCAGTTCTAGGCGCCTAAGAGTCGGAGCGGCGTTGTGCCGTGCGCTGCGACGATTCGCGTGCGAAACGGCGCCACCAGTAGATCGCAGCGATGCTGAGTCCGATCGTCATTGCGCCTGATACCAAGATCGAGCTGAGCTGATTGAGCCACGCCCGAGTCGTCTCGACGGACCAAGCGGTCTGCGGATCTAACGGGGACCACAAGGCGTTGACTCGTACACCTGGTGCCACGTCCGCTGGCAAGGTGTCTGCGTAACGGACATCGGTCGCCAGTGTCTGCCCTTCGTTGCTGATCGTTCCCGTCCAGCGGCATTGGCGGAACTGGTCAGTTGACCCGACGCATCGTTCGCGTTCGAACGTGTAGATCACGCCGATACCACGTCCGTCGACTTCGGCGAAAGAAGGACGCAAGTCCAGCAGTAGCGCTGTAAGGGAGAACGCAAAAGCGATCGCGCCGAGCGTGGAGGCGATGGCGATGGTGATTGTTCGACGCCCGCGGGCGGGTGCGCTGGTCGAAGACCTGCGGGTTCGAACTGAGTCCGCTGTTGGCACAGGCTACTCGCCTTCCGTGGTTCGGGCGCTAGCTCGGCGCACCAAGCCGGCCAATACTGAACCGGTGGTCGTGTCGCTAGCGGCAATCGCTAATGGCACGAGCGACGTTTCGGTCATTCCTGGAGCGACGTTGACCTCCAAGAACCAAACTGTCCCGTCATCGTCCACAACGAGGTCGCTGCGCGACCAATCACGCAGGCCCAACACCTCGTGGGCGGCCAAGGCAGTCTGTTCGGCTGAACGCAATGTCTGTTCAGATAGCCGGGCTGGGGTGAAGAATTCGGTTGTGCCGGCCGTGTAGCGAGCCGTGTAGTCGTAGAGGCCACTGTCGGGAACTATCTCTACCGCCGGCATAGCAGTTCTGGTGTCGCCGTCCTCAACCACCGCAACTGCCACCTCGGTCCCCTGGATGTAGCGCTGAATCAGCACGACCTCGCCGTAGGCGAAGGCTCCGACCATAGCCGCGGGCAACTCGGAGGCCTCGTGGACGACACTGACCCCCAAAGCCGAACCACCACGGTTCGGCTTGATCACTAAGGGCATACCCAACCGGGCTGTGATGGCCTCAAGAAGGAGCCCTGCACCGAGATCTCGAAACATCGCTTGCGGAAGCGCAATCGCATCGGGAACGCTCAGACCAGCGTCGGCGAGCAGAGCTCCGGCGATGGCTTTGTCGAATGACCTGCGGCAACTGTGGGCGCCGGACCCGACGAACGGGATGCGCAGCGAGGTGAGCACCTCCTGCAGCGAGCCGTCCTCGCCAGCCGCCCCGTGAACGAGTGGGAACGCGCAACTCGGCGGATCCTCAATGAGCGCGGGCAACAGCGTTGCATCGATATCACGCACCTCGGCATCGAACCCCGCGTCGCGCAAGTCTTCAGCGACTCGGCGACCCGAACGGATGGAGACGTCACGCTCCGGGGACAATCCGCCAGCAAGAATGACAACACGATCGCTCATGGCAACTCCGGGGACGGTGTTGTGGGCCCTCGCCGCGCCGACGGGGGAACGGCCAAGGTGGGGCGAAGGTTCGACGTCGGTCCGAACGTCTCAACGAGGTCGATCTCCGCTTCGATGATCCCTGCTAACCGCCGCACGCCCTCGCGGATCCGGTCTGGCTCAGGGAAGCAATAGGACAAACGCATGGCGTCGCGGCCTTGACCGTCGACATAGAAGCCAGTGCCGGGCACATACGCAACGAGCCCGGATACGGCGCGCGGCAGCATCGCGGTCGTATCTAGACCGTTGGGTAGCGTCACCCAGGAGAAAAATCCGCCGTCCGGCACCGTCCAGGTAGTTCCCTGCGGCATGTGCTGCTCCATCGACTCCAGCAATGCGTCTCTGCGCTCCCGGTAGAGCTCACGAAATCCCTTGATCTGCTCGAGCCACGGCGACGTCGCCAGGTACTCCGAGACAGTCAACTGAGCGAAGTTCGACGGGCACAAGACCGACGCTTCGGACGCCAAGACGAGCTTCTCGCGAACGCCGTGAGGGGCTAGTGCCCACCCGACTCGCAGACCCGACGCGATGGTTTTAGAGAAGGATCCAAGGTAGACGACACCCTCAGCGTCGTCGGCCCGGATTGCCCGCGGCACCTCGCCATCGAATCCGAGCAAACAGTACGGATCGTCCTCAAGTAGCAGCAGACCCGCGCTCTTGGCCACCTGCAGGACTTCCGCGCGACGAGCTGGAGGTTGGGTGATTCCAAGCGGGTTCTGGTAGGTCGGAACGGTGTAAATCAACTTGGGGCGCTTACCGGCGGCCCGGGCAGCGTCGATCGCCTCCGACAACGCCACGGGGTTCAACCCGTCCTCGTCAGTCATCACATGCACGACGTCGCATTGATATGCGGAGAAGACACCGAGTGCACCGACGTAGGACGGTGACTCGACGAACACGACATCCCCGGGATCGCAAAACACCCTGACGGTCAAGTCCAGAGCCATCTGCGATCCAGTCGTGATTACTACATCGTCGGGGTGCGAATGGATTCCGGACAACTCCATGACACCGCAGATCTGCTCACGCAGCTTCTCGTCGCCCTGGCCAGTGCAGTACTGCAGTGCCGTCGCGCCGCGTTCACGAATGAGCCGAGCAGTGGTCTCGGCGAAGTCGTCGAGCGGTAGGGCCTGCACGAAAGGTGCGCCGCCGGCCAGCGAGACGACCTCTGGACGGGATGCAACTGCGAAGAGGGCACGGATCGCCGAGGCAGTCATCCCCTGGGCACGCTCGGCGTACGAGGAGACCCACGGGTCAAGCCGGGAACCGGTGGTGTTGTGCGTGATCCCTGGGATCCCATTGAGGGGCCCGCTTGGCGGTACTGGGCTTGTCACCTGCGCCGACCTCCTGTCTGGCGTTTGATGTGGCATCGCCAGTTCCTAGCGATGATCAACCTGACGAGCGATTCTCTCAGCTATCTGCCTGTTGTGACTCACTCAACTGACGAATGTCTTCGCGAGTCAGCATGGCCCGTGGTCGCAGTAGCCCGATGAGGAATCCGACGGCGATGGCTGCAGAGAGCGTCAGGAGGATTTTGATGAGTAGTTTCACTAGGTACATCCTCACTCTCATGGCGGTTGGTGGACTCTCGCGCCATGCTACCCGCTGTGGCATCGGCCAGGTTCATGCTTATCCGGTCGCAGCGGGTGACTGACCAGCTTGCGTCTGGGACTCCTCTGGCGTCGCCGGGGCAGCCGGTGGACTTGTCCATGACTGTTCGATGGTCAACAACTGGCTGCCGAGCTCGGCATCCGCGGCGAGACGCTCAGGGACGCTGCCCACCTGGGCAGTCTCCAAGCACGCGCTCGCTTGCTTGTCCTTCTTCACACGCAGGCACTTGCGGACGGCACGCTGAAACGATCCTTGAACAGTTGACCAGTTGTTGAACGCGGCGCCGAAGTCCTCGACCATTTGTTTGGTCGGTCCTGGAGAGTCCTCTGGAACGAACGAGAGTTTGCTGGTCGCCACGTTCCACTTGAGGAACTGACTGTTGGCTAGTTCCAGAGCAACCTGGGATGTTTGCCGCCAGTTACGCGCAGCGGCTAGATCATTCGATCCAGGGAAGTCCTCTTCCTGGACGACACGGACATCCTCGCGTAGCGCTCCGAACGCGGCCGCAGCCTGGAGTCTGTTCGCTTGCTCGTCCTTGCTGATCAGATCAAGATCAGCACACGCAGTCAATGTCAGGAATGAACCGAGCACTACCGAGCCGATTGATAGTGCTCGACGCTGCTGCACCTTCATTGCGCCACAGTAGACCTCATGGCGATTCGCCTTTGGTGGGATACCCATCTGAGGGGTCAAAGAAGCGCACGATCGCGACAGCTACTGCCTCAGCAACGACGTCACGGAAGGCGGCGTTCGCTAACCGTGACGCGTCTTGCTCGTTGGATAGGTAGCCGAACTCGATCCGTACGGCCGGCATTCGGGTCATTCGCAGTAGATCCCACGTTTTTCCGTGCGTACGGCAGTCAATGAGATCCGTGCGGGCGACAATCTCACTCTGCACTAGATCGGCGAAGTAACGGCCCATGGCGGATTCGTCGTTTGGGTGACCAAAGTAGTAGGTGGAGATCCCCCGGGCTTGTCCTGAGGGATCGCTATCGGTATGCAGTGAAACGACCAGATCTGCGCCCGTTTCGTTTGCGAAGACCGCGCGATCGGCCTCATCGACAGCGGATTCAAGTTCGAAAGTTTTGGGCCGACTCAGTAGGGCTTGAGTTCCGATAGCGGCGAGTCGACCTTGGATCCGACGAGCCAGATCGTCGGCAACGATCGACTCGGCCAATCGGTGCGCGACGTTTCCGTAGTCGGGGCCACCGTGGCCGGGATCGATGACAACGACTTTATTGGCTACTCCGGTTCTAGCCAGCGCGTGCTCGTGTTGCCAGCGCAGACTCGCGGCCGCCCCGCCTTGGACGGTTCTGGTGAGCCGATCGAGGGCGCGCCACACCGATGGGCCACATGTTCCGTCCACGTCGATCCCGACGTTGCGTTGGAACTCGCGCAGCGCTTGGTCGGTGTCTGGCCCGAAGACGCCGTCGACGCGGCCGGAGTCGAAGCCAAGGGTGTTCAACCGTTGCTGCAACTCAGCAATATCGTCCCCAGCGATCAGGTGCCCGGCCGAATACGCACTAATTCGGTCACCGAGGCGCCACCGAGCCTCCTCGAGGCGGCGAAAAGTCGTACGTCCGACAATGCCGTCGACGTCGATTCCGCGTTCCTGTTGGAACGCCCGCACGGCCGCATCAACTGCATCATCGAATCGGTCGCGATCGCTGGTACAAGCGTCAAGAAGTCCGAGCCGCTCGAGGCGGTCTCGGACCTCCATGACTGCAGGATTGCGAACTCCGCGCGTCAGATGAAGTGCGGGTCGTTCGGCCGATGGTTGTCCCGCCACAACAGTTAGTTGATGAACTCACTGAGATCGGAGAGCAGCGCAGCTTTTGGCTTTGCGCCCACGATCTGCTTGACGATCTGGCCGTTCTGGAACACCGCCATTGTTGGAATGGAGGTGATTCCGTAGGACGCTGACGTTGCTGGATTCTCGTCCACGTTCAGCTTCGCAATCGTGATCTTGTCTGAATGGTCGGCCGCGATCTGTTCAAGAATCGGGGCCACCATCTTGCAGGGTCCGCACCATTCAGCCCAGAAGTCGACGAGTACCGGCTTATCCGACTGCAGGACCTCGCTCGTGAAATTTGTGTCGTTGACTACGGTAGTTGCACCCATTGTGGTGCCTCCTTCTTCGGTCGTACATGGTCGGCCACTCGCGTCGAAGCGTACGCCGCGAGTGACGTGGCTGGTTGGTCAGCCACGCAGGTTGTGAACAACACCTGTGGTGAGCCACGGCTTGCTGGTCAGGGGTGGCTCTACTCCTGGTCAGCTAGCCAGCGCTCAGCATCGAGAGCTGCCGCGCAGCCAGTGCCGGCTGCGGTGATCGCTTGGCGATACGTGTGGTCAACCAAGTCACCACACGCGAACACCCCGGGCAGATTCGTGCGAGTGCTGCTGCCCTCTACGAGCACGTAGCCGGAATCGTCAAGATCTACTTGCCCAACGAGCAGTTCTGATCGCGGGTCGTGCCCGATCGCGACGAACACGCCGGTTACCGGCAGTACTGACTCCGCGCCAGTCACACGGTTGCGCAGTGCAAGACCGCTGACCTTGTTCTCGCCAAGAACCTCGATGGGTTCGGTATCCCAAATCACCTCGATCTTTGGGTTGGCCAAGGCACGTTCAGCCATGATCTTGCTGGCTCGGAACGAGTCACGGCGATGGATGATGTAGACCTTGTCCGCGAATCGGGTCAGGAATGTCGCCTCCTCCATCGCGGAGTCTCCGCCACCGACGACGGCGATCTCTTGGCCGCGGAAGAAGAACCCGTCGCAGGTGGCACACCACGAGACACCGTGCCCAGACAGGCGCTTCTCGTTGGGAATGCCTAGTTCGCGGTAGCCGGACCCCATCGACAGGATGACCGAACGAGCGCGGTGAACGTTGCCCTCACCATCGGTGACGGTCTTGATGTCCCCGATGAGATTCAGTTCCACCGCGTCGTCGGTCAGGATCGCAGTTCCAAAGCGCTCGGCCTGGCCTCGCATTGCCATCATGAGTTCCGGGCCTTGGATACCGTCAACGAAGCCGGGGTAGTTTTCCACCTCAGTGGTGTTCATCAGGGCGCCACCAGCGGTTACCGCACCCTCAAGTAGAAGCGGTTGCAGTTCCGCGCGCGCCGCGTAGATGGCCGCTGTCAGGCCAGAGGGACCTGATCCCACGATGATGACGTCACGAACTTCGTTGCTCAAGGTAATCCCCTTGTTGTCGGAATCTGTGGCCGTTATCGGCCTATGCAGTGGCTAGGGAACGATCCTAGGCAGGCTAGTTATTCCACGCGAGCAGACTGGCCCAATCGCGCCAACTGGCAAGTAGGACTACGGAGCAGAAACAGTGACGTGCTCGCGGACCATTGCCGGGTTCTCGCGTGAGCACCTGACACTTACGACATACACCTCGACCTTGTTCCCGCCACCGTCGAGCGCGAACACTGCGACTGGTTCCGCTGGGACGGAGGGACCGCCCCGGTAGGAGGCGATATCGACATGGATTGGTCGTCGTTGGTCGACGATCTGTACGCAATCGTTGACCTGCTCAAGCACCTTCTTGTTGACCATGACTGGGTCTTGCCCCGGCTTCGTCTGTGCCATCACGGATTCAGTTGGTCCCGGCGATGCGGTGTTCGTGTCGCCACGATCGTTGAACTCGTTGAGGTCGCGCAGTTCGTCGCTGTCTGCGTTGCCTGCTTGCGAATCCAGATCGGAATCCGGTGGTTGCAGTTCCACGACACCGTCGTAGTTGGTAGCGGCAGCAGTCCAGGTAGGCAGGACGCTGCTCACCTGGCTGATCAGGCTGCTCTTGTCGTACACCATGCCGGAGGCACTCATTGGGACAACGGCCGCAGTTGGGACAGCGTCGCCCCCGTCGTTCGCGTACCACGATGAGCTCAGGGAGACACCGATCACGCCTGCGGCTGCGACTCCAGCGGCGGTCAACAGCCATCGGTTCTTGTTCCTGCGTCGCGTCGTGAGGTCCGCCACAGCCGCTGGCGGGGCAGATGAAGCGCTCGGCGCAACGGAATACGGGTTGGGTTCGGCGGCGAGAGCGGCGATGATGCGCTGGTGTACTGCCTCGGGCATCGCCAAGGGTTCCAGGGATCCAAGAAGTTCGCGGACCTCGGCATCGTCGGATGCGCTGCGCCCAGAACCGTCAAATGCAGTCGAGGGATCCTCATGTGGATCATGTACGGCTCCGGAATCTGATGGATTCTCATCAGATGTGTTGCTACTTGAATCGGTCATCGCAAGCTGTCACCTCCTTCGTTAGCCGCAAATCCGACGCCTGGGTCCTCGCTTGGGTTCCGCACCGACGCCAATCGAGTAGCTAACTTTGCTCGACCACGCGCGCAACGGCTCTTGATCGTGCCGCTGGGACACTCTAAGATCTGCGCGGCCTCCTCAACCGAGTAGCCCTCCACATCGACGAGGACAATCGCCGCACGCTGATCTGTCGGCAGTTCGGCCAACGCGCGAGAGATCTCGATTCGCAACTCACGTGCCCCGAGTGGGTCGCGCGGATCAGCAAGCACGTTGCTACCGAAATCGGTGTCCTGCTCAGGAAGTGGCACGCTGGGGCGAGCGGATCTGCGGCGCAGGCGGTCGAGACAGGCGTTGACCACCACCCGGTGCATCCAGGTCGTGACCTGGGAGTCACCTCGGAATGACGCGGCATTCTTGTAGGCCGAGAGCAGAGCCTCTTGGAGGCCGTCTGCCGCCTCCTCTGGGTCGTTCGTTGTTCGCAGTGCAACAGCCCATAGGCGATCGCGATGCCGATTGACCAGTTCGGTGAACGCCAACTCATGGCCAGCGACGTGTGCTGCCATAAGCTCGTGGTCTGTGAGCGAATCTAGCGAGCGCTCCCCGTATTCAGCGTCCATTTGGTATCGAACCCTACGGGATTGAGCGAAGTTGACAGAGGACGACCGGCCGATTCGTGCTCACCTGATGTCGCTTGGCTAGACGAGGGTAGAGGCTACTGCCCACTGAGTTGGACGAAGTTGATTCCGCCACGGAATCCGTCGGCCTGTACGGGCACAGATGTGAGCATGATGGCGACGTAACGAGCCGGGATTGGCGCCGGTTCGCGCAGCGAGACGATGGCGGGTGCTCCAACGACGCTACGCATTCGCTTGTAGTCCGCGATGTTGGGACTCAACTTATTTGCGTAGAGCAACTCAAGATTGGTGTTGTTCCCGACCAGCCCCAGATTGACCGTACGGATCTGCCGTTTGGTTCCCAGATCCAACACGATACCGGCGGCTCCGGATGTGGTTTCCGGTACTTGGTCGTAGAACGGCGTCAACCAAGCAGTGGTGCGATCTCCGTCGACTGCACGCCCTGGGGCGTCGCGGGTGGTGATGCCCGCGCCGTACGGCTGGATTGTGGACACACTGACGATGGGCAGATCGGATTCAACAATGACTCCGGTCGCTGCAGGAGGTAGTAGCCGCGGTGTACCGACGGCTAAACCGTCTGCAGCACCACCGAGCGACCCAGTTGCACCGGCCTCGCCAGGGGACTCCGGCGCCGCTGTGCCTGCTGGCGGTCGGCCGTCGGCGCTAGGTACGGAGGAACTAGTGGAGCTAATCGTGGGATCGGTATTCATGAGCAGGCGCGATCCGATCAGCAGGCCCGCGGCGGCGACGAAGATGGCGAGCGACATCGCCACAGCACGTTTGAACGTCGTCGCTCGGCTTGGTGGAGGCGCAGGCCGGTCACCGTGGATGTCCTCCGGTCCGCCGGTGATCTCACGGAAGGGGATCAGACTCTCGCCGGTGCTTAGGCCGGTTAGCGCCGTGACGGCGGAGGTAGCAGTCGTGAACGGATTAGAACTCTCGACGGTTTCCGAACTGGGGACGGCCGCCATTGCCCGGATCACGAATGTGTCGAGATCTTTCGTGATGTCAGCTCGCAGCTGGCTCGGAACGGTTCGTTTGCCGCCGAGCACGGGAGCTTGCGGTAACGCGGCCGGCGTCATTCCTGGCCAGTAGCCGGTCAGACAGGCCATCATCAGCGCCCCGATGCAACTGATATCGGCGTTGACCGGCTCAAATCCAGGTGAGATGCCGAATCGTTTCGCATCCAGACAATGCCCGCGAAGTCGCACCTCGCCCTCATCGGTGATCATCACCGACGCCGGGCGGATACGTCCATGCGTCACGCCCGCGTTGTGGATTGCCTCCACTGCGAGGGCAACTTCGCTGGTGATGTGGATTGCTCGCCCGGCTGGAATAGGTGTGGCAAGCAACTGCTCAAGCGGAATGCCGTCGACCCACTCAGAGACGATGACGAGTGTTCCCTCTAGATCGAGCACGTCGATCACGGCAGCAACGCGACGATCAACAACCCGTGCCGCCGCAAGGGCTGCAGTGCGCATCTGCTCCTGTTGTGGGTCGCTGGACGGAATCAACCGCACGGATACGGTGCGTTTGAGGAGTTGGTCGTGGGCTCGCCATAGGCCACTTGTCGCGTCGCCATTGATGTGATCTTCGAGCCTGAAGCGACCGATCGTAGGGGCATCGCGCGTCATTACCGGCCCAGGCTCGCGTTCTTCGCCGTCGCGCGAAGTGCTATGCGAGTGAGACCCCATACCTTAACTGTAAATGAGTTGGCTCTCGATTACTGTCCGACTATCAGCGGTGACGCCAAGTTCGTCACACTTTGCTACGAGCGCCGGACCTTGCTCAGTACACCGCTGATCAATGACTGGGTCTCGGAGATCCTCAGCAACCGAGCGAATAACAAGTACGAGCCGAACATGACCACTGAGCCAACGACGAGTCCGACGAGTGCCGTCAGTTGGCTAGCGGTCAGCTGGGCGTACAAGTTGTTGATCGTGTCGCCCTGGACGAATACGAGCCACAGCGTCATCGCGCCGAGCCCGACTGCGGCGGAGAGTGCTCCCGCCAGGACCATGCGGGCAACCGCGCCAATCGTCTGACGAGTCTCCAGCGCGCCCAGACGGCGGCGCAGCATCCACCAGGCGATACCCAAGGTCAGCCAATATCCAAGGCCGTAGGCCAACGCTTGAGATGCGACGGCCAGATTCGTGGGAGCCAGGTTGAACAGCAAGATCGTTAGTGGAATCGCGATGACGTTGTAGATGATGGTGATGAAGAACGGCGTGCGGGTGTCTTCGACGGCGTACCAACCACGCAAGAGCGTGTAGAAGAGGGCGAAGGGCAATAACCCGAGGGCAAAGACGGACACAACGAGCCCGGTGTAAATAGCTGGCGCACCCTCGTTTTGTCCGAAACCGAATAGCACCATGCCGATCAGTGGCCCAAATACGGCCAGGAACGCAGCACTTGGAACGATGAGCGACGAGATCAGCCGCATACCGTCGCCGAGATCGTGACGTAGCCCGGCGAAGTCAGCACTCGCTGCCGCTCGGCTCATCCGCGGGAACAGTGCCGTTACTAGTGAGATTGTGATCACTGACTGCGGCAACATGAACACTAGGTACGCGCGCTGGTAGGTCGCTAATCCTTGCGATACCCCGCCAGTTTGTTCGGCGAAGTAGTTGGCCTCGGTAGCCAGGCGAGAGATGACCAGGAAGCCGATCTGGTTGATCAAAACCAGGCCGAGCGTCCATCCCGCCAAGCCGCCGGCTTTACCTAAACCGTGGCCGCGGAAGTCGAATCGAGGCCGCCATTTGTAGCCTGCGCGAACCAGCACCGGGAACAACACCGCTGCTTGGGCGGCAACGCCGAGTGTCGTCCCGATTCCCAACCACGCGACTTGGCCAGAGGTGATCGTGTCAGCGGTGACACTCGTTCCGGCAACGTAGATGAAACCGAGCGCGGTGACGATCATGACGACGTTGTTGACGATCGGCGCGAACATCGGTGCGCCAAAGCGCATTCGAGCGTTGAGTACCTGTGCCATCACCGTATAGAGCCCATAAAAGATGATCTGCGGCAAGCAGAACCTAGCGAACGCGGTGGCCAGCGAGAGCTGGGAATCCGTGAACTCGCTTGTGGAATACAAGTCGACGATTAGTGGTGCGCACAGTACGGCGATGATCGTGGCGATCACCAAGACCAGCGCTACGAGGGTGAGCAGCCGATCGGCGAATCCGTCACCGCCGTCGGCATCAGATTTCATATGGCGCACTAGTTGCGGTATCAGTACCGCATTGAGCGCACCACCGATGATGAGGATGTACAGGATGTTCGGCAAAGAGTTGCCGAGTGCATACGTGTCAGCGAGGATCGCCGACCCCAACGCAGCAGCAATGGTGATGTCGCGCGCCACCCCGGTAATCCGCGAGGTGATTGTCCCCATCGCCATCAACGCGGAACTGCGGACGACCGAGTTTGTCGCGTCAGCATCGGTTTCGATTTGGCCGACCTCGCCAGCGTCGGCACCCATCAGCTCATCGGCTGGGATTGGTTCTGGCAGCTCATTCTCGGGCTTGGAGTCGGTCATTCCTTTGATTCCCCCGGCGTTCCCGACGCGCTGTCCGCGGTGCCATCTTGGCCCTCTTCTGCTTTGCGCGCTCGCCGCCGCCGAATGGAGTTCATCGCCAGCAAACCGGCCAGTAGCAGGAACGCAATACCGACGACCCACGATGCTGCCTGTGCGTAGGCGGAACTGCGCAGGATGAGTTCCGCGGGTTTGCCGTAGGAGACACCCTGGTCGTTCGTTAGTTGGATGTCGACTTCAAGCTCTCCGTTGCCGAGCACTTGAGCACTGACCTCGGTACTCACCTTTCGGTTGGCTGGCACGACGATCGGCGTGAAGGGCTGCGTGACTAGCCGGACCGTTGGACTACCGGTGAGTTCTAGTCCCACGACGACGGGTTGAGGTAGGTCGTTGAGGATGGTGACAGGAATCTGCCCGGAGCCGCTCGGGACGTTGATCACACCACCGCTGACTACCCGGACCTTGTCTATTTGCGTGGAGAGTTGGTCGTCGACTACGTCCAACAACTGCTCCGCCTCCGCAGGTTCACTGCGCCAAGCCCCCGAGGTTGTTCGCAACAGGGCGGCGGCGAATGGTTCGGTGAGAGTTCCGGGGTTCTGCAGGATGGATCCGAACAAGCGGAGATCCTTCTCGGTCCGACGAACCTTTTCGAGGTGCTCGGCGCGTGCGACGGCCCGCTTACCACTCGTCGAGGCGGGGGCCAAAGCACGCGCCGTCGTCGAACGCGACTGCGAGATCACCTCCACAATGGGCTTACTCTGAACCCAAGGCGCGGTTGCCATCGCCTCTAAGACTCCGGTCACGGTCGAAGGGTTCGGATCCCACTGGCGGTCTGGACCGACCACGATCGGTAAGCCAGTCGACCCGGTGGTAGAGGCGAGCACACCAGTCTCGGCTAGGAAGCGCTGTCTGGCTGCTAGGGCCTCGGCGGGCGAGTCGGTCGCCTTGCCTAGCGCCCGGCTGCTGCTCAGCACGCGGTCAGTGAGTACGGCCTGGATAGGTCCCGCTTCAGTTCTGATCACCGCAGTCGGTTCGTTGCTGACCGTGCCGTCCGAGGATGGCGACAGTGCGTTGCTGTCCAGCACAACGGTACGCACGCCGGCCCGTTGCAGCGCATCCATTGCCTCCCGGTCAGTGCGTCCTCCCGTCGGCCACCCAAGACTCGAGGGCGCCGCGATCGACAGTTGTTTGCTGAGTAACTCCGGTGCCATCGTGGTGGCGGCGACGATGTCATCGTCCATCCCCTCCATTGCGAGGGCCGTGACATCAGGGTCGGCGTACGCGCCGGCGAATACCGATGCCCTTGGCAGCCCGGCGCGGGCGCGGGCCAACCAGGCGGCGGCGGGTTCCTGCGCGCCTCCACCGACCGGGTCGTTGAGTCCCATGACCTGATAGCCAGAAGCAATGACTGAGGCCGACTCAATGACCTGCGGGTCAACGACCCAGTCCGGTTGGCGCCCAGCAGCGAGTCCGATGTCGAGTAGTCGAGTCAAACGGCCATCTGGTGCTAGCTCGGTTGGTGTGCGGTCGGTGAGGAAGACGTTATCCGCGTCCCGGTTAGGCCAGTCGCTGATCGGCCAGAGCCAGGCCACTTCAGTCGGGGTGACGAAATCAGGTTCAGGGAACCACGGCAGGAAGCTACGCGCGGACGCCGAGATCGAACCATCAAAGTCGGCGACCGCGTCGATCCGCAGGTAGTACACGCCACTACTTCCTAGCTGTAGCTCCGTGGTCTTGATCGCCAGCTCCCACGGCACGCTCGACTCCGCCTGGAGGTCGGGTATGGACGCGGTGGCATTGGGAATGCCGCGAGTGAACGGATCGAGGGCCTCGTTGGCGATCTCGTCTACTTGCGTGCGATCCGAGACCGGATTCTGGCCGAGTCGCAAAGTGACGGCGATCGACCCAAGGTTGTCGGCCGTGGTGTTGGTCACCGTTCCAGAGAGGCGAAGTTTTCCTTTGACGGTTGGCACGATCGGAGTGAGCGAGTCCAGCGTTATCTGCAGCGGTGGTAGATCGGGTTCAATCTCCTTGGCGTTTGGCAGGGCTCTGGATGCGCCAGCTTCGCTAGTTTCGGTGGCCGCAGCGGCAGTGGCGTAACCCGGTATGGCAGTCGCTATCGCCGCCAGCAGGACCGTGGCTGCGATCAGCGCGGTGGTGACGTAGCCCCGATTGGACTGCCCAAGCTGCAAAGTCACGGGACGTCCGCGAGCAGGTCTGGGACGGCATCGAGCAGTCGCCGCTCATCGGCGTAGGCCAGCCGCGAGCCAACCTTGGACAGGTCCACCCACTGCACGTCCACGACCTCGGCGTCGTCTGCGCAGAGTTCCCCACCGACGGCTTCTAGCAAGAAGTGGTGCACCGTTTTGTGGATCCGCTTACCTTCAGCGACGAACCAGAAGTCGATACTGCCCAGCGGGGCGAGGATGCGTCCGCGGATGCCGGTTTCCTCTTCCACCTCTCGGACGGCAGCGTCCTGCGCGGTCTCCCCGGCCTCGAGATGTCCCTTCGGTAGTGACCACATCAGGCGTCCCCGTCGATCCAAGCGCCCAATCAACGCGGCGCGTCGCGGGTCAGTAGTGCGGTCGACGACGAGTCCACCAGCGCTGGTTTCCTCGCTCGGGGGGACTCGTCGGGGCGCGCGAATGGCAGATGGAAGAGGGATTTCGTGACCGCCGGGGTCCAGGTGAGAGTTTTCGGCAGCCATGAACGTGAGGATAGTCGCCTAAGTCGGTAGGTCACGTAACTATTGTGTCTTCCCGTGACTGCTAAGCAAAGAACTTCTCCCCTGCGGATCTCCGTGGATGCCCTGGCCGACGTCTTGCCGCTGGCCCGTGAGCTCGGTGAGCGCTTTGCCGGCCGCAGTTTCGAACTCGCCCTCGTCGGCGGGTCCGTGCGTGATGCGATGCTCGGTCGTCTCGGCAATGACTTGGACTTCACCACTGATGCTCGACCGGATGACATTCTCTCGATTCTGGCTGGCTGGGCGGATGCCGTATGGGACGTAGGCATTCGCTTCGGCACGATTGCCGCTGCCAAGGACGGCTACCAGATCGAGATCACTACGTACCGGGCGGAGAGCTACGACCCGGATTCGCGCAAGCCAACCGTCGCTTTCGGCGACACCTTGGCCCAAGACCTGGTGCGGCGCGACTTCACCATCAACGCGATGGCAGTCACGCTGCCGGATGTGGGATTCGTCGATCTGCACGGTGGGGTAAATGACCTGGCGGCTGGGCTGCTGCGGACGCCGGGTACCCCACAAGACTCCTTCGGTGACGATCCGCTGCGGATGATGCGGGCGGCTAGGTTCGCCGCTCAGCTTGAGTTCAGTGTTGACCCGGCCGCAATCGAGGCGATGACCCAAATGGCCGATCGGTTGGCGATCGTGTCACCGGAACGCATTCGTGACGAGCTTTCGCGGATGTTGCTGGCCGACGATCCCCGCCGGGGCCTCGAACTCCTAGTCAACACGGGTCTGACTGCGTACGTGCTACCGGAACTGCCCGCCTTGATGCTAGAGATTGACGAGCACCACCGCCATAAGGACGTGTACGAGCACAGCTTGATCGTGCTTGAGCAGGCCATCGACTTGGAGTCCGCTCACGAGCCAACGAGTGAACCCGATCTGGTCCTACGTCTCGCTGCGCTACTCCACGACATCGGCAAGCCCAAAACGCGTCGATTCGAGTCAAACGGCGGTGTCTCCTTCCACCACCACGAGGTAGTCGGAGCCAAGCTCGCCCGAAAGCGGCTGCGGGCACTGCGCTACTCCAACGAGATCGTCGACCAAGTCTGCAAACTCATCGAGTTGCACCTGCGCTTCCACGGCTACTCCTCTGGCCAGTGGACCGACTCGGCGGTGCGTCGATACGTGCGCGATGCGGGCGACGAGGTAACGCGCCTACACAAACTCACGCGGGCAGATTCAACGACGCGCAATCGCCGCAAGGCAGCGGCCCTGCAGGCCTCCTACGACAGTCTCGAGCAGCGGATCTCGATCCTGAGCGAACTCGAGGAACTCGAGTCGGTGCGCCCCGACCTCGACGGCAAGCAGATCATGGAGATCTTGAACATTGCCCCCGGCCGCGATGTCGGTGCTGCCTACAACTACCTGTTGGAGCGCCGCTTGGATCGAGGACCAGTTGACGAGGCGGTTGCGCGCGATGAGCTCCTCACCTGGTGGGCCGATCGCTCAAGCTAGGTTCCAGGAGAGCTCTGGGGCGCGCTTCCTGGTTGTGTCGGCGGGGAGAAGACGACGTTGCGTGCGCGGTAGTACCAGAAGGCCGCAGCGAGCAACATGATCGCAATCACCACAATGTCGAAGGGTGATTGTCCGCTCGCGGGACTGGTGAAGGCGACGAAAGCAACTCCGAGCACGAGTCCGACATTGATCACCACGTCGTAGAGGGCGAATACCCGTCCGCGGTGGTCGTCGTGGATGAGTTCCTGCACGATCGTGTCGGCGCAGATCTTCACCGCTTGCCCGCTTAGTCCCAGAGCGGCAGCGCCGACGAGCAAACTCGGCATCGTGCCAACTGCTAGGCCGATCGTCGTGATGACCCCGGCGATGACGAGCATTAGTGAACTCCATCGAACGACGCCGATCGCTCGAGTGATTCGGGGAGTGATGATCGCAGCGAGACCCGCTCCACCCGCTGCCGCGCCGATCACCAAACTGATCTGGGCGAGCGCCTGCTCGGGGTCGTCCGGAGAGTTCAGGGTGTTGCGAACCAGCAAGATCACTAGTGCGGTCACGACGCCGAACGCAGTGCGGTGGATGGTCACGACCGCGATGGCGCGAAACGCTAGCCTCGTGCGCCACAGCACCTTGGCCCCTTCGGCGAAGCCAACCGCGACTCCAGCGAACGTGTCACGAGGACGATCCCCGTCCGGGCCGAGTAGTCGACGCGGCATGCGCAATGAGAGCAGACCGGAGATCACAAAGCCGACGGACGCGACCAGCAGTACGGTGACCGATCCGGCATCGTCACTGCCGAAGGCGCCGCGCAGCACAACGCCGGTGAGACCGCCGAGGGCCGCGAAGAGCGTTCCGATCGTGGGAGAAAGTGCGTTGGCGGTGACTAGTTGTTCATCGTTGACCGTGTGAGGTAGCGACGCGGACAACCCCGCCAGGATGAACCGGTTGATCCCGAGCGCGATCAGAACAACGAACCCCAGGCTGAGGTCCGCACTGCCGTTCGAGGTTTGCCACGCCACGACGAGGACGACCCCGGCACGAATCACGTTGCCGATCAGCAGGACTTGTCGCCGACTCCACCGATCCAGGAATACGCCAGCGAACGGGCCGATCACCGAGTACGGCAGGTACAGGATGGCGAATGCGGCCGCGATGGACGCGGCAGATGGTTGGCGTTCAGGCGAGAACAACACGAACGTCGCCAGGGCCGCCTGGAAGAGCCCGTCGCAGAATTGCCCCGTGACACGCACGGTGAAGAGTTGGCGGAACCGAGCAGAACCCAGCACCTCGCGCAAATCGCCTGCAACTGCCACGCGCTGACCGTATCTCCCAGCACGTCGATCAGGGACGGGAAAGGGTCAGTTCTATCGACTAGTCCATCAAGCCATCGTTGAAGTTGATGTCGTAGTGCGTCCCATCGCAGAACGGTTTGTTCGATGAGGCTCCGCACCGGCACAGTGCTACGCGATCGCGTACGGCGTACTGCTCACCGGAGGCGCTGGTGACCGCTATCCCGCCGGTGAGCCGGATCGCGGAGCTGGTCTCGTCCGCCTGCGGATCTTCCAAGATGGAGACCCCGACCTCGATCGGCTGCTCGATCTGCTCGCCAGTGTTCGAATCGACGAGGGCGAGTCGACCACCTGGGCAGTGGTTGGTGATGGATTCCAGCACTCGGTGGGGCTCGTCTCCGTCTTCTTTCACGAGGTTCCACGCGCTGCCATCAACTGAGCAGAATCCCGCGTGGACACACAGCGACTCGTTGTCGGCCAGGTCATCTCGCGGTCCACTGATGATGTCGGCACCATCGAGCATCGGTTCGAAGGACGCGGTCTCGGTGAGATCAACGTCCGCAGTCTTGTGGGAACCGTCGCAGAAGGGCTTGTTGTTGGAGGCCCCACAGCGGCAGAGTGCCGCCGGGTTGGGTAGTTCGAACTCCTCGCCGTCGCGGTAGCCACGGGACTTGCCTTCTTCATCTCGCACGATGAGTCGCTGGACACACGACGGGGACCCGTACACCAGGTAGGGGCCGTGTTTCGACACTTTGACGTAGACCTCGTTGTCGTCCTCGGACATCTGCGTTGGTCCCTTCATCGGCGGTGGGGGCGTCTGCCTGCTTACACCGTAACGACTCAACCGTCAGATGTGTCTGCTTACTACGGCAACCGGACCCAACCAAAGCCTGGCGGGAACCGGTTGACGTAGTGGTTTCAAAGCGGAACCAAACGTACGAATGCCCCCGCCTAACACGGCGGGGGCATTCGTAGAAAAGCTGAAAAGCTGAAAACGCTGAAATCTAGCGCTCGATCTTGCCAGCGATGAAGTCTTCGACGGCGGTGTAGGCCTCGTCGTCGGAGTACTGCACCGGTGGGCTCTTCATAAAGTAGGAGCTGGCGGACAGGATCGGTCCACCGATTCCGCGGTCTTTGGCGATCTTCGCTGCGCGGAGCGCGTCAATGATGATGCCTGCGGAGTTCGGCGAGTCCCAAACCTCGAGCTTGTACTCCAGGCTCAACGGGATATCGCCGAAGTTGCGGCCCTCAAGGCGAACGAAAGCCCACTTGCGGTCATCGAGCCACGCGACGTAGTCCGACGGTCCGATGTGGACGTTGCGGTCAGCGATCTTGTCCTGCAACTGCGAGGTGACCGACTGCGTTTTCGAGATCTTCTTGGACTCCAGGCGCTCACGCTCGAGCATGTTCATGAAGTCCATGTTCCCGCCAACGTTGAGCTGGTAGGTGCGGTCGACAGTGACGCCGCGATCTTCGAAGAGCTTGGCTAGCACGCGGTGGGTGATCGTGGCACCGACCTGGCTCTTGATGTCGTCGCCGACGATCGGCACACCGGCATCGGTGAACTTCTGGGCCCACTCTGGGGTGCCGGCGATGAACACCGGAAGGGCGTTAACGAACGCGACCTTGGCGTCGATGGCGCACTGGGCGTAGTACTTGGCGGCAGCCTCGGAGCCGACGGGCAGGTAGCAGACGAGGACGTCAACCTGTGCCTCTTTGAGAGCGGCGACCACGTCGACCGGCTCTTGCTCGGACTCAGTGACCATCTCGCGGTAGTACTTGCCGAGGCCATCGAGGGTGTGACCGCGCTGGACCGTGACGCCGGTGGGCGGCACGTCGCAGATTTTGATGGTGTTGTTCTCGCTCGCCGTGATGGCATGGGCGAGATCCTGGCCGACCTTCTTGGCGTCCACGTCGAACGCGGCTACGAACTCGACATCCGAGACGTGGTACTCGCCGAACTTGACGTGCATGAGGCCGGGCACGCGATCATTGGGATCAGCGTCCTTGTAGTACTCGATGCCCTGGACGAGGGAGGAGGCACAGTTGCCGACGCCGACAATCGCCACGCGAATCGAACCCATGGTTGTTGTTCCTTTCGTTGTCAGATTCGCCCGGAACGGCTCGTGCCGCCGGATTCAGCTGGTTGGTTGTTTGTGTGAGCGCCGCCGTCAGGTTGCGTCCTGCCACCTGCGGCTGACTGCTCTGTTGCGATGAGCTCGGAGAGCCAACGCACTTCCCGTTCGACTCCATCGAGTCCGTGACGGGCAAGTTCTTCGGTATATGAATCGACTCGTTCGGCACTTTGGGCGAACGAGGAGCGCAACACCGTGAGGCGCTCTTCTAGACGACTACGGCGACCCTGCAGAATCCGCATCCTGACCTCGCTGTCAGTGCGAGAGAAGAAGGCGAAGTGCACGCCGAAGCGTTCGTCATCCCACGTTTGCGGCCCAGCCTCTGAGAGCATCTCGTCGAGACGCTCTTTGCCGTCAGCCGTGAGCTGGTACACGATCTTTGCTCGGCGACCGGATAACGACGGTGCTCCGGCATCGGCCGGTCCGACCTCACGGATGAGTCCAGCAGCAAGCAGTTGCTTGAGGCACGGGTAGAGCGAGCCGTAGGAGATCGCCCGGAAGCTACCGAGCACCGCGTTGATTCGCTTGCGCAGTTCATAGCCATGCATCGGGCTGTCGTGCAGTAGGCCCAGCACCGCAAACTCCAAGACATTTGATCGTTTAGCCATGCTGCACCTCCAAGCATCCCTAGTCTGTGTCCGGTCGACGTCTGTGTCTTGCGTCTTGTGTCTACTCTTGTCTTTTGTCTGCCTGCGATCGAGGAAGATATATCAACTCGATATATTCACCATACATATCAAGTTCAACTTTGCCAACCGCCACGCCGTAAAAGGGTGCAGACGGGGGAATACAACCTCGGCGGACTCGCGTGGGACAGATCCTCGGCCGCACCTCCACGAGAGCAGTGCGAAATTCGGGATTGAGCTTTCCGTAGACAGGCGTATTGTTTTGGGATGGCTGTTCCCCGGGGCGGAGGCAATCCGCGAGGATCGCGCCCACAAAGCGCGGCGAGTAAGGCACCGCGTGTGCGCTCTGATTTGGCGGCACCTGAGGTCGTGGCGGACCCGTACGCCCCCAGGCGAGTGGTCGACTACACCCTGGATCGTCGCGCCGCACTGGCCAAGTTGGTGCTCGTCGCAACTGGTGCCAGTGACCACCTAGACCCGCACCCGCACTTGTTACGTGCCGCCCGCAACCACGGAGTTCCGGCGGGGGAACCGTGCCCCTGGTGTAAATCGAAGGATGACCTGCGGACTCTCAATTATGTCTACGGCGACGAGCTCGGCCCGTACTCCGGACGGATCAAGAACCAGTCCGAACTACGGGCAATGGCGAGTCAGCACGGCCAGTTTCGGGTCTATCTAGTGGAGGTCTGCCGATCTTGCGGGTGGAACCACCTCCTACGCAGCTACGTCCTAGGAGATGGCGTTCCTCGCGCAGCACTACGAGCGGCTCAGGACGCGCTCGACTGACAGTTGGGTGTTTTAAACCAAAAGTGAGATAGAGCGCGATCATTATCTGAACCGGAAAATCGGCTCTATCGTCGTATTGTCGGGCGAGACTGCGCCCACCCCAGGACTCAACACTCAGCTGGACGGGATTCATGGCATCAGGTAGCTCTAAGGGCAACAAGCGCAGCGGTACCGGCGCGGGCGCTGACGGCGCATCGTTCTCGCCGTCGGCTACGCCTAAGCGCAAGAGATTCATCGATTACCCCCGTGCCAACTACCGTGGGGTTCGACGGTGGATCCCATCGTGGAAGCTCATCATCGGTGGGTTCTTTGCGTTTCTACTGTTGCTGGTCGGCAGCTTTGCCGCAGCCGTTGCCTTCACGACTATTCCGGAGCCGAACGAGGTATCTCGATCCGAGCGCACCATCGTTTATTGGAACGACGGCAAGTCTGAACTCGGTCGCCTCGGAGAATCCAACCGGGTCAGTGTGCCGCTTGCGGACATGCCAACCGACCTGCAGAACGCTGCGCTGGCCGCCGAGGACAGGGAGTTCTACGACCACGGTGGCTTCGATCCCACGGCGTTGGCCCGCGCGGCCTGGAATGACCTGCGCGGCGGGGACACGCAAGGCGGTTCCACGATCACCCAGCAATACGCCAAGAACGCATTCCTCACCCATGAGCAGACGCTGACCCGCAAGGCTCGCGAACTGCTGCTGTCGGTGAAGTTGGAGACCGAGGAATCCAAGGACGAGATCCTGCAGAACTACCTGAATACCATCTACTTCGGTCGCGGAGCCTACGGCGTTGAGACCGCCGCGCAGGCGTACTACGGCAAGTCGGCCGCAGATCTGGATCTCAACGAATCCGCTGCGTTGGCGGCAATCATCCGCGCACCATCGGGATACGACCCAGACGACAACCGCGACAAACTCGAAGCCCGTTTCGACTACGTGATCGACGGGATGCTCAGCCAAGGCTGGATCACGCAGAAGCAAGCCAACGCTGCGGAGCTGCCGGACTTCAAGAAGGCCAAGACGCTGCGCAACTCCCTGGCCGGATCAAACGGCTACCTGCTGGATTCGGTTCAGCGAGAGATGCTGCGCATGGGTTACACCGAGGAGGATCTGGCAATCGGCGGATTCCGGATCACGACGACCTTCGACAAGAAGGATCAAGCTGCAGCCGTGGAGTCCGTGAACAGTTCGGGAATCAGCGGCGAGAAGGGCCTACGAATCGGGCTGACGTCCATCGAGAACAGCACCGGTGAGGTGCTGGCGATGTACGGCGGTGCCGACTACTTGAAGAACCAGCTGTCGAACGCCGATCAGGCCACCGGGCTCGCCGGTTCAACGTTCAAACCGTTCGCGCTGGCTGCTGCCTTCGAGGACGGAATCGACCTTGACAGCTACTGGGATGGATCATCGCCACGCACTATCGACGGCTACACCCTGCAAAACGAGGACAACGTCTCTTACGGAAACGTCAGTTTGTTAACGGCAACGGCCAAGTCTGTCAACACTGTCTTCGTCGAGTTGGCCAACCAGGTTGGCACTGACAAGGTGGAGGAGGCCGCGATCCGAGCCGGTATCCCGCAGGACACAGTCGGGCTGCAGGCTGATCCGACGACCGTCCTGGGTACTGCCTCGCCCACCACGGTGGACATGGCGACGGCCTATGCGACGTTCGCCAATCGTGGCGAGCGGGTCGCACCCACCACCATCAAGGAGATCAGCCGCAACGGCAACGTCGAGTACCAACATGTCGTGGCCCCAGAGCGCGAGTTCGACGAGGACATCGCCGACGAGGTCAACTACGCACTTGAGTCTGTCGTCAACGGTGGAACCGGCTACGCAGCCGCAGCCTTGGGCCGCCCGGCCGCAGGTAAGACCGGAACGACCGACAACAACCGGTCCGCCTGGTTCGTCGGCTACACGCCGCAGGTGACGACGGCCGTCATGCTGGTCAAGCAGAAGGCAAACGGTGACGCGACCACCCTGTACGGCACCGGCGGCGGAGGATCGGTCTACGGCGGGTCCTATCCGGCGCAGATCTGGACCAACTACATGCAGGTCGCGATGTCCGGTATGGACTACGAGGAGTTCGAGCGCTCCTACGGTGGGTCGAGCTACTCCAGTGGTGGCGGTTACCAGACCTACAACAGCGACCCCGATCCGAGCCCGAGCCAGTCGCAGTCATCACAGCGACCAAGCCGAAAGCCGTCTTCTTCATCGAGTTCGGTTCCGTCGCAGTCCTCGGCACCATCGTCGGCTAGCCCTCGACCGGTGGAGCAGACCCCATCTGCAACGAACCCCAAACCAGCACTGGTCCCATAGCCGTCGCTAGATCGGTTTAGGTTCTAACGATCAGGTGGATTAGCCGCGACCCGTGGCGGGCTAGCGTGCGATCAGAGCCACGTCGGTCGCATCTCCAGTGCCCTTGGCGCAGAACCCGAACGCTGTCACAGTTCGACCCGCCGGAACCGACAGGCCCCACGACGGTGGCGTCACTTTGACCGTCCGATTGGTCTGCGTGGCCACGCCGTCCATCGAGTCCGTCACCTTGGTGCCCGACTTCAGCTTGAACGTCAGTTCCCAGTTCGTCACGGTGGCGTTTCCCGTGTTGGTGAACTCAGCAGTTCGGCAGAATCCTGATCCCCACGTGGAGTCTTTGCGGAACGTTGCTGACAGTGACCCCGCAGTTGGCGGTGTCGTCGGTGTCGTGGGTGTTGGTGTTGGTGTTGGTGTTGGTGTCGGTGTTGGTGTTGGTGTTGGTGTTGGTGTTGGTGTGGGTGTGGGTGTGGGTGTGGGTGTCGGTACGGGCGTCCGAGTCAACATCCTCACGTTCAGCACCATCCCATCTTGTCTGCGTGAACCTCGTCCAGTCGTCCTTCAGGATGCCGCCGGTGTCACCCGAGTTCGGGTTCCACGACCAATACGTCCAGTTCATCCCTTTGTCGCCCATGTATGTGACGAGTTGTCGAACCAGCGGCCCTCGACCGTTTCCGGAGTCGGTTGTCTTTGTCCCGAACTCGCCGATCAGGATCGGTGCGATGTCCTCATCGTGGATGTAGCCGAATCCGGCCTCACCATCGGTCAGCCAGAATTCATCGAACGTTGGGCTCGTCGAACCAAGGCTGCGCAAAGACCTCCGGGCCGTATTCGTGTGGCGAGTAGACCAGTTGTTGTTGTTTCGAGCTGGACCGGGTTGTTGCGGACGCCTTCAAGGTTCCCGCCCCACCAATGGCGGTCGAGCTGTTGGCCGCCAGCGACCTGACCCTCGATCCCTTCAACAACGACGAGCAAGTTGGGGTTCTTGCATGTACCGCGTTGCCCGCTCGTTCTGCTGCCAGCCGCCAGTCGGTCTGCGTTCCATCGCCCCACGTTGCTGCACCGTGGGGCTCGTTCTTCAGGTCTGCCAGCCACGACGTTCGGATTATCGGCTAGCGGGTAGCGAGTTCCTCCCAGCGTGCGATCCACTGCGCCTCGGTGTAGCCATCGCCGTACCAAAGGTCTTGGTGATGGCTGTCGTCTTGCTGCGAGTGGTTGTCCAGCAAGATCAGCAGGTCGTTACGGGCGGCCTCATCGATGATGATGTCCATCGCCTGGGCCGGGGTCTTGCCCTGCAACTCCGCGTTCTTTCCGCCGCCGAAGGTGATCCCGAGGTCGTCGAGGAGTCCATGCCTCTAGCGAGAACGGCATCCGGATGGTGTTGAAGCCCTACGCCCGAATCTGCGCGAGCATCTCTTTGTAGTCCCGGTTCCAGAGCCCGTGTGGCACGTGGTTCGCCGTCTCGAAACCGAACCAGTTCACGCCGGCCAGAATGATTTCGGCGCCGTTGGCATCGACGATCTTGTTACCGTCGGTGGACAGTGGCAGCGAGACATTGCCGGGGGTCGGGGCCGAAGTTGACGGCTCCGGAGTGGGGCTCGCGGACGCCGAGGTGCTCGGTGTCGGTGTCGCCGTGGGGGTAGCGCTCTGGCTCGGGCTCGACGTTGGCGTCGGTGTTGCCGTGGGTGTCGCGGTTGGCGTCGCGCTGGCGGTCGGAGTTGGAGTCGGAGTCGCGCTGGCGGTCGGCGTCGGGCTGGTGGTCGGCATCGGCATGTCAGGCAAGCTCGAGCCGAGTTCCCCGGTCACGTTGTCGCGCCAGGTGACCCGCGGAGCGTACGGCGGATCATCGGTTCCGGTCAGGCAGAAGCCCGTATCGCGATACATCGCTCCGGCAGCAGCGTTAGCCCACGTTGGGTGGGTCAAGGTGACTAGATCGCCCTCTTGGCCGGTTTCCGCATTCCAGTGGCTACGCAGTGTCGAACCGGACGGTAACCGGAATCCGCTGGTCAGGACCGTGACCGGATTGTTTGTGGCGTTATGCACCGCGATCTTCCCGCACCAGCCAGTTCCCCACGAGGAATCCACCTCGATGTGAGTCATGACGCCGCTCATCGGCATCGGCTGCGTTGGCGTTGGGGTGGGAGCCGGTGTGCTCGTTGTCGGGGTGGGCGCCGCAGTTGTGGTCGTAGGTGTTGGCGTCGCGCTCGCGCTCGGAGTTGGGGTCGGCGGGTTGGTCGCAGGGCCATCCTGACCGAGCAGCACATCGCTGCAGGCGAAGAATGCTTCCTGGCTGTCGCTTCGCTGCCAGATCGTGTACATGATGTGCTGGCCCGTGCGCTCGGGAAGATTGAGCCGGTACTGCGTCTTCGGGGCAGCGGCCATCGGCCCAGTCTCGTCCACTAGCTCAAGGTCGGCCCACGTCAGCGTCTTGTTCGGGTCGAATCCCTCCTTGGTCAAGTACGTCCGGTAGTACTTCGTCGGATGAGGCGCGTTATTGGTCCACGACACCGTGTACTTGCCGTCGTTGTCAGGTCGGAAGTCAGTGGTCGGCCAGTTCGCGCTCGCTGCATCCACGCCACTGAACGCGGCATTGCCACCACTACAGATTTGTCCGTCAGGGACGGTCTGTTCGCTGTTGGAGTTAGCCGCAAAGTCGTTATCGGACATCCAGTCGTACATCGGGTAGCTATTGGGCTCGTCCCACAACGTCTGGCACATCTCGTTGTCGCTCGGCGTTCCCCAGCTGGCGGGGTGCAGGAAGTAGCAGGCGTACAGCCGCGACGGCGGAGTGTCGACCGATCCATGAGCGGAAGCGGGTGCAGCGCTGAGACCAACAAGCACCCCTACCGGCATGAGCAGCGCGATGAGCACCGTGACGACTTTGCGAATCGCCTTACGTCCCCCAGCCCGGTCGGCACGGGCGGGGCTTTGGGGGGAGCGTCGCATCATCTTCAGTTCCTTGTACTCACGTTGACGGGTGTGTCATCGGGTAGTCCGACGCCGCTTACAGATCTTTTGGATCGTTAAGGACGGCGCCGACCTAGCGAGGTGGTGTTAGTTGATGTCAGCCTCGGTGGGGAGTCAAGCGGTGCAGATGGCATTAGCTTGAATTTGGATCAATGTCATTCTTTCGGGTGACCACGAATGCAGTTGCCCGATCAAGTGGGGATCGCAAAAATCCGATACTCGTTCTACGATCAGCCCTATGGGCTTCTTCATGCGGTTACAGGGCGACAACAAGACTGGCGCGGGGCACGCCGGACTCATGGACATGCTCAACGACATCTTCGCTCCTGGCAAAGAGCACAGCAAGGAGCAGCAGCAGTACGACGAGCGAGTGGGTCGCCGCGCCACCAGCATCTCCGGTAAACCACTGGACTTCTCTTCTAACAAGATCGAGTTGGTGGTGGACGAAGAACCCTCAACCGAGGCCGACCCCACTGCCACCGCCGACAAGCCAGCGAAAGTTCGCAGCCACCGCAAGCCTAGGTAGCACCCACTAAGTTGCGCGTCCCGTGGATGCGTGGACGTGCGCGGCTTGCGAGGTGTCTGTCTGCTCTGCATCCCCGTGTGTAATCAGGGGTCCGAACGTCCACTGGTCGGGGGCGCCGTCGAGCACGCCTCCTCCCGGATCGTCGCTGTCCTGCGGCCACCCGTCTGTCCTGACCGGATCGTGGGCAGGCTGGTAGATATCGCGGATCACCATGACGGCGAAGTAGCCGGTGGCAGCAATGTGGATGGTGATTGCTGCTGCGTACCAACCTGCGGGTAGACCCTGATCGGCCGAGTTGAAGCCAGCCAGGTACCACCAGATGGCGAAGTAGTAGATCACCTCGCCGGCCTGCCAGATAAGGAAGTCGCGCCACCGTGGTCGGGCCATCGCAGCCAGCGGTATCAACCAGAGCACGTACTGCGGTGAGTACACCTTGTTGGTGAGTAGGAACGCAGCGATCACCAGAAACGCGACCTGCGCAACTCGAGGCCGCCGGGGCGAGGTGAAGATGACCACGGCGATACCCGCGCACAGCAGCAAGAAGCTCCCCGCAGCAACGATGTTGACAATGTCAGCGGGTACGCCGATGTTGATCGTCGTCAGTACGAGCCAGAGGGAGCCGAAGTCCTCACCGCGCTCGGAGCTGAACGTGTAGAAGCGGGCCCACCCCTCGAAGTTGATGAACATGAAGGGGACGTTGAGCACGGCCCACGCGATGATCGTGGTCGCCAGCAGTCGCCCGAAAGCAGCGAGACGACCGGCTCGAATGCACAGCAGCAGGAGCGGTCCGAGTAGCAGCAGTGGGTAGAACTTTGCGGCAGCCGCGAGTCCTAGCGCGATCCCAGCCCAGGCCGGGTAGCGCCGCGCCCACAGCAACATTGCGACTGCGGTCAGTGCCACAGCCAGCAAGTCCCAGTTGATCGTGGCGGTCAGGATCACTCCGGGCGCTAAGGCCACCATCGCCGCATCCCACGGACGCCGCTTTACCGTGAGGGCCGTTGCGACGACGGCGACCACCAGGCAGACCATCA
The DNA here is from genome assembly GCA_963821045.1 of uncultured Actinomycetes bacterium. Lineage (GTDB taxonomy): Bacteria > Actinomycetota > Actinomycetes > S36-B12 > UBA10799 > UBA10799. The sequence goes on along the minus strand of CAWGCB010000004.1, from coordinate 132,830 downwards.
ACATGATCGCGTTGATGTAGAAGAACCACAGTGTGGTGTCTCCTTCACGTGGAGTGAGCCAGTTGGCCATCACCATGAACAGTCCGGTTCCGACCGGATACTCGAGCTGCTCGCTGCCAGGCGGTGGCGCGCTGACATACGGGAACACGTTGTCAGCGAACCCGCGCAGACTGAACAGCGGTGCGATGTCGGTGTAGCAACCGTGGGTGTATCGCCCTGGGTCCGCCCAGTTCGTCAGGGTGCAGGGCAGTTTGCTGATCAGGTGCAGCGCGAACCCACCGAGGGTGAAGATGACGAGGATGGGCAGCGGTCCCCAGAACCGCCAATTGCTGTACGCGTGGACTCCCACCGGGCCGCCGATGACCTCCGAACTTGCGGCGACAACTTCATCCTGGCGGGTAGGCGCAACGACTGATAGACCGGGTGCGGACCGACTGGGTACGGACTCGGATGCGGGCGCCTCGCCGGGAACATCGCTGGTCATCTGGTGATCATCTCGATTCGCCTACTCCAGTCCGAGGATCCGGTCGAACGCTGCGATCGTGTTGCGCACTCGGCAGTCGAGTTCATCGCCGACTGCTGGCACTCGACCACCGTTGCCCACGGCGGCTCGCACGTCATCGGCGGACAGCCACAGCATCGACACCTGCATATGTGGTGGCTCTGCGAACCAGCGCAGCTTTCCGTCCCAACTGAAGGGAGACCGCGCTCGGCCAGAGGCTTCCAAAGCGCCGGTTCCTGCCGCCACGGCGCGTTGGCGCAGGCTGGCAGCGGGGCTCGGAGCCTCCAGTGCGACGCCGTTGCTGGTGCCCCCACCAACCACGAGCAGCAGGCCATCCTTTGGAGCTCGACGCTGGCGGTATCCGACAGCGCGGCCTTTGGATACTTGGTGAACCGCGAGCACAGTGCCGCGCGCGGCGAGTGCTTCAGGATCTCCGAGCCACAGCCGGGTGCCGATGCGAATCCGGAGCGGGTTCTGGGGCAGAGCCTCGCGGAGTTGGCCGATCTCCTCGTCGTCTAGATGTGAGGCCCATACGGCCGCCGCTTCGTCGGTCAACGGGCAGCCAGCGTCCTCGAGTGCTCCGAGCGCGCGGATCCACGTCAACGTCCACGACCATGCTTCTTTCACCCGGTTCGTCGCCCCCTTGGGCAGACGTGGCGAGGTGTCGTTCTCGTGCCAACTGGTCTCGAGGGTCTCGACATGTGGGGCCAGTGGTTGCGCCAACGGAAGGTGCAGTGCCAGACCCTGCAACTCGATGCGGCGCTCGCGCAAAGCCGTGCGGATCGCGTCGTCGGCCAGCAGTGCGTCGAGGTCTGGTTCAGCGAGCCCGAAGCGGCGCATCGAGGTCAAGCCTTCGACAATCACCGGGATCGCCTGAGTTGGATCGACGTTGGCGATTCCGTCGGTCGCCAGCGCATGCAGTGCCTCGACGCTGGCTACCGTGCGCAGAATCCGGTGCGCGAATGGCCGGGATTCCAGGTACTGCCAGACCTGAGCGCTGCCGAAATCTCGGGGATCCCAGGGCTGCATGACCAGGATCTGGCCGCCGAAGTAGGCGGCAGTTGCCTCGACCTCCTCGGGAGTGCCGACGGCGATTCTGTCGAGCCCGAGTCGGTCAGTTTCGCGGGCTAGGTTCGGGATTCCGAAGCCGTAGCCGTTGCCTTTTGCGACGGGGACGATATCGCCGTAGCGCGCACCGGGTCGGCCCGCGTGGAGTGCCTCGCGGACATCGTCGCGGACCTGTTCGCTGTGCCGACGCCAGCGCGGGCCGTCAACGTGGAGAGTGAATGTCATGGCTGATCAGCCCTTCGATCGGCCGAGGCTGCGCACCTTGGACTTGAGTTCATCGCGGTTCATGTAGGCGTTGAAGGCGCGGGTAATCGTCGGACGCAGGGCATAGTCCCACTCCCCGACGTACTCCACGGCCTGGCCGCCGGTGCCAAGTTTGAACCGGATCAGGCCAAAGAGGGGATCGTCTTCGGCGAGGGTGTCGCTGATGCCACGCATGTCGTAAACACCGTCGCCGTCAACAAGACAATCCTTGATCATCTGCCACTGGATGGCATTCGATGGTTTGACCTCGCGGCCAGCGTCGGCCGAGGCTCCGTAGGAGTACCACGCGTGATCGCCGACCGTGACCATCGTGGTCCCGGCCAGGACGTTCCCATCGTGGCGGGCGAGGTAGAGGCGGATCCGATCTGGGTCTTCGGCCGTCATCGCGTCCCACATGCGCTCGAAGTAATCGAGGCCGCGCGGGACGAACCCATCACGGTGAGCTGTCTCGACGTAGATGGGATGGAACTCCTTGAGTCCGTCGCGGTCCGCCCGCTCGATCGTGACGCCAACCTTCGCGGCCTTGCGGACATTTCGTCGCCACAGTTGGTTGAACCCAGCGAACACGTCATCCTCGGTACGCCCAGCCAGCGGGATCTGGAAGACGTAGCGTGGTTGCACGTCGCCGAACCCAGCGCCGGTGTCGGCCTGCTGCGTCCAGCCGTTGGCCTGCAAGCTGCTGATCAGTTGCTCCCCAATAGGGAAGGTCTCATCGGGCGCCACGTCGCGGAGGCGCTTGGCCGAGCCGTCGGCGATCGCCGCCTTAAGCGTGGGAGCCGACCAACTGCGCACTGGAACCGTCGGCCCCATCTTCACCATGAAGGCACCCTGGGACTTCAGGTAGGACAGCATCGGGGCGAGCAGGTCCTTGATGGCACTAGCGTCCTGGTTCCAGTTCAGCACTGGACCCTCGGGCAGATAGGCAAGGAAGTTCTTCAGTTTCGGGACCTTGCGGGTCAGCACGAGCCCCACGCCGACTAGCTCATCGTTGTTGAACCACCCGAGCGACATCGAGCCCCACTCAGCCTTGACTCCAGCCCAGGACGGCACCTGCAGGAAAGAGGCACTCGGCTGGCTGTCGATGAAGGCCAGATGGTCAGGAGCAGAGATCGGGCGAACTGTTACAGGCACCCGGTTAGCCTAAGCGCCCCGGGAACACATCGAGTGGCTGGAGACCTGCGCGGCGTGCCTTTACTGCGCGCGTAGGCTGGCGCAATGGCATCTGAGTTGGCATCTGATCAATCCACCAAGCGTTACATCGGTGGCCATGTTGGCCAAGACGACCCGATCGGTCAGGCAGCCGTCATCGGCGCCGACACGGTCCAGTTCTTCCTGGGCGATCCGCAGGGGTGGAAGAAGCCCACGTTTCCTCACCCGGACGGTGCTGCTGGCCTCAAGGCGCAAGCCCAAGAGGCTGGGGTCAAGATCTACATTCACTCCCCCTACGTGCTGAATCTCGCGTCCACAAATAACCGGATCCGGATTCCGAGCCGCAAGATTTTGGCCCAGCAGGTTGAAGCCGCAGCCGAGATCGGTGCAGCTGGGGTGATCGTGCACGGCGGCCATGTGACCAAGGACGACGATCCTGCCGTGGGCTACGACAACTGGCGCAAGGCGTTCGAGCAGATTGACGCAGCCGTTCCGATTCTGATCGAGAACACGGCCGGAGGTAGTTACTCGATGGCCCGGCGCCTGGATTCCATCGCCCGGTTGTGGGAGGCACTCGACGGCCTGAATCCAGGGTTCTGCCTCGATACCTGCCACGCCTTCGCCGGCGGTATCCAACTGCCGGAGGTCGCTGACGAAATCAAGGCAATTACTGGCCGGATCGACCTCGTTCACGCCAACGATTCCCAGGGCGGATTCGACTCTGGCCGTGATCGGCACGCGAACTTCGGCAACGGCAAAATTGATGTCGACGCTCTCGTGGAGACGATCTCCCGAGCCGATTCCGACGTTATCTGTGAGACGCCGTTCCCCGGGATCATTGAGGACATTGCGCTGCTGCGCGAGCGATTGGGCTAGCTCGTTTCTGCGCACGAACTGCGCCCGGAACCGGTGGGCTCGGTGGCTGATCGTTGTTGACCTGTGGACACCACTTACGTGGCGGACGGCTACCAGGTACCCTTTTGCGTAGCAGGTCGGTCATTTCGTTCATCTCACCTTTGAGTTGTCGGTTCCGCCTGCATGAACATGTGAGACCTCCTGTCACGGATCGTCCGTGACCGCTGTAGTCCAGAGGAGGTGGTCTGAAGCATGCGTAAGTACGAAGTAATGGTGATCCTTGATCCGGATCTAGAAGAGCGCACCGTCCAGCCCAGCTTGGAGACGTTCCTAAACGTTGTCCGTAGCGATGGCGGATCGGTCGAAAAGCTCGATATTTGGGGCCGACGTCGGCTGTCATACGAGATCAACAAGAAGTCGGACGGCATCTACTGCGTCATCGACATGACGTGCAAAAGCGAGACAGTTGCTGAACTCGACCGTCAATTGTCGCTGAACGAGGCAGTATTACGTACCAAGGTCTTACGCCCCTCCGCCTAACTAAGCTCAACCAAGCTTTTTGGTCTCGCGGCGGGGTCCACACTTAACCCGCGGCGTTGCCGCACGAAAGGACACCAATCATGGCCGGTGAAACACCAATCACGATCGTCGGAAACCTCGTCGATGACCCCGAACTTCGCTTCACAGCGAACGGAGTGGCCGTCGCTAACTTCCGCGTCGCCTCAACTCCTCGTGCCTTCGACAAGGCGACGAACGAGTGGAAAGACGGCGATTCACTGTTCTTGAGCTGTTCTGTATGGCGGCAATATGCCGAGAACGTTGCCGAGTCATTGACCAAGGGCGCTCGCGTCATTGTCACTGGCCGCTTGAAGCAGCGTTCTTACGAGACCAATGCTGGCGAGAAGCGAACAGTGTTTGAGGTCGACGTCGAAGACGTGGGTCCAGCACTTAAGTCGGCCACTGCCAAGGTTTCGAAGGTCAGCCGCGGAGGCGGCGGATTCGATTCCGGCAACTCAGGTCGATCCACCGGAGCGAATGACCCGTGGGCCAGCGCCCCAAGCGCTGCCAACGACGAGCCACCGTTCTAGTCCAGCGGTCAGGCGGATGTTGCTCCGCCGGATCACTGGGTCAGTCCAGCTACGCGCTATTCATTTAGTTGACAACACGTCAACAGACAACATTTCGGAGTAACTGATGGCCAAGCCGCCACCCCGTAAAGAAAAGCCAATCAAGAAGAAGGCCTGCGTCTTCTGCCGCGAAGAGGTCAAGTACATCGACTACAAGGACCTCGGATTGCTGCGCAAGTACATCTCCGACCGCGGCAAGATCCGCGCTCGTCGGGTAACCGGTCTGTGCACCCAACACCAACGTGACGTCGCAACGGCAGTCAAGAATGCCCGCGAGATGGCCATGTTGCCCTACACCTCGACTGCCCGCTAGTCGCGATTCGGACGGAACAAGAAGATGAAACTGATCCTCACGCAAGAGGTCGACGGTCTGGGTTCCCCGGGCGACGTGGTCGACGTTAAGGACGGCTACGGCCGTAACTACCTGGTTCCCCGCAACCTGGCATTTGCCTGGTCCAAGGGTGCCGAGAAGCAGATCGCGCAGATCAAGCGTGCACGTGATGCCCGCACGATCCGCGATACCGAGCACGCCAATGAGGTCAAGAATCAACTCGAGGCACTCACCGTCACCTTGCCTGCGCGGGTTGGCGCTGGCAAGAAGTTGTTCGGCTCGATCAGCAACCGCGACGTCATTGAGGCAATCCGAGCCAACGGCGGCCCGTTGTTGGAGAAGAGCTCAGTGGCACTGTCGAATCCGATCAAAACTGCTGGAAAGCACAAAGTAGAAGTCAAATTGCTTCCAACTATCGCTGCTTCCGTGACAGTTGAGGTCGTGCCAGCCTAAGGTCCTGCCTATGAGCAGACAGATCTTGAAAGCGGCCGCGGTGGGGAAACGCCCCCATCGAGTCGCGCGCCTAGCGCCCACGGTTTTCCGAAAGGCAACAATCGGAGTCGTGGGCGCTTCGCTGTGTGCGAGCGCTGTCGCAGTTGGCACCACGAGTTCGACAGCTGTCGGCTTCGCGTTTGAGTCCGCGTCTGAGTCAGCCGCTGCCCAGCAGACTGCCCTCGCCGCTTCAGGTGTGACCCCGGCGACTCGGGCTCGGGCTAAGCAAGTCTCCAAACAGGTTATTGGGCGATCAGTTCAGGGACGCAAAATCGTTGCCCGACTCTATGGGGATCCCAACGCTGCCAAGGTTGGCGTGATCATCGGATCGATGCACGGCACGGAGCGGGCAGGATCGCGCATTACAAAGAGACTTCGAACGAAGGGTGCTCCCAAGGGCACCGCGATGTGGCTCATCCGCACGATTAATCCGGACGGTCACATTCGCAAACAGCGCGGTAACGCTCGCGGCGTGGACCTCAACCGCAATGGGTCACATCTGTGGCAAGGCACAGCGCGCGCACCCGTGTATTACCCAGGCCCCTCGGCCATGTCCGAGCCCGAGACTCGGGCTTACGTGTCGTTCTTGGCTGACGTCAGTCCTGATGTGGTGTTGATTTACCACCAAGCGGCCAACGGGGTGGACAGCTACCAGCAGAAGAACAAGGGCCTGACCGATGGCTTGGCCAAGAGAATGAAGCTACCGGTCAAGTCGTTTAACTGCGACGGCGAATGCACCGGCACCCTCACCGGATGGTTCAACAGCTCGCTTCCTGGTACCGCGCTGACGGTTGAGCTGACCGCCAATGTGGGAGCAAAGCAGGTCAAGCGTTGGACTCGCGCCGCGAAGTGGGCAATCCGCTACATCCCCGACGCCTAGGCATCGCGCTGATCCGACTCGGTTTACGGTCCGAGGGCATCTACGTCGGCGACTTGGCTCTGTCCGGCGAGCATGGCGTCAATCATTCGCACGAAGGTCGCATCTGCGTCCTCCACGAACGGCATGCCCACCAACTCCAGGCTCACGGCCCCGTGGATCGCGTTCCACCACTGCTGGGCAACGTCGGTAGCGGTTCCCAATCCGAACGGTCCCTGGGATCGGACGTCGCTGACCAGGGCGACGAGTTGGTCGAAGCTGGCGTAGGCCGTGTTCAGCGCGGCTTCACTTGGCTGAACTTCGTGCATATGTTCAAACATGAGCCGATAGTGCTCGGGGTGGGTTAGGGCAAATGCCCGGTACTTCTGCGACGAGCTACGTAACCGGGCGCGCGCGTCGGGACCGTCGGCCTCGTTCATGTAGTCCCGGAGCAGATTGAACCCTTTGATGAAGAGTGCCTCGAGCAGTCCCTGTTTGCCATCGAATCGGTTGTAGACGCCCATTGGGGCCACGCCCGCAGCAGTGGCGACCTTGCGAACGGTTAGTGCTGGAGCACCCTGCTCGGTGAGGATCTGCTCAGCGGCGTCTAGGAGCGCTTCGGATAGATCTTGACTTGCTGTTCTGGCCATGTGTGTAGTATAACGTTCCATAGCAATAGAACAACGTGCTACAAATGTAGAACACAATGCCACAGAGGGGCGGACATGGATCAACGCGATGAAGTAGACGAGGTCAGGGGGCCAGTTGTGGCCCAGTCGAAGGGACACTCCAGGCGGTGGTGGATCCTCGCGGTCCTTTGTCTGAGCCTGTTCATGGTGGTAGTGGACAACACCATCGTGAATGTGGCTTTGCCAACGTTGAGCACCGAACTCGGTGCCTCCATCACGTCGCTGCAGTGGATCGTTGACGCCTACACGCTGGTGTTCTCGGCACTACTGCTGGCCTTCGGATACTTCGGAGACCGATTCGGCAGAACACTCGCGCTGCAACTCGGACTAGTTGTCTTTGGCATCACGTCGCTGCTCGCGGCGATATCGACGACCTCGACCCAGCTCATCGGGGCTCGCGCGCTGATGGGGATTGGCGCCGCGTTGGTCTTCCCCGCCACTTTGGCCATCATCATCAGCGTCTTCCGTGACACTAAGGAGCGGGCAACAGCGATCGGCATCTGGTCCGCTGTCACCGGCCTCGCGGTGGCAGCCGGGCCGGTCACCGGCGGGCTGCTGCTTGAGCACTTCTGGTGGGGATCGATCTTCCTCGTCAACCTCCCCATTGTGGTTGTCGCGCTGGTGCTCGTGCGAGCTCTAGTCCCCAACTCCCGTGACCCCCATCCAGGTCGGTTCGACCGCGTCGGAGTTGTGCTCTCGGTGGCTGCCGTTGGCCTGGTCATTTGGGCGATCATCGAGGGCCCACACCGCGGCTGGACGTCCACCGAGGTGCTCCTTAGCGGGATCGCTGGCCTGATGCTGTTGGCAGTCTTTGTGCTCTACGAGGCTCGCCGCGACAATCCGCTGCTCGACGTGCGGCTGTTCCGCAACCCGCGCTTCAGTGCCGCGAGTGTCGCCATCGCGGCCGCCTTCTTCGGCCTATTCGGCTTCATCTTCCTGATCACCCAGTTCCTGCAGTTGGTACAGGGCTACAGCCCACTAGAGGCTGGCGTGCGCACTGTCCCGTTCGCGGTGGTAACTGGTCTGTGCTCGCCAGCATCGATTGGACTCATGCATCGGATCGGGACAAAGGTGGTCGTCACGCTCGGCCTCGTTTTGATGAGCCTCGGATTCGTCGTTGCTTCGACCTTGACCGTCGACAGCGCCTACGTCGGACCAGTCCTCCTGTCGATGGTGCTCATCGCTGCTGGTCTCGGTCTGACCACCAGCCCAGCGACCGAAGCGATCATGGGCGCGTTGCCCTCCGCAAAGCCGGCGTAGGTTCAGCCGTCAATGACACCACCAGAGAGTTGGGCGGCACACTTGGTGTCGCCTTGGTCGGCAGCGTGTTTGTCAGTCTCTATTCACCAGCAGTGCGCGACACCATCACGGGTTTGCCGACCGAACTAGTCGACGCCATCGCCGATTCTCTGGGTGCGGCACTGGTCATCTCGCAGGAGGTGCCCAACGGCGAGGCAATCTTGGCCGCGGCACGGGATGCCTTCATGGTTGGCTTCGGTGCCGGATCGATGGTCGCGGCCGTGGCTACTGCCGTTGGCGCCGTGGCTGCGCTGATCTGGCTACCTGCTCGCGCCAAACCTCTGACCGAGGAGGAGCAAGTACGGGAGGCAGTCGAACTCACCATCTGATCTCCGTTTTGGTACAGCCAGGCGCCGCTTTGACCAGCGCCTGGCTGTACTGATTTGCGGGGCTTCTGGCTGTTAACCCAGTGCTAGTCGGACATGATCGATGATCCCGCCGGACGCGTTCTCGGCCATCGCGACCACGGCGGCGAAGTCGGCCTGGGTTCCGTAATAGGGATCAGGGACGGCTAGCGCTGGGTCATCCTCCGGTAGGTGCATGAGCGAGGGGTCGAACGAGCGGAACATTCTGATGCGCTCGTGCGCATCTGGGTCGACTGTGAGTGCGCGCAGATCCCGCACGTTCTGGTAGTCCATTCCCAGAATCAGATCTAGTTCGTCAAACCACAGGGGGTCGAACTGCCGCGCCGAATGATCGAGTGGGTAGCCGGCTGTGAAAAGCTCTCGCCGCGTTCGGTGGTCGGCGTCACTGCCTTCGTGCCAGCCAGCGGTGCCCGCGGACTCCACTCGGACGCGAGAGCCCAAACCAGCCTCGCGCAAGCGCGCAGCGAGGACCGACTCCGCTATGGGCGATCGGCAGATGTTGCCCAGGCAAACGGCTGCGATGCGGTAGGTCCCGCTGGAGTCTGGCACGGCTCAAGCCTAGGGCGTCGGCGCAGAGCATGCCCGTCGTTGTTCGCTCCTGCGCGCGCACCTGGTGCTTCGCCTGCGTTCCCCGCGCGTTCACTATCCGTTCAATAGCGCCTGCGCTAAGTAAACTTTCGTCCCACACAGCCAGTGGATTGCGTTTTGCCTGGTCAGAGGCAGTATTTGCGCAGCGTTGTACTGCCAATCCCCAGGCTATCCACAGGCTTGTGGATGAACTTGAAGCGTCAATCCACACTGTTCCCACAGTTCCTTCCACAAGCGCAATCGACGACTTATTGCGACACGCACGCGGATGTCAGAGCAACGCGGTAAACAGAGGACTGTCTACCTGCAACGGCAGGTGACTCGACCGGGATTGGGCCGGTAGCTGTAGGAGGTTCAATGAGTATCGCGGAGTCGGCACCAAACGCTGTAGCTGATCTGCGCTCATCTCCACCCGGTCTGACTCCACCCCAAGATGTGGCCGCTGAACAGTGCGTTCTCGGTGCGCTCCTGCTGAGCAAGGACGCCATCGCCGAGGTCGTGGAGACGGTTCGCGAGGTTGACTTCTACAAGCCCGCACACCAGACCGTCTTCGCTGCCGTGCTGGAGCTATATGGCCGTAACGAGGCCGTTGACGCAGTCACGGTCGCGGACTACTTGGCCAAGAAGGGTGAGCTTCTCAGAGTCGGCGGTGCACCGTATCTCTACACGTTGACGGCCAGTGTCCCGATCGCCGCGAACGCCGGGTACTACGCGCGAATCGTGACCGAACAGGCAGTGCTGCGCCGACTGGTTGAGGCCGGAACTCGCATCGCCCAAATGGGCCAAGCGGCCGAAGGCGAGGTAGAGCAACTCGTCGATCGCGCGCAAGCCGAGATCTACGACGTCACCTCACAGCGGGCGGCAGAGGACTACCAGCCGCTCGAGAACTTGATGCAGGGCGCCATCGAGGAGATCGAGGCAATCGACTCCCGCGGTGGTCAACTAGTCGGCGTGCCAACGGGCTTCGCAGACTTCGATCAACTCACCAACGGCCTGCACCCCGGCCAGATGATCATCGTCGCCGCTCGACCCGCGATGGGTAAGTCGACCGTCGGTCTGGACTTTGCTCGGTCCGCCAGTATCGCTAACGGTTTAACCAGCGCCATCTTCTCGCTAGAAATGGCGCGCAACGAGATCATCATGCGGTTGCTATCCGCTGAGGCCCGAGTCCCGCTGCAGCACCTACGCAACGGTGGCCTGTCGGATCAAGACTGGATGCGCCTAGCCCAGACCCAGAGTGAGCTGCAGAACGCTCCGCTATTCATCGACGATTCGCCGAACCTGACCCTGATGGAGATCCGCGCCAAGTGCCGCCGACTCAAGCAGCGTCACGATCTGAAACTCGTGATCGTCGACTACCTGCAGTTGATGACAAGCGGCAAGAAGGTCGAGAGCCGTCAACAAGAGGTCAGTGAGTTCTCCCGATCGCTGAAGTTGCTGGCCAAGGAACTCGAAGTGCCCGTCGTCGCGATCAGCCAGCTGAACCGTGGTCCCGAGCAACGCACCGACAAGAAGCCGATGATCTCCGACCTACGCGAGAGCGGAAGCCTCGAGCAGGACGCGGATATGGTCATGCTGCTGCACCGCGAGGATGCCTACGACCGAGACGCTCGTCCAGGAGAAGCCGACTTCATTGTTGCCAAGCACCGCAACGGTCCGACCAAAACGGTCACCGTCGCATTCCAGGGACACTACTCCCGCTTCGTCGACATGGCCCCCAACAGCTGACGAGTTGTAGGTTCCTGATCTATATTTCGTTTTCCGCGATACTTTTCGTCAACATTGGGCCCCGGCGAAAACTATCCCGGAATGATCATCGAAATCTCAATGCGGGTCGTCTGTGTCGCTTGTCGCGACTGGCGCTGTCGAGATGCGGTGTAGATGACCAACCCGCATGCGGAGTATTGAGCAGAATCGCGGATTCTCGAGAACTGGGTCAAATAGTTCGAATCTCGGCCCCACGTGCGCCCCAAAAGCTGATATCCCACCAGTTCCGCTTAGCAACGGCAAACATGGGCCGTAGGCCCGCGTCATGCCGACGCATCGGATCACCACATCGACGCCCCAGGAAAACCGGCCCACTAAATCCACCCGCTGCCCAACTCACTCGCTGAGTCGTTAATGGACCTAGACGGCGAATCCGACGTCTAGCCCTCCGGGTGCAAGTCGGGATCTCCCTCCTTGTCCGGCGGTAGTGGAGGGAACTGCAGGTCCGGGTTCGGGTTGTGGGGAAGGTTGTCTGCTAGTTCCAGCAGTTCTGCGAGAACTTCCGCGTTGCGCTTCACATCAATCCTTGAGGTGCGGTCGTCCCTGCTCGATTCTTCGGAGGAGCGTTCAACGGGGCGCGGATCCTCGGCGGTTGGCCGACTCCGGCCTGCAGTACGACTTGGTATAACCGAGATGCAAGGGTCGCGTGGACTGCTGGCACGGGAAGGACAGCGTAATCTCGCAACTGAATTGGCGAATGCCTCGTCTGCCAGTGTCTTGTGCTGCCGTGTCGCCAATTTGCGCTGTCCGTCGACAATGATGGTCTGTCATCGATGCCGCTGACGCCGAGGCGACGTCGTCCTGGGAGTGCCGTGCGGCGGACCCATTAGGTCCCCCGGCGAGGACTGGGTTCCAGGTCGACGAGTCGCGACGCCATCGGATAGCAGCTAACTGAAAGTGATACCTTGACTACTCAACGTGTCGAGCTCCTCGGCACAGTTCCCATTTGGATAGGGGTAAACCCGTGAGACCGAGTCCGTACCTTGTCGTCGGCGCACTCGCCGTGGCCCTCGTCAGCGTTCCGTCTGTTTCGTCGGCAACTCAGGCGCCGGAGCAACCATCTGAGGTCTCTAATGCCGAGAGAGATGTGGTTCGCAAGAAGGATGTCAATGCCGAGAGAGATGTGGTTCGCAAGAAGGATGTCAAGGTGCGGGTCGCGACGCCCAAGGCGAAGCTCTACTCGGACCGGGATGTGAAGTTCAAGGGCCGGGTGAAGATCAAGAAGTCACTTCGCGATCAGACGCATGTCCAGCTTCAACAACGCAGGGGCAACGAGTGGAAGACGCGAACTCAGGTGGGTCTGAGGCCCAATGGCCGTTTCGTCGTCAGTGATGCGCCGGGCAAGAAGAAGAGCAAGTATCGTGTCCGGGTCAGCGTGCAGAAGAACGACGGTAGTCTCCTGGACAACGCTGTCTCGAAGAAGGCAAGCCTGGTCAATCTCAGTGCGGCTGACCCGCAGAGCCGGTACGTCATAGGCATGGGCGACTCCTACATGTCCGGCGAGGGCGCCACCTACTCCCAGTACGGGCCCAAGTCCACTTCAGGATCGAGCAGCGACTGGTGGGAGATCGCCTACGGCAACTCCCTGCAAGAGACGTATCCGCAGGACTACAAGTACCCCATCGACGTGACTCCTAGCGGAGTCCGGTGCCACCGTGCCGGGTCAGCCTCCATGATGTGGGGCCGCGACGACTACATCGGTCTGGACCTCGCCTGCTCGGGAGCCACCTATGACTCGACCGGCGACAAGCCCGGCATGGACAATGGCGGTAACAGCCAGATCCAGATGCTCAAGCAGGCGGCTGCGAAGATCAAAGCCCAGGGCGATGAGATTACGTCGATTCAGCTGTCGATCGGAGGCAACGACGTGAACTTCTCCACGATCGTCAGCGACTGCATCACCCGCTACCTCAAACCGTTCGCGACACGATGCTCGAATGACGAAGATTCCGAGTTGCGCAAACAGGTCGCCGCCGGCCTGCAACCTGCCCAGCTAGCCGTTCGTGAGGGAACCAAGAACATCGTCGCGGCGATGGATTCCCAGGGCTACGCCCCCGACTCCTACCGGATCACGGTGCAGACCTACCCGATCGGCGTGCCGACCGCACAGGACTTCCAGAGCGATTTCGGTGGCAACAGCGGATACGGCCGCCAGGGCATCGGTGGCTGCGGCCTGACCAACGGCGATCTCGACTACTTCAACAACGCTCTGGGGCCCAAGCTGTTTGAGGTCATGCAGACCGGCGCGGACGAAGCACGCTCGAGCCTCCCGAATTCGCGAGTGACCGTCATGAACGCGACCAACGCCTTCGCCTCCCACCAGTTGTGCAGCAAGGACGTGGCGCTCTGGAAGGGCAAGGGCATCAACGACGACCAGAACACCATGAACCCGCCCTGGACCGGCTTCGGCGGGGGCTCCACAGGCCAGTGGATGACCCCAGTGGTCCTAACCTGCCTGATGGACGAAGGGCCCGTGAACAAGTTCTGTAGCGGCGGCGATGACATCTGGCTCAAGTACCCGGCCGTCTTCCGCGCCGCAGGCAAGAATGGTTGGACCGGCGGCTGCGCGGCCTCCAGCTTCTTCACTGCGCGCCCGCTGCTGGGCCCAGCCCAGCCCGCGCAGTGCAAGGAGACTGGCGAGAACATCTACCAGCTGGCAATGCACCCTAACTACTGGGGCCAACGAGCCCTCGCCGCCTGCCACGACAAGGTGGTGAACGATGCGACCACCGTCAACAGGACCGTGGAGTGCCAGAACAGGACCTCTTCCGATTACAGCCTAGATTCGCAAGGTCGGCCAGGAATGCGTATCACCTCCTAGCCTTGAGGCCGCAGCCTAGGCCCACAAGCGGAATCGGCCAATCGAACCGAGGTTGAGACCACGTTTGTTTGCGCCCTTCAGGGACCGTAGACAACTGTGAACAACCTGGCCGGTCCCTGGGCGCGTTAGTTGGGGCAGCCAAACAGAGTGCTGCCACTTGCCCGGCTTCCCGCCCCTGACTGCTTCCTCCTGCATCGCGAACATGACCCGCGCCGTTAGTGTCGCGTGCAACTGATCGATTGCCAAGCTACTCAGCGAGGCGGGTGAGTCCAGCTACCGGGAATGGTGAACCGTCCAACAAGAACTCCATTGTTAGATCGGGTGGTCGGGTGCCGCGCAGGACCGCGATCGCGGCATCGGCGAGTTGTTCGCCAAGCTTCTGCCCATTCGGGACCAGGCTGGAAAATCCAACCGGAACCGCCCCACGATCCGGAACGGGGCCGAGAGCGATTACCGGTCGCGCCTTTGTGGTGGCGTCTAGTGTGGCCAGTGCCTCGCACCAACCAGCGACCGTCGGCCAAGACGCTGAAGAACCCATCCACTCCCGTTTGTGCGCGGCAACCAGCGCCTCGGAACGACCGAGTGGGATCGGCAGCATCGGTTATTGAGGCCGTCACACCGCGCTCAGCACACCATGCCTCATATACCAGTCTCGCTGCTGCTCCGGCATCGCCAGAGAACACCAATCCGGGGCGTCGTACCCCTGATTCGACGAGGTGATCCAGCGCTGCTCGACAGGCACCGGCGAGCTGGTCACGCAGGCTGCGAGCTACCCGACCTTCACCGACGAGGTCGATCTCGAAGACGCGGTAGTCCGAGCGGATCTGCTCGGGCAGGGAGTCGGTCGAGTCCAAGCCAGCCAAGACGATGAGATCGAACGGCAGCCCGTCCAGCTTGTGTAGGTCGGTGAGGGTCATCGTGCAGGCGACCATGCCTTGCTCGAGTAGTCGCTCTGTGAAGGCTGCCTGTAGTCGGGGCCAATAGATACGCGGGGCCGCGGTGGCTACCAGGGCCGTGCGCCACGAGTGCCACGATTTGTGAATGGCCCAGAGCCAGAATTCGAGCGTTTGCGTTCGGGCGGTAGCCCATTGCCTCGGCCGCCGATATGACTCTGCGACGAGTCTTCTCGCTCATTCTGCCCTTACCCCGCAACGCATCGGACGCGGTGCCAAGACTCACTCCAGCGAGCCATTGCGACGTGGGCGAGTTTGGGGCGCCTGATCGGTGGCGAGCTAGTCACGTCACTCAACCTAGTTCGTCCACCTTCCAGCCACCACCGGCATCTTGTGAACCGGTGGTGGCTGGAATATGAACCTATACGTCACTCCAGTCCGAACGCTGCCTGCTCGATAGCGCTGGGGGTGAAGTCTGCCGCCCACCCGCCTACGTTCAGCAACGCGCTCAAGCTAGTTGCTCCCGGGCCGTCCAGGCTGCCGCTGGTAGTTGGCTTGATTCCAGGCGTTCTGCTCTCCGCGGCCGGGCTGAGTGGGCTCCACGTCTGACCGAACTGACGTTCAACGGCTGAGTAGGTATTCCCAGAGATCTGCCCCACGGTGTTGAATGATGCCCACCGAGTGGGACTGTTTCTCGGACCTGCCGCGTAGGTGTCCAAGTAGTTAACTCGAGTGGGTACATTCCTCGCGGTCAGGAAGGCCGCAAGAGTCTGACCGCCGTGATCGGACGGACGGTAGTTGGCAGCCAGTTCTGATAGGAGTGGCTCGACCTGGTGCCTGTCCCCAACATTGTGAGGCCCCGACTCTCCGGACACCGGTGCTGTACCCAGTGCCGTCAGTGTCCAAGCGTTGCCCTTGATCTGCACCCGCTTGGCATCCAATCTCACGCCGTACTCGTACATCTGGGCGACCGTTTGTTTGGCGCGCGGTGTGAAGGTCTCTAGATCCGCGCGGATCGTTCCGGTGGTGTCCCAGCGTTCCATTGCCGACAGTGTCGCCAGTCCCTGGGCCAGCACTGCCCGGTAGTCATCTCGGACAGTATCGATCTGGGCCCAGTAGTTGGTGAGATCCGAGACCGCGCGTCGGCTCTGCGGCTTTCATCATGAGCGGGACGGTGCCAGTCGTGGGGTTGGTCAATAGGAAGTCCAGTTGACCGATTGAGGTGGTGATCACGGTCTGCATGTCGGACAGGTTGGACTCGGAAGGCTGCAGATCTTTCTCGATCCAGTTGCCGACTGAACGCATCGCGGTATCCAGGTTGGCGGAGGCCACACCCGCTTGGGTGTAGGAGTTATAGAAGTGAGTGCGGTCCTGCCCCTCAAGTACCTTTCGACTTGTTCGGAGATCTTTCGGACATCGTCGTTGAGGGCCGCGATGGAATCGTTGATTTCCTTCAACGCCTTGTTGAAGTCCGTGTTCGGGTTGTAGCCCATCGCCGCCAGGACCTCAGAGATGATGACCTGGCCGCCAGCGAATGCGACACCGTGGAACAGCGAGCGGCCAAAGGTGCTCGCCTGACCTAGAACGACGTCTGGAGCCTGCGCGGGTGACGGCGTGATCATTCCAGCTGCGCTCAGTCGATCCATTGCTTCAGTAACTTGTTTGGCCGCCCCTTCTCGGGTCTTGGTGGTGGTGGGCAGAGGCGGTCGCTGCGTTCGTCATGGCGAGAGTGACGATCATGAGCAGCGCCAAGGCCAAGAGCAGCATTCGAATCGCGGCCCTCGTTGGTGCGTGTTTCGTTGCGTTGGCAAGTGACGAAGTGGTTGTCATGATTCCCTCTCCATTCGTTTCAATGTCTAGGACGTCATGCCCCTAGTAGCCGTTGCCGAAGCCATCGCCGAAGCGGTTCGGCAGCCAAAAGTCCGGGTATCTGGGTAGTTTGTTGTCGTTCGAGCAGATTCAGAGGGAAGCTCGCGTAGTCAACGGAGATCGCGAGCTGCACGGCCTGGCTCTGAAATCCGGTTGAGATAAGAGGGGCACATGAATGAACTGACACTGTCTGACGGACGCACACTGGCATATGACACGTATGGCGACCCGGATGGAACACCGGTCATTTTCAACCACGGATTTTCTGACTCTCGCGTCATCAGAAACCCGGATGAGACGCTGGCGGCTTCGCTGGGAGTGTGGATGGTCGCTGCCGACCAGCCAGGTGTCGGTGGCTCAAGTCCACAGCCGCATCGTCGGATGGTCGACTGGGGCTCGGATATGGAGCAGCTGGCCGATCACCTTCACCTTGAGACGTTTGCGGTGGCTGGCCATTCTGGCGGAGGACCGCATGCGCTCAGCATCGCGCATCGATTGCCAGATCGCGTCACTCGAGGAGTGCTCGCTTCGCCAGTGGGCCCGTTCGACAAGGACGGCTACAGCAAGATGCTGGCGATGAAGGATTTGCAGCTCGTGGTGAGGCTGCATCACTTTCACCACGTACTGCGGTGGGCGTACAAGGCCGATGTGAAGAAGGCAAAGAAGGATATGGATGCCTATTTACAAGAGACGGCGAAGGCCGATCCCTCCGATGCCCAGACCTTCTTGGCTAGCCCCCAACAGCGCGCGATGTTCATCGACAACTTCGCGACAGGAATAGCTCAGAACGAGGAAGGTCTGTATGAAATGACCCTCGCACTGTGGGACTGGGGATTCAATCTGAGCGACATCCAGCAGCCGTTCCGCGTCTTCTATGGCGATGCCGATGACATCCTTGAACCAGCGATGCCCAAGCTAGTAGCCGAGCAACTCCCGAATGGCGCTGGTCAGGTTTGGGAAGGAGCCGGACACTACGGATTCATTGATAGTGAACGTTGGAAGCAGTTTCTCGGAGCTACGTTGGTCTGAGTACGGAACGTCCCTACCCAGTCGGACTGAATATCGAGTGTCGTTCGGTCGAGGTTGCGCACGAAGCCAAACTAGGTCCACGTCTTCGTGAGCTCTGCGGTGACGAAGTACTGCCGACCCAATTTGGCAAAGCGGCGGACTTGCGGGTTTGCAGTTTGATGCGTGCCTCAAACACCGATCACAGATCGCGAGCCTTGGTCGATGCTGTTCATCAAATGCGCGGGCACCGTTCCAACTCCTCCTACGGGCAAACGTTGTAGGGATCGCTCTGCGTTGACACCCCGCTGATATTCGTGGAGATCGCAACAATCGTCAGGTTCGGGTACAACTGGCAACTAAAGTTGGGGTAATCGTTGGGGTTGAAGTCGCAGCTGTTGCCGCCGTTGGCACCCGTCTGACAGAGGGTGGATTGGAAGCCTGGATCGTAGATCCTGGTGGTAACGAGCGGTCCGTTATACGTGGGATCGGAACTCCAGAACACCTCTGTGGTATCGACATTGGCAGAGGTGATCTGCGTGATCGTCGGGGTTGGCGGTGTCTGACCAGGCGTGACAGCGTTGCTCACTCCAGCATTCGACGTGCCGACTGAGCTAGTTGCAGTGACGCTGAACGTGTATTCGGTTTCCGCAGTCAGGCCGGTTATTGTGCAACCGTAATCCTGGCCACCACCCTCGTCGGATTGGGCTTGACAAGTAAGCCCGCCGGGCGACGACGTTGCTGTGTAGTACTGCACGAGCGCCGATCGCGGCTTCGAAGCGACCCAGTCGATCTGTGCTGACGTAGTACTAGTTGTGCTGGCAGCGGCACTGACCTGGGATGGAGCAGTCGGCGGAGCCGTCACCTGCGGTACGACCGATGCCGAAGGTGAACTTTCCGGACCGGCGCCGTACACATTCGTCGCATAGACCGTAACGGTGTAGGAGGTCCCAGCCGTCAGTTTGCCGATGCTGCACGTCGTCGATGGTGCGAGGGCACTGCACGACTTACCCCCAGGACTGGCAACCGCAACGTACCCGGTGATGTCACCTGTGCCTGAGTCCGTCGGGGCAGTCCAAGACACGTCTGCGCTGAGTGCTCCAGGGTCGGCGTCCACCGCGGTTGGCGCGCCTGGCGGCGACCCTGGCGTGACGCTTGTGCTGGGCAAGGATTGTCCGCTCGAGCCCAGCGCTTTTCCGAGTGAGGCCAGTCAGTCGCCTAGATCAGTTTGGGCAGTGAGATAAGCAAACCGACGCCGACGACGAACAGGGTAGAGGCCGCAATTAGTAGTCCCATCCGGGAGCGGCGAGATCTGATTCTGGTGGCCATGGCGGTGAAGAAGAGGACGATCGCGAAGAGGACGGTGAGAACCGTGTAGTTGTCTCCTCGCTGGTTGTTCTCTAAGGCCTCGTCGTATTTCGCATCTGCTCGGGCGTCTGCTTCATTCGATTCAGCGAGTTCGGGAATCTGGTATTCGGGCATTTGGAAGGGCGACGCGGGTGCAGCTGGGTTATTCAGCGGATCGAGCGCGATCCAGGCATCAAACGCCGTGTTCAACGGCTCCGGGAATCGAGCCTCAAGGAAGGTCTCTAGGCCCTTGTCCTTTTCGTATGCGGCCTGAGCCCACTGCGTGAACATGGCAACTTGGATCGACCCCTTGCGGTTTGCGTCGCCTTCAAGCTGAGTTGCCTCGATGCGTGCAGTGGACGCCTGGGCAAATGAGATCGACATAGCGCCGCCCCATTTGCTTGATTGGAATCCTGTCCACGCGGTTAGGATCGCCGTGACTGAGAGCAGGACGACGCTGAACAGTTCGATCCACTCGTCGTGGTTGTGTGACGATGGGTCTTCTTCAGCCATTCCCGCCTCCTAAGCGAG
Source organism: uncultured Actinomycetes bacterium (assembly GCA_963821045.1). GTDB lineage: Bacteria > Actinomycetota > Actinomycetes > S36-B12 > UBA10799 > UBA10799. The sequence continues at coordinate 113,012 of CAWGCB010000004.1, read as the reverse complement.
TAGTTACGAGGGCCAAGACTGTCCACTTGCGCGGCGCAGGAACGGCTCGTGTGGCGGTTGGATATCGCGCTAGATCCGGCGTCGTCTGCCCCTGCCAGGTGTGACCGCCGCAGCTACGACAGCGGTCTTTGCTACGGGTGCTGGGCCGGGTGAAACGGCCTTGGCGACAACTGCAGTCTTGGCGACCGGGCGACCGACAACTCCGACTCGTCCAACGCGTGCTGGTCTCAGTGGCATCTCAGGCTCCTTCAGATTCGATGAGTTCATCCGCCTCGATGGAGGCAATGATTGATTCCACGGGGATTCGCCCGTTGGCAATTAGCTGACCGCCCGAACGTCGTGCTGCAGCGGCGAAGGGAGCTGCCCATAGGTTCTCGTAGACCAACACTGCGGCCACGCTGCCCGAATCCATGGCGGCAGCAAGGTGCGCGACGTCCTCTTCGGCCAGCAACTCGGCAAGGTCTGGCTCCAGGGCTGCCAGCACTCCAAGCTCCTGCAGGTCGGAAAGTTCCATCGCCTCGACCGATCCATCCGAGTCCTTAACCAGGATCAGGATGTCGATGATCCGAATCGTTCCAGATTCGGCGAGCTTGATCAGTTCCTCTGCCATTTCACCAGTGAAGTTCTGTTTGTCTTCTGGGAATTCGATGATCAGAAAGTCAACGGGACCGAGTTGGTCGATGGGCGAGTTTTCCATTGGTTTTTCTCCAAGCTTTTTGGGTGGACAGATCCCGCCGCGAGGCCCTCCGTTGAATGCGGCACGTGCATGCGCTGGAGCAATCATGAGGGTCGAGAGAGCGCACGGAATCCCCTAGAACGGGTGAAACCGGCTGAGCTCTGATTCACAGCGAGGTGGACCAGGCTCACGTGGGTCAACTGGGATCGAACTGCCCAATGGTAGGGGCGGTGCTCAGGTAGTTACACTCAACAAATGTTCATTCCACGGATCTTGAAAGTTGAGATCTATCACTGGGTCTCCACCGTAAGTGGCTTGCAGGCCTGAGCCAGAGCGGCGCACAAAGATGATTGAAAAATCGGAGCTGACCGTCTCGACCCCAACGGCTGGATTGCTGGCTACGCCGGCGTCGAAGTTGCGCGCGCCCAGCCCTCAAATCCCCATGATCGCAAGGCGACACGTGTTGGACAAAGTCGCGGCCACGAGGTACCAGATCGTGGCCATCGACGGCCCCGGCGGCTTCGGAAAGTCGACGCTTGCCGCTCAGTGGGCCAGGGAATCCCCGATCTTTGCGTGGGCAACACTAGACCCTTCGGATTCGGACCCTGTTGTCCTCGTCTCCACGTTATTGAACGCGCTCTCAGCTGCTGTCTTCACGACGGGCAGTGAGCCCGGCAGTCACTCGTTCGTCGGCCTATCCGGGGACGAGCCGAGCTTCTCACGTTGGACGCTGCCGCAGTTCCGCCTCTTGGTGGAATCTGCCAAGCCGACGACTCTCGTGATCGACAATGTCGACTTGGCCGAAGGGCCAGCAGCGGTTGCAGTCATGGTCGCACTGGTCGAGTCTTTGCCGCCCGGCTGCAGCGTTGCTTTGGTGGGTCGTTCACTGGGACGGCTCCCGATCTCCCGGTGGTATGTGGAAGGTCGACTGGTACAGGTAGGTCCGGAGGATCTTTCATTCAGCGAACCAGAGGTGGGCGAGGTTCTAGAGGGTTTCGTCGGAGAGCCTCCGTCGCAGCAGCTGGTTACTGAGGTCCTCGAGCGAACCGGTGGCTGGCCTGTTGCGGTATATCTGGACGCCGCCGGCGGTGCGCGTCGTAAGCCAATCAGTCCAGTTGGCACCGAGGAATATGTCCACAGCGAGATTGTCGCCAAGCTCGATCCGGCCTTGGCTGACTTCCTGCGACGAACATCGCCGCTGGATGCTCTGACACCTGCGTTGTGCGACGCGGTTCTCCAAGAAGCCGGAACTGCGGGCCTACTTGTCGAGGCCGAATCGGAAGCGCGCCTGCTACATCGACTTGAGGGTCGGTCGCACTGGTACCGACTCCATGATTTCCTGCGGGCACCGCTGTTGGCCGATTTGTTGCGAAGGGAGCCCAGTGTTGCGCGTGACGTCCATGCGCGCGCGAGTCTCTGGTTCCGGCAAGCGGGCCTCATCGATCCGGCCGTTAGCCACGCCCTCGCATCCGGCGACCTCGACCTCATGGGCGAAACCCTGTGGTTGGCCGCAGGGGGAGCGCTGTTGCACGGGCAGGGCGAACGCGTCCGCCGGTGGCTATCGGAGCTGGACGAGCCAAGCTTGGCCCGTCACCCAGGCCTGTCTCTGACGGCTGCCTGGACAGCGATTTCTTTTGGCGAGTTCGACGATGCCTTGCGATGGGCCGCTGTCACTGCTGACCTGTTAGAGCCGAACTCGCCAACAAGGGTCGACACAGTTGACACTACGATCGCACCCGGTTTCTCGTTGCTGGTCAGTCTTGCAGGGGAGACCGGTTGGAAAGCTGCGGCCGAGATGGCCAGATCCGCGCAGCTCTTGCTTCCGGTGGATAACGAGGTACGCATTTTTGGGGAGTTTTTAGAGGGCTGGTACACCGTGCTTGTGGGTGACGTTGATCGTGGACTCGAGCTCATGGAACACGCGCGTTCGCTGGCTAGCTCTCACGACATGGGGGTCACCGAGACCGAGGCGACTGCCCTGCTGGCTCTGGTGCATGCCCAAAGAGGCGAGTTTGGCGCCGCTTGGAGCCTCATAGATGCTGCGAACGCCATCTGGAAAAAGCATGACCGGGACGGAGCGATCACTACTTCGGCCGTGCTCGCGGTGGCTACGACGTTCGTGGCGGCGAAGCGTCAGACCGGTGATTGCCAACGCTCCCTGACTGTCTCGTTGGAGTTGGCGCCCAAGGTTGCACCCGCGTTGCCGTGGTACGGAGTAATTGCGGACGCGACGGCCGCACTCTGTATGGCCGACTGCGACCAGGCTCAGGCGACCGCTCACCTGCGTGCAGCTGAGCAGAGGCTTGCCGGTTCGCAGGATTCACCGTTCCTTCGAGACCTCGTAGCGAGCGCGCAACGCGGCATTGAGGACGCGAACGTCATCTCCCAGCTGAGTCCCGCCGAACGTCGGGTCTGGGAGTTGCTTGCGGGACGTATGACGGTGCGTGAGATCGCGGATAGTCTCTTCTTATCTCCGGAAACGGTGAAGAGCCACACGTCGTCTATCTACCGCAAGTTGAACGTCGCGACCCGGCGGGAAGCGCAAGAACTGGCTGAATCGCTGGTGTTGCTCCCCTCGGTCTCGAATTTCGAAACTTCGAGAAACCGTGTCGGGGACAACGACGGCCCGACCTCGACCGAATCCCTACGATTCATGGCTAGGGAGCGAAGCTTGCTGAAAGGGCCACCGACGCGATAACGGGCGACCACTGCCGAACTCGTCGGTCACCCTGAACGGTATTCGGTAGTGCGTCCGTCACGCATTCAGCGGGTCGATTCGTGCGGGATCACTGGGCGTCCATGGCAGTTCTTCCACTTTCTTCCCGACTGACAGGGGCAAGGATCGTTTCGTCGGCGGGCGGCGTCTTCTTGCGCGTATTTGGGCTTGATCGCGGTGGCATCTTGGCCCGATCGCAGCAGTCCAGCCATCACCTTCATCGGTTCGTCTACATGCCTGAAGAAGCGCTCATATCCAGGGCAGAGATAGTGCAAACCCGGCTCACCAGTCGGAGCCGTCGTGAACCGATCTTTGGGGCAGCCGCCGTTGCAGGCAAATCTGACGTCGCACTTTAGGCAATAGTCGGTCAGCGTGGTTAGTTTCGCGTTTCCGAAGTCCTTCTGTTGTGGCGAGTTGAGCAACTGGAGCATCGTGCGCCCATCCGCGATATTGCCGAGCAAATGGTCCGGCTCAACGTAGTGGTCGCAGGAGTACAGGTCGCCGTTGTGTTCGAGCGCAAGTGCATCGCCACACGTCTTGGCATGGACACACATTCCTGCCTGATCCATCCCCAGCCAGTGCCCAAGAGCAGTATCGAACATCTGCACGAATACATCGCCGATGTCGTGACGGATCCACTCTTCGAACACATCGATAAGGAACTGTCCGTATTCGCCCGGATCAATCGAGCGATAAGTGGTCAGGCTTCCCGATTGCACATACAGCGGTCGCTCCGTTGTGCCGGGCGACCAACCCTCCTCGATCTGAGGCAGGAGCTCAGGAGTCGATCGCTCAACAATCGGGATGAACTGGATGAACCCAGCCCCAGTTCGTCTCGCAGGAAGGTGTACACCTCTCGGCCGTGTTTGCCATTCGCTGAATTTGATCGTCGTCAGGGCATTCCATTCCACGCCATACTTCTTGAGAACATTGAGTCCGCGGATCACCCGTTCGAAGGTTGGCTTTCCACCTTTGTCCCGCCGGAACGCGTCGTGCATCGCTGGCGGGCCATCGATTGACACACCAACCAAGAACTTCTCCTCGGCCAGAAACTGCCCCCACGTATCGTCGAGCAGGGTCGCGTTCGTCTGGACGGTGTTAAGGATGCGCTGCCCCGGGCGTGCGAGCTTCTTTTGTATCGAGACGGCAAGGCGGAAGAAATCAACACCCATCATCGTCGGTTCACCGCCTTGAAAAGCGAACACGACTTCCTCGTCGTCGGGGTGTGCGGCCAGCAGCTGGCTGATATACGTCTCAAGCAGGTCAGTTGACATCCGGAAATTGCTATCCGGGTACAGAACTTCCTTAGACAGAAAGAAGCAGTACTCGCAGTCCAGGTTGCAGATCGCGCCGGTTGGCTTGACCATCACGTGAAAAGCCCGCGGTGCGTCAGTAACCGTCAACACTGTGCACCTTCTGAGTCAACTCGTCTGGCCAAATCACGTCGACCACTTTCCCGCGCCATCGCCGGTAGTCGGTCGAGAGTCTCGGCCGCTAGTCGATGCTGAACCATCCGCGCACCTGAGCTTCGTGGTCGACATACGCATCGCCGGAGACATCGACGATGACCTTGTCAATGCTCCCGCCAGTGAACCGGTAGGGGGCCGTGTAGGCCGGTGTTACCGCCGATGCGTCGTCACGGCCGACGCAAAGGCCGTCACCGACGACGCAGAACGATCCTGGTTGGGTAACGATCTCTTGGCTGCCCACTTGTTGGTCGTCGACATACAACGTGAGGGTGCCTTTTGCTCCAGGCATTGCCGGATCGTCGTTTCGACCAAGCGCCTTGAACTCAGCCGTGATGACGTGGCCGCCAGGAGCTAGATCGACGTCTGCATCAACCGTCTGAAGAACGGTTCCCACCCAGTTGAAGGCGTAGTGGACGCGTCGATCCTGGACGTACAGGCTGTGTCCGCCTGCGAGTCCACCTTGCGCAAAGATCACGCCCTCGGCTGCGTCACTGTCGATCGTGACTCCAGCAGCAATCGTGTAGGACCGACCCGGAAACGCGACCGCAGACTGCTCTGGAACGCTTGCGCAGTCCGGGTAGTAGATGTACCGGTCTCTGTCCGGTGTGCCATGAGGCCGGTCGGCGAGGATCTGCTCAAGCGCACTTCGATCGTCAAGTGGGAGGCCGTTGTACCGACCTGCGTTGTAGAACCAGAGTCCCTTCAGCTTCTCCAACATTGCGGGATTCTGTTCGGCGACGTTCGTCGTTTGACTGCGGTCCTTGGTGAGGTCGTAAAGCTCCCACTCATCCAGATCGAACCTTCCCCAACCGCTGAGCGGCGGGTGCTTGGTGCACGCCAACCAGCCCTTGTGGTAGATCGATCTTTGACCCAGCATCGCGTAGAACTGCGTGTCTTTGGCAGGTGCCTGCGGGTCGGTGAGCGAGGCAGCGAAGCTCTCACCCTCGATTTGATTCTGCTTGTAACCCTTGATGGTGTCTGGGGGCGTGATTTGGAGCAGGTCGTACAGGGTCGGAACGACGTCAACCGCGTGGGTGTATTGCTGACGCGGTTGGCTGGATGCCGGAATCTGCTGTGGCCAGGAGACGATCGCCATGTCAGCAATGCCGCCCTCGTACCCAGCCCATCGCTTCCAGTAAGGGAATGGGGTGTCAAAGGCCCAGGCCCACCCGGTGTTGTAGTGGTTGTAGGACTTGGGGGTGCCGAGCTCATCGATGTGCTGCAGAGTCAACTCGGGATCACTAGGCAAACCGTTGAAGAACCGCCATTCGTTGAACTCGCCATTTGGGCCACCCTCGCCGCTGGCACCGTTGTCTGAAACGACGACGATGATTGTGTTGTCGATCTCGCCGGTGGCCTCTAAGTGGTCCAGAAGTCGACCGATCTGATCGTCGGTGTAGGAGACGTAGCCCGCGAACACCTCAGCCATTCTGATGAAGAGCCGCTTCTCATCATCGTTGAGGGAATCCCATGGTCGGACCGTGTCCATGGCCGGCCACGGCTGCCCTTCGGGCCCGGTCGCGGTTGGTTCTCCGTGCGGGTTGATTTCGGAAAGCTTGGTGTCCTGCGGCAAGAGACCGAGTTCCTTCTGACGAGCCAGAATCTTGTCGCGAATCGCTTCGTATCCCTCGTCGAAAGCACCCTTGTACTTGTCGGCCCATTCCAGCGGAACGTGGTGCGGGGCGTGGGCCGCCTGCGACGCGAAGTACATGAAGAAGGGCTTGGTGGGGTCAACTGACTTAGCGTCGGCGACGAACTCGATCGCCTTATCGGCTAGATCCTTTGACAGGTGGTAGCCCTCCTCGGGTGTGGCAGGCGCCTCAATCTGATGGTTGTCCGAGATCAAGTCCGGGTACCAGCTGCTCGCTTCCCCGCCGAGGAAGCCATAGAAGCGCTCGAAGCCGCGACCGAGTGGCCACCGACCTTTGTAGGCCGCCATCGAGGTTTCTTCGCCGGGGGCTAAATGCCACTTGCCGATGCAGTACGTGTTGTAGCCGTTCTCTGCGAGCACCTCAGAAATGAAGCCACTTTCGAAGGGGATTCTTGTCGAAATCCCAGGGAAGCCAGAGCTGAACTCCGCGATTGTGGCCATCCCGTTTGTGGTGGCATTGCGTCCAGTCAGCAGCGATGCGCGAGTAGGCGAACACAGTGCAGTTGTGTGGAAGTTCGCCATTCGGACTCCGCGGTCTGCGATCCGCTGCATGTTCGGAGTTTGCACGGGTCCGCCGAATACGTCCATCGTGCCGTAGCCGACATCATCCCAGGCGATCATCAAGACGTTGGGCGCGCCCGGCTTGGCTCTCGGTGCTAGGTAGGGAGTCCAGTCTGGGACGGAGTCCCGAATGTCGAGCTCGATCTTCCCGTTGAACTCACTGCTCATGCGCGTCACCAAGCCCTTTTCGACTGATCCTTGATCGCTTACCCACAGTCCGCCCTGCAGCGGCCGAACTGGGGTCGAAGCGAACTTCAGGCAATGATCGTGGTTCCCGGACCGTTTGTGCATCCCCCGCTTTGGGGGACGGCAGTGAGACTCAGTTGGCCCTATCCTGCAGCGATGAGCACGGCGACGGATAACGAGCCGGGGACCGAAAGACGCTCATACCTGACTTCTACAGTCGGCCAGCCCAGGGCACGGCGCGCGGCCGACGTCACAACAGTCGTCGTCGGCCTCTTGTTCACTGCCTGGGGATTGGTCATCTTCGGCGCTTCGGACCCGCTTCAGGAAGCCCTCTCGCGAATTTCCCGACGCCCTACCCGAATGGGCGGTGGCTCTGCTGGCCCTTGCCTACACTTTTGGATTGATCTTTGCGCTCATCGTGGTGATCGCACTGGTGGTTCACCGGCGCTGGTCCGCCGTAAGAGACGTGCTGCTGGCCGGGGTTGCGGCGGGGGTTGCGACGCTGATCCTCGTCTCCGTGTTCGACGAGCTCTGGCCGCCCTTCTTCACTGAGTTCGTGCAAGGCAGCGTTCGCCCGCAATTCCCAGTCGTCCGCGTCGCGATCGTCACGGCGATTCTCGTCGCCTCAACCCCGTACCTGGCCAGGCCGATCCGTCGGCTGGGTTGGGCGATCGTGATGATCGTCAGCACAGCCGCGGTGGCGCTGGCGTTGAGTGTTCCATCGGGTGTCGCTGCGGCGTTAGGCATCGGACTGGTTTGCGCCGGTGCCGTCCTCCTGATCTTTGGGTCACCGCTGGGTTATCCGAATACCGGCGCCGTGGGTACCGCGCTTCGCCGGGTCGGGATTGACGTCCCCGATTTAGCCATCGACCACGATCAATCATGGGGGGTCCGTCGGCTTGTCGGCACCACCTCGGATGGTGTTGAGGTGGAGATCAAAGCTTACGGCCGCGATGCCACCGACTCACAGGTGATGGCAAAGGCGTGGCACGCACTCATGTACCGGGGTGGCGCAAGCCGGATCACGTTTTCTCGTCTGCAGTCTGTGGAGCATGAGGCTCTCGTGACCATGCTGGCAGCGCGCGCGGGCGCATCAGTCCCGGAGGTGATTGCAGCGGCCGCAGCGACCGATGAGGTTGCGGTCTTGGTAACGACCAGGCCCGGCGTCTTGCTGGCTGATCTACCTGAAGGTGCCGAACTTCGGCAAGACTGGCTGGGCTCGCTGTGGCGAGAGGTCGCGCGAATGCATCACAGTGGCGTGACCCACGGAGCTTTGGACGCAACCGCGATCCGAGTCAGCGCTGACGGCTTCGTAATCTGCGACTTTCAGTCCGGCTCTGTGGTGTACCGCGACTCGGATGCGGCTCTCGACATCGTTCATCTACTCTTCGCCACCGCTGATGTCGTCGGGGTTGAGCGCGCGGTGGCCGCTGCCCAGGAGGGTCTGGGCCTCGCCCCGCTGTCCGACAGTCTCGGGTACCTGCAGCCACCGGCCCTCACGAGCCAACAACGACACTCGATAAAGAGTTCGTCGAAGTTGCTGGCTGCGCTACGCGACCATGTCGCGACGGTGACCGAAACGCAGGCGCCGGAACCGGTAAAGCTACGCCGCATCGGGTTACGCCAAATCGTCACCCTCGTTCTAGTGGTGATGTTCCTCAGTGCGCTGGTTCCGCTGCTCACGGGTATCGACTACTCGGAAATCTGGTCGTCCCTTGCCAACACGATCTGGTGGCTGGCCCTGCTAGCTCTCGTCGTCGGACAACTCGCATTCATACCCATGGGTACCGCCATGATGTCTGCGGTCGGGCGGTCGATCCCCCTGCGACCTATGACCATCTTGCAGCCAGCCGTGGCGTTCATATCATTCGCCGTCCCGGGCATGGCTGGACGCGTCACCATGGAGGGGGCATTCCTCTACAAGTACGGCATCGCTCCCACGGTTTCCGTCGTCAAGGGTGCGGTGGATGCGTTCTCCGGCTTCTTGGTGCAAGTGGTCATCCTGATACTGGCCTTCCTTACGGGATCTCTCACTCTGGCGCAGTCGACCAGCGGTTCTAGCAGTGACTCCGGCAGTAGCGGCGGGGGTTCCTGGTGGATCATCGCTCTCGTTGTCGCGGCGGCAATCGTCACGGTTGTGGTCGTCTTCAAAGTCAAGAAGATCCATGACCGAGTAGTGCCTGAGATCAAGAAGGGCTGGGAGGCGCTGGCGGAAGTACTGCGTTCGCCGAGACTCGCGATTGGCCTGCTGGGCAGCCAGCTGGCGGTGCAGTTGTTGTGGGGTTTGGCCCTGTGGTTGTCGCTGATGGCGCTGGGTGTGCATCTCAGTCTTATCAGCTGTACGGCTGTGGTTGTGGCGACTGCTCTGCTGCAGGGATTGGTGCCGGTGCCAGGTGGGATAGGAGTCTCTGAGGCCGTCCTGTCAGCCTTCCTCATCCCGTTGGGGGTGTCGGCTGAGGTCGCGATTGGGGCTGCCGTGATCTGGCGGGTAGCCACGTTTTACCTGCCTGCCACCGAGGGCTTCTTCGCTTCCAAGTATCTGCAGAAACACGGATATCTGTGAGGCTTGAGCACAAGTCCGAAGCGGGCCTGGGGTGGTCTGATCTCCCTTAATGCCCGGTCATGTCCGGCGCAGCTCTAGGCTGAGCAGGGTGATGTCTGGCGATACCGCGGGTCCGATCCTTATTGCTACTGACGGTGGGTACCTGTCGCATGTGACCAGGACCGTGCAGCTCGGTCGGGCGTTGGCGGACCTGGGGCAAGACGTGGTGTTCGCGGCCACGGGGCCGTGGGTGCACCTGATCGACTTCCCGCGCGTGGAGCTGCCCGCTGCTGCGGTAGGAGCATCGGTGGAGGCCAGCCGTCGCGGCAACTTCAACATCTATGACACGGCCACGATCACCCGTTTCGTGCGAGCGGACTTGGCGGCACTGAACGAGGTCAAGCCGCGTCTGGTCGTCGGAGACTTTCGCTGGAGTCTGAGCGTAAGTGCCGAGTTGGCAGGCGTGCCCTACGTTTCACTGCTGAACACCCCGACCACCCCGGTATATGCGGGACCGACGGTCGGTACCGGACATGATGACCTTCCAACGCTTCCTGCCCGATGCGGTCCTGCGCGCCGGTGAACCGCCGGTGCGCACGCTGATGTTGCGTTACTGGGGCCGACCATGGAACCGAGCCCGGCGCATTTTCGGGCTGCCGAAGCGGCCCAATCTGTTTGGACCACATGCTCGGGGATCTGAACGTCCTGATGGACCTGGAGTCGGTGTTCCCGACCATCGACCTGCCGCAGGACTATGCAGTGACCGGCCCGATCCTGTTTGATGCCCCCTCGATTGAGGCTCCGCCGCTCGACCCTGAGGCCAACCGTGGTCTACGCGAGCTTGGGCAGTACTGCCACACAGCGTCTGACCAAGGCACTGTTCGATGGACTAGGAGAAGAACCGGTGCAGGTCGTGCTCACCACTGGTGGGCAACCATTGCCCGGCCCAGCACCCGCGAACTTCCTGGTACTCGACTTCATCAACCCTGTCGACGTGCTGCAACACCGCGCGGTCATGACGATCTGCCACGGCGGGAACGGGACCGTCTACCAGTCCTTGCGCTACGGGGTGCCGGTGCTCTCGATCACTACCCATATCGATCAACAATGGACCGCCGAAGCTGTTGCCGCAGCCGGAGCGGGTTGGCGCTTGTCAGACCAAACCGCCACCGGTGAACAGATCCGTGACTGTTTACGCCGCGCGCTCGATCAGCCCCACTGGCAGACCACCGCCCGACGAATCGGGGCGGAACTCGCGGCAACCAACGGAGCCGACGTCGCAGCACGAGCCATCGACCAGTTCGCGGAGCAACGCTGCCAGTAGCGGTACGGGTAGCAATGGTCATTGCCCAGTCAGGGGTGCGACAACGTTCTCGACGAGGCATTCGAGATCGTCCCAATCCTCCGTTGCTTCGTTCCTTTGGAGCACCAAGTAGTTCAGCCCTGTCTGATCACGCTGCCGCCTGATTCTGTCCCTCACCTCCTTAGGCCTTCCCGCTATGAAGATCGAGGTGTTCAGCATCTCGCCGCTAGTCATCGAAACTGGCGTAGTACCCGAAGTGGTCAGGTCCTTCAACCGTTGGTTCAAGACATCGGTGTCATCCTCAACGATTTGGACGGGCACCTCAATCTGGAACTCGAGCGCAGCTGGATCGCGCCCAGCCGCGCTCGCAGATCGGCGTGCGATGTCGGCGAGCTTGCCAAGGTAATCGATCGTCCCGGCCGCAGCCCAGGCTCGCATTTGCAGGTCGGCGGACTCCAGAGTCTGTGCGTCAAACGGCCACAGCGACACAATATCGGCGTATTTCCCTGCCAACTCCAGATCAGCATATTCGTGGCCTAGGACGAGCTTTGGCACAGACGGCAGTGGTAACTCCATCGCGGGAACGGCGGAGTTCACGCGGTAGAAGCGTCCTGCGAAATCGGTCGTCTGCTGAGTCCACAGACTACGAATAATCTGAACTGCTTCGTCGACACGTTGGACTCGATCCGCAGCGGACTCGAATCCACGTCCAACGATCCTCCAATCCTCGCGTAGCCACCCTGCTCCAACGCCAAGCTCGCATCCGCCAGCTGCCACGGCCGCGAGTACGGCGGAGGCCCGGGCCAGCTCGAGAGGATGATGAAGCAGCAGCGACAGGGCAGGCGACCCAACCGCCGCAGACGTGGTCATTCCGGCGACAACGCCCAAGGTGGCTAGCGGACTCCACTCTGGATAGATCAGATGATCGATCGCACAAACCGATGTGAAGCCGTAGTCCTCGTACCTGGCGACCCGGTCTGGGAGATCTGCTGCGTCGAGGTTATTGACCTGAATGCCGAAACGAATCGGATTCATTCTTGACCCTCAGAACAGCTCGGAGATCATGCAGCGCACGGAGCCGCCGCCGTATTCCTCGATGGTGTCGACGTCTCCGATGAGTAAATCGCTGGACTTCTCGATGACCTTCTTTTGGTCTTCGGTCAAGATCTTGTGCGTTGAGTTGGTCATGACGGTGTAGCGCTTACCGTCGGCTCCCTAGCACCTCAATTTCGTTACCGGCAAAATTGTCGATTTCGCTTTCGGAGACGTCGATTATTTCCTTACCGCTTTCGGTCAACTCGTCGACGACCATTTGGCGTTCCTTCGGATCATCGATGGCTGACAGACACACGACGGCGAACTTCTCGGCCACCGCCATCATCACGTTCGTGTGGTAAATCGCGGCGCGCTTTCCCTCGTAGGTCTGGTACCCGTGAAACGGCACAGGCTTGAAACCGAAGTCAGTGCAGAACTGCCGAACAGGCCCTCGTCGGCGCGCTCCGACAGGCATGCGTAGGCCTTCTTGTTCACTCGGTCCAGGACCATTGCACCGGTCCCCTCAAGGAAGCGATTCTCCTTCTCATACTTTGTGTAGTCCACGATTTTGACTTGGTCGCGGCCCAGAGCCTCCACCAGTCGGCCTAAGAACTTGGTGCGCTCGTTGCGTCGATCCTCAGCGAACATAGGACATAGCAGTAGTGATCCGTCTTCAAGCGAGACGAACCAGTTGTTTGGGAAAGATGCTGTCAGGAGTCTTCCAAATCGCGTCGTCATCCTGGAAGACGTGGACGTCGACCCCTTTACTGCGGAGTTTGTCCACGAATGCGTCGAAGTCGATGAGGGCATTGGCCTGACGATGTCTGGTTTGCCACCGAGGTTCTTCTGAAAGAAGTCGTTGGCTGCGGTCTGAGTGTTGAACTCGAAAGAAATGGGTCGGACCATGGCGATCTTGTTGGTGATTTGCATTGGTTCGGTCATTCGGCCTCCGACGTTCTCCGGTGGGTTCGGGCGCGGCACGTACTGGCGCCGACGCAAACACCGACGGCATCTTTGGGCACGTCGGCCATTCCATCGTCGCATCCGCGCGACGCATATGCGCGTCCTGAGATGTCGGTGGAGCAACGAATGCTGATAGAGTCACTTGCATAAAGCAAGTGGAGTGCATCAGTGGATGCCATGTGGAGCAGAGGTCGATATGAAGCAGCTTGGCGTAATCGGTAGTGCCGCATTCGCGGGTGTGATGGTGACGATGTGGTTCGCGCTCGGTCCCTTCGCGCTCACCGAACCGACCGTGTTCGAGGGGTGGTTCGCGGACTACTTCAAGTTCCTGCTGGTCCCCGTGTTCGTCACGAGCGTCCCAGCCTTCATCGGCTCAATCGCGATGATCAGACGGACCGCCCAAGGTTCGCCAGCCAGGAGACTTTGGAAGTTATCCCTCGCCGGACTCATCTTCACCTACGGAATCACCACCGTTGCATTCCTCCCGTTGAACTTTCAGTTGTGGTCCCGCAATCTCAGTGAAAGTGGCCTCGAGACCACCATCGCTTGGTGGCTGGGCCTGCACGTCCTGCGGATCGCTGGCACGCTATTCGCTGCCATCTACGCCTACCGAGCGGCCTTCGCCTGCGAGACTGATGGAGAACGCCCGGTGGACAGGTCGATGGCATCAGCGAAACGAGTCAGCGGATGACAAAACCACTGGTACTAGTGACCGGGACGTCCGGCTTTGTCGGGATGCGGATCGCGGCAGCAGCGCTTGAGGCCGACTACCCCGTCCGCGCGGTTGTGCGGAAGTCGAGTCAAGAGGTCGAAATCAGGGCTGCATTAGAGACTCTCGGCAGCACAGAGCACCTTCAGTTCGCGTCCGCTGACCTGACAGCGGACGCCGGTTGGGCGGATGCGATGAGCGGCTGTCGCTACGTCATCCACGCTGCATCTCCCTTGATCCTCGGCGACGTCGATGACGAGCGAGTGCTTCTGGAACCCGCGGTAGATGGCACCCGCCGAGTGCTCGAAGCTGCGGCAGGGGCGGGTGTCGAACGAATTGTTGTGACGTCGACCGCCTTGACCGTGTGTGGTCACATCGAGGAGGGGCTCGCAGGCCCGACCGATATGACCCCAGTGGACTACCCAGGCATAACGCTATACACGAAGAGCAAGATCCTCGCGCAGGAGGAGATCGAGTCCTTTGGCGCTGCGCATCCAAACGGTCCCTCGCTGACAACCATTCACCCCGGTGTGATCATTGGCCCGCCACTTCGCAGGGACGAGGATTCAGAGTCCATCGCGCTGTTCCGCTCAATCCTGGACGGGGATCAGCCGGCGGTCCCAGATATCGCCTTCCCAATGGCTGATATCCGGGACGTGGCCGAGCTGCACGTGGCAGCTCTTGAGAGTGGCGACGCCGACCGCCACAGGTACCTAGTGTCGTTCTCCGAGGAGCCGCAATCACTAGCAGATGTGGCTCGTCTACTGCGGGCGGATGGCTACACGCGGGCGCCCAAGCGGCGCATCCCAATGTGGCTACTCAAGATCCTTGCTCGATTCAACAGTGAACTCGCGGGTCTAGTGGACTCCGTGAAGGGCCGCTCCATGATGCTGGACATCAGCACGACCAAGTCAGACTTCTCATGGACACCGATCACGTTTGAGCAGTCCGTCAGGGACACCGCTCGAGCCCTCCAAAACTAGGCGCGCGCAGGCATCACGATCGGTCGCGCAGGCTGGCCATCGTCGCGTTGACTTGCGACGCTCTGGTCGAGTCCTCAGCAAACGGGAAATCAGGATCGTTGGGTACCCCGGAGTTACGTAGTCCCCAGGACACGAGTTCGGCCATTACCGGAATCAACTCGATCGCTGGTTCCAACGGTGTGTAGATGAAGACCCTGCCGTCTTCGGGATCACTGCGCTTCTCGATCAGCCCGGAATCCACCAGTCTTCGCAGCCGCTCCGAGAGGACGTTCGTGGCGATTCCCTCATCCGCAGCAAACTCTGGAAACCGCGTCTTGCCGCCGAGCAAGATGTCACGCAAGACAATTAGCGTCCAGCGATCGCCGAAGATATCGAGTGATCCGGCGATCGGGCAGTTGGAGCGCAAGTCCCGGTTCATACTGAGACGATACCGGCACCTACAAGTCGGCTCCATTCGCTCGGACGGGCGTCGCTGAGCGGGTGTTGGAGTATCCATCGCCAGGAGGAGGGTCATGGCCCGACGACAACTGCTACCAAATACCGAAACTCTCCTGAGGTGGAGAGATGCGGAGGGGCTGAGTCAGTCGCAAATCCGGGACAGGGTGAACGAGCGAAATCGCGTGAGCATGGGCAGCGACTTTCAACCGGTGAGTCGCTCGGCCGTAAGTGTCGCGCTGCTACGCGCGGGTAAGACCGGCGATGGTCGCGCACGTTACGACGAGGCGATCCCGTGGTCACCAATCGCTCCCGAGCACATCAATGATTACCGGCAACTCAGGTTGCGAACATGGGCAAGGATCGAGCGGGGGGATGACACGGTAACCCCTCGAGCTCGCAGAGAGTTCGAGTCGTTCAAAGCGCGATTGGATGCCGCAGACGAGGTCATCCACTACACCCCGGAGACGGGATTCGTCGAGGTGAAGCGTCGGCCCGGCATAGACACCGGACTGATCCGGCTCACCGACAGACAAATCAACGCCCGCGCGGATGAGCAACCTCGGTGATACCGATTCGGTACCATGCAGCCATGGCTATGACATTGAGGCTGTCGGACGAGGAGACTGAACTGCTACGTCAGCAAGCCGAGCGCGAGCACCGATCCATGCAAGAGGTAGTGCGCCTAGCAATTCTGGATCGAGTGAAGCGGGATAGTCGCTCCGAGTGGATTGCGGCCAATACCGAGCGAATCATGGAAGAGGATGCCGACCTGCTTCGGCGACTGGCACAGTGACTCAGTTCCTCGCTACTGAGGATGCCATACAGATCACTGGGATCTTGGGTCAAAGTATCCGTGATGTAGGACTACTTGCGGGCGCGATCGCGCGCCCGGCGACGTCTGTGTACGGAGAAGATGCGTACCCAGACCTGAGCCAGAAGATTGCGGCATTGATCGATGGAATCAACCGGAACCACCCTCTCGTTGACGGGAACAAACGCCTGAGTTGGCTATGCGCCCGCAACTTCGCGAACCTCAACGGATACGAGTTGCGGACCGACGCCGACGAGGGCGAACGAGTCATCTTTGCGGTGGCTCGAGGAAGCATGGATTTGTCCTCCTTGACCGAATGGACGGAAACTCACTTGAGCCGCATTCCTAGCTGATTCGCTCCCGCGCTGTTCTGCGGCGATGGCGGCGTACGAAGATGCGCACCTCACCCTGGCGACGCCTCTTGAAAAAGAATCTCCGAAAAAGTGTTGGGAATGTGCTGGCCACCTGCTCATACCCCTGAGAGCGCTGCTACCGGCGGTGCCTAACCAGGGAGTAGACCATGAATCACCTAACTGCTAAAGCCACCGGACTCATCGTCGCTGCGACCGTAGCGGCTACCGGTCTCGTCGCCACGACCACGGCAACCGCTCAAACTCCGCCCGCCCCGGTCAACAACGGGCCCGTCAATCTGAGCGACAAACCACTGGCCAAGTCTGGACACCGAATCACCCCCGTGAGTCAAACCAGCACCTCCGACTCGATCACCATCAAGTGGAAGGCAACCAAGCAGTTCGTCACGATGCCGACCTCGACCGTGAAGCCGCAGGACACATAGGACGGATGGAAGTTCTCCTGGTGGTCCAGTCCAGCCTGTCGTGGTGAAGGGAACGCCGACCGTCAAAGGAAACAAGAACTCGTTGGCTGGGGCAAAGACCACCTACAAGTTCAGCAAGACCGTCGCCGGGCTCAAAGAGAACACTGGCTACTACTCGGTAGTGAATGTGCCAGTTGGTGGCGGGTACTTGCCGGTTCAGCAAGCCTGGCACAACACCACCAAGCGGCGCCAACTCGACCGAACGAAGGCTGAAGTTCGCAAGGTCCGAATGACGGTCGATTCGGTCAAGGTGACCAAAGACGGCGACACCGGGCTGCGCGGCAAAGGTGAGGTGCGCTTCGGTGTCCGTCTGGCTCCCGACGCCAACCCGATGGTGGCAAGCAACTGGGGCTCCTGGTCACACGCCTGGGATGACTACACCAAAGCGAGTAGTGGTGACACGGTCAAGTTCGGCAAGCCACTGACGCACACGATTACCACAAGCAAGTCGCAGGCCTACGTCGAGATCCAAGGGTACGAGAACGACGTCGACCCGCTTGACTACTGCGCGATCGAGGGTGGCCCCACCACTGCCAAGCAGTACAGCGACAAGTGCTTCGACGCTGCGGTCGCCCAGGGCAGCCTCAAACTGGTGACGAAGAAGAATGGCGTCAGCACCCAGTACGTGACGGTCAAGGTCCACCGTAGCCCCGCACTTCAGTTCACCGCTGTGGTCAAGGTTGAGAGCTGGTTCATCTAGGCGCAGCGCAGCGAGACCCGCAAGCCTCGATACGGCAAGACGAACGCCCCGGACCTCCGGGGTTTTCGTCGTGTAGTGGGTCTAGTCGGCTGTGGGCGCCTGTGTTCGCAGGGTGCCGCAGACTTTTCTGCGCCGCCCATGTCGAATATCGTCAAACCGGATCGACATATAGGTGAGCAGCGCGAAATCCGCACTGCCGACCAATCTAGGGAAGTGACCGCATGCGTTTCTTTGTCGGGGTGAAGGCTGATGCAGGTAGCGAAGCAGGCGAGATGCCGTCCGCGGACCTTGTCCGAGCGATGAACGAGTTCAACGAGGAGCTCGTCGCGGCCGGGGTGATGATCGACGGGAATGGTTTGCAGCCAAGCTCGCAGGGCTACAAGGTGTTCGCCGCTGACGGCGAACCCAAAATCGTGGATGGCCCATTCGCGGAAACTAAGGAACTGTTGGCTGGGTATTGGGTCATTCAGGCCAAGTCCATCCAAGAGGCGATCGCCTGGGCCAAGCGCGCCCCGATGGATGCCGACGGCCACGACGCAACGTTGGAGATCCGGGGAATCTTTGAGCTAGCTGACTTTCCCGAATCTGACGCAGAGTCCGGTTGGCGCGAGAACGAGGAGAAACTGCGCGAGGAGTGGAATGCCGCAAGTCCTGGCCCAGCTCAGGGCAGTGCACAGCCCAGTCCGGGGAAACTGGTCTACATGGGGATCGTTCACGCGACACCGGAGGGCGAGGCTGGCACATTGCCGACGCAGGAGGAGCTCGCGAGAATGGGGGCCCTGATGGACGAATCAGCGGCAGCCGGAATCCTGCTTGGTGGCGAGGGGTTGCGGCCGTCGTCTGAAGGCGTCCGAATCGAGTTTCATGACGGAACGCGGACGGTACTCGATGGTCCCTTCGCTGAGACCAAAGAACTGGTTGGCGGTTACGGAATCGTGCAGTTCGATTCCGAGGAGCAGGCCCGCGAGTGGAGTCTGCGCTTCGCCGCCGCGAGTGGTCAGCCTTGCGTGCAAATGCGCAAGATCTACCGAACGGAGGACTTCTCCGAGGAACTGCGCGAGCAGGCTGCTGATGTCTTTGAGGCTGAAGACCGAATGCGTGCTCAACTCGCCGACAGGAACGGCTAGCACGTGGGCGATCAGCGTGGGAACCTCAACGCCGGGAAGGGGGTAAGGGGGGAAGGGGGAGAGAAAGTGGATGACGCATAGGGGCTAACCGCAACTAAAGAAGTTTATGCGCCGCGCCAGGCAAGCGTTGCACTCCGACAAGGAGTTGACACCGAGGGTCCCTTTGCATGGAATCAGCAGGGCAGGCGAAGATGAGCACAGCGCATCTAAGACCGGAGGTACTCATGGGTTCGCGGGCACTTGACGTCGACGAGTTCGGCTCGTCCTCGGACTCCCGCGCGCCGCGTCCCGACGATGCGTTCCACGCGATGGCCACGCTGCCGTCATGGTTCCAGCGCTCAGAGCACAAGCGGGTTCTGGCGGACAACGAGGTTGCGCTTTACCTGAACTTGCATATCGCCCTGCAGCGAACCCAGCGACTCTTGGAGCAGGGCGGCAAGACCGTCGCGGCGGTGAACTCAATCGCGAGCAGCGCAGATGAGCCCGTAACCTCAGACTCGTTTTCTCGGGTCCGCAGCTACATGTCTGGGTCGGTCCCGGAATCATTTCCGTCGGCGTTGAACCGAGCTTGGCCGGCCAAGGAAGGCTATGGAGACCATCCGCAATGGTGGACGAATCACTTTCCGAAAAGGCGGAAGTATCCGCTACCGCAAAGACTGCTCGCAGCGCTCAATGGAGCTGAACCGGGGACGGCGGGGCTGCTGGCTGCCCTGCAGCAGTACTACGCATCGGCGGCAAGTGGGATCCAAGCCGAACAGCACAAACGGCTCGTCCAGGCGAAGCGCTCGCTCGATCAGGCCGAGGAGATGGTCCGCTTCCGTGACCCGGAGATTCGCGACCGCGTCGAGGGCATCCGCAGCGCCAATGTGCAACTGCTCGATTGGACGGTCGCGCGTATCGCCAGCCACGAGTTTGAGATAGCCGTCCGTGTTGCCACGGACTACCTACCGCACACCCTGCAGTCCTACCTCGACGTGCCGATCGAACAGATGCCCATCCGGGCCGGAGAAGGCAAGTCCGCAAAGGATCTGACGCTCGAGCAACTCGACATCATTCGCGAGGCGCTAGACAGCGCAAGTAGTAACCACGCGACGAACGAGGCCAGCAAGCTGTTGGCGAATCAACGTTTCCTCGAGTCTCGATTCGGTGGCTCATCGCTTGACCTTCCGAAGTGAATTAATTCGGGGCGTTAGAACCCGTTGAAGTCGCCGGTCAGTTTTGATTCGGAACCCGCTTTCACGAGTTTGCGCAACTGCTTGCGAAGCAGCGAACCGGATGCCTGCGTCAGGTCCTCGGGCAGTGCAGCGTCGACTTGGGTGAGGTAAATAAGGCCGATCCCCACCCGCTTCTTTACCTTGCCGTTCTTCTTGTAGGTGAAGTTCTTGGCTAGAGCGATCTCAGCGTGGCGATCGCCATCGGTCAGGTAATAAGCGAAGACCTTGGCCTTGTGCTTCTTGCCCGACTTCCGGTAGGTGTCCTTCGCTTTGGTGATCGTGGAGGTGAAACCCTCCGCAGGGTTGCTGGATCGGATGTTTTGGGTCACGGCGCGGTACCGCGCGTTCGCAGCCTTTTTGCCCCTGTCGTAGCCGCTGCTCAGGATCAGCGCGTCTTGCTCTTGTTCGGGAACCTGCCACCCCCAAGTCGCGCAACTGGCCGCCAGGAAGCAGTCATTTGGAGTGACCGGAACAGACTGCCACGAGTCCGCGGATGGCAACTCCAGCGAGTTGGGCGTCGGCACTGCCGCTAGAGCGGGAGCCATCGAGGCCAAGACCAGGCCTGCGGTGATGGAGGAGACAACCGAGACTCGGCGAACGCGATTCGTTGTAAGTGACATGTCAGGTACCCCAGCTTCCTCGTGACCAACGAGACCTCCAGCATGATTCGGCTAGCGGAGTCGAGTCAACTGCAGGACACTCGTTCGAGTGACCCTGCATCTGCGCTTTGCGCTTGTGGGTGGAAACGGACGCCATCGCGTCCGATCTCACCCACAGCCAACAAAAACGCGTCGCGTCGGCGTGACTATCGTTGTTGGTATGGCGCGACTGTTCGAGATTCATCCGGCAAATCCGCAACCCCGCCAGATCGCGGAGGTTGTGAGGGTGCTGCAAGAGGGCGGCATCGTCGCGTACCCAACCGATTCTGGGTACGCCCTTGGGTGGACCATCGGGAATGCTGATGCGATCGAACGGATCAAGCAGTTGCGTGCCCTCGACGATGGGCACCACTTCACGCTGGTTTGTCACGATCTCGGTCAGTTGAGCCAGTTCGTGGAACTATCCAATCCGGTCTTCCGGGCGGTTAAGGCCGCAACTCCCGGTCCGTACACCTTCATCCTTCCCGCGACGAAGGTTGTTCCCAAAAAGTTGCTCAGTCCCAAACGCCGAACGGTTGGTGCTCGGATACCCGAGCACAAAGTCGTGCAGGCAATCGTCACGGAGCTGGGCGAGCCGCTGATGTCGAGCACCCTGCTGCTACCCGGTGATGACGACCCGATGTCGGAGGGCTGGCTCGTCAAAGATCGCCTTGACGCTGTGATTGACGCAGTCGTCGATGCTGGTGACTGCCCGCCATCGCCGACCACGGTGGTCGATCTAGCTGGGGCCGAGGTACAGGTACTGCGCCTCGGGGCAGGTGACCCCGCTCCCTTCCAGTAGACCTGCGCTCCACGACGCCCGACCCATGACGCGCCTAAATAGGCACATGTCCGCGGGCACTCGCTTCGGGATGCAATCAGCGCGCACGCTCCCGTAACCTGCGCACCATGAACGTGACGAAGAGCCGAATCCTTGCTGCTCTGGGTGCCCTGGTGGTCTCCGCCGCGACCCTCACGCTGGCGAATCCCGCGCAGGCAGAAATCCGCGACCTCACCACGGTTACCGTTGGCAATGGCGCGCGCGGGGTCGTAGTCAGCCCCGACAGTTCCACCGTGTACGTGACGAATGGTGACGCCGACAGTGTCGTTGTCATAGACGCCGCCACAAACGCCGTTGTTACCACCATTACTGACGCCGCCATCGACGAGCCATTGGGTATCGCGATCTCGGCGGATGGCTCAAAGGTCTACGTCGGAAACCAAGGCGTTGGGCAGACCGCCGTCATCGACACGGCGAGTAACCAAGTGACCGACACACTTCCCTTCACCGGCCTGTTCATCGCTTTGACCCCCGACGGTGACCGCCTGCTCATGAGCGGACTGAGTGACGAAGTCCAGGTCGTGAGCACCGAGACAGGCGCGCTGCTCGAAACCGTCACACTGGTTTTCGCCACGCAAGGAGTAGCAGTCCTGCCGGACGGTTCGGCCGCCTACGTTGCGATTTCGGGCGGAGCGCAAGATGCTGTCGCCGCCATTGATATGTCCGACTACAGCAGTTCGATCATTTCCGACTCCTCCTTTGCTGACCCGGTCGAACTGGCTGCCAGCCCAGACGGCCAGCGCGTCTACGTCGCCAATCAAACAGCCACAGATATCTCGGTTATCGACACCGAGTCGAATATGGTGGTCAACGAGTTGAACGTAGGCAACGGGCCGTTCGCAACGACCGTCTCGCCTAACTCGCAGGTGCTCTTCACCACTGTCACCGGACAAGATCCGCAGGACCCCGAGTTCGCTACCGCTACCAACGTGATGGATGGGTCGCAGCTAGCCACGCTGTCAGTCGGCTCCCTACCAGGTGCGATCGCGGTCTCGCCGAACGGGAAGCGCGGGTACATCGCCAACTTCGAGAGTCCGACGGTGAACGTCTTCGACGCGCGGCAAGACCAGACGGTGGCTGGTCGCTGTGCGAAGCCCCCGAAGGCGCTGCCTCGGATCGGCAAGAAGACCTTGGTGAAGAAGAACTGCCTGACCAACGCTGGTCGTCAAGTCAAGGTAGATGTCAGCGCAAAGATCAGGAATCGAGGCGACGTTCGCACCTTCCGGTTGATTCGTGGCAAGGGCGGCAAAGTCAAGATTCAAACCTTTGGGTACCCACTGAAGTTGAAAGTGACCTGGAAGGCAAAGGCTTCCAACGGCTTCACCAAGTTCGAGCAGAAGGCCAAGTACCGGACCTGAAGTTGCTGCCGGCCGGGCGGATCGTTGGCTGACCGATACTGGTCTGGTGGTCCACTGGTCTGACCAGTGGTAAGGTGCCGCCATGCCTGCCGCCGTGCCTACTGCCGTGCCTGCTGCCGTGCCTACTGCCATGTTTACCGCCGTGGAGCAGCAGCGCGGCGCCGATGCGGTGTTCGATCAGGTCAGAACCCAAATCGTCTCGGGCACGCTTACCCCGGGTCAGGCACTGCCCGGCGAGCGTGTGCTGAGCGGACAGCTCAACGTGAGTCGAGGTGTCGTTCGCGAAGCACTTCAGAGACTCGCGCAGGCAGGGCTGCTAGATATTCGACAAGGTGGCAGCACTCGGGTGCTTGATTACCAAGCTTCCACGGATCTCGGACTACTTGCGCACATACTGGTTCGCCCCGATCGATCATTGAATACCGGTGTGCTCCGGTCGGTGTTGGAGATGCGGATAAGTATTGGAATAGACGCCGCCAGCCTCGCCGCGCAGCGGTCGACGTTGGCGCAGCAACGCACCCTCACGACAATCATTGACCAGCTCGCGGTCGAAGATGAGGTCCAGCGCCAGCAAGATCTCGATCTTGAGTTTTGGTCCACGGTTGTACAAGCGTCGGGCAACCTCGCCTACCGGATCGCCTACAACGGCTTGTCGATGGCCTATCGGCCGCTGCGAGATGTGGTGGCTGCAGTGGTCGTTCCGGAACTCGAAGATGTGGACAGCCATCGGGAGATGGTTGTGGCGTTCGCTCGGCGGGACGCTGAGCGCGCTGGCGCCGCCGCGAAGTCTCTGCTGGAGTCCAGCAAACAACAGTGGGATGAGCTGCTCAACTCACTCGACCCTGCCGATGAGCAGTGACTCTCGTGGAGCGGGGACTCACACGGACAGCGGCAAATCGAACGACTAGTTGTAGAGAGCGAGGTTGACCATGAATACAAACACAACGGTTCGCTTCGCGGGCAATACCCGTGTCCGCGACGTTATCCCCATCTATCTGCGATACCCGAGCGCACGATTCCTACTTGCGTCGCTCTTCATTGCACTGGTTGCCAGAATCGCTGTTGGCAACTGGACCTGGTGGGACGCGATCGCAGCGGGCGTACTCATCGCCCTGCAGCCGTTCACCGAGTGGCTCATCCACACGTTCATCCTGCACTCAAAGCCACGCCAGGTGGGCCGACTTACGCTTGATCTGCACCTCGCCAAAGAGCACCGTCGTCATCACCGTGACCCCAAAGTCATCGAGGCTGTGTTCATCCCGATGAGGTCCTTGATTGTGGGCGTCCCGATTGGCGCTGCACTGACGATTCTGCTTGTACCCTCGCTGCCGATCGCTCTCACCCTCATCGTGACAGCCACAGTCATTGGCAATGTCTACGAGTGGACGCACTTCTACGTGCACTCCGGCTGCAAACCCCGCACCCGCTACGCCCGCTACATCGAACGTGCTCACCGGCTACACCACTACCGCAACGAGCAGTATTGGATGGGAGTCACCAATCACACCGCCGATCATGTCCTGGGCACATTCCCGGATAAGGCCGATGTACCGGTCTCCCCAACGGCTCGAACATTGGGCATCGACCAATAGCGGATCAGCTGTGCCGGACCCTCTTCCAGCGGCGGCGAGGACCACCTGCGAGCACCAAGGCCCCGTAGCAGCCGGACAGCAAACTCACGATCAAGATTTCTGGCTCGCCAGAGCCAAGGGCAATCGCGGCCACCAGACCGGCCAGGCAGAATGTCGAAACTCCCAGGACCAGGCTGACTACCCGCTTGCGTGCTGGTCGGAGTTCGGGGTAATCGGACTGGAGACGGGTAACGATCTCCTCGAACTCTTCCAACTCGTTTGGGCTCATCGTTCCCCCGTTCGTCTGCTCTGATCCACTTCAATGATCGACGAAAGTTTGACCGCTGCACTACCGCGCTACGTCACTGTTCGCAGGGCAATTCGGATGTTGACTCCGTTAGCGTCCTTCGTGACAAATATGGCGAGATGTCGCGGGCACCGGTGTCGTTCAGACCTTGATCTAAGAGGCGAGTGCGCGAATTTTCTCTTGGCTCGACTGTGTAAAAGCTGGGATCTCCGTGGAGGCAACTGGTCGAGAGAACAGATAGCCCTGGCCCAGGTCGCAGCCGCTGCCGCGCAGCGACGTGAGCTGTTCTCTTGTCTCGATACCTTCGGCAACCACGGTGAGACCGGAATCACGGGCAAGCCGGATAACCCCGGGAACGATCGCTCGATGTGGCCCACCCGCGCTCTGAGTGAACACGCGGTCAATCTTCAACTCGGACACGGGTAATTCCATCAATCTATTGAAGGTCGAGTAGCCGGTGCCAAAGTCGTCCAGCGAGATGCGCAGGCCCAGGTCGCGAAGTTGAGTGATCTTCGCGACGATGTCGCCCTGTGCAGAGAACAGCGCTGATTCGGTCAACTCCAAAGTTAGGCGCTGCGGGTCGATGTCGTTGTCGCCTAGGACCTCCTGTAGCCAGGGAACTAAGTCCGCCGCACCGATGGCCCTCGGGGTGAGGTTCAGCGACATCCGCACGTCGCTCATCCCAGCTTGGCGGTCCCAGTCCACGAGTTGGTTCAGAGCGGTGGTGAACACCCGGCGGGTAATGGCCATGATCATGCCCACCTCCTCAGCCAGCGGGATGAACGCTCCGGGTGGAATCAGTTGTCCGTCAGGTGTTCGCCATCGGGCCAGCCCCTCTACTCCGACCGTGCGCCCGGTCGACAAGTCCGCAATGGGCTGGTACTCCACAAAAAGTTGGTCGTCGCGGATCGCCTCCCGTAAACCCGCGACCATGCGGCGCCGGCCGACCACTTCGTCTCGGGCACGTTGGTCGTAGGTCGCCAGTGGGGAGGAGGCACTCTTGGCCTGCATGAGGGCCATTTCGGCATCCCTGATCAACCGGTCGGCATCGATCTCCAGCGTCTCCGAATCGACTACGACAATGCCGACCCGTAGGCGGAAGCGCACCATACTTCCGTTTGAGGTGACTGGTTCGTGGGCGGCCGCCAAGATGCGGGTGGACAGGAGCGAGGCCTGGGATCGGTCGTCGACAGTTTGGGCGATGAGGAACTCGTCGGCACCGATGTGCGCAACGGTCGCGTGCGCGTCGACTAGGTCATTTAATCGGTGGGCAATCTCGCGCAGGATCGCATCACCAACCTCATGTCCGTGGTCGTCGTTGATCGCCCTCATCTCGATGACGTCCAGACACAGCACAGCGACCTTGGCATTCTCGCGGTGGCGCAGTATTTGGGTTAGCCGGTCTTTGAGCAGGAGCCAGTTCGGCAAACCGGTCAACCCGTTGTGCAAGGCGTGATCGCGCGCTTCTGACTCCATCAACCCTCTGCTGGTTGCAGCGCTCAGCACGAAGCTGACACTCCTAGCAAACAGCTGATCATCAGCATTCAGGGTGCCGAATACCACGAGGCGTCCGACTGTCTTACCCCGCGCCGTGACCGGAGTGACGAAGTGCTCGATCGTCTCATCGCTGGTGCCAGGGCCCGCTGCGGCGACGCTATTCGCAGTACCGGCCACGTCCTCTACGTATTCGCAACGTTTTTTCATCACCTCAGCCAGTAGGTCGACTGCACCTTGGGCTGGGACGATCTTGCCCACCTCTAGCGCGCTGGTTCCGAAGTCGGCCAGCAACTTGTCGCGCTGCCATTGTTGGGCAAGACGCCGTGATGTTCGTGAAGATTCGAAGAGCAGTTGTGCCTGGATCACTATGACCGGCAATGCATAAAGGATCACGGCTACGAAGTCAGCAGTGGCATCAGGAAGCGACCCGGCCAGCGTCGTCAAGACGACAGCCGGAATGAGCACCCAGGTGGCGATAAGGCGCATCGGTTGTGATTGCCAGGGGCGGCGAACTGCTCGGATCGCGACGATCAACGCAAGGAGACCGATCGCCAGTCCAAACGGAGCCCGCAGTGGCCCCCAGACGTAGCTGCCGGACGCGTCCACGGTCCCCGTCCACACAAGATCGGTCGTGAACCAAAGGACCGCTCGAATCGCCACCAACGCAGCTATGAGCGCGAATAACGGCCACTGGCGTAGTCCGGACAGTTCCTGGAGCACCCAGAAGATAGTGATCAGTGCCATGCCAAACAGCAGGTGGCGTAGCGAGTACCAATTTGAGGAGGCAGCGGGATTCGACCCCCCAGCAATGATTGCCACCGTCGTGAGCGCCACTCCCGCGACACATACCGACCACAGACCGATGGCCAGGGACAGCCCACGTGTCTGCCGATCGTGCCAACTCACGAACCGTATCGGGACGCAGAACAGCACAAAGCCGGCGACGACGGCCAGCGTTGCGATCGGCAGCGCCTCCATTTGGTGATCGTCCCAATTCGGCAGGAAGATCGCTATGCAGGGGTGCCGGGCGGCCTAGTGGCCTCATGTGCGAGAGCAAAGCGACGGTGGTGCCCACTGTGAGTTGAACACCACCGTTGCTTTTGTCAGCGGGTCGCCAGGTAGTTCGCGTCGGCAGTGCGACTGGTAGTCCTGCGTCCAAGAACAAGCGGCGGCGCGCTGTGAATACTTCGTACATATGTTCGAATTATGGGGTAGGGTTGGACCATGTTCTCGAACAAAGCGCACCCGCAGGCGGTACCCCATATGACGCAACCGCCGTCGTCGCGGCCGTGCGCTACTTCGCTGGGATTCCTTGCGGAGATCGACCCCTGGGAGCTATCCCCGGCCCAGCGACTAGACCTAGTAGTCGAGTTGGAGCGCCACGCAAACTGGCTCGAGGGGGTGCGCTTAGCTGCGCTTGCGGCGGCCGCGGGTCCTGGGCCCGACTTTGCCGATCACGAGCCCGAATCCCAGCAGCAGACCGTGCCCGAAGGGCAGTCCCGCTCCCAGTTGCCAAGGCCCGGGTGGGATGCCGTCATGGTTCAGGAGAGCATCCGTGACGAAGTGGCTGCCGCACTTCGGATCTCCGGTCGCGCTGCCGAGCGCAGGATCACCCTGGCTAGGGACCTGGAATACAAGCTCGCTAGAACCCGCGACCTACTGCGCACCGGTGAGTGCAGTCCACAACATGCAGCAATGGTTTCCGAGGAATGCGAACGACTGAACATCTCAGATGCCCGCTATGTCGAGGACTGTTCGCTGGACAATGTGGGACGGCAGACGCCGTCTCAAACTCGGCGGGTAGTCCGCCGCCGAGTTGCCCGCGTCTGCCCTAAAGACCCCGAAGTCGCAATCGAGGAGGAGTTTGCTCGGCGCGATGTCACGATGTTTCATGACGGCTCGGTCATGGCGACGATTGTTGCGACACTGCCCGCGCCCGACGCAATCGCCGTCTGGAACGCGTTGACTGCCGTCGCTCACAAGAACGAGGACCCGAGAGACTCCCGATCACGGGCCCACAAGCGTGCAGATGCGCTCACTGCCTGGGCCCACCAGGCTGCCGACGATCCAGAGCTGCCAGTCATGCAGGGCAAGAAGCGGCTCGAGACCCAGGTAGTTATCGACGCTGCCACGCTGCTGGGTTTGGCAGAGAATCCTGGCGAACTCGTGGGCTTCGGTCCGATCCCGGCAACTCTCGCCCGGATGCTGGCCGCGGATTCCGGTTGCTGGCGCCGGATGGTCACCGATCCGGTCACCGGCCACTTGCTTGACTACGGTCACCGGACGTATAAGCCACCCGCTGCCCTGCGCGAGTACGTAATCGCCCGAGACAAGGGTTGCCAGTTCCCGGGTTGCTCGCAGCCAGCCCAGCGCTGCGACCTTGACCACGTCGAACCGTTCACCGGCACTCCAGAAGGCGGTTTGACTAGCGCAGATAACTTGATCAGCTTGTGTCGACGTCACCATCAACTGAAGACCCATCACAGATGGCGCGTCAGAGTAGTGAAACCACCCGGCGTCACGAGCGAGACCGGTGGGCGCAGCACGGGCGACTCTCATTCGCCGGGTATCAGAGTTGAGTGGGTGAGTCCGCGAGGTATGTTGCACGCCGTTCGGCGCCCAGCACAACTCGATGGTGACGCACTTGGGAGAGCCGACCAACTCGATGCCACCGCAGATCCGCGAGCCGACCAACTCGATAGTGGCAATGCGGGTGGGCAAAGGGACTCAGCCCGATCCAAAGGGTTCAAGCAGTTCGTGCTGACCACGGCGCTTGAGGGCACACGCCTAGAGCGCCGCTTGCTCCCCGCAATCATGGTGGCGTAGGTGTGCTTTGGCATACGGTGCAGATATGAGAGCAGCCATTTCGAGGCAGTACGGGCCGCCGGAACTGGTCCGGGTCGTTGACGTCGCGAAGCCAGTTCCAAAACCTGATGAGGTACTCGTGCGGGTGCGCGTGGCCACGGTGAATAGGACGGACTGCGGGTACCGAAACGGGCATCCGTTTTTTGCCCGGGCGGTCACTGGAGTATTGCGACCAAAGGCGCAGGTGCTTGGCTGCGAGTTCGCCGGTGTAGTGGAAGCTGTGGGAGCCGACGTCGACGAGTTTGCCGTAGGCGATCGAGTTTTCGGATACAGCGATCCCGGCTTCGGCGCGCATGCTGACTATCTGAGCGTTCCAGCGGGTGGCCCAGTCGCCACGATCCCTGACAACGTGTCCGACGAGGCTGCCGCAGCCAGCACTGAGGCCGGACACTACGCGCTGTCGATCATCCGCAAGGGCAAGATCCGTTCGGGTCATGACGTACTGGTCTACGGTGCGAGCGGCGGGATCGGGACTGCTGCTGTGCAGCTTCTAAATATGCTCGGTGCCAACGTGACGGCGGTTTGCGACCACGAGGCGGTGCCGATCGTTGAGCAGCTTGGGGCGCAGCGGGTCATCGATCGCAGTGTCGAGGACTTCACGGCTCAGGCCGATGCGTACGACGTGGTTATCGACGCCGTTGGCAAGAGTAGTTTCGCCGAGTGTCGACCGCTACTCCGAGCTAGGGGTGCCTACCTCAGCACCGACCTCGGCCCCAAAGCTCAGAACCCATTCCTTGAACTTGCGACCAAGATGTCGCGGGGTAGGCGAGTTGCTCTGCCGCTGCCACTCAAGTTCGACAAGCAGTTGATTCTGGAGTTCCGCGAGATGCTCGCGTCGCAGCAGTTTCGACCGGTACTCGATCCGCGGACTTTTGAACTCGAGGAGATCGTCGCGGCCTACCAATTTGTTGAGTCCGAACAGAAGATAGGCAACGTACGAGTGCGAGTGAGTTCCGAGTAGTCGACCGTTGGCCAACTAGCGGCCCAAGCCGCGCCCTCTGGGTCGGTGATGATCATTTCCGGTAGGGCCGTCAGACACTGCTGTGTACCCCAATTGTCCATATTCCCAGGGTCATCTGCCGGATTAACGTGATGGAGCAGCAAGTCCATTTCGTGCCAACCGGGGGGTGGCTTCGCAATCATGACGCGAGGACAAGGACAGGAACCGCAAGACCAGCAAGTCCAGCAAGACCAGCAAGAACCGCAAGACCGCTTCCGGAAAAGGACCCTCCGGTTTCTTGGGCGACGCTTTCGGTATCCGCGGCGGCGCCCGGACGGGCGGCGGCGGTGGGCTCCTTCGTTCCTGCAGGTGACGGCCCTGTTCGCCAGCCTCCTGTTGCTGGCATCAGGGAGTTTCGTGGTGGCCGTCGCGGTCACCCCGATCCCGGAACCTAACGAGCCGGTGAGCGCCCAAACCTCCATCGTGTACTGGAACGACGGAAGCACCGAAATTGGCCGATTCGGAAAGATGAACCGCGTCGACGTGGAGCTCTCGCAAGTCCCGAAGTATCTTCAATACGCCGCCCTGGCGGCCGAGGATCGGGGCTTCTATGACCATCCGGGGTTCGATCCGGGATCGCTAGTCAGAGCGTGGTGGAGCAACATCACCGGGAACGCAACCCAGGGTGGATCCACCATCGGTCAGCAGTACGCGAAGAATGCCTTTCTGACGTCGGAGCGCAGTTACGGTCGAAAGTTTCGCGAGCTGCTCTTGTCCGTCAAGATCGACTCCAGCGAGTCAAAGGAAGAGATCCTCGAGAAGTACCTCAACGCGGTCTACTTCGGTCGTGGCGCCTACGGGGTGGACGCGGCCGCCACCGTCTACTTTGGCAAACCTGTCGAGAAGCTCAACCTTCGCCAGTCCGCAGTCCTCGCCGCGTTGATCCGCGCACCTGGTGGGTACGACCCGGATGTACATCGGGACCGTCTCAAGCAGCGCTGGTCCAACGTCTTGGACGCCATGTTGACGAAACAATGGATCACGGCAGAAGAGCGTGAGAAAGCGCGGTTTCCGAAGATCAAGAAAGTAGACAGTAAGAGCTCGTTTGAAGGGCCGCAGGGATACCTGCTGAGCCACGTACAGAATGAACTGCTGGCGCGGGGATTTTCGCAAGAGGACCTCGATGTTGGGGGATTGCGAATCACCACCACCTTCGACCAAGCGGATCAAGAGTCAGCGGTCCAGGCAGTTCGTGAGGCGGGGCCGACCTCGAGCACGACGGGCCTGCATACCGGCGTTGCCTCCGTGGAGCCAGGGACGGGCGCAATCAAAGCGCTCTACGGCGGCGACGACTATCTGAAGCGCCAATACTCTGATGCCACTCAAGTGAGGTCCATGGCCGGTTCAACATTCAAGACGTTCGCGCTAGCAGCTGCCCTCGAGAAGGGGATCAAGCTCAGCTCGACGTGGAACGGGAACTCACCCCAGAACATTCGTGGCTACCAGTTGCAGAATGAGGCAAACCGCTCTTACGGGTACGTGTCGTTGGTTGAGGGCCTCGAGAAGTCCATCAATACGGTCTTTGTCCACATAGCGAGTGAAGTTGGCTTCAAGAAGATCGTGGATGCGGCAATCCGGGCCGGACTCCCACCGGAAACGCTTGGCCTTGAGCCAGGACCTACGTTGGTCTTGGGTACGGCATCGCCGACCGCACTGCAGATGGCGAATGCTTACGCCACCTTCGCGGCTGACGGCATTCAAGCGGAGCCGACCAGTATCGCTGCTGTCACAAAGAACGGCTCCGACGAGCTGCTCTACGAGATGGCACCGAAGACGAGCCGCGCGTTCTCGCCAAAGATTGCCCAGGCGGTCACCTACGCCCTCGAGCACGTGGTGGCTGAAGGTACCGGGACTCCTGCTCGCGCGCTGAGCCGACCGGCTGGCGCTAAAACGGGTACGACGGATGGTGGACTCTCCGCCTGGTTCGTCGGATACACACCTCAGCTCTCGACGGCAGTGATGCTGCAGAAGTCAGACAAGAAGGGTCGGCTCATTTCGCTCGATGGCACCGGTGGCCTGAGCTCGGTATATGGCGCTTCGTTCCCGGCTGCCATCTGGACGCAGTACATGATCGGGGCACTCGATGGTGAGGCCGTTAGGTCGTTCACCCCGCCCCCAGATGTGCCCGGTGCGGCAGGCTTCATGCGGGAGTTCGAATCCAGCCTGGAGGACGAGCGAGAGCTAAGCGGAACTGTCGTCCAAGCCAACGACCCTGACGATCGCTAGACCGGTCCGAACTCCCAGACCAACCAGAGCTGCGGACGTACCCGCGAGTTGGGGGACTCGCGGGTACGTCCGCCCCTTTCCGTCTGGGTACGTCCGCTCTTTCGTCTCTTAGGGATACTCCAACGCGTCGTCAATGACGAAGGTGATGAGCATGTTGACCTGAAACCAGACCACCAGCCCCTCCTCCACATCCACCTTCTGCTCTTTGATCCAGGCTGACTTGATATGGCGCAGGGTGATGTTTGCCCGCGCAATCCCCTCCTTGATGGCATCCTCAAAACTCACCGCAGACCTGGCTTCGATTTCGATGACGCGCGCAACGTCGCTCATAGCTCCCCCTCGTGGTGACCGCTGGATTGTTCGGACCTTCGTCAAACTACGTATCAGAGTGCGAGTGCCGATAGGGAACAAAGTCCACCCGGATCGGGATGGCAGGCTAACCACCATGGAGACGACAAGTGGGGCTCACCGCAGACGGCTCCCAGGGGCGCTGCCCGTCGGGATGAACTGCTTCGCCTGCGGCCCAGACAACCCCGTCGGCCTGAAAATCGACTACCAGCAGGTCGGCGATACAGTCGAGGCCGAATTCGTATTCGGGGACCTACACAGTGGCGCTCCCGGCTACGTCCACGGTGGCATCTTGATGACGGTGCTCGACGACGCGATGGCGTGGGCGGCGATCGCAGTCCGCGGATCTTTCGCAGTGACTGCTGAGTTCACGTCGCGCTTCTCCCGTCCGGTTCGAGTCGGCGCGACCCACACCGTTGTCGTCAACGTTTCGCAGATCCGCGCCGACACCGGCACTATTGAGGCAACCGGTGAGATCAGGCGACCCGATGGCAAGAAGTGCGTCAGCGCAGCAGCGACGTACCACGTGCTGACGCCACAACAGGTTGCCGCTTCCATCGATGCCGACCTGCCGGAATCGAGTTTTGCCCTACGCTTCGCCGACGGCGGCGTTCTCTGAACGTGGCAGGTCGATGTGCATGCGGTAGTTAACGAGTCGCTCGCCCCGACGCTGAACTGTCTGCTGCGCATCAAGCGTGAAGCCGAGCCGAAGAAACAGTGGCATCGCTGTAAGGCTCGCCTGAGTATCGATGCGGCGATGGCCTCGCTCGCGGGCAGCCGCCAAGACATGCGCGACGAGTGCCGCGCCGACTCCCCGACCCATGTACCGAGGATCGACGTACAACATGTCGAGGACGCCGTCATCGGTATGGTCACTGAAGCCGACGGCCTGCCTGCGATTGAGATGCGGGTTGATCGCAGGCGCCATCGCCACGACCGTGTGAGCCAATCGGCGACTACTCGACCAATCCTGGAAGTCCAGAGTTTCTGGGGCCCAAGCGGCTCTTTGGGCCGCGGTGTAGTGCGCCGCTCCACCTTCGTGGACCGAGGAATGGAAGATCTGTAAAGTGCGCGCTGCGTCCGTCACCGCCGCGAGGCCCGAACGCTGATAGGGCCGAATCCTGACTTGCGTGTGTGCGGAACTCACCGTTCACAGTCTGCCACCAGTTCTGCCGCACTGGTTGAGGCCGAACCTATGGCGACGCGGCCGCTTCAGTCGCTTGCGACGCTGGGCTCTTTTCAGTTTCTGAATCCGATTCGGAGTCAGGCTGAGCATCCGGGTCG
The DNA here is from genome assembly GCA_963821045.1 of uncultured Actinomycetes bacterium. Taxonomy (GTDB): domain Bacteria; phylum Actinomycetota; class Actinomycetes; order S36-B12; family UBA10799; genus UBA10799. The sequence continues at coordinate 79,158 of CAWGCB010000004.1, read as the reverse complement.
ACCGAGTGCAGGTCGCGCTTCTCCTGTCGCATACCGATGATCAACAGCAACATGGTGATGGCGGCTAGGAACAGCACCGTGAAACCGCTGATAACGAGCGCCGCCGCGAACCCTCCTGAGTAAGCCTCACCAAGCTTAGAGATGCCTGCCAGTGCCTCAGCCGAACCGTCACTTTGTCCGGTCCGCATGAACAGCACGACCTGCGATACGGCGTCACCGATTTGCGAGGGTGCCACGCCCGCATCACGCAGTTTCTCGATCAGGTCGAGGCGTCCGTAGGTGTTCACCAGCGCCGTACTCACTGCGAATCCGAGCGCGTAACCCAGTTGTCCCGCAGTCGTTCGGAAGGCAGTTACCGGCCCGAAGTACTCCGGTTTTGCCTCCGCCACGAACAAGGCCGACTGTGGCACCGACACGAACGCCAGCCCGAAGCCCATGATGAATAGCGCAATGCCCATCATCCAGTACGGCGTGGTCGTCGTGATGAAGCCAAACGCGATCATCGGCAGTGCCAAGCCAAGGAATCCGAAGCCCATCAGATACATCGTGCGCGCGCCGGGCCGCATCATCCGCCCAGCGATCACCCCGCCGATCGCGAACATCACCAACATGACGAGTTGTCCGAGGGCTACCTGACTGGTGCCGTATCCCTGCACGTACTGCCAGTAGTTGCTCGTCTGCAACTGAACAACTGCCTGAGCAAAGTTCCAGGCAATCCCAGACACGACTGCGGCGGCGAAGATTCCTCGCAGAAACAGCGATGGCGGGAAGATCGGATTCTTAGAGCGACGTTCAATGACGTAGTAGACACCGAACATCACCAAACCGACCAAAGTCGGGAGGAGGAACTCGACGGACTTCAGTCCACCGGATGCCTGGCTGACGCCGTAGAGGAATAGCACCATGGCCACGGCGATCGACAACATTCCTGGGTAGTCAGCTTTGGTATCGGCCAGCTTCGGCATCGGCGCCAAGATCACGGGAGTCAGCAAGAAGAGAATTAGCGCAAGGGCGGGGACGAGGAGCATCGCCAGTCGCCAGCTTTGATCCGCGAGAGCACCACCACCCAGGGACCCAATGATGAACGCGGCCATCATGCTCAGGTTCCACAGACCCAGCGCGACTGGCACTTTCCCGGGTCGGGCAACGAAGCGCACATACGCGAACGACGCCGCCAAGCAGCCACCCACACCGATTCCAGCGATAGCTCGGCCGCCGAGATACACGGCCCCGGTTGGGCTCAGCGCAACGATGACATCACCGGCAATCGCCAGCAGCATCGAGATCATCATCACCAGTCGACGACCAAAGCGGTCGGCGAGATATCCCAGTGGAAGCACCGTTGCAGCCAGTGCGAGGGTTGAGATGCTGGCAGCGATGGCGAGCAGTCCGCCGGTCATGCCGAGGTCTTTGCTGGCCTCGACGATCGCGGTGTTGGCCACCGCTGGGTCGATCAACTGCAGCCCCGCGATTAGTCCCAGGAAGACGATGCCGATAGTCGGATGAGTTGTTCGCTCGGCCTTGGGAGCAGCCTCGGTGACAGTCACAGTAGGGAAACTAGTAGCCATCCTTAAGTGATCGCGCGTCCTAGCATTGCCAGGGAACTTTCTGTGGGGCTGACGGGTACCTCGGAACACGCGCAGTCACGACGATCAGTCACCGGCTGGCAGAACATGCTTCAGATGGGCTGTCGATGTGACGATAACAATCCCAAAAGGCCAATGGATCGCGCCCGTGCCGGTGCACGTGCAGGGTGCAGGTAGAGACAGAAACAGAGATACAGGCAGAGACAGGGATACAGACAGAGACAGGGATACAGGCAGAGACAGAGACAGGTTAGGCAGGGAGTGGAAGCAGTGAGTGTTGGACAGGCAGGAACGCGGCGTCGCCGAACGCTGGCAGTGGCTGTTGCCTGCGCCACTTCAGCGACAGGGCTCGTTCTTGCGTCCGGATCGGCCTCGCAGGCGGTGCCCGCTGCGCCGACTAGCACGGCAACTGGCTCAACCATGGGCAAGCCGACTCCTCGCTCCCTCGCGGCGGTGACAGTCGGCACCTTCAACACTCACAAGGGAAGTTCAGCACTGCCAAACTCGGGGGCGCGGCTCGATAGAGTCGCGGGTGAGATCGTTCGCGGTAAATACGATGTTGTCGGTCTGCAGGAGACCAACACGGAGCGGCGTAACGCGCTGCAGGCTCGTCTGAACGCGACCCATAACCACTCGTATCTAGGCGATCCGCGCGACAAGCACTCGACTGCTGGACAGATCTTCTACCGGCGAGACTCACTCATCCCCGGTGACCACGCTGGCTACTTCGAACTCGCGAAGTCCCCTGGTAACCCGCGTAGTGGGCTCTATCAAGACTTCACGGACAGAGCCACGGGTGTGCGCTTCATGTTTGTTACGACGCACCTGTTCAGTGGGACTGGTCAAAGTGCCGCGGACCTGCGGCGGGCCCAGACAATCGACCTGCTAAACGGTATCGAGAAGGCGAACTACGAGCGACTTCCGGTGATCTACGTCGGCGACATGAACTCGCATCACGGTTCAAAGTACGTATACGACGCGCCACGCAACGAGTTTGCCGCCCGCGGCATCACCGACACGATCGGTCGCTCCGGCAAGGTCAAGTTCGCGAACTACAACACGTTCAATCGCCTGCAGAAGAAGATTAAAAAAGGTGGCTTCCGCCCCGACCAGATCTACACAACGGCCGAGGTCGAGGTCGCGAACTGGAAGAACATGGCGCGGATGTCGGTCAAGAAGCGGGTCATCAAGAAGAAGAACGGCAAACGCAAAGTGAAGAAGATCCGCACAAACAGAGTCCCATTTGCGTCGGATCACAACGCAGTCCGCGCGACCGTCATCATCCCCGGCGGCTAGTCGCCAGCATCGTCTGCTGATACTGGTTCCGTGACGGCAAAGCAGACTGGGCGATCCAAGCAGACCCGAGGAACCCAGCAAACCCGAGGAACCCAGCAAACCCGAGGAACTCAGCAAACCCGAGGAACTCAGCAAACCCGAGGAACCCAGCAAACCGGGCGATCCAGGCAGACCCGACGAACCCAGCAGACCCGGCGACCCAAGCAGGATCGCGCGACAATGCAGAACTCTCGTCCCGGGATCTCGGGCAGCCTGTTCGATGCGACGCAGCGCTGGACGTACCTGGCCATCGGTTTAAGTTCCCTGGTCAACGGGTTCGCGGATGACACCTACGCCCACGTCACCAACGACCGACGCAGAGAGTCCTCCGCTGGGACCGAGCAGCAATCGGTGGCGGCACTCCTACCAACCGCCTCGATAGCGATGCTGCTATCGACGCAGCGCTGGGTCTTTGACAAGACGGCCGCCGCTGAGGGTGCGCTGCAATCACCGATTGGCTACCTCAGCAGCAATCCGATCACAACCGGAATCATTGAGCGTGTGCGTGGCTTCCTGGCGACGCAGGATGCGCGTTTTCAGGCAGAGCATGCCGAGTACGTCGCGTTGGCCACCGAATATCTGGCACAGGCCGGGCCCAAGACTCTTGATGAACTGCTGGCTCGCATCGACATCGATGCCTTCGTTGATCGCGTGGACGTCGACGACATGGTGAGCAAGGTCGACTTCGATGCGGTGATCGACGGCGTGCCCGTCGAACGTGTTATCGAGAAGATCGACTTGCGCGCCGTCGTGCTTGAGACCGTCGGCCAAGTACAGATGACCGACGTAATCCGCGAAGGAACAAACTCGACCGCGCGAGCACTGCGAGAGCAGGTTACTTCTGCGACGAAGATCCCCGGGCGCACCCTTCGCCGCAGTACCGGCTCCTAGTTATGGGTAGCGAGGTACCGACGGTCGAGGTTGCGATCCCCGGTCACCGGCGGGTTGGCGTAGATCTCGTCCCAGTTGACGTCCGCTGCTAGATCGGCCTCGAGCTTGCGTTGGCCGCCGCGGACTCCAAAGAGTCGTTTCGCGAAGACCAGGTACGCCAGGATCAACAGTTCGATTCCCAGTGCGAGGATCTTGAACGTTGACACCTTGTCGACCAGTGAGTAGATCGTCATCGGCATCAACGCAACTGTCGCGACGACGGTCAAGTACTCCGCCCACCTCTTGCCCCGCCATAGGAAGACGGCCTCGACTGCCTCGAGCGACCCATATGCGAACGTGACCAACATCAGTACCGCGGCACGGCCAGCATCTAGTTCGCCAAGTTCGCGCAACCCGCTGAGTAGCAGGTGTTGCCCCGGGCGACCTTGTTCGACGATGTCTTGTGCTGTCACGAGCAACTGGCGTGACTCGTCCTGAATGCCCGGCAGACCGAACGCGACAATGCCAAGTATCACGAAGAGTCCGAAGAAGAAGATCACGTGTAGCCCACGCTCCAGGGCGATGAGTCGCGTAACCACCTGCTCTTTGAGCGCCTTACCGCGCTTGGGTTTGGGCAACCCTCGCGGTCCCGGCAACACGTCGGCGGACACGTCGGCGGGATTCGGGACTGGGACATAAACCCAGCCGTCGCATCGCAGACACCGAGCTAGCCGCTGCGAGTCGCCACGGGTGATAACCAGCGGTTCATCCACCTCACGAACGCGGGCAACCCAGGCTCCTGGAGCAACGTGTCCAACCAGCGAGCACACCCAGGTAGAGATGTTCCAGTGCTGTCGTTTCAGTCCCACCGCCACAGTCTCGCGCCAGGGCAGGTCGGGTGTCGACCTGTGACGCGCGGCGCCCACCCATAGGATCGCGGGCATGGTGATGGTCGCGAAACCTCAGTCCAGGACAGTCGTCAACGTAATCAGGAGGACCTTCTAGTGTTGCGCGCGACCCTGCGAACAGCGGTGGCCCATAAGGGCCGACTCATCCTCAGCACGATATCGATCGTGTTGGGAGTTGCTTTCGTCACTGGCACGCTGATGTTGACCGCAGCGCTCGATCGCACCTTCGTAGACATCATCGAGGGCAGTGCCCAAGACGTCCAGATCACTCGAGAATCAGCCGTCGGGGTCGACATCACCACCGATAACGGGGCGGCCGCGCCGCTGTTGGTATCGCAAGATGTCGTCGACCAAGTCTCTACCGTCGAGGGGGTATCGGCAGCAGGCGGATCGGTCAATCGCAATGGCGTCTATCTGATTGACAGCGCCGGCGATGTGGTCGGAGCAGTCGGCCCACCAGCACTCGGTCTGAACTGGGAGACCAATCCCGAACTGAGCGTGTCCACGATTACTCAGGGACGTGAGCCGCAAAGTGGCAACGAAGTCGTCGTCGACGATGTGACGTTTCCCAAGCTCGGTATCGGACTCGGAGATCCCATCAAGGTGCTCACCCCCGGCGGGGAGGTCGAAGCTACTCTCGTCGGGAGCTTCAAGTTCGGTGAAACGGGCGGATTGGCCGGGGCGACGCTCACCGAGTTCACCTCGCAACGAGCACAAGAGCTGCTGACCAAACCAGGCGAGTGGACCGCGGTAGATGTCGCCGTGGCGGACGGATTCTCCGATGATGAGGTGGCCGCATCCATCGAGTCGGTGCTCGCGGCCAGCGGTGGCTCAGACAGCGGACTCGTGGTAAAAACCCGTGCAGAGCAGGTCAAGGAGCAGAGCGACTCGCTGCGCGAGGGATTGGCTTTCTTCAACTACATCTTGATCGGCTTCGCCGCAATCTCACTCTTTGTGGCCGCTTTCTTGATCTACAACACCTTCTCGATCCTGATTGCCCAGCGCGGCCGCGAGCTGGCCCTGCTGCGAGCCATCGGTGCCACTCGCTATCAAGTGATGCGCTCTGTCCTGACAGAGGCGCTGATACTGGCGATCGTCTCCGTCCTGATCGGCATCGGGGCTGGCTACTTGCTGGCCCTTGGGCTCGGGGCGCTATTTGACGCGATCGGTCTGAGCCTCACATCCGGCATTTCGATCACGGTCAATTCGGTTGTGTGGGCGTGCGTCATCGGTGTTGTTGTGACGCTCGTGTCGGCCGCCGTCCCTGCCTTACGCGCTTCACGGATTCCACCGATTGCCGCACTGCGGGAACTCAGCACCACCACCGAAGGGGTGGGAAAGGTCCGGACAGCCGCGGGCCTGGTCATCCTGGCGGCGTCGTTGGTGCTGATCGTGTTCGGTCTGCGGGACTCTGGGGACGGAGCCAATGCCGGCGTCACGGCGATCGGCGCGTTGGCGTTGTTAGTCGCTGTGGTCGTACTGACCCCACTGTTTGGTGTCGCCCTGGTGCGCCTAGCCACTCCGGTGCTATCGCGGGTTGGCGGCATTCCGGGCAAGCTCGCATCCCGTAACGCGGCGCGCGCGCCCCGGCGGTTGGCCACGACTGCCAGCGCCTTGACGATCGGCCTGGGACTGGTTGTTGGGGTCACTGTGATCACCGCATCCGCGCAAACGTCCATCGACAAGCTGATCGACGACACCTTCAAGGCTGAGGCAGTTGTGTCGACCGCGACCAATCAGCCCTTCAGTTCGACAATCGCGGACTCTATGCGAGAGGTTCCTGGCGTCGAGTACGTCGTCAGTGAATCCATCGGCAGGGTCGCGGTCGATGGCGTGGAGCAGGACATCAGTGCGATCGGTGGCGGGCCGCTCGATGCCGTCTACTCGGTTGAAAACGTCACCGGTCAGTTCAACACGTTGGCTAGTTCGCAAGCAGTTGTGAGCAACGACCTGGCGACCGAGCGCGGATGGTCGATTGGGTCAGTCGTGAAAGTGCTGTATCCGAGTAGACAAACGCAAGAGTTCACCATCATCGGCCAATATGAACAGACGCCGTTGCTTAGTGGACTGGTGATCCCACTGCAGGACTACCGCGACGCTGGAGGTGGCTCGCAAGACACGTTCCTGTTCATCAAGGTGGCGCCGGGTGCCGATGCCTCCGTCGTCATCGACGACATCACCACAGTGGCTAAGGCGAACCCGTTGCTGACGGTGCTCGACCAAACCGAGTTGAAGGAAACCCAAGCACAGCAACTCAATCAGTTGCTCTACTTCGTCTACGCGATGCTCGCCTTGTCCGTCGTCATTGCCGCTCTAGGGGTCGTCAACACACTGGCCCTGTCGGTGATCGAACGTACGCGCGAGATCGGACTCTTGCGGGCTGTCGGCGCATCAAGACGCCAGGTTCGGCGGATGATCCGCTGGGAGGCCATCGTTGTGGCCCTGCTGGGGGCAGTGCTGGGAATCGGGATCGGACTCGCGGCTGGCTTCGTGTTGCAGCGTGCCCTCGCCGACTCCGGAATCACGACATTGGACATCCCTGTTGCGACCCTGATCGTAATCTTGGTTCTGGCGGTGGTGATCGGTGTTCTCGCCGCAGTGCTGCCCGCTCGTCGGGCGGCCCGACTCAACATCTTGGACGCCATTGCAGGGGAGTGAGTCAAGGGACTGATCGAGGTGATCTGTGACTTTGGGCCCTGGATTTTTGACGACATATCGGCGAGGCTAGAACCATGGTGAATGATCAAGGATTTGATGGTCCAGTCGTCGTTGGTGTGGACGGATCAGAGGCTAGTGAACAAGCCCTGGTCTGGGGATCGGAGTTCGCCGCGGGAACCGACAACGAGTTGGTTGTGGTGCTCGCACGCTCACACCACGTATCCGTGCCAACGCCAGCACCGGTGCCAGTTTGGCCTTGGCCCGTAGTCAACGTTCCCGATCCAGATGAGACGCGTCACGCGGGAGCACTACTCGCCGACGTCGTCGACGCGACCATCCCCGAGGAGGTCAAAATCGAACCTCGGACGGTGATCGCTGAGGGCTCGGCGTCTCAGGCGATCCTCGACGTGGCTCGCAAAGAAGAAGCGTCGTTGGTCGTAACTGGACGTCGGGGACTAGGGGGCTTCAAGCGGTTGATGCTGGGGTCAGTCAGTGATGAGGTCGCGAGCTACTCGCCGTGTTCAGTAGTAGTGCTCGGCGATCGCATCGATTGGATTCCCGATCAGACAGTCGTCGTTGGGATAGATGGATCGGAGCACGCTGATCGTGCCCTGAACTGGGCCGCGGCACATGCAAAGCGCACCGGGCAACGGCTGCACGTGATTTACGCCTGGGACCTACCAGAGGTCCCGGCTGGGAGCCTGGCAGGAACGCTTCCCTGGCTGGCCGACGACGGTGCCCAACTGAAGAAGATCGCTGAATCCACCGTGACCGAGGCGCTCCAACGCTGCCTTCCCGATGGGCAGGACAGCGAACTGTCGATCACCACCGAGGCGATGCGCGGCTACCCCAGCGCGGTGCTCACGGAGGTAGCCAAACTCCAGCGTGCCTCGCTGCTCGTTGTGGGTACCCGCGGCCGGGGCGGATTCGCCTCGATGGTGCTCGGGTCAGTTGCCCACCAGTGCCTACATCACGCCGGTTGCCCGGTAGCCGTGATCCGCTCGGCGGACGCGGCAGCCGAACGCTGAGCTACCAGGCCGATCTGGTCGGCCACCCAGTTGAGGTGCCACAGCCAGTCCTGCGACCAAATGATCGAGATTGCCTGCACTCCAGCTTCTTGCTGTTCTCCTGCTGCGGCGCGGGTCACTAGTGCCGCGAGGCTTTGTGAGACTGCCCGATCGAGGGCGTCGAACGGATCCGTTGGGTCGGATACGTCGCTCATGGTTGGTGGGCGCTCGCGCTGTCCCGGTCCCGGGACGAGTCCCTCGTCAGTCATCGCGGCCTCCAGCGTGTCAACTGATTGATCGATGAGCTCCGAGGCGGCAATCGTCTTCTGCCTGACGCTGCGTGCGCAGGCTAGTAGCGGATCGCGAAGCCCCTGCTCGTCCTTGGGGGCGCGACCGGATTCGCTGATCCATACGACCAGATCAGCGCTGGTCGCAATATGCCCTGAGGCGTTGGCGATGAAAGACCACGCCGCAATCCGTTCAGGATCGGTGCGAGATTGGGATAGTGCCAGGTCGAACGTCTCGTAGGCAGTGCTGAGCGCGCTCGATGTTCGTGACTTAGCCTGTTCGAGACCCGGAGTCGGTTCGGGTCCGATGAACAACTGCTCGTACGCCGCGTACAGGTAGTCAGTGGAGGCGCTCACCGAGCCAGTTAGATTCTGTTGGACCTTGGCGGCCACGCCACGGGGCCACATCAGCAAGCTCACGAAAAGGCTGATAGCTAGGCCGATCGCAACATCGATAACTCGGTCCTGCCCGGTCTTGAATGTGGGTCCCACGATGATCGAGTAGAAGACGATGACGAACACCGTGAACGACGCTTGCCCGACGGCAATACCAACTGCGGTTGGCGTGAACCCGGACAGGAAAACGGTGACGGGGAACAGCAGCCACAGTGCGAGTGTGTTCTGCCCGAATAGCCAAAGGATGAGTGACCCGACCGCGAAGCCCGCGACTGTGCCAACGATTGCCCGCAGGGCCGTCTTGGTCGTACTGACTGCATCGAGGCGCAGCGCCGCGATCGTCCCAAGTACCACCCAGAATCCATGGTCCACTTGAGTCAACAACACAACCGTCACCGCGATGGCGAGGGCGAGTCCGGCGCGGATGCTGTTGCGCATCCACGGCGAGTTCCACGTGAGATTCGTTCGCAAGATGCGCCACGGCGTCGGCTCGTCGACGACCAGCGATACGCCCGCCGTGCTGACCGCCGGGGCGTCATCATGGGCTCCCATCGCGATGCGCGTGTTGCGTGCGATCAGTTCTGCGAACATGGCGATCACTCTTAGCTGGAAGCCGGTATCGACATCGCGGCGCAGGTCCTGGGATCTGCCAGCGGACAGCTGAGCGCTCGCGTGCTGTTCGGCCTCGCGTCGGTGCACTTCTCGCTCGTCCGAGACTATCTCGGGGTCCGGACACCGACCAGAACCGCCGATCGCCGCGCCACACTGCGCGATCGTTTGCGCGGAGGTTCGTGCGAGCTTTGAGTTCGCTCCCATTCCTAGATCGGTTGGGGCAGAGCGCCATTTGATGAATAGCCTGAGGCGCCCAAGTTCGTCGATCAGTTGCATTAGGGCCCGGTCGCGACTCGTCGCTCCGCCGGGGCGCATCGGCTGTCCCTCGTACTGTTCGCGCAGCCGATGGTGGGCGGCCGTGACCTCCCGCAGGCGTGTGTCCACGTCGATACCTGACGACGGGTCGGTAGAGCCGTCCCCATTACTTGGCCAAATTGCATTGATCAAGTTTGCTGATGCCGTGAGACTCTCAGCAACTCGTGATCGTAAGGCGCTGCGCATGTGCGACGGCCAAAGCAGTAGTGCGCTGGCTGTCGAGACAACGACCGCGATCGCGAACCCGGCCAATCGCTCAGGGAGTTGCCCGATATCGCCTGGCCCGGCAGTGACGGCGATTACGAAGGGCAGCAAGACCGCAATCGTTGCGGTAGCCACGTACCCGCGCAGAACGCCGGCGTACGTCAATCCGGCACCCACGATGAAGGTAGAAACAATGGACGCGACGGGGTTGTAGGCAGCTAACGTCCCGAGTGCAATGCCAACGAGTCCTGCTAGGCCGGTTACGAGGTAGGCACGGATCCGATCCCGGTTGGGGCCACCAAAGTCAGCGAAGGCCAGCAGAGCGAAAGTTCCGAACGCGGCGTACGGAGCGCCGTAGTCCAAGCCGAGCACGTGGGCGACAAAGAAGAAGGTCAGCGGTAGGACGATCGCCACCCGTAACGCTCGGCGAAGGATCAAATGATGTGGATCGTGCACCGAGCTACCCTTCGCGATCAACGCATGTGACTGCACCGAAAGTACCACCGTGCAGGTGGTTGAGGCCCGGCCTCGCGTTGACACGTTCGGCGCTGCGCCGTGGATGCATCAGATCGCATGGGACCAGCCACTGTCCTAGGCTCGGGTTCGCGCCAGTGCGGCACAACGTCGCACCAGCACGATTGAGCACCTGCTAATCCCAACCGCACACTCTGGAGAGGCCCCATGACGATTTTTGCGAATGGTCGAATCGTTACTCCCGGGAGCCTGTTGGAGGTCGGCTGGGTAGAGGTAATCGACGAGCAGATTGTCGGCGTCGGCCTCGGACAACCGGTTGCCGGTACAGCGGTTGATGTCGATTTGGCGGGGCGGACTCTGGTACCGGGCTTCGTCGATCAGCACTGCCACGGTGGGGGCGGCGCCTCCTTCGTGACTGACGATTCCGAGCAGGCATTGATCGCTGCCAAGGCCCAGCTAGCGCACGGCACTACCTCGATAGTCGGTAGCTTGGTGACCGGTAGCGAGCGCGACCTGACGCGCCAGATTGAGACGTTGAAGCCCTTAGTTGACGATGGAGTGCTCGTCGGGATCCACCTTGAGGGTCCCTGGATCAGCGCTGACCATTGCGGTGCGCACGACACGGCGCAACTGCGTGCACCAGATGCCGCCGAAGTCGACAGGTTGCTGCGAGTCGGGGACGGCCGAATCGCGATGGTGACGATCGCCCCAGAGCTACCCGGAGCGATACCGGCGATCGAGCGCATCGTTGCCAGTGGAGCGGTCGCGGCGATAGGGCACAGCGATGCTGACTACGACACCGGTGTGCGGGCAATCGAGGCCGGTGCGCGCGTGGCGACCCACGTGATGAACGCCATGCGTCCGCTACATCATCGCGAGCCCGGCGCAACGGGTGCACTACTTGAGGATCCTCGGGTCGATCTCGAACTGATTGCCGATGGCACTCACTTGCATCCGGCGGTGTTGCGGATTGTCATTCGGGAGGCGGGGATTGGCCGGGTCTCGCTGGTTACCGATGCGATGGCCGCCGCTGGCGCACGGGACGGCCACTACCTCCTCGGCGAACTGGAGGTCAATGTGCTCGATGGCGTTGCTCGCCTCGTCGAGGGTGGCGCGATCGCTGGCAGCACTTTGACGATGGACGCAGCGCTGCGCTACGCAGTCCTCACTGTGGGTCTGCCGCTAGTTGAGGTCAGCACGATGCTGTCGGCAAACCCGGCCCGAGTCCTCGGTCTGACCGACCGTGGCTCGATTGCCGTTGGCAAACGAGCCGACCTCGTGGTCCTCACACCCGACCTTGAAGTTGGCTCAGTCATGCGAGCAGGTCGGTGGGTGTAGCGAACCCGCCAGGTTGGCTGGGTCATGCGAGCAGGTCGGTGGGTGTAGCGAACCCGCAGGTTGGCTGGGTCATGCGAGCAGGTCGGTGGGTGTAGCGAACCCGCTAGGTTGGCTGGGTCATGCGAGCAGGTCGGTGGGTGTAGCGCACCCGCTAGGTTGATTTTTTGGCTGGCGCGGCCTTCGCGGTAGCTGTTTTCTTTGCGGTTGTCTTCCTCGCGGTCGTCTTCTTTGCGGGTGCCTTGGTTGCGGTTGTCTTCTTAGCTGGTGCCTTGGTTGCGGGCGCCTTCGCTGCGGGCGCTTTCTTCGCTGGGGCCTTCTTGGTGGCGGTCCGCTTGGCGGGCGCCTTAGCTGCAGGTGCCTTCCTTGCGGCGGTTGTTTTTGCCGTCGTCGACTTGGCTGGCGCCTGGCGAGCGGGGTTCTTCTTCGCCGCCGCCGCAGTCTCAAGGGCAGTTGTCCGGCGCTGGGCTTCGGCTGGCTTGATGTTCTCGACTAGCAGTGCTGCACCGAGGGCGCCACCGAGGTCACCAAGTTCGGCGAGTAGCACGGCCGGTGGATGATCAGGTTTGATCAAGTGGGGGATCATGGCCTCGCGGATTGAATCCACGAACGGCTGGCCTAGTCGGATTCCGAGGCCTCCGCCAATGATGACCGCCTCAACATCCAACAGGTTGATGGAACTACCGATACCGCTGCCGAGCGCCCAGATGGCGCGGTCGACCAGCTTGTGGGCCATCTTGTCGTTCTTCTTCAATGCACTTGCCCAGACTCCACTGGCCAGGCGAGGCTTTTCCTTCTTCTTCATGATCTTGAAGAGATCAGTCCGGCGGCCCTTGCGGACCCACGCGCGTGCCTGCTCCTCCATCGCTGCTCGCCCGGCGTACGCCTCCATACATCCGCGCCGTCCGCAGCCACATAGAGCGCCACCCTTGGCCATGATCTGGACGTGGCCGATCTCTCCCGCAGCACCCCGACCAACCCACAGGTTGTCCTTGATGACGATTCCGCCGCCGACGCCCGTTCCACAGAACACACCAAGCAGCGAGTCGTATTCGCGGCCCGCGCCGAGACGAACCTCTGCGTTCACCCCGACCTGGACGTCGTTGCCGAGGAACACCGGGATTCCGCCGAGACGTTTGGACAACTCAGCCACTAGTGGGTAAGTGATCATCCAGCCGGGCAAGTTGCCGGCGTTGCTCAGAGTGCCAGCCTGCACGTCGATCTGCCCCGGCCCACCAACGCCAACCCCGACCACTTCGGTCAGGTCGACACCGGCGGCCGTGATGGCGGCCTTGACCGATGACGCGATCGCATCGGCGACGCCATCGGGGGTTCCCGTCGTAGGAGTGGGTCGTCGATCCGTTCCCAACACTTGATCAGTGTGGTCAACGATGGCAACTTGGATCTTTGTTCCGCCTAGATCGACTCCGGCTCTCAGCATTTTCTTCCTCTCACGTTCTTAGCTGCGGTTCACCCGCAACTCGTTGGTTTCAGTTCTAGTGGACTTGGGCGTCGGATGCGACTTTGTCTGATCCATCCGTTGGCCATTTGCCACCGTTCTCCCAGAAGTAGCGGATGTCGTCGAGTTGGCGGCCCTTCGTTTCTGGCGCGTACTTAAAGACGAAGGCCAGCGCAAGCAGGGCGAGCACAGCGAATCCGATGAACACCCATTGCTGTCCGAATGCCTCGATGGCCGACAACGTGAACGAGGCGACGATCAGGTTCGCCACCAAATCGGAGGTGAGCATGGCACTCGTTCCGTAGGCACGAAGGCGGCCGGGGAATGCCTCGGAGGCATAGACCCAAACGAGTGACCCGAATCCGAAGACGAAGCCAATGTTGACCAATGCCAATCCGGCGAAACCGAGGACGATCTCGATGGTAGAGAACGTTCCGTCCCCGACGGCGAAGGAAACTCCTGATGACAGGAGGAGTCCACCAGTCATGATGGCGATACCGGTCATGAGGATCGGTCGACGACCCCATCGATCGATATAGCGCATCGAGGTAAGGACGGCTAGCAGGGCGAATACCTGCACACCGGCGGACATCCAAATAGCCTCGACATCAGTGTCGACACCCATCGACTTGAACAGCTGCGGTCCGTAGGTCACGGTTGCATTGATTCCGGTGATCTGGATGAAGAATCCGAGCGTAACCACGAACACGGTGGCCCTCAAGAAGGGCTTTCGGAACATCTCGCCGATGCCACCGCTGGATTCCTCATCGATGGTGTCTTGCATCTCTTGGATGTCGGCTTCGATCTCGGATGCGTCCGACTGCGGATTGATATTGCCCAGCGCGGTGGTGGCTTCTTTTCGGCGACCCTTGAACATCAGCCAGTTTGGCGTCTCGGGAAGTTTCAAAAGCAGAGGTATCAACAGCAGCGCAGGAAGTGCCGCGATACCCAACATGATCCGCCAGTTGTAGCTGGAGTCGGCCTCGCTGAGGGTGGCCGAGAAGACGTTGCCCAGAATGATTCCGATCACGCCCATCACCTGGTACAGCACGAGTGTTCGACCGCGGACGGCGGCGGGAACCGATTCGGCCACGAAGAGTGGAACGGCAATAAGTGATAGGCCGATGGTTAACCCGAGGAAGAATCGAGATCCGGCCAGCGATAGTTCGTTGAAGGAGATCGCTGACGTTAGGCAGAAGATTAGGTAGCCGACCGCCACGGCAATGATGGCCTTCTTTCGACCGACCTTGTTGGCGATCCAGCCACCGAGGACCGCACCGATGATCTCTCCCCAGACGATCGCTGCTGTGACGAACTCAACCTGGGAGGTGCTCAGGCCTAGGTCTGGCCCGAATGACAGCGCGGCACCACCGATGTTCCCGTTGTCGTACCCATAGATCAGACCGAGTGTGACGGCGCTGAGAGTGACCAGCCCTGCGCCTTTGGCGATCTTCTTGTTGGTTTCAGCGCTGTTCGGCGTTGAACTAGCGGTGTCCTCGGACATTGATCCTCCGTCGCGATGTGCCGGGTGGCATGGCAGCAGCGAAGCCCCACTTCGCTACCTCAGCGGATAGTGCCGCAGATCACAGCCGGGTGTCTCGCCGACCATCACTCGATTGCGATTCATGCCCGCTTCGCTGGGCGCGCTAGTTCATTGCAGTGCCGCGATAACCAGCGTTACGTCATCGCGATCCCAGTCCGTGGATCTGTTGCGGGCAGCAGCCAAGACTTGGGGAACGAGCTTGGCGGGTTGAGTGATGCGTTCTTGCCGGGCCTGCTCGATGAGCGCGAGCAAACCGTCCTCCTCCAACTGGTCACCAGTCGCATCGTGGCTCTCGGTAATACCGTCGGTCCACGCCACGATTAGCTCGTCGTCGGCCAGCGTCGTCGTTGCGCTTTGCCAGTTGCCACCGAGCGTCGACAACAGTGGACCGGTCACGAGTAGTGAGTGCCGCAGGCCGTCTGGATTAAGAATCATCGGCTCGGGATGTCCCGCATTCACCCACTCGACGGACTTTCCCATCGGATCGAGGACGACGATCACGACCGTCGCGAATAGCGAGTCGTAGTCCTCGAAGAGTTTGCAGCCACGCTTGATTGCCTCCAGCGCGCTGCCGCCAGCACTCAGAACCCCGGTCAGTGAGAGTTTCAGCCGGATTCCAGCGAATCCCGCTGCTGGCCCGTGCCCGGAGATATCAGTAACGATCAGTGCGGATCTTCCGTCAGGTAGTGCCACGACATCCCACCAGTCACCAGCGAGAACACCTTGCGCCGACTGCTGGTCGCCAAAGATGTCCAAACCTGGGGCGTACACCCGCGACGGGCGAACCAGTTCAGCGCGCATGGCGCTGATGTCGGGGGCCTCCGTTGCCAGACTCTCGTAGGCACGACTGGCTTCGTCAATCTGCGCGACCAACTGCACGCGCATGTGCTCAGCGTCCGCACCGGCAGCTCGAAACTCCGGCGGACCCTGCGGCACGATCGGGGATTCTCGATGTCCTCGGACGGCCACGTCACGTAGTTGTCGCCTGAGCTGATCGAGGGGATTCAACACGGCTGTGCGAACGAGGACCAATGTGGTGATGAGCCCGACGATGAGCGCTAGTGCCGAGAAGGCCAGCGCTAGGCCCAGTACGTTCGCGAAGTCGCGCAGTTTCGTGAACTGGTCATTGAGTTGGTCATCGACCGCCACGTCGAGAGCTGCTGCCTGTGAGCGCATTAGTTCGTAGGAGTACTGACTAGTGGCCGTGGAGTATCGCTGCTCTGCGCGATTGACTTGCCCTTTGCGAACGAGGGCTATTACTGGATCGGCCACTTCTGCCATCCACGCCTCTCGCGCGATCGCCACCTGCTCGACCCGCGACTCCAAGCGTTCCTCAACACCTGCCAGTGAGACGCGCATCCCCTCAATCGCTGCTCCAGAGGCGTTGGCCCCCTCGGCGTAGGGGGCCAATGAGACTGATTCCTGGGTGCGCAGATACGAGCTAACGCCGCGCTCCATGCTGGCGATGCCGACGTTGAGTCTGGCCGACTGCTGGGCTGCCGGGGACAGCTTGTTCAGCGCTAAGTTTCCGGCGGTCGTCGCGGCGGTGAAGCTGCTGAAGGTGAAGAACCCAACCACGAGCAGCACGATGGCGCCAACGGCCGACAGCACGCTGACCCATGACCGCAGACTCACGAGAAGTCAGGCTAGTGCCTAGCTCCCCCGGGTCCGACGCCCACGGCGCTAAGACCTACAGATACTTCCCTACAGATACTTCTCTGGGTCCCGCTGCTTCTTGTCGACGATGACCTCAAAGTGCAGGTGAGGACCAGTGCTGTTTCCGGTTGATCCGGACTTGCCGATGGTTTGTCCGACCGTAACCTCTTGGCCCACCTTGACCTTGATCTTGTTCAGGTGCGCGTACATCGTCTTCATGCCGTCCGCGTGTTTGATGGTGACCGCATTACCGTAGGCACCTTCGTTACCTGCTTTGACGACGACACCACTGGCGGCCGCGTGTACATCTGTCCCAGTCTTGACCACGAAGTCCAGACCTGTGTGATGGCCACTTGACCAGTTGCCTCCGCCGTCACCGAAGTGAGCCGAGTACTTGACCTTGTCTACCGGGGCAACGAGTGGCTTGGCTGGGTCGGTAGCCGCAGCGGGCAGTGCAACCGGGGCGGCTACCGGTTGGGCGCTCGCCGAGTCGAGCGTCTCGACCGCTCCTGCGGTCGGCAGGGCGATCAACGCTGCCAGCAAACCGGCTCCCAGGCTGGCCCCGACGGTGCGGGCGCCGATGTGAATCGGATGGCGTTGGCTGGTCTTTGTGGGTCTTCGTGACATCGCTTTTCATCTCCTAAGATGGTCAGGCTGTCGAAATCGTCTGGAAACTTGTGCTTTCTGGTGAGTTAGTGGTGCCCGATCGGCGAGTTATCACCGCGGCGACTTCGGGAGGTAGCGGGGCAAATCGGACGTGAGTACGGTCTCAACGAGTGCTCCACCTCAACGCGCAGTGAGTCAGCTGTCGCTGTGCGTTGCCGCCATCACCCGTTCGGCTCAGCACGCCTGCGGCATAGAGTTGGGCCCGTGACTGAGCCACCAGCGTCGAACTCAAGTCCCTCCCAAGTTCCGCGGATCCGCGAAGCACTGGCCTCGATTCCCGCCTACCGAGCGGGAAAGGGGCCAAGCCTGCGCAACGATGGCGTGCAAGCGTTCAAGGTCTCCTCCAACGAGAATCCCTACCCCCCACTACCTCACGTGCAGGAGGTCATCGCGCAGGCGGCGACTGCTGTGAACCGCTATCCGGATCCCGGGTCCGTGGCACTTATCGACGCGATCGCTAGCCGGTTCGACGTGCCGGGTGAGCACGTAGCTGTGGCCACCGGGGCCGTCGCATTGTGCTACCAGTTCGCGCACGCCACCTGCGATCCGGGCGACGAGGTGATCTTCGCGTGGCGATCGTTCGAGGCTTATCCGATCCTCAGCGCCGTTGCTGGAGCTACCGCGGTTCCAGTCCCACTGACCGACGACCTACATCACGACCTGTCAGCAATGGCAGACGCCGTGACCGATCGCACTAGGTTGATCTTCGTTTGCTCGCCAAACAACCCCACCGGGACGGTGGTTCGCCAATCCGAGTTGGAGGACTTCCTCGCGCGGGTTCCACCAGATGTGCTGGTGGTACTAGACGAGGCGTACATCGAGTTCAACACGGACCCCCAGGCAGCTGCCGGGATCGCCACCTACCAGCGCTTTCGAAATCTTGCGGTGTTGCGGACCTTCTCCAAGGCGTACGGACTAGCCGGGCTGCGGGTTGGCTACGCCATTGCTCATCCCCCAATCATTGAGGCCCTGAACAAGACGGCCCTGCCGTTCGGTGTCTCAGTGGTTGCGCAAGCAGCAGCGGTCGCATCGTTGGCTGACGACCGTGAACTCATTGAGCGAGTCAATGCGCTGACCCGCGAGCGTGCTCGGGTGTTCGCGGCACTCGCTGAGCTCGGGGCGCCAGTTGTCGCCAGTGAGGCAAATTTCGTCTGGTTCTCGTTCGGTCCAGCCTCAGCGGATTTCGCGGCCCACTGCGAAGCCGCAGGACTAGCAGTGAGGAGTTTTCCCGACGAGGGTGTCCGAGTCACGGTCGGCGAAGCGGCCGCCAATGATCGCCTGATCAGTCTGGTGGTCACGTTTCTAGCGGAGCGGGACTAGCTGAGTAACCACTCTGTGTGATGTCTCCAACACTTTGCGCGACCAATGGCGCCTTGATCGTTAATCCGCCACAATACCAACCGTGGGATTCTGTCTGCCAGCTCTGCGGATCGTTCGGCCAGATTCCTTGGCCCTCGGTGATCAGGGAACGTGCCGTAAACCGTGAGTGCCTTCGTCGAAGCGGGTCTGCTGGTCATGGCGGGATTCGTCCTCTTCTGCGTCCCACTGGCCGCGGTGAGTTGGTACACCGGAGCGAGGCGCAGACTTTGGGCAGCCTCAGCACTTTGGGCCGTCTTTACCGCCCTGCTTGCAGTTGCGACGGTACAACTGGTCGCGACGAGAGCCGACCCAACACAATCCGGCGGCTGGTTCTCGCTGCGCCACACACTGATCGGTCTGTGCCTACTCGCCTTCTTCTGGGTGTTGGCCGAGCTTTCCGACTATGTACCGAAGTGGATCATCGCAGCACTGATCGTTGTCCTGCTACTTCGCGACATCCTTTGGTTCAGCACTGACGAGGTGTGGACGCACTCCTTCGATGCCGCGGGCAACGCGGTCTACGGGCCACTTCGCGATCCCTTCTCGTTGGCGATCGGGATTTTGACCTTGCTCGCAATCCTGCTGACCACAACCCGCGCCTGGGAGTCGTCGTCTGCGCGCAAGCTGACACTCTTCGTCATCGTTCCGGGAGTCGTGGTGGGCACGATCGCCAGCACCATGAGTGGCGCACTGGGCCCAATCAGTGACCTAGTCACTGTCGCGGTTTTCGCATTTCCAATCTTGATCATTCAGGCGAACCTGCTTCACGAGGCATCGCTGCACTCCCAACGCCTTGACCGGTTGCGGCTGCGAGACGCGTTGCTCACTCAGTTTTCCGCGCAGGTACTTGCGCCTGGCGGAGGTGCGCCAGCGCGAGGGGCAATCGACCTCATGACCAACGCTCTCGGGCAAGGACGCTACGCCTACTACGACCTGGTGGACGGGCGCCCCCGCTTGGTGGCGCAGTCACTCGGCGAACCCATCTCCGCTACCGCAGCCTCACTGGTTGTCCCTATCGTGGTCAAAGGTCGGACAGCGGCGCAGCTGGTGCTGGTAGGCGAAGCTGACGACGACGATCAAATGTTCGTCCACAGCCTCGGTTACGTGCTATCCGCAGCTCTGGCCCGAGCAGAGATGGAGGACGACGCACGCAAGCACGCGCTGCACAATAGCCTCACGGGGTTACCTAACTGGCTGTTATTGCAGGACCGACTGGCGCGGTTGCTGTCGGCCAGAGGAGATCGCACGGTTGCGGTGTGGTGTTGCGATGTTGCCGACATGAAGGCGATCAATGACGACTTTGGCCATCGTGCCGGCGACGCAGTGCTCAAGGAGCTCGGGAGGCGCTTGCAGGAGGCCATGGGTCAGTCGGCGACTGTCGCTCACATCGGAGCGGATGAGTACGCCGTTGCGTTACTCGTTGTCGATGAAGATCAGGCGGTAGGAATCTCGGCCAGAATCTTACTGGGATCTCACATCATCCAGTTTCCTACCACGGTAAGCACCTGCGCTTCGGCGTTCGGGTGGGTTTAGCAGTCGCTAACCGTGACGACGCTGCCATCGACGCTGACCGACTGATCCGCGATGCGGAGATGGCGCTTATGCAGGCCAAGCGCAGAGGATGTGTCGTTGCCACGTACGACGCGGTGGGCCAGGCAGGAACTCGAGGCTGCACGTCGGGTGCACCATGGACTGAAAAGCGCCATTCGCGACGGTCAACTCTTTGTCGAGTATCAGCCGATCGTGAACCTAGCGACTGGGGAAACAGCCGGGGTTGAGGCGCTCGCACGATGGCGCACACCGTCAGGTGACCTCGTGCCACCGGACGTGTTCATCCCGGTCGCTGAGGACAACGGCCTGATCATGATGGTGACGCGTCAAATCTTCTCCGAAGCCCTACGACAACTAGACGAGTGGGGTCGCGCCGATCCCGCACTAGCGGATCTAGGGATGTCCCTGAACATGACTCCCAGCGTCGTGGTTGCCCCAGACTTCATGTCGTGGCTAACAGGGCTGCTGAGCGAACTCCAGATTGCACCGCAGCGGCTGACCCTCGAGTTGACTGAGTCGGCTGCCATCTCAGCGCAGGAGTATGCCGCCTCCCGAATGGACGAGTTGTACGCACGAGGAATCAGCATTTCGCTGGACGACTTCGGTACCGGCCACTCGTCATTCAACCGACTCATGGCACTGCCGGTGGGCGAGCTGAAGATTGACCGTATGTTCACCCAAGGCTCCGGGGGGCCGCATCACACGATTGTCCCGGCGGTGGTGGGCCTGGCCAAAGACGCTGGATTGCGCGTCGTTGCCGAAGGGATCGAGACAAAGGAACAGCTGCGGAAGCTGCAGGACCTCGATTGCGACTACGGTCAGGGATATCTGTTTAGCCGACCTGCAGCGGGATCGCAGATCCCCGCGATCGTTGCGTCTAGCCCACACCTGATGGCCAAACTATCGGTTCGGGTGAGGGGCTAGGCAGTCACTGGACCGAGGCAGGTTCATGGTCTTCCTGACACCTTGGGTGGCTATTCCTGCGGATGCACTCTCGCGCTGACACAATGTCACGTGTGGATATCCGTCGGCGGTCTGCGCTGAGTGCTCTCGTGAGACGTGAGTTTTGGGCCAGCCAGTCGGCGGTCAAGCCACAATGAACGCATTCGTCCAGGCATTCCTGCTCGTCGTCTCCGGTTGCGTACTGTTCTGCTTACCGCTTGCTGCCGTTGGTTGGTACACCGGTGAGAGGCGTCGACTCTGGGTCGCCTCGGCGATATGGGCTGCCTTAACAGCGCTATTGGCGACTTCGACGGTGATAGTTGTTGGCGCGGCAGATAACCCGGCTGATGCAGCCGTCTGGTTCTCGCTGCGCCACACTCTCGTTGGCTTGTCCCTGCTGACCTTCTTCTGGGTGCTAGCCGAACTGTCCGGCCAAGTACCGAAACTGATCATCGCGTCGCTGATTCTGGTGCTACTAGTGCGCGACATCCTCTGGTTCAGCACGGACCTGGTGTGGACCCACGCCTTTCATGCGTCCGGTACCGCAATCTACGGACCGCTTCGCGCGCCGTTCATTTGGGCAATCGGGATCCTCGCCCTTGTTGGGCATCATCTACACTCACGACCCGCGTATGGGAGTCGTCGTCGGCGCGATCCTTGACGCTGTATTTCCTCGTCCCGGCGGTCATCGCCGGGACGGTGCACCCACCCTCACCGAGACACTCGGTTCCTTTGGGGAACTGCTGTCCGTCGTGGTGTTCGCCTTTGCAATTCTGATTATTCAGGCCACCCTGCTGCATCGGTCAACCCTGCACACGCGTCGACTTGAGCGATTGCGGGGAAGAGACACCCAACTTTACGAAGTTCGCAGCCCAGGCGCTGCAACCTGGTGCTGGCATACCGGCCCGAGGAGCTATCGACCTGTTGACTGCCACGCTTGGTGAAGGTCGCTACGCCTACTTCGAATGTGTCGACGACGAACCCAAAGTGGTTGCTCGTCGCTTCTCGGTGAACCAATGTCCGTGACAAGCGATTCGCTAGCGGTGCCGATTGTGCTCAAAGGTAGGACGGCGGCAGAGCTAGTGGTGGGCAGTGAGGTAGATGATGACGATCGGATATTTGTGCGCAGCGTCGGCTTCGTGCTGTCAGCCGTTTTGGCTCGATCCGAGGTGGAAGACGAGGCGCGTAGCGCATTGCACAACAGTCTTACTGGGTTACCGAACTGGTTGCTCCTGCAGGATCGGCTAGCTCGCTTATTGGCATCTCGCGGTGAACGTACGGTTGCTCTTTGGTGTTGTGATGTCATTGATATGAAGGCAATCAACGACGACCTCGGCCACCGCGCGGGCGACGCTGTATTACAGGAAATCGGAACGAGATTGCGGGGCATCGTGGGGCCGTCTGCAACGGTCGCGCACATCGGAGCAGATAAGTTCGTGGTGGCCATGCTGGTGACAGATGAGAATCAAGCAGTTGGGATCTGGCCCGGAATCGCCGGTATTGCTTACTTACCCATCGACTACAAGCAGCGTGAGGTTCGGCGTTGGTATCGGTCTCGCGATCTCCGACCAGACGATACCGAGGTGGAGCCGACCGCCTTATCGGTGACGCCGAGATGGCGTTGATGCAGGCCAAGCGCCGAGGATCGATTGTGGCGACGTATGACGCGGTTGCGCGAAAGGAACTCGACGAGTCGCGACGAGTCGTACGTGGGTTGGAGCGGGCAATTTCCACAATGACGAGTTCTTCGTTGAGTACCAGCCGATCGTAAACCTGGCTACCGGAGCAATCGATGGGGTAGAGGCACTGGCACGGTGGCGCACGCCCGCAGGGGATCTCATCTCTCCCGAGGTGTTTATTCCGGCCGCTGAAGACAACAGCATGATTATGACGGTCACCCGCCGGGTCTTTCACGAAGCTCTCAGACAGCTTGATGAGTGGGGCCGCGCCGATCCGGTGCTTGCGCAGTTACGAATCTCGCTCAATCTACCCCCTCAGGTTGCGGTGTCACCGGACCTGACCGGCTGGCTCATGGCGATCCTTCGGGAGTACCAGATCGCGCCACACAGGCTGACTTTGGAGTTGACCGAATCAGCTGCCATCTCAGCACCTGAGGGCATCATCGCTCGAATGGATGAGTTGCATTCAAAAGGTATAGCGATTTCCCTCGACGACTTCGGTACGGGGCACTCTTCGTTCAGCCGACTGATGGCCCTACCGGTGAACGAACTAAAGATTGACCGCATGTTCACCCAGGCTCCGCAGGGTCCTCACTACGCCATCGTTCCGGCAGTCATCGGGTTAGCCCGGGGGTGCTGGGTTACGCGTGGTCTCTGAGGGGATTGCAACTAAGGAGCAACTGCAGACTTGTAGATCTATCGCGATTAGGCCAGGGCTACCTGTTTAGTCGGCCAGTGCCACCGGCGGAGATTTGGGTTAGTTGCCAGCGGTGAAGCTTTGCTCGCGCAAATGGAGGCCCGCGTAATCGGCTAGGACGGGCTGCTGTCCTGATCAGAAATGTCCAGTCTGGTTCACCCTGTTCGGCTCGCCCGTCGCCTCGGCGAAAGCCGAACAGGGCCTGCCCCCGCCCACCACACAGGTAGCCGCCGCGATGAACATGGACGTTTGATATCCGGCCAGGAACTCTTGTCCGGTTCCCAGCGACTGTGCCTGTGAGGCTGCCAGTCCACCAGCCAACGGGATCAGGATGATTGCAGCGAGGCCGCCAACGCGCGCGACAGCGTTGTTGATTCCGGATGCCGTACCCGACTCCGTCGCACTCACGTCGCTTAGCGCAGTAGCAGTGACTGTGCCACAACCAGAACTAGGCCAATGGCGAACACTACAAAGCCGACGAACACCGACGTCCAGTAGGGCTGACCGGGCTCGATCACGGCCAGCAGCACCATTCCTCGACCGCCATGATCAGCGGTCCCACGGTCAGCATTGGGCGGGCGCCGATCTTACCGAGCAGGCCGCCGGCCCGCGAGGAGAACAGTGCCAGTACGACAGTGACCGGGATACCAGCGGCACCTGCGGCCGCAGCGGAGTATCCGAGTCCTTGCTGCAGTGCGATCGTCACCAAGAAGAATGCGACGCCGAGGCTGCCGTAGACGACCATCGTGACGATGTTCGCAACGGCGAATGTGCGCAACCGAAACAACGAGAGCGACACCATCGGGGGCGGGCGTCGAGTCTGTCCGCGCCTCTTCTCCACGAATGCGAACAGCGCCAACAGGGCCAAACCCGACGCGACAAGCGCGAGTGTCGGGATGACACCGATCCGCTCGATTTCGATAAGCGGGCCCACGACCAAGCCAAGGCCGACCACCGCTAGCAGGCCACCCAAGATATCCACTTGTTGAAGTAGCGGCGCAGATGTGCGCGTTCCGGGCAACTCCGGAACCGCGGTACGAGCCAGGACGATCGCACCAATCACCAGTGGGATGTTGAGCAGAAAGACCCAGCGCCAGCCTGCAGTACCGGTGTCCACCAGCAGCCCGCCGACGAACGGGCCTACGGCTGTGAAGACTCCGGCCAATCCTGACCAAGCGCCGATCGCCTTCGCGCGATCCGTTCCCGCGAACGAGGCATTCAGTATCGCTAGCGATGTCGGAACCATCAGCGCAGCTGCGGCACCCTGGATCATTCGGGCAATGATGAGCAACTCAGCGGTTGGTGCGAGTCCGCACAGTACGGATGCGGCGCCGAACGCGGCCACGCCGACGATGAAGACCCGTCGCTTCCCGAGTAAGTCGCCGAGTGCGCCACCCACCAGCACGAGTGCTCCGAGGGTGAGTAGGTAGCCATTGCTGACCCACTGAACGGTGGGGAGGCCACCGCCGAGATCAGCTTCAATTCTGGGTGAGGCAACCGAGACGACCGAACCGTCCAAAAATGCTAACCCGGAGCCGAGGATGGTGGCGCTCAGAACTAGCCGAGCTCGTCGAGTGCCCCAGGTGAGGATCCCAGCATCGCCGACTTGGTTAGTCATGGAGTCACGGTGAGGGCGGCGACTAGGGCGGTCGCCAGCCGTTCGTCTCCCATGATCGCTGCCTCGTTCAGGTCTGGATCCGGACCGAGTCGCCCGGCAGATGCAGCTGCGTAGATTGGCCAACTGAGCTCGGCCACGACGCTTGGCTCCTGCCCTAATGCTGAATCGACGAAGGCAGCTCGACCGTTGTCCATGACCCGCACGATCCGCCGGAAGCTGACTCCGGGGCCGGTGACGGTCAGATCGAGGACCTCGCCTGGTGCGGCGCCGAGCCGCTTACCCCAGATGAATGGCAACCCACTGACGAACTGACCCGCGCACACCCAGGCGCCATCGGTGTCGAGCCCACCAGGTATCTGAGCAGCTGTCCGAATATCTTGTTCGTGAGTCCACACATCCAAGATCCGAGTGCGCAACATTCGATCGCGTGGAAGCTCAAGCCCGAGCGGGCCAGCCACGATCTCAGTTGGGTCCGTTTCGATCTCGGCCAGATCGTCGCGGCGCCACGCGGTGATCTCGAAGAGTTCGGCGACGACAACATCCTGGGTCTTCGTGCGGTACCAGTCGACCGCTCGCTCAGTCATCCGGGAAAAGTCGTTAGTGATGTGTGGCAGCGCTGCCCAGTCAGGTTCGTGATCGGGTAAGGGGTCCCCGTGGAGTTCAGATTCCAGGGCGACCACGTGAGCGACCACATCGCCGACGGACCAACCGGGACACGGGCTCGCCGCCACCCACTGAGCGTCGCTCAACTGTTGCGCTAGTTCACGGAAATCGATCAGGCTTGCAGCATAGATGGCCGCCAGCTTGGGAATGTCTGCGTCGGCGAACGGCAAAGCGGACGCTGGGTCGAGCGGGTTGGGAATATCAACAGGCATGTGTTTGAGGGTACTCCCGAGCGGGTCCGCTGCGAGCTTGTGACGGTACCGTCGAGATATGACGCGAGTTGCCATGTTGCAGGTGCAGATCGATGCAACGGAATCAGTCGCGCAACGGGTCGAACGAGTACTTACGTGGACGGGAGAAGCTGCCGGATCCGCTGAGCTACTGATCTTGCCTGAACTGTGGCCCAGCGGCGCCTTTGATGTTGAACTAGGGATCGAGTCGGCGCAACCCCTAGATGGTCCACTGGTCGGATCACTAGGCGAACTCGCACGAGAAAACCAGACGTGGATTCATGGCGGCTCATTCATCGAGGCTGCCCCCGACGGGCGCTACTACAACACTGCCGTGCTGTTCAATGCCGACGGCGATTTGGTGGCGAGCTACCGCAAGATTCACCTATTCGGTTTCGACATCGGCGAGGCAGCGGCCTTGAGCCCCGGTACCGACGTCGTTGTCGTCGATACACCGTTGGGTCGTACCGGCCTGGCCACCTGCTATGACTTGCGGTTCCCCGAACTGTTCCGCGCCTTCGTCGACCAAGGCGCGACGTGCGTGCTACTCGCGTCCGGGTGGCCGGCTGCTCGCATCAGTCGCTGGAACATGCTGGCCTCCGCGCGTGCTTGCGAGAACCAAATGTGGATCGTCGGCTGCAACGAGACGGGAAACCACGGCGGCCATCAACTCGGTGGTCATTCACTGATAGCCGACCCGTGGGGCGACCTATTGGTAGCCGACGACACGGTCGATGAGCTAGCCATCGAGGCCGACCTAGATCCAACCGAACCGGCCAAGGTTCGAGCCAGTTTTCCGGTTTTGCGCGACCGTCGTCTCTAGCGCTACTTCTCTCGGTCTGCCCGCGAGTTGAGTGCCGAGAGGTACGCGTTGTAGTCGTCCATCTCACGGTCACCGTGTTTGTTAGTGAACCGATCACGTCGTGTCGATTCGCGCTCGTCACTGCGAGCCCACTGGACACCAATGATGAGCAGCAACATCACGCTGGGGATCTCACCGACCCCCCAGGCGATCTGCCCGCCGATGACGGAGTCGCGAACGGGGTCCACCAGCCATTCCGGCTGAACGAGTGAGAACCAGTTTGCGCCGACGACGGTCGGAGTCGACATGAGCGCAACAGCAAAGAATGCGTGCAGCACAATCGCTGTCAACACGAGCAGCATCCGCGCCCAATATGGCAGCGGCTTGGGTTTGGGGTCCGTGCCGATGACGACGTAGGACAACAGCAGCCCGGATACCAGGAAGTGCACGGTCATGAAGATATGCCCGACGTGGCTGCTCATCAGAATGCCGAATAGGTCGGTCAGGTAGAGCCCGTAGAGCCCCGAGACGTAGATCGCCAGGATGACTAGCGGGTTGGTGAAGAAGATCGCGATCTTCGAGTGCAGCCCGGACATAATCATTTCTCGCGGACCGCGGCCCCCCGGTTGGCGAGGGTTTGATCGCGCGTAACGCCAGGGTGACGGGTGCGGCCAACACCAAGAAGATCGGCGCCATCATGACGATCGTCATGTGCTGAATCATGTGCAAACCGACGGAGACTTGGGAGTAGGTGGAGATCCCGGCGTTCGTTGTCCAAATGAAGATCCCCCACCCGACGAACCAGGACACGGTCTGCAGGATCGGCCAGGAGTCACCGCGGGCCTTGAGGCGGCGTACCCCCATGACGTAGAAGACGCAGGCCGCGACGCTCAGGGTGAAGAACAACAGGTCAAAGTCCCAGCCGAGGAGCACCGATGACGCAGTCGGCGACGCGGGGAACTCAAACCCGAGCAACGACTCCGCCTGGGTTTGGAACTGGATCTCCTCGCGGGTGGGCACGGTCATGGACAAGGCGACACCGAGGCCCGAGGCGATCGCCATCAGGGCGAGTTCTAGGACCGCAACCTTGGCGAAGGTCTGCCGTGCTCGATCACCGTTGAGGTTGGGCAACAGTCGACGGCGAATCCAGGAGGCGGTTGCCACGAGGACGATTAATAGTGCTGCCTTGATTAGCACCAGGCGGCCGTATCCACTGGTGAATAGATCGCTAGGTGCTCCCAACCGCACGTAGGCATTGCCCAAACCAGACACGGTGAGCAGGATGACGCTGGCGATAGCCAAGTAACCGAAACGCTGGGCAGCCACAGACACATCACCGGCCTTCGGCCAGACAACTGCCCCGAGGGCTATCAGGCCGCCGACCCAAACTGAGGCAGTGACGGCATGCACGACGCTGTTGGTGAGCGCCATCGAGTGGTCTCCGAGCCCCGCGGCGTGACCCGCCGTGGCCGGAGCCGCAACGGCGACCAGCGCGAGCGCCAGCCAGATGGTGACCTTGGTCAGCTCGACCGTGAGAATCGCTCCGACACTGACAACTGCGGCAATCACAGCCGCGATGAGCAATGCCCGGACGTCCTCAACATCCCAGGCGTAGGTGGTGAAGATGCTGGGAGAGGCGGCCTCACTCAGCGGAACTCCAAGGACAGATGCCAATGTGAGCAAAGCTGACAAGACCGCCGCAACGCACCACACGGCCGCCGCGATTCCAGCGCGCAGCAGAGCTTTGCGCCCACGCATGGACACCGTTTTTTTGCCCATATCCGGGTCGAGGAATCCGGCGAGTAGGAGCCAGCCGATCGTTGCCATGGCGGCGGCGAAGACGAGCGCCCCGCTCGCGGGAAGCAGCCATGACACCAGCAGGCCGGCATCTGGCAATCCGCCGGGGGCAGGCTCGTAACTCGCTCCCGAAAGCACAACACCGACTAGTGAGGCCAGGATCGCGACGAGGGCAAATCCAACAACAATCCGAGTCAAAAAGTGCCCATTGCTCGGCCCACGCGTCGAGCTAGCTCCGCTGGTAGTTCGGGTCGTAGTGCTCAAGGTTCGGTGTCCTGGGTCGGAGGTCAGTGGCGGTGTTGTTGTGAGTGCTGGTTGTGGCGGCTTGTGGGGGTCGATGTGGGAGTTACGGCACGCGGCGGGGTCACGTGTTGGGCCGATCGAGCCGGTTGCGTTTTCGGCGTTCTCGGAATCCGATGAAGCCAGCGATCAGAGCGAAGATCAGGATGATGGTGGGCAGGATCCACAAGTTGCCACCGATGCCTCCTGGGCCGGTACTCGACACCGGGGAGGCTTGCGGTGCGGGGGTAGCGACGCCGATTCCTGCACCGGGAGTGCCGGTAGTGGCCTCAGGTACGACCGGTCCCGCACCAGGCGTCGCGTAGCTGAACCCGAATGTCCCGGTCAACACATGGCCGTCGCTGCCGGCGCTGCGCCAATCGATTTTGTAGGTACCCGCGGGCGCCGACTGCGGCCACAGCGCCGTTACTTCCGCGCCGTCGACGGTGACGTCAGCGAGAGCCAGTTGCGCGCCGTTGTCTGCGGTGGCTGCCAGTTTGGTCGTGTCCTTGAGCTGGGGCGCGGCGAACGTCAGCGTGAGGGCCTCAGGGGCCCTGTCCAGTGCCGAGCCGTCCTTGGGTGTAGTCGACAGGAGTTCATCGTGCGCAAGTGCGGGTGTCGCCGATAGTCCCAGGCCTAGTGCAACGCAGCAGGCGATGAGGATCGCCGTCAGCTTCTTGTTCACCTGATAGAGCATACGTTTACCTAACGCAACCTAAAACGGTGAGTGCGAAGTTGCCTCGCCGTGATGCCGGGGCATCTTGACGCGCTCTTCGCACTCACCGAGTCAGTGTTATTTCGATGCGGTTCTCACCGGAATCGATTGGCTAGAACAGATCCTCGTCGATCTCCATGACCTCAAGCGAGGTTGCCTCGGCAACGGCGCGCTCTGCGGCTAGTAGTGGCAGGCGGTTCTGGGCGAACCACTTGGCGGTGACGATCTTGCCCTCGTAGAACTTGCGGTCGCGATCGTTCGGACCTGCGGCCAGAGCAGCGGTCGCCACGTCGGCCTGCTTGAGCAGCAGCCAGCCGATGACTAGGTCACCACAAGCGAGCAGCAGGCGGCTGGTGTTCAGTCCGACGCGGTACAACTCGTTGGGGTTCTCCTGGCTCTTCATTAGCCAGCCACCCATCGTCCCGATCAGACCCTGAACATCGTCTAGAGCCTTTCCGAGCAACTCGCGCTCGGCAACTAGTGCGTCGCCCTCGCTGGTCGCCTTGACCGTCTCGGTGATCTCGGAGGCGAGCTGGGTGACGGCCTGGAACTGGTCGCGGACCATCTTGCGGAAGAAGAAGTCCATGCCCTGAATCGCGGTCGTACCTTCGTACAAGGTGTCGATCTTTGCGTCACGTACGTACTGCTCGATTGGGTAGTCCTGCAAGAAGCCGGAACCACCGAACGTCTGCAGTGACTCGGTGCCAAGCAGCACCCAAGCGCGCTCGGAACCGACGCCCTTGACGATGGGCAGCAGAAGATCGTTCATGCGATCGTCCATGTCACCATCGCCGTGCTCGGAGTGGTGCATCTCGACCCGGTCCTGGTGCATCGCTGTGTAGGCGATGAGTGCCCGCAGCCCCTCGGCGTACGCCTTCTGGGTCATCAGGCTGCGCCGTACATCCGGGTGAGCGGTGATCGCGACGCGAGGAGCGCTCTTATCGAGCATCTGCGTCAGATCTGCACCTTGGACGCGGTTCTTGGCGTAGTCCAATGCGTTCAGGTAGCCGGTCGACAGCGTGGCAATCGCCTTCGTGCCAACGAGCATCCGGGCGTACTCAATGACCTTGAACATTTGGGCGATGCCGTCGTGCACATCACCGACGAGGTAGCCCACTGCGGGCTGCTTCTCGCCGAAGGTCAGCTCGCACGTGGTGGACGACTTGATGCCCATCTTCTTCTCGATGTTCGTGGTGTAGACGCCGTTGCGGCCGATGATCTCGCCGGTTTCGGTGTCGAACAGGTACTTGGGCACGACGAACAGGCTCAGACCCTTGGTGCCGGGTCCGGCACCTTCTGGACGGGCCAGCGTCAGGTGGATGATGTTCTCGTTGATGTCGTTCTCACCATTGGTGATGAACCGCTTGACACCCTCGAGATGCCACGTTCCGTCTGGCTGCTCGATCGCCTTGGTTCGTCCGGCACCGACATCGGAACCAGCATCGGGCTCGGTGAGGACCATGGTGGCGCCCCACTCGCGCTCGATCATCAACTCGGCCCAGTGGCGCTGTTCGTCGGTGCCGAGGCTGTCCAGGATGGCAGCGAAGCCGGGACCGGCCAGCGTCATGAAGGCAGCGGGATTGGAGCCCAGGAACATCTCGTT
Organism: uncultured Actinomycetes bacterium; assembly: GCA_963821045.1. Taxonomy (GTDB): domain Bacteria; phylum Actinomycetota; class Actinomycetes; order S36-B12; family UBA10799; genus UBA10799. Next base: position 47,912 of record CAWGCB010000004.1, on the reverse strand, counting down.
GATTGCCCACGCCAGGCTGGGGGGTGCGCCGGAGCCACCGAGGGACTCGGGCATCGCGGCGGACCAGTACCCGGAGTCGTAGAGGGTCGCGTAGGACTTCTTGAAGTCCTCGTCGAGGGTGACGGTGCACTCGACTGGATCGTAGATTGGATGGTTGCGATCACCGGGGGTGAAGCCTTCGGCGAGCGGCCCGCTGGCCAGTTTCTCGCTCTCACGAAGCAGGTCTTTGGCGGTATCCACATCCATCTCGGCGAAGGGGCCTTGGCCCAGTCGATCGCCGGCACCGAATACCTCGAAGAGGTTGAACTCAATGTCGCGAAGGTTGCTCTTGTAATGGCCCATATCAGGCTCCTTAGAGTCGAGACGGCTAGTTGTTACCCATCAGTAACAATATGATGCTACCCGCGAGTAACTTACGCAATACCCTCGCGGTAACTCGCTGAGTAGATTCGGTCACTTTTTGCTGTTTCCTTGTACTCGCGATAGCCGAGGGTCGCCTCAGCGGATTGCTGAACTAGGCCCGCACTGCGCGATCGTCGGTCCAGATTCCGCGAGCCAGTCCGAACGTCACCGCTGTCCCGGTGACGAGGTGCATGAGCGTCAGCACTATGCGGGTAGATGTAGATACCTCGGCCGGTTGGTCCCAGGGCCCGGTGAGTGAGGTTGCCGTCAGGATGGCTCCGCCGACGATCACCCACCGCACGACTTTGCGCACCACTTTGCCGAGCAGTCCAACTGCGACGCTCGCGAGCAAGGCAGCGAGCAGCGTGGCGCCTGCGATTGCGAGCGGTCCGACTGCGGTGGCAGGCTCTTGTTCCCCGCGGGGCCACAAGACGAAGTCGACGCCGAACGCGGTTGCTACCAGCCAGATGAGGATGTTGATTGCGGAGGCGGCAACTGCCCACACCATTCCCGTTCTAACGCTCGCCGTCACGCTCCGATGCGGCCGCGCGTCGCGTGGGAGTGGCTGCGGAAGAGACATGCAGCCATCTTGACAGGGGTGCTCCCGTCCGCGGACAGACACGCGACGGTCGTGCGAACCTGACGCGCTCGTTACGATCGAGATGTCAAACATCCGGCAGGCACTAAATCCGAGAAGGCGATGAGCTCGTGAAGAAGAAGTTTCTTGGCATCGCATCGGCAGTTGTGGCGGGGACTGGGTTGGCCACAGGTGCGGCTAAGTTCGCCGTCAGTCGGCGCCCCGCGATGCCGACGGATCCGAGTCTGTACGCACTGCCGGTGCCAGGCAATGACGATCCGCAAGGTGAGTTGCGGGCAGTGTTCTTTGGCGTTGCCACGGTCGCCCTCACCGACGGAGAAACGACCATCATGGTCGATGGCTTCTTCTCCCGACCTCCGGCTTGGAAGGTCCTCGGAGCGAAGATCCGCACGAATAACGCTGCCGTCGATGGTGCTCTCACTGAGGCCGGAATCACCGATCTGGCGGCCGTTCTGGTGGCCCATTCGCATTACGACCACGCGCTCGACTCAGCAGCAGTTGCCTGGCGCACCGGGGCTAAGTTGGTCGGCTCTGAATCGACACTGAATATCGGTCGAGGGTTCGGGCTACATGAAGAGGACATGGAACTCTGTGACCTCGACGAGCCGATGACCTTCGGCCGATTCAAAGTCGCGCCCGTCCTGTCGGAGCATTCACCCCGACCACGCTGGACCGGGCTCATTACGGAGCCGATTTCTACGCCAGCTAGGGCCCACAACTACCGAATGGCGCAGTGCTATTCGTTCCACGTCACTCACACGAGTGCGTCGGGCAAAGTCCGCCGGGTCCTGATCCACCCGAGTGCTGGATTCCGACCAGGGTGTTTGCAGGGTTACCGGGCGGACGTCGCGTTCCTTGGAGTGGGCCCGCTCGGGAAGCAATCGGAAGATTTCCGAGACGAGTTTTGGCGGGAAACGGTAGAGATGGTCGGCGCACGACGGGTGTATCCGATCCACTGGGACGACTTCACTCTGCCGCTGAGCGAGCCCCTGCGGCCAATGCCGTACTTGGCTGACGACTTCAATGTGACGTTGGAGATGCTGCATCGGCGCCAAGAGGCAGACGGGATCGAGTTCGCGCTGCCCGAAGCGTTCGCCACGATCGATCCGTTTGGTCCGCTGGCGCCCAGGAGGTTGGTCTAGCCGTACCGTAGGCGCCACCACTGCCCAAGACGTAGGCGATCGGTTTCGGAACGTGCTGCAGCAGTTCAGTCACCGGGTAATCGCCGACAGTTCGGGCCGTATTGCAACGACTTGGCGGGCGCGCTACTTTGCCAGAGAGTGGGATGATCCACGCAAGTAGGTGACTTCCGACCAAAACTGGTGTTTCGAAAGGTGACGACCATGGCAACTCTGGTTCCTGCTCCGGTCAGGCGTCCAGCCTCGGTGACTTTCGCGGTTGTACTGGTGTGGATCTACGCGATCCTGACAGCGCTCGTTGGCGTGCTGGCGCTGATCGCTGCATTCGACAAGAACACTCGCGAGCGCGCCATCCAGGACATCCTGCTCAACGAGAACCTGAACCTGGATCAAGCTGAGCAACTAGTGACGAATGCACGCAACGTGTTCATCGTCGCTGGAGTCATCATCCTGATTGTCGCGCTACTCGCCGCGTTGGCGGCCAGCGGACTAGCCAGAGGTGCGAACGGATGGCGGATCTTCCTGCTCATCGTCTTGTTCCTTCGCTGGGTCCCTGAGGTATTTGAACTCCGCTTCGTTGATGTGCAAGCGGCGCAGGCCTACCAGGTGAATATCGCTGGAACGGGCGCGTACATCGTTCTCGTTGTGATCATCATCTGGCTGTTGTTTAACCGGAAGGCCAATGTGTTCTTTGCTCATCGGGATCAGCCCACAATGGTGGTACCCGCTGCCGCACCGGCGCCTAGCTACCCACCGAGTCAGCCAGCGCCGCCAGTTGCTCCGACGCAGGTCCAACCAACTCAACCGTCTCCACCGTCTCCGCCGTCTCCACCACCCACGGCTCCACCCGCTGCTCCGCCACAGCAAGACCCGCCGACGAATCCACCCGCCTGAGCGAAGCCAGAAACAATCTTGCACGGCTGCGCTAGTCGCCGTTCGCTCGAGTTCTGTTCCCGGTGTCCCTACGCGATAATGCTCGGGTGAGCAACCAACTACTAGACGTCGTGCCCGACCTCATTCCCAGCCTCGAAGACACGTATCGCGATCTGCACTCTCATCCGGAGTTGTCCAAGCAAGAGAAGCGCACCGCGGGAATCGTTGCCGCCGCGCTAGTTCAAGCCGGCTACGAGGTGACCGACGGTGTTGGTGGCTACGGCGTCGTCGGCGTCCTGCGCAACGGAGACGGTCCGACTGTCTGGTTGCGCGCCGATATGGACGGTCTCCCGGTGCTAGAGGAGACCGGGCTTGACTACGCGAGCACAGTGCGGGCGACCAATGCCAGCGGCGAGGATGTGCCGGTCATGCACGCGTGCGGCCACGACGTCCACACGACCGCGTTGATGGGAGCGGCCCAAGCGTTCGCGCGAAGAAGCAGGCCTGGACAGGGACGCTGGTACTGATATTCCAGCCCGACGAGGAGACGCTGCACGGTGCCGACGCGATGCTCGACGATGGCCTGCTCGAACGCTTTCCACGTCCCGATGTGGTGCTAGGTCAACATGTGGGGCCGTTGCCTGCCGGAACAGTCTTCTACCGCCCGGGCGCGATCATGGCCGGGGCCGACAACCTCGAGATCAAACTCTTTGGGGCGGGCGGCCACGGTTCGATGCCGCAGACGACGATCGACCCGGTCGTGATGGCCGCGTCACTGATACTGCGGCTGCAAACCATCGTGTCTCGCGAGTGCGCACCGAACGACTCGGTGGTGCTCACGATCGCTTCGGTGAATTCCGGGACCAGCGACAACATCATTCCGAGTGAAGCAACGTTGAAAATGACACTGCGGACCTTCGACACAGCAACGCGCGACAAGGTGATTGCCTCCATCACCCGCATGACGAACGCGGAGGCATTCGCCAGCAACGCCACGCGCGAACCCGAGATCACGGTCACCACGAGCGGGCCGAGCACCCTCAACAACTCCGAAGCAACGGCTGCCGTCGTGGCCAGTTTCGAGAAGGTGTTCGGGTCGTCGCGAGCCTTCGTTATGCCGGAACCAGCCACTGGTAGCGAGGACTTCGGTCGTTACGGATCGGCGGCGAATGTGCCCTCGGTCTTTTGGTTCCTAGGGGGCGCCGAGCCCACGCAGTTCCTGCCCCCCGCTGACCCCATCCAAGTGATGGCGTCATTGCCGTCGAACCACTCTTCGCAGTACGCCCCCCAAATCGAGCCGACGCTGCAGACTGGTGTCGAGGCCCTGCTGATCGCCGCCATGACCTGGTTGGCTCCGAAGCCATAGCGGACTTCCCCGCTAGCGGGAAACCGCGGGGAAGGTAGTTGCAGTGAGGCAAGGGCAGCGAAGCACGGGAGAGCTTGGGTGGGTGATTGAGTTGGCGAGTTCGCGGTCTGCTGAGGTGATCAATGCCGGTTTCGAGACACCGATCGGGTGGAGTACTGGGCACCTCCAAACTATCCGCAGTCGAGCTATGCCGTTGCGTTTTGAACTGACCCGGTTCGGCACCCAGCGGTTTGTTTCGGTGGACTTAGACGACGGGACTGGCGACGCACTCGTTGTCAGCGTCCACCGCAGCTATCGGGCGACTGATCAAACTTCTCGCGTGACAGCCCGCGCCACCCGACCACTCGTGGTGCTGGTGCACGGCCTAGGCGGCACGGCCGAATCCGACTACGTTCGCCGTTGTGCAGCAGGCTTGCTCGGCGCCGGGCTTCAATGTCGCCCGCGTCGATCTGCGAGGCGCTGGACTATCGGGCCCGACTAGTCGGCTGATGTATCACGCGGGCCGCACTGAAGATCTACGCGCTGTGATCCGCACGCTCGCCGACGAGCCGGAGGCACGCGATAACCCGTCGGGGGAACCACTGATCGCGGTCATGGGCTTCTCACTCGGTGGTGCGGCAACCATCAAGTTGATCGGTGAACCGCTGGATGGAGTCCCGGTGTTCGCGGGCATCGCAGTGTCAGCGCCCCTGGAACTTGCCGTCGGCGCGCAGCACCTGCAGCGGATGCTGTTCGGTGCCTACGATCGCTACCTGTTGTCGAGTCTGCGCAAGGAACTGCTACGACCACCAGCTGGCTCGGGCCCACTCGTCAGCGAGAACGAACGGGTGGCCATCCGGGCGGCCAGAAGTATCGAGGACTTCGACGATGCGGTTACCTCGCTGCGCAACGGCTGGCAGGATGCGGCGCAGTATTACGCAGTCAACTCCAGCGGCCAGTTCCTAGCCAGTGCTGGAGTTCCCCTGTTGGTCATTCATTCCCTAGACGATCCGATGATTCCTGCCCAGCCTTACCTAGATGTTGATTGGCTGCAGTTGGCGAATGGCGGACTGGTCGAGCGCGCCGATCACTGCGCGTGGTGGTCATGTGGGTTTTCACGAACGCGGGAAACGCCTGCCCTGGTACGTCGGCCAAGCGGCGAGGTTCCTCGTTCCGTCGTCTCGCGAGCTACTCCGCTTCAGGTTTTGCCGACCACCGAGCGGGTAGACCTACAGGCGTAGAGAAACCGGGGCATTCCGAGCCGCGGGCAACGAGAAGAGGCCACAATGACCGAAACAACGAACAACACCAAGACGTGCACCAACCCGAACTGCACCTGCACCAACTGCACCTGCGGACCGACTTGCTCGTGCGGCGCCAAATAGCCGCCACTGAGTCCGCATTGCGTTGTTTGCTGACCGTTGCGGCGTAGGTCCACGCAACGCTCAGTGCCGCGGTCATTTGGAGCGGGTGAGGGGAATCGAACCCCCGTGTTCAGCTTGGGAAGCTGACGCTCTGCCATTGAGCTACACCCGCACGGCGGCTGCGCGTTACCTGGTCCGGAACCCTGGTTGTGCGACCGCTCGGTAGAGGTTACCTAGTTTTGGGTGCGGTTGTTTGACCGCCCTCGGTTGGCGGTGTGTCTTGGCGCTGCGGGCTTCGTGGGCGTGCCGCCTGAGCCCGCGCGGACCACGGGGGCCAAGGGTCTTTCCAGCCGACGGGGCTGGCGTGTCTGTGCGGCGGTAGGTCATGCTCGCCGACCCACATACCGTGGGCGTGTTCAAAATACCGTGCGCTATTTGCGTGCTCTACCAACACAAATAGTGCACGGTAAATTCAGGCCAGCCACTCTCGCTCAAGAAGCGACCCCCTACTTCCCAACTGGATCAGCATCTTCCGCGCTGCTTCAGCCTCGAGGGATGCCTACGCTTGGAGCCGTACCCCAGATACCCCGGCCAGTTCGCACCGATATTCCTTCCGGAGACTTCATGAAGCGCTTGATCGACTGTGTCCGCCTAGTGATTCCCGTATCGGGGCTCGTCTTCGCGTTCCTGCTCGTGATGCCGTTCAATGCGCGCTTTGTGACGGTCACCGAAACGGATGTGAAAGCGTATTCCGTTGCGTTTGTTAGCGCAGGTTTGGCGACGATCTTTCTCGTGGCCGTGGGTGTTCAGCCGGTAGTCAAACTCGCGCGCGGCGGTGGCTCAGCCGCCAGTGCCGGGACGACGCGCCGGTTGGCTCAGGTCGCGCTCGTGGGGCTAGCACTGTTGGCCGTCTCGTTCCTGGCGGTGGTGTTTCTCGTTTCTGATCAGATTTACCACAATGCTCCACTCGTGACGGTCGCGGTGGCGAGCTTCCTGGCGGCGATAGTTGGCACCTGGTGGTTCTTGCCGACACGGTCGCACACCGACGCGGCAACTCCCGACCATTCCACCTTGTAGGGGCCGACTCTAATTAGTCGGTAGTTCGGCAGAGCTACCCGAACTTTTCCTGGCGTAGGAGCTGTCGATGGTTTTGGCGATGCGCTTGGTGCGAGTCGCAGGGCGCCACAACGTGCCATCCACTATCCAGTTGCGCGATGGAGACCTAGCTAGCTGCGATAGTTGGCACGTTCGATTTTTCTACCTAGCCGGTCGCAGATCGACACCTGCACTGTCGAACCATTCCGCTTTTCAGTGGTCGACGGCGAGAGTGAGGGCTGTCGAACGGTGAGCGCGATTGGCATTGAGGCGAAGGATGGTTATGGCTGCGAAGCAGTACTCCCGCGGCGAGCGGGATAGCCGAACCCGGATACTGTCCGGCGCCGGTCGGGCCTTTGGTCGCCTCGGTTACGGCTCCTGTCGCGTCGAGGACATCCTCGACGAAGCGAACGTGTCTCGCGGCACCTTCTACAAGTTCTTCGACAGCAAAGAGGACGTCTTCGACCAGATCGAGCAAGCGTTTGAGTTGTCGTTCGTGCAAGCGATCGAGGGTGTCCTCAATGATGGCCACGATCCGGCACCGCGGGCCGAGGCACTTATTGACGCCTATCTTCGATGGATCGCGGGGTGGCGCGATGTTGCTCGAATGCTGTGGACGGATCCGTCGAGGCCACGCGCCGAATCCCTAAACGAAGCGAGAGCGGATGCGTTCAATGCGTTCCTTCAAGTCATCGCCGAACTCGTGACTGACGCCGGTGCCGAGCCGCAGAACCCCTTGCTCTACCGGGGGATGCTCGGTGCCATCAGCGAGATCGGAATGTACGTGATCGAACTTCCGAACGCCACAACGTCGGATTTGCACGAGGCGCGAGACGCGATTATTCGGATCGTCACGGGCTCGTTCAGCCAGGAAGCCGCTGGCGCGGAATAGGCTTCAATATACGTTGCTGTTCATCCTAACGGCGCAATTCGCTAGCCAACTCTCGACCTAAATATACATGTGTGTATTAAATGGATTCCTTGGCGCAGGGAAGGAATCCAAAGTGTTCAGTCTGGCTCGCAAATCATATTCAAGAGTTACCAGTGTGGCCCTCAGTGTCATTCTGGCGGCGACGGCAATCGCGCTAGCGCCGTCAGGTGCACAGGCTGCGATCGTCGATGTGGGAGCCGGAAGCTACACGACCTCCCTGCCACCGGGAGCCCAACTCCCACAAGCCTGCGGGTCGATTCCGACGAATCCGCGCCAAAACGTCACCTCCAACGCACCTAGCGGTGCGGTACCAACGAACGACTGGTGGTCCTCGCTGATCTTCAAGCGGACAGAGTGCAACTACTCGGAGACCCTCGTGGCCGGACCGCTGAGCTTCAAAGCGGACGGCGCGGGCCTAGGCGTCTCGTATTCCACCGTTCCGTCAATCTCTGGGAGCGCAACCGGCACTGCCGAGTACCACTACCAATACAAGCGAGACTTCCGAATTGGAATTGCCGGCCTGAGCGCGGATAAGACGGTCGTGGACGACTGGTCAGATTGGACGGTCTCACCTCAGTGGCGCGACGGTGCCAAACGGCTGACGACGACCATTGGCCACGGACTGCCCTTCGTTTACGCGGACGCCGCCGGAGGTGATGCCAACCTGAACTTCGACAGTCCACCCAACATTTGGCTCAACGACGGGGAGCGCGTCGGATTCCGGGTCAGCGGCCACGACTATGTGGCCTTTGCTCCCACCGGAGCGACCTGGTTGGCAAACGGGAACAACCTGACATCGGGCCTCAACAGCAAGTCATACTTCTCGGTAGCTGTGCTACCAACCGACGCGGGCACCTCTTCCGCGCAGCGCATGAATCTGGCGGACACGTTTAGTCGGTTCGCGTACTCCTTTGTGACGGGCACCGAGGTCATCTGGGACTACTCCACATCGACCAGCGAGGTCTCTACCAAGTACCGTCTGGTGACGACCGCTAAGCAGGGCAGCAACCGCAAGACAGTCGTAGCGACGGTGCCCCACCAGACGGAATCACTCGTAGGGCCAGACACATCGATCCCAGCCAGTTACGTCTCGCCTCGCGGAAAGATGACTGTGCATCCGGGTATCGATGAGTTCGAGACGTCGATGGCGTTCTCGGGTGTGCTGCCGGAACTGCCGACCGTCGGGCTGACACCGAACCAGGATACGGAGCTGCGCGCATCCATCGTCGCGGCATCGCAAGAGGACTTGTTCCGCATCGCCGGCGACACATATTGGACGGGTAAGGCGCTCGGCCGGACTGCTCGGTTGGCTGAGATCGCCGATCAGCTGGGAATGACCGCGCAGCGCGATGTCTTTTTGGCTGCCATCAAGGACCGGATGAATGACTGGTTCACCGCGAGCCCGGGTAAGGCCAGCCGAGTCTTTTACTACGACCAGAACTGGGGAACGTTGATTGGCTACCCGGCTGGATACGGATCCGAGAGCGAACTGAACGACCACCACTTTCACTGGAGCTACTGGATCAATGCTGCGGCCACGCTGGCTAAGTACGACTCGTCTTGGGCGTCCGATGGCCGCTACGGCGCGATGGTAAACGAACTCGTTCGAGATGCTGCATCGCCGGATCGAGCTGATCCCAAGTACCCGTTCCTGCGCGATTTCGACCCATATGCAGGTCACAGTTGGGCCAGCGGAAGCGGGAGCTTCTTCGCCGGCAACAACCAAGAGTCGTCCTCGGAGTCGATGAACTTCTCGCAGGCGTTGGTTCAGTGGGGTGAGGTCACCGGCGACGAGGAGATCCGCGACCTCGGGGCGTATCTGTACACAACTGAAGCCGCTGCCGTGAAGAAGTACTGGCATGACGAGGACTCCGATGTCTTCCCGGCCGAGTTCCCTCACGAATCCGTGGGAATGGTGTGGGGAGACGGAGGCGCGTACGCCACTTGGTTCAGCGCGGCACCGGAGATGATCCACGGGATCAACATGTTGCCAATGACCGCTGGCTCCTTGTACCTGGGCCACAATCCGGACTACGTGCGATCCCAGCTCGCGGAACTTCGCCGAGTCAAGGGAGGCGAACCGACGATCTGGCGCGACATCCTTTGGCAGTACCAAGCCCTTGCGGACCCAGACGAGGCATGGGCTGCGTTCCGGGCGCAACCGAACTTCATCCCCGAGGAGGGCGAAAGCTGGCCTCACCTGTTTCACAGCCTGCGAGCCCTGTCGGCCCTTGGGAATGTCGACCCGACCGTGACAGCCGATCATCCGAACTATGCCGTGTTTTCTAAGGGCGGCCAGCGAACCTACGTCGCGTCGAATATGACGGCCGGGCCGGTGGTGGTGACGTTCTCCAATGGGCGCGCGTTCACCGTTCCCGCTCGATCGACCAGAGCCGAGGGCCTCGTTGATTGGCAAGGGGGAGGCGATCAGCCTGGTCCTACTCCGACGGCATCCCCAACCGCGAGTCAAACGCCAGCTCCAACCCCAACAGCTAGTACGACTGCAGCACCGACGGTCGCCCCGACGCCGACGGCGACTGCAGCACCGACGGTTGCCCCGACCCCGACTGCCGTGCCAACCCCAACGCCGACTGTGACAGCAACTCCGTCGCCGTCGCCGAGTGTGCCGGTGGGTGTGCGTTCTGCCTACGAGCCGATGGAGGCGGAGTTGGCCGACGCCAATAGTGGTGCGTTGATGGAGGGTTCGCATGTGGGTGGTTTGGGTGATGGTGACTGGTTGGAGTTCCGTAATGTGGACTTTGCCGGTGGTCCGTTCCAGGGCTATGTGCGAGCGTCCGGAGGTTCGGGTGGCTCGGGGTTGGTGAGGTTCCGGGTGGATTCTCCGACTGGTCCGGTGTTGGGGGATTTGGCGTTGGGCAATACCGGTGGCTGGGATTCCTATGTGACGATTCCAACCAATGTTGGCGGTACCTCTGGGGTGCACAGTTTGTTCGTGACGTTTGAGTCCGGCTACTCCGGTGATTACGTGAACATCGATCGGTTGCAGTTCGGTCAGCGCGGCCAACCAGCACCCGACCTGTCCGTGTCCGAGCCACCCACTGGCACTCCGACTGCAGCGCCGACTGTGACTCCCACTCTGACGGCGACTGCAGCACCGACGGTCGCCCCGACGCCGACGGCGACTGCAGCACCGACGGTTGCCCCGACCCCGACTGCCGTGCCAACCCCGACTCCGACTGTGACAGCAACTCCGTCGCCGTCGCCGAGTGTGCCGGTGGGTGTGCGTTCTGCCTACGAGCCGATGGAGGCGGAGTTGGCCGACGCCAATAGTGGTGCGTTGATGGAGGGTTCGCATGTGGGTGGTTTGGGTGATGGTGACTGGTTGGAGTTCCGTAATGTGGACTTTGCCGGTGGTCCGTTCCAGGGCTATGTGCGAGCGTCCGGAGGTTCGGGTGGCTCGGGGTTGGTGAGGTTCCGGGTGGATTCTCCGACTGGTCCGGTGTTGGGGGATTTGGCGTTGGGCAATACCGGTGGCTGGGATTCCTATGTGACGATTCCAACCAATGTTGGCGGTACCTCTGGGGTGCATAGTTTGTTCGTGACGTTTGAGTCCGGCTACTCCGGTGATTACGTGAACATCGATCGGTTGCAGTTCGGTCAGCGCGGCCAACCAGCACCCGACCTGTCCGTGGTCGGGGCGCCCATGGCAGCGGTATTGCCTCCCGCCGCTGCGCCAGCTACCAACACCGCTCGCGTCCCAGCCACGAAGAAGAACTGCCGAGTGGCGAAAAAGAAGAAGTCCGGCAAGCCGGTTCGCAAGAGTGCACGCCGCTGCGCAAAAGGCGCCAAGTAGCAACGCTGACCTGGGGCAAGATGGAGCACCGAAATTACCGTGCACTATTTGCGTGCTCTACCGACACAAATAGTGCACGGTAATGCGTGCGGGACAGACGAGTGCAAAAGGTACGCTCGAGATGCACATGATGGGTCGGAGCACTAGGTTTTGGTGCTAGATCGGGCGTAGGTCCCAGGTCGGAGAACCGCCCGGGGGGCAGACCGTGGATGTCAGGCTAGCCAAACACGACGACGTCCACGATGTGATGGAGTTGGAAACTCGGAACTACGTCGGCAACCTCGCCCCGGCTGAGCGGTCTCATGGCTACATTTCGATTCTCCATCCGCGGGCGTGGTTCGACGCGGCAGTCGACGCTGGTGGACTGCACGTCGCGGTGGATGCCAGCGGTGCAGTCGTCGGGTTCATCGCCGTGACCGAACCGCCAACGCCGCAAGAAGCGGCCGCATCCCCGATCATGCGCGCCATGCTGGAATGCGTCGAGACGATTGAGCTCGATGGCAACCCGATCGCCGCGCAACGTTTTGCGGTGCGCGGCCCCGTCCTGATCGATCGGTCCGCCCGAGGAGCAGGCCTCTATGCCGCCTTCAACGCCGTCACCTCGCGTGCCTACCGTGAGCGATTCGACGTCGGCGTGCTCTTCGTCGCTGCTGACAATCCGCGCTCGTTTCGCACGACTACAACCAAACTAGGCGCCAAGCCGGTGGCCCAGTTTGAGGTCGACTCGCTGTACTACAACTTGTTGGCATTCCACTTCTAGCGCCGATGTCGCCCAGCCGGAATGTCAGCGGGTGGAACGGAACTATCTCGAATCTGACCTGCTTCGCGACGATCCCAGGTCTGCACGCGGAGATCCCTTCCTCGCTGCTTGAGACGGGCCAAGATGTGGACCTGATCAACACCTACGGGACTTCTGGGGTTGCGGTGACCACGAACCCGATGACGATTGCGGCTGGTTCGTCAGCGGTTGAGTCGACGGTACTTCTTCTTTGCCTTCTTCTTGGCGGCCTTCTTTGCCGACTTCTTTGCTGCGCTGTCCCAAGTAACGTTGCAGGTCTTCTTTTTTGCCTTCACGCCCCGGAACTTGCCAACGTAGGTTCGGCACGTCTTGGCGGCGCTCGGTGTCGGCGTAGTGGAGGTGTTCGCTGCGATCCCTGTGGTGCCAGCGATCCATCCGGCTGCACTAGAGACCCGGGAGTAGATGCCTGGGAAGTTCGCCTCGGCGCAGCCGTAACCGTATGACACGACCCCTACCAATGCCGCTGCACCTACGGTTGTGAGCGGACCACCGGAGTCGCCTTGGCACGAGTCAACGCCACCCCCCACGAGACCAGCACAGAGCATCGACTCGGGTCATATCCGTTCCCGTACTGGCCGCACTCCCCGGATGGCCCTGCTAGGTCGCTGACGAAGCCCACCCGCAACTTCGTCGAGGATGGCCCCTCGCTCCACAGCGTCCCGAAACCGAAGACAGTCAGTGCAGTGTCGAGTACCGGAGTAGCCGGATCCGCGTTGTATCCCAGCGTCGTCGTGTTCATCGACTTTGTCGTGCGGATGAGTGCGAAGTCGTTCTCGTCGGTAGCCCAGTTATAGCCGGGGTGGGTCGTCACCGACTCCCAGGAAATATTGTCGGAATACTCAGGATCAGATGTCGCTGGATTGACGTAGGCCTCGGACTGCGCAATCTCGTTGCTGGATTGACCCTGCACGCAATGCGCAGCAGTCAAGATCCACCTTTGCCCGATTGCGGTCCCCCCGCACTGGTAATAGTTACCGTTGTTGTACGGGTACAGAAGCAAGTACCAGGGCGTTGTCCCCCGGTTGGCCACGTCGCCGCCGACGATCCTGGTTGTAGGCGTTGCCGATCGCTCAACCTTGGTTAGCGTTGGACTGGGGTTGTGCCCAGGAGCGTCGGTCGTCGCATGAGCCGCGGCTGGCACCGAGATCAGACTGATCGCGGTAAGCGTCGCGACTGCCATGCGAGCGAGTCTCATCCCTGCTCCCTGGCCGAGGTTCACCACGCGTGTTCGCATGTGGGGCCGGTCTAAGCCCAACTGTTGGTATCGGCCACGCAAGCTCGCCTATTTAGCTGGTGTGGCAAACGGGTGAATCCCCGACGCTACGATGCTGAGCTCGCGGAGACACTTGATCGTTTCGGGCAGCTCCAGCGATGCCATTAGTTCGGCGGTCGCGTCGGCGATGGCTGCGACTGCCGCGTCAAAGGCCTCTTGGTTCTTCTTGGACGGTGCTCGGAATCCGCTCACCTTTCGAACGTATTGCAGAGCTGCCGCGTGGTAGTCCTGCGCGTCAGGATGTTCGGTGTACGGCGGGCGGAGAGTCTTGATGCTTCTGCACATGGGCCCATCCTGCCGTGAGGCCATGTGCAAAATCGAGCGCACTGGCGAGCTGCCGGTGCGATGCTGAACGCGGAACGCGGAACGCGGGAAGATCAATCCGGTAACCGATTCCGCAGACCCCACAGCCGAGGTCTTTTGACCCTTGAGTGTGGGCCTTCGCCGCCGCTGCGAGTTTTGGAGCCTGCGGACGAGAACGCAATCGATAAGCGATGGGGTGGTTCAGATGGTGGTTGGGTACGTCGTCGCTGGCGCGGCGGTCGTCGCGGCGGGCTTGGCGGGTTTTCGCCGGGTGCAGTCGCACCAGGAGCCTCAAACCGGGCCAGGCCGCTTGACTGGCCAGCTTGGCGACAAGGCAGCCAATTCCGGTGCGCAACTTTACGGACAGATCGCCTACAAGATCGTTGATGGTGGGAAGGAGACTGTCGAACTCGGTGGCAGAGTTGCCTCCGCTTCAGCGGCGGCCGCGGTAGATGCGGCGACACTGGCTGCGGTCGCACCCGCTCGATTCCTCCAACATCGCCTAGTCGAGTCCGAGTCCGAGTCCGAGTCAGGGTCCGAGTCGCAGTCCCAAGCCGAGTCAGGGTCAGAATCCAAGTCTGCCGTCAACGGCGAATCCAAGGAACAAGACCAGCAAAGCGGTGCTTCCGGTTCGACGTCGAGGAAGGCGTCAGGTAACGGTCGCAGGACCACGACGCGAGCAGACAAGAGCCAGAAAAGAGCCAGCACTCCGGCAGGTAAGAGCAAGAAGAGTGGGTCGAAGTCGGAAGCGTGATGATGTTCGGACTGCACCTCCTAGGTGATAGGTCCTCGATCTCGCGGGGAGAGTTCCAGCGAACGGCGGATCATCCTGCTGATGTAGAACCCTTGGTCGCTGACCTCATGAGGATTGGCACCGACGTCGCGGGGGTGGCCTTGGGCACGGCGGCACGAGCGCTTCGGGTGCGCCCCCCGCCAATGGAAATCGACCTCGCGGCAGCCGCAAACGTCGTTGACCAAGTAGTCCCGATCCGCCGCGAGATCGAGCGTCGCATTGGATCGCGCGCAACCGACATGAGCCTCGGGGTGGCCACTACTTTCTTGTCGGCGCTGACAGCAGGGCCAGCCCCGGCCGCGGTCGATCTCGCTCACCGAGTGTTGCTATACCGCGCCTTGCGATCGCGCCGCGACGCTTGGCTGCGCCGGGAGACAACCCTGCGCCGGGAGGAGGAGCCTCCTCAGATCCCAAACACCACTCCGACGGGAGGGCCGCCACGCGCAAGCCGAGGCCACGGCCCGCTGAGCTACCTGACGGAGTTCTTGAGCTCCACGCGCAGCGGATGTTGGCCTTGGGAGCGGCTGGCGCGAGTGCGGCACTGCTGCCGACGGGACGCCTCGATACGGCGATGAGTGTCGCGCAGGCGACGTTGCCGCGTTCAGTTCGGATTGGGCGAGACGGCTTCGTCGCGAGGCTATGCGAGAACCTCGCGCAGCGGGATGGTGTGGCCTTCGACCTAGACGCGCTCAGCTTGCTCGATCGCATTGATGTCTTGATTCTCGATGCGCGGCTCCTGAGCGAGACGAACCCGTCCTCGACCCTGGCTATCCCGTTGCCCGCGCTTGTGGCCGCGCTGAGACCGACGGGAGTTGCACTGCGGATCGCAGGACCCGGCGCGAGCGACGTTCGGGTCGAGTCCGTGGATGAGGTCAGCATGGACACTCGCAACCTTGAGCAGATTGTTCGGGATGCGCAAGCCGATGGCCACGTCGTATCGGTCGCGTGGAGCAAACCAAACCCTGGACTGCGCGCGGCTGACCTCGGCATCGGGATTGGCTCGCACGGGTCGCGCTGGGACGGGCACTTGCTGCTTGGTTCCGATGCTGGCGAGGTTCTGACATTGGCCGACGCCCTTGGTCAAGCACGGGCCGTTGCAGACGAGAGCGTGAAGATTTCTTCTGCGGGCGCGGGTGTCGCTGCGCTATTCGCGCTCTCACAAATCTCGCGCTCGAGGATGTCGATGAGCCCTAACGTCACCGCGATCGCTTCAGCGTTCTCGTTGGCGAACGGATACCGCAGGGCCAACCAGGCCACGAGTAGAGCGCCATTGGTTCGTCCAGACCCCGTGCCGTGCGCACAGCCTCAGTGAGCGCCAAGTGTTGCGACGGCTCGGCTCTCGGATCTCTGGACTTCGCGACGAGGAAGTCCGCGACCGTCGGTCCAATGGGCGAGCGGATGGTTCGGCACCAGCACAATCGGGTACCGAGTTCAGCAGGCTGCGAGGCGCAGTCGCGGAGGAACTGGCAACCCCGATGACGCCGGTGCTCGGTGTCGGTGCCGCTCTGTCTGCCGCGGTCGGATCCTTAGCCGACGCCGCGCTGGTCGGTTCTGTCCTGCTTGGCAACGGCTTGCTTGGTGGTGTCCAGCGGGTCCGGGCGCAGCGAGCCAGCGAGGAGCTACTGGGTCAGCGGCCCGCGCGGGTGCGCATCGTGCGTGACGGTAAGGAACGCAAGGTTGATCGCGCTGAGTTGGTAAAGGGAGACATCGTCGGACTCAGGGCTGGATCGGCAGTACCTGCGGATTGCCGGATCATCCGGGGCGACGCCATCGAGGTCGATGAATCGGCGCTGACGGGAGAGAGCCAAACGGTCGTCAAATCGGCCGGTCCAGTCAACGAGCAGACTGCGCTGCATGAGCGCTCCTGCATGTTGTACGAGGGCTGCTGGCTGGTCGCTGGTGAGGCCAAGGCGGTGGTCGTCGCTACCGGAGTCGACACGGAGTCCGGCCGAGCAGCTCAGCTTGCGGATGGTACTGCCGCCGGCGGAGTCGAAGCTCGCCTCGATGACTGGAACCGGCGAATGATTCCCACCGCCATGGCAGCCGGTGGACTCGTCCTGATCAACGGTCTGGGCCGGGGCTTATCCCTGGCGGCAACTGCGGGAACGGGGGTCAACCTGGCAGTCGCGGCGGTGCCCGAGGGGCTCCCGCTATTGGCAACGGCGGCGCAGTTGGCGGCGGCACGCAGACTCGCCAAGCGCAGTGTCTTAGTCCGCAACCCGCGAGCTATCGAGGCCCTTGGGCGCGTCAGTGTCCTGTGCGCTGACAAGACCGGAACGTTGACCGAGGGAAGGATCGTTCTCCGATCAGTTTCGGATGGACGGTCATCGTGCGATCCGGCCAACCTGAGTGGTGACTTCGTTGACGTACTGCAGGTGGCGCTGCACTGCACACCAACCTGGAATGGTCACTCGCACCAAGCTCACCCCACCGATCGCGCCGTCGCGAACGCCGCTGTGAGCGACGGTGTCAAGGCTCCGCATCAGCCACCGATCGCTGACCTACCGTTCGAACCGAACCGTTCGTTTCACGCGACACTGTGGAGTGGATCGTCGCGGCGTGAGATCGCGGTCAAAGGTGCTCCGGAGGTGTTGCTGCCGCGTTGCACGGGCTGGATCGTCGACGGCGAGTTCGTCGAGTTGACGTCCACGCGCAGACGGCAGGTCGAGCGACATGTGGACGAACTCGCGCGTTCGGGGCTCAGGGTGCTGGCAGTAGCGCAGCGCTCCGCCGAACGTAAACGATCGCTATCCGACGACGATGTCTCAGGGTTGACGCTGCGAGGCTTTCTTGGTCTGGCTGATCCGTTGCGGGATACGGCTAGGTCGGCTATCGGCCAACTCAACGATGCGGGTGTTGACGTCGTCATGCTGACTGGCGACCACCCAAGCACCGCGGCTGGAATCGGGGCGGAGTTGGGTCTGATAGACGGCACAAAGATGATGTCTGGCACCGAACTCGACGCCATCGATGACGAGCACCTCAGTGAGCAGATCGAGTCTGTGAAGGTCTTTGCCAGAGTGACTCCCGGACATAAGGTGCGGATCGTCAAGGCGCTCCAGCGCGCTGGTCAAACGGTGGCAATGACCGGCGACGGCGCAAACGATGCACCTGCTATCCGGATGGCTGATGTCGGGATCGCGCTGGGACTGCGCGGTACGACGGCAGCGCAAACATCGGCTGATCTCATCGTGGTCGATGACCGGATAGAGACTCTCGGGCAAGCAGTGATCGAGGGGCGGGCGTTGTGGGGTTCCGTACGCGAAGCAGTAGCCATGCTGGTAGGCGGAAACCTCGGTGAGATCGCCTTCACGGTGGCCGGAACCGTGCTGACTGGACGCAGCCCCCTGAACGCCCGGCAGTTGCTTCTGGTAATCTCCTGACCGACGCGCTGCCGGCCCTAGCGATTGCGATCAGGCGCCCTCACGTTGACCCCGCCGACCTACTTAGTGAGGGTCCAGATCAGTCGCTGGGAAGCCAGCTAGATCGCGACGTCGCGCGCAATGCCATCGCTACGACAGTTGGTGCTGCGAGCGGTTGGACGCTGGCGCGATTTACCGGGCGAGGACGGCGGGCCAGCACGGTAGCGCTCGCCTCGTTGGTGGGGTCGCAACTGGTTAGTGCATCGCTGACGAACCGCCGAGATCCGCTGGTACTAGCTGCAGGTATTGGATCTCTTGGGGTGATGGTGGCGGTGGTTCAGACACCAGGGATCAGTCAGTTCGTTGGCTGCACTCCCTTGGGCCCGCTCGCCTGGAGTCAGTCTGTGATCGGTACGGCCGTCGGCGCGGGCGTGGGTACTGTTTACGGTCGGCTGGTTTAGAGCCAGTTTGGATCCACGTCCAGGGTCGTTCGATCCAGCGCGCTGAGCAGATCAAGCGTCGGACCTACTTTGGGTAGCTCGTACTTGAAGAAGTAGCGGCACGCTTGGCGCTTGCCGTCGTAAAAATCTCCGGTCTGCGTACCTACTGCCAGGAGCTGTTCGAGCCACATCCAGGCAACCACTACATGGCCGAACGCCTCCAAATACAGGCTGGCATTGGCCAAAGTGACGTCGATGTCCCCGGCGGACCACAACTCGGTGGTCGTCTCAACGAGCCGTCGCATGGCGGCAGCGAGTTCTTCGCTGTACTCGGCGGCGGGGACACCCTGACCCGCAGCTCGCTCGCAGGTCTCGGCCACTTTGCTGGCGAGTAGAACCAGCCCAGCGCCCGACTTCATCGCGACCTTGCGCCCGAGCAGATCGAGACCCTGGATTCCGTGTGTTCCCTCGTGGATCGGATTGAGTCGATTGTCGCGATAGAACTGTTCGACGTTGTACTCGCGGGTGTATCCGTAACCGCCGTGGACTTGGATCGCTAGATCGTTGGCCGCCAGACACCACTGCGATGGCCAACTCTTTGCGATCGGAGTCAACACATCGAGCAGTAGCTGCGCATCCGCTCTGGTCTGCTCGCTGTCCGAGGATGCCTGCTCGTCCAGCAGCCAGCCGCAGTACGTGGCCAGCGCTAGACCGCCCTCAACGTAGGCCTTCTGGGCGAGCAACATTCGACGCACATCGGCGTGGTTGATGATCGGAGTCTGCGGGGTGGCTGGGTCCTTCTCCGCGACCGGTCGGCCTTGTGGTCGGTTGCGCGCATAATCGAGTGAGTGCAAGTAGCCGGTGTAGCCGAGGGCAACTGCTCCTAGTCCGACCCCCACCCGCGCCTCGTTCATCATGTGGAACATGTAGGCCAAGCCCTTGTTCTGTTCACCGATTAGGTAGCCGATCGCACCTGGCTCGCCTGCTGGTTGGTGGATACCTTCGCCGAAGTTGAGCATCGTGTTGGTAGTTCCGCGGTAGCCCATCTTGTGGTTGAGGCCAGCGAGAACGACATCGTTTCGGTCGCCTCGCGAGCCGTCGTCGTTGACGAGGAACTTCGGGACAATGAACAGCGAGAGGCCCTTGACTCCTGGCGGGCTGTCATCCGCGCGTGCGAGGACCAGGTGAACGATGTTGTCAGTCAGTTCGTGGTCCCCGCCAGAGATCCACATCTTGTTTCCGAATAGCCGGTAGCTCCCGTCCGGTTGCGGGACTGCCCGCGTTGCGACATCACTCAGCGAGGATCCGGCGGCTGGTTCGGACAAACACATGGTGCCGAACGCACGGCCCTCGATCATCTGCGGAACGTAGGTCGCGATCTGCTCTTCGGACGCATGTGCGAGCAGTAGGTTGACGTTCGCCAACGTCAAGAACGGGTACGCCATCGTGCCGGGGTTGGCCGCAACGAACCAAATCGACGCGGCATTCGCTACCACCTGCGGTAGTTGCATCCCGCCGTACTCGTGGTCCAGGGTGCTGGCAATCAGCCCGGATTCGGCATAGACACCTAGGGCTTGGGCAACCTCGGGGATGAGGGTGACAGTCGTGCCGTCAAACTGCGGCTCGTTGGCATCCGCCTTCTTGTTGTGCGGCGCGAAGTGCTCCGTGGCGATCTGTTCGCACAGGTCCATGACCGCATCGAACGTGTCGCGTGAGTGCTCAGCGAACCTGTCGCGGGAGGTGAGTTCTTCGACGTCGAGCCACTCGTAGAGCAGGAAGTCGAGGTCACGGCGAGACATCAGCAAAGAGCGCATTGGGAAACTATGTCATTCGGGTCTGTTGAGGGGTCTGGTGCTGCCCCGTCTAGCTAGCATGACCGCATGAAGCCTAGTGAGCCAGCGCCGGCCAAAACTGCGAGAAACGCCACCGACTTGGTTAGCCGCGACCTCGCCGATCAGCAGGATGCAGTTCGCGCCAGGATCGCGAGGGCCGCCGCGCAGAAGCCGGTCGAACATCCCACGGTCGAGCAGAGGCAGAAGAAAGGTCGAATCGCGCGAGCACAAACGCCTCGGGAGGACCTGAGTTCATGGATCCCGGTGACCGATGGGCGCGACGCGACCGGACTTCTCGTCGGGCAGGAATCGTCTCGGGTCGTTGAGTTGGTCCCGCTGCGGCATGCGCGAATGGCTGCGAGTGCGTTTGCCTTCTACCGGGGTGGTGCATTGGTGATGGCCACGGATCTGGCGACTACCCCACGCTCGGGACTAGACGTGCAACTGTGTGGTGACGCGCACCTGTCGAACTTTGGGTTGTTTGGCGCCCCCGATCGATCAGTGGTGTTCGATGTCAACGACTTCGATGAGACGAACCCGGGACCCTTCGAGTGGGATGTGAAGCGCCTGGCCACATCCTTCGTGCTGGCGGCGCGAGACAACGGACTTTCCGACGGTGTGGGCAGTTCGGCGGCTCGCACGGCTGCGGCCGCTTATCAGTCGTCGATGGCGGATTTTGCCCAGCGCAAGGAGATCGACATTTGGTACGACCGCGTCGATCTATCGTCGTTGTCGGCTGACTTTCGGGCGAGTACTGCGCAGCAATCACGGCGTGTGAAGAAGGTCTCGGACAAAGACGCGAAGAAGGCTGAGGTTGCTCTGGGCAAGTCGGTGGCCAAGGCGCGCTCACGCGATGCGTGGTCGGCAATCAAGAAGATTACCGAGGTGGTTGACGGGAAGCGTCAGTTTCGGAACCAACCTCCGCTGCTTGCGCGCCTCGAGCTCAGCCCCGATCTGAAGGCACTCATTAACGCCATCTTCCGGGAATATCGGGCGACCCTGCAAGAGGATCGTCAGGAGTTGCTGAAGCGCTACGAGATCGTCGACATGGGCCACAAAGTGGTCGGCGTTGGCAGTGTCGGCTTGCTCGCCTTTGTGCTGCTGATGCAGGGCCGAGACAAGGATGACCTCATGGTTCTGCAGGTCAAACAGGCGCAGGAATCGGTGTTAGAGCCGTTCACTCGGGCGTCTGGCTATACCAAGCACGGCCACCGGGTCGTTGCAGGTCAGCGTTTGATGCAGGCGGCGAGTGACTCATTCTTGGGTTGGATCGATGGGCCAGGTGGCCGCAGCTTCTACGTTCGCCAACTACGAGATATGAAGTGGTCGCCCGATCCCTCCACTCTGGACGCGCAGGGGTTGGAGCGGTTCGCGATGCTCTGTGGGCACACGTTGGCTCGGGCCCACGCTCGCTCGGGCGACGCCGTTGCTTTGGCCGCGTACATGGGTTCGGGCAAAGCATTCCCGAAGGCCATGGCGGCATTCGCGAGCGCCTACGCCGACCAAGTTGAGATCGACTACGCCGACTTCATTCAGGCCATAGAGGACGGGCGGATTCAGTCTCACGACGCCGAAAGCGATCCAGCTGGCTACATGGAGGCGGCGCTCGCAGCCTCCGGCCGCTGAGGATGGGGCTGTCCCTACAGGTAGTTGAGGATTACCGCACCCGCCAGGAGTGCGATGAGGATGACGCTGATGGCGACGTCGACGCCGAGTCGTAGTGGCCGTTCGAGTTTGCGCTGGATCCCGCTTCCGAGGTTGCCGTTGAGGATGTTGACACGAGTCATCGACATGAACACCAACGTGGTGGTGACGGTGATCAGCAGACACCAGGGGCACAGCGCGCCGATGACGAAGTAGGCCTCGTAGAACAGCCAGTAGGCGAACAGCACGCCGATTGTGTAGACGGCTTGGGCGCCGAGCATGAACCATCGAGGGAACACGACTCCGCCAAGAGCCGCGACTGCGATGGTGATGACGACCGGCTCGGCGATGAGTCCAATGAATGCATTTGGGAACCCCAGCAGGTTCGCTTGCCAGGTAGTGGCGACTGCTCCACAGGAGATCTTCGACGAGATATCGCAGGCGAATGTGGCTGACGGGTTCGCCGCCAATGTTATTGCCTCGGCCGACAGAACGAGCGATGCGATCAGCCCTAGGACGCTCGAGACGAGCATCTCGGAGTACGCGCCGATATGGCGGCGTGAGCTCGGGGTGGAGGTGAGTTCGTCTTCGATGTACTCAGAGTCATCGGCGATTTCGAGGTCGGGCACCTCTGGAGTCTATGTCCGCAACCTCGTGGATTGTCGTCCTGTCCTGGTTCTTAGCCGCGGAGGTACCGTTGCTCCACAAAGTCGAACATATGTTCGACAAATAGCGAACCTTGATATATGGTTGTCCCAGCATCAGGAACAGGGAAACAGGACTAGCAACAACAGAACTAGCAACAACAGAACTAGTAACAACAGAACGCGGGGCTCGACCGGGCACGTTCCGGTGAGTTGATCGTCGCAGACACGGATGGCAAAGGCACCTGATGTAGCGCCAGTTGGCGTGCTTCAAACGTGGAACGCGAGGAGGTGTGTTCAGTTGTCGGTAACGACTTCCGATTCCGATTGTTATGTCAGCTCGACCGTGAGGCTCTCTCGGGTGAGTGACGTCATAGCCGCACTGCACGAGGTAGATCTACATCCCAGTGAGTTGCGCCCGCTGATTGCCCAGATCGCCAGGGTTCGTAACCAGCTGGACTCCCTGGAGACGACTGCCATCAGGAGGGCAGACACCTCGGGTCAGTGGGCCGTGGACGGGTCGCGCAGTGCCAAGGCTTGGGTGGAGCGCGTCACACACTGTTCAGCCCCGGCAGCCAGTGCGCGACTGCGCAATGCCCGGCTGATTGGGGACACCCCTGCGCTGGCTGCGGTGTTCGCAGCGGGAGACACCACCAGTGAGCACCTATCGACACTGTCCAGGACGGCTGCGGGCTCTGCAGCGCGCCGAGCCGCTGTTGGAGAGGTTGACCAGATTTTGGCGCAGCTTGCACCAACAGTTCGACCCGGAAAGTTCGGCGTGGCAGTTGCTCGCTGGGCGCATCGAGTCGACGCCGTCGGGGTGAGTGACGAGTACGCCAAGCGCAGTGCCACCAACAGTTACCTGCACGTGTCCCGCACATTCAACGGTCTAGTCGCTATCGACGGGATTCTCGACCCCGAGACCGGTAGCGCGCTGATTGACGCTCTGACGGCGACTCGTACTCACCTGCGACGTGGTGAGAAGCCTGCCGATGGCGCTGCTGGATCGGCAGCGAGTGAGTCGGTTGGACCTCCCGTGGCGGATCACGTTGAGTACCGGCGGTCGAGCCGCAACGTCGACGCGTTGCGCCATCTTCTCGGGCTGGCCCTGGGAAGCGCCAAAATGCCGACCGCGACTGGCGGCATCCCAGTTCAGGTGACCGTCACGACCACCCTCGAGACCCTTCGTGCGGGACTAGATGATCGAGGCGTTGAGCCAGCAAGCCTGAGTGGGGACAGCCAGGGCGCGGGGGGATCGGTTGGTGCAGTCCACTGCCAGATACCTGCAGCCACGGCCAGACGCCTAGCGTGCGATGCCGGAATCGTTCCTGTCGTCCTTGGAGGTCGGTCCCAAGTCTTAGATGTCGGGAGGAAGACTCGGCTCATCTCACCGGCGTTGAGGCTAGCCATCGAACTGCGTGACCAGCATTGTCGATGGCCTGGCTGTGAAGCAGGTATCCGGGAGATCCATCACATCGTCTTCTGGAGCAATGGCGGTGCAACGGATAGAACGAACCTCGCCGGACTTTGTCGAGCTCATCATCACACTGTTCACGAGCGGGGATTTAGCCTGACGGGGAATGCGGACCATCAACTGACTGTGCAGGCTCCGTAGCCACGGCCGTTAATCGGAGAGCAGGCCAGGTCCTTGGACGGTGACTCACCGTGCGGGCCCTCAGCCGCGCCGGAAGTAAGAGCGACGTAATAACGGTACTGGGTTGAGTCATGAGTGACAGCGAGGGCGATGCGTCGGCTTACTCTCGCTTGAGCCATGTGCCCAGTGAGCTCGTCGATCGGCGATGGATCGAGCCCGTGGGCGAGGTTCATGATGAAGGTGGCGGCGAGTGGGATCAGCCCTAGGGGCTCTGGGTAGCTTCTGCGCGCGGCGCCGCTACACCGTCCTCATTGCCTGGGCGCTGTTGATGGCCGTCATGTTCGGGCTCGTCGGAGTTTTTGGGGCGCAGGTAAATAACGATTTCAGCTTGCCCGGCACTGGAAGTCAGTCAGCGACCGATCTGCTCGAGTCTGACTTCCCGCCGCAACAAAACGGTACGAGTCCGATCCTGTTCCACGTTGACACCGGCTCAATGAACGACGACGCGAACAAGTCGGCAGTCCAAGCGTCTCTGGCCCAAATACAGGCGATCCCGTCGGTATATAGCGCGACCGACCCCTACGCCCAGCCTGCGGCGGGGCTGGTCAGTGCAGACGGCAGCACCGCGTTCATCCCGGTTCTGCTCAATATCGAGCCTGGCCTATTAGACGAAGAGAACGCGGCACCAATTCTCGAGGCAACACAACCGGCGCTAGATGCGGGGATCGCTACTGCGGCCGGTGGTCCGGTCGGAAGCGCGCTCTCGGCGTCAGACACCGGAAGCAGTGAGGCGATCGGAGTCATTGCCGCTGCGATCATTCTGGCCTTCGTCTTCGGCACGATGATTGCGATCGGGCTGCCACTGCTGACAGCGATCCTCGGCCTCACGATCGGGATCACGGCAGTCGGACTGCTGGGCCACGTCGTGTCTATTCCGACGACGGGGACCACGCTAGCCACGATGATCGGCCTCGGGGTCGGCATCGACTACGCGCTGTTCGTGATCTCTAAACATCTTGAACATCTGCGAGACGGACTCAGTGTCCACGACTCGATCAAGACCACGATCGCCACTACCGGCAACGCGGTGGTCTTCGCAGGCACGACGGTCATCATCGCGCTGCTCGCCCTAGGGGTCGCTGGCATCCCGCTGGTCACATCGCTGGGCTACGCGACAGCTGTCGCGGTCGCGACCGCAGTCTTTGCTGCCATCACAGTTCTTCCCGCAATCTTGTCGGTTGCCGGGATGAAGATCCTGGCATTTCGGATTCCAGGTTTGGGCCGAGGAACCGGCCGCGACCCCAAGACGACCATCTGGGGCAAATGGGCGGCTGTGATTACCGGCAAAAAGTGGATTGCCGCAGTGTTGGCGCTGGTTGTGGCCATTCCGCTGATCATCCCGATGCTGTCCATGCGCTTGGGTCAAGAGGACATCGGCGTCACGCCCGAGTCGACGACGCAACGCCAGGCCTTCGACTACATGTCTGATGCGTTCGGCCCCGGCTACAACGGGCCGCTACTCGCCGCTACGGAACTTGACCCGGTCGCAACTCCAAGTGCGGCCTACACGGCGCAATACGATCAGGCCACCGCGTTGCAGTCCCAGCTTGAGCAGGAGCAGAAGGATCTACAGGACGCGGCAAATCAACTGAAGATCGACCAGGCAACTCTGGAGTCAGAGGCGAGCGATCTCAAGTCAGCAGAAGCCCAGTTGAAGGCCGAAGAGCAGTCCCTGGTCCGACAGAAGAACTCGCTGGAACAGCAAGAGAGAGTACTCAAAGCCGAGAAGCAGGAGCTATCCAAACAGCGCAAACAGCTACAAAAGCAGCAGGCTGCCAACGAGCAAGCAAGAGCGCAGTTGCGAGCACAGGCCGAGGAATTGGCCGCTGTATTTACCGGCCTAAACGAGCAACGCCGAGTCCTGCGCGACGAGATCGCAGTTCTTGACGCGCTGATTGCGGTCGAGACAGACCCGATTATCAAGCAAGCCCTAGAGCGGGAGCGCGACGAGAAGATCGTCGACCTTGAAGCCAATCGCGTCGCCACCGTGCAGGTCGTCAAGGCGCTCGAGGACGTCGCAGCGCAAGCGAGGGTGCTAGCCAAAGAGGAGGTCGCGATAGCCAAGGCGGCCAAAGTCCTTGCGACCCAAGCGGCCGCGTTAGTTCGGCAAGGTGAGGTACTGGTCAGACAGGCGGCAAGTTTGACCCGGCAGGCGGCGGCGCTGGCGCGCCAAGCCAAAGCGTTGGAGGCAGCGGCGGCAGATCTGCAGCAGCAAGCTGACGCGCTCACCGCCCAAGCCGATGAACTCCAGCAGCGAGAGGCGACGGCTAAGGAGCAGAAGCAGGTCGCTGAGCAGCTGCAGGCGGAGCTGACCGCAGAGTTGACCCAGGCCGGTGGCGACCCGCGAGGCACCGACACCCGGATCGTCACGCTGCAGAACGCGCTCACTGCCACCGCAGGTGTCGCACTGGTGTCGCCACCCTCGATCAACTCCAGCGGTTCGGCGTACACGCTTAACGCCATCCCAACGACGCGACCGGCCGACCCGGCGACCGCGACGCTGGTGTCGACGGTCCGAGACGATGTCGTCCCTGCGACCGAGACCGACGGCACGGTCACCTACATCGGTGGGTCCACGGCATCCAACGTCGACCTCGCGACAGAAATCACTGACAAACTCCCGTGGGTCATCGCGGTAGTTCTCGCGCTGAGCTTCGTGCTGATGCTCGTCGTGTTCCGGTCGCTGCTCGTGCCGCTACAGGCGGCGATCGTGAACCTTATCTGTGTAGGAATCTCTTTCGGAATCTTGACCGCCGTCTTCCAGTGGGGCTGGGGGCTGACGTTGATTGATTTGCCGAGCCCGTACGGGACGGTCCCCATCGCCAGCTACGTGCCGCTGATGATGTTCGCGGCGCTGTTTGGGCTGTCGATGGACTACCAAGTCTTCGCGATCTCCCAGATCCACCACGCCAAACTCAGTGGCGCGAGTGCTGTCGCCGCAGTACGGGCTGGCCTAGGCAGTAGCGCCAGGATCGTCACGGCCGCCGCCGTCATCATGATGTCGGTATTCGGTAGCTTCATCATCAACCCCGATCCGATCATCAAACAGTTCGGCGTCGGATTGACTGTCGCCGTCTTCTTCGCCGGCTTGATGACTCTGTGGCTAACCCCCGCACTGCTAGCGATCTTTGGCGAGGCGACCTGGCGTCTGCCGCGGTTCCTCGATCGAGTGCTCCCCCACATCTCGATCGAAGGCGAAGCCGTTCCCGCTAAGGCAGCCACGTCGGGCGCCGTAGGGACGCCTAGTACCGCAGCTGTGCCGACGGACGCCAATACTGATGCCAGTGCCAACCACAGCCCTCACCCGGACGACGACACAGGGTTGAAGATTCTCGACTAGCTCTCATCTGCCGATCTCGATCGCAGTGCGGGGACGGCGGCAGGTTAGCCTTCGGCAATGAGACAAGTGGGTTCGGCAATCTTCTGGCTGTGGGTCGTTTTGAGCTCGATCCCGCTGTTTATCATCGCTGTGATCATTTGGGCGTTGACTGCTCCGTTCGACAAACGCCGTCGGGCGCTGCACCAGTTCACCTGCTTCTGGGCCTCGCTCTACACCTGGACGAACCCGGCTTGGCGCGTGTCGATCACCGGTCGCGAGAACATCGACAACGATCGCACCTACGTGATGGTCGCCAACCACCTCTCCCTGCTCGACATCCTCGTGCTCTTTCGACTCTTCAAGGACTTCAAGTGGGTCTCGAAGGCCGAGATCTTCAAGGTCCCGGCCGTCGGCTGGAATATGAGACTGAACAAGTACATCCCTCTCAAGCGGGGCGACAAGGCGAGCATCAAAGTCATGATGGAGGCCTGTGAGAAGACGATCGAACAAGGATCGTCAATCATGATGTTCCCGGAGGGAACTCGGTCCAAGACCGGTGAACTGCGCGACTTCAAGACCGGAGCATTCGATCTGGCCCGGACCACGCACACCCCGATCATCCCGATGGTCATTCGAGGTACGCACGACGCGCTACCCAAACATGGATTTGTTTTGCAGGGTCGGCACACGATCTCGGTGACCGTACTTCCGCAGGTGCCGGTGGACGTGGTGGAAAGTATGGACACGACCGAACTCACTGCCTACGTGCGCACCTTGATTGCAAACGAAATCGCTCGCGAGGAACGCCAAGAACCGGCTGGAGGCTAGGCCGCCGACCAGCCACCATCATCGGTGAGTAGAGCGCCGTTGATGTTGCTGGCCTCCTGGCTGGCTAGCCAAGAGACGGCCGTTGCGACTTGCTCTGGCTCGGCGATGTGTTCGGCTACCGGCGCCATCGAGAGCATCGCCCGGTCGAATGCCCACTGCACCTGTGGCGCCGCGGTGGTCCCGATCGCAGTTCGCACTGCTCCGGGCAGAACGGCGTTTGATCGAATCCCCTTTGGCCCATACAGGTAGGCGATGCTCTTCACTAGTCCGATGACCGCATGTTTTGAGGTCGCGTACGCCGTCCCAGCGGCTCCAGCTCCCAGCGATGCTCGGGAAGCCACTGTCACGATCGAACCCGATCCCCGTTCCTCGAAGATCGGAATGGCTGCGCGAGACATCCGCATGACAGCGGTCACGTTGACGTCCATCAGGCGATTCCAGGTCGCATCGTCTAGCTCACCGAGCGGAATGAAGTGGTCCATGATGCCGGCTACGTTTGCCACGATGTCCAGCGATGAACCAGCGGCTGCAATCACCTCGTCAACGTCGGCTTGGACCGTGACGTCCGCTGGGATCAACTCTGCTCGCAGACCCCGTTTGGCCAGGAGCGCCTGAGTCTGGCGCAGGCCGTCCTCGTTCACATCGCAGCCGATGACACGAGCCCCCTGCGCGGCAAACAGCACAGCGGTCGCCTGACCGATCCCGTTTCCCGCCCCAGTGATGATGGCGGTTGCTCCACTGTGACGTGTGGTATCCATGGTGACTCCGGTCCTTGGGTAGCGACGTGCCAGCCGGTGTTTGCCGTCGGCAACTCGATAATCTCTTAGCGCAGCGAGGCGCGCTAGGGCCGGAAGTCCATGATTCTTTAGCTCGACTGGACAAACATCAACATGATGGAGAAACCTACGGCGCCGATTGCGAAGGCCCATACGCGGTTGCCATTGGACGCCTTCAGCTCGTTGCCGAGGTCGGTCGCCAAAATCCCGCCGGCAAAGAAGGCAATGATGAGCGCGAGGATCGCCGCTGAGACTTCATATAGCGACCCGACCAGCCACCCGGTTGCCAACGCGCCAACTAGGATCCAGCGCCCGTAGCGGTGGTAGTAGTCCTGGTAGTTGGAGTGCAGCGCCTCATCGGCTACAAAGTAGTGCAGCGCCAAGGCGATCGTGAAGAGAAGAATCGGCTGGACATCTCGATCCTTCGGGTCCGCCAGTGAGTAGGCGACCGTGACGTTGAAGATGGCGGTCAGCACGATGCTGGTGATGAACGCACGTCGATCTACTTTGTTGGAGCGTTCCTCGGCGGTCTGGTCGGCATCGTTGCCAATACCGCTATCGGCTGCGGGAGCAGGCACAGCCACAGTTGCGAGCTTTGCGCGACTGCGGGCAATCGAGGTGGCGTTTGCGTAGAAGACGATGATGCCGATGACCGCGAGGAAGTACCCGTGACGGTCCAACTGCGGCAGGAATCGCTGGGCGATGGGGGTCAGCGTCGCGTCAGAACGGCTCAGCTCCGGCAGCAACTGCATCACAACGTAGGACACCGAGATCCCAGCCGCGGCGCTGAAGAAGAGTTCGCGTCCGTACCCATGCCATCGGTCGAGGTAGCCAGCGTAGATGTGAACGGCCGCCAGTACTGCCACGGCGACGAGCGCGACGAGCGCGTGGCTGGTGTCCATGCTTTAGCCGAGCGGTCAGTTTGACGGCGATGAAGGCGCCGCTGATGGAGACGAAGACGGTGACGAAGATGATGAGGCCGCTGCCGATGTCGGAGCTGGATAGGGCTTTGATGTCACGAAGTCCCGGTCGAACACCTCGTCCATTTTCGCGATCGATGCCGGGTCAGTCACTAGCGCTCCGAGTTCGCGCTCAGTGCGCAACGACTCGTTCAGGAACGGGTTCTCCGAGCCGATGAATGCCACCGCGAACTCCGTGCCCGCGTCGGCGATCAGCGTCTTCGTGTGGACGTATAGGTGCTTACCGCCCTGACCGGCAGGCTCAGGGGCTGCGAGGACGTTCGCACCAGCCTTTGCCAATGCCACAGCAGCCTCGCTGTTGATCCCACCCACGTTGCCGATGATTCTTACGGCGACGCCGTTCTTGACTGCAGTCATCAACGGTTCGTACATAATCGACGGTACTGCTAACGCCTGAACGTAGACGTCCAACGTCTCGCGTGCGCCACCGATGAGCCCCTCAAGCGCAGTGATCGAGTTCCCGGTCGGGGTGAAGGCCGGGCTGCCTGGTGCCCACACCAAGTTAGGTCGGTCCGACGCGGGCCACGGTTCATATGGCGGCCAGTCAGCGTTGAAGGTGGCAGCGATATTCGCGACATCCTTTGGATCGGTGTTGATGACCGCCATACCTCGCGTGCCCGCCTCGTTCGGATCACCATCCTTCGGGTCGCCAACAAACTCGAAGTACGGCTTACCGACGTTGAAGTCAGTGATCATGGCGCGAGCCTGCTCGGTTCCCGCATCGACGAGGAATGTCTTGGCGTGAGAGTAGCTGAACTCGCGGCGACTCAACTGGGTGTCAATCCCCATGTCGAGCAAGGTCTGGCGGTCCTTGACGTTGTGGTTCGATGCGTTCGGCTCGCCGTATATTTGCCGCGAGAGCAGAACACGCACGGTGACGCCGCGGTCCTTGGCCTCAATGAGTGCGCGAGTCATTGGTTTGTAGGTTGGGTCGAACTCGTAGATGTAGTAGTCGACTGACTTCTTTGCCGATTTGATGAAGTCAAGTACGGGTTGCACCCCGTCATCCGGCTCAATCGCGGCGAGTTGGATCGTGTCCGTCTTTACCGCTCCGCTGGAGGGTTGCGCGCTGGGCGGAGCTGATCCGGATGAGTCGGTTGAACAGCCCGCAAGCCCCAAAGTAGCGAGCAGGATTGCCCCTGCGCCGAACGCGGCGAAGCGAGTGTGAACTCCTCCGACTACGCGCATCTTGTTGGCACCCCTCGTTGGCTTCTTCGGCGACCTTGCCAAGTCAAGCATGAAGTGCCCTTGGATAGCTCGGCGTCGGTCAGTGGCGGTGGGCAACGGTGACGAAGGGCCACGGTGACGAAAGGCAACCGCGACGAAAGGCAACGGTGACGAAAGGCAACCGCGAGTAACATTCTCTAGCCTGTAGCTATGCGGACATCTGATACGTCCAAGCTCGGCTTGGCTCCCTCGATGAGCCGACGCGGATTGCTTAAGGCTGGAGCGGCTCTCGGTGCCCTCTCCGTGGTCTCGCTGTCGGCCTGCAGTACCGACAGCCCGGCGCCGACGGCCAGTCCAACACCCAGCGGATCTCCCAGCTATCCAGCCACGGTTTCCAATGCCGAAGAAGCCGGTCAACTGGTCCTGAACATGGCTAGGTACGCGGCCAGCACGGGCGCATTTGGGATCGCCGGTGCGCTGATCGAGACGTCTTCTGGGAAGGTGCTGCAGGCCATCCCCAATCGCGTCGTGCAACGTTTGAGTCCAGATGCGCAGCAGAGTCCGGACGAGGCATTCACTTTCGACCCAACCGCCCACGGGGAACGTCAACTCGCCTACTGGTACTTCGAGAACCGCGAGAAGCTCAAGTTGCCCGAGCCCCAGACCCTCACCCTGGTTACCTCCTTGGATCCGTGTGCGATGTGCACCGGGACAATCCTGGAATCCGGTTTCAAGGTCGCGGTGCTCGCTGCCGACGACTTCTCCGGGATCAACTACAACGGAAACAATGACTTCGCTGATTTGCCAGAGCCGCTGCGGCGCCAGGCTAGGGAACGCTTCGGCTACTACGGGGTGCAGGGTGGGCGCGCCTACGTCGGGCCGCCGGACGTACTCTTCGCCGACACGCTCGTCACGCAGCAGACCTTCAACGACTGCGGTTCTACCTACCAAGACAGCGCGGGACCAGTTCGCTCCAGCCGCAAAGACACCGGAACGCCGCCCGATCAACTTGAGGATCCGGGTTTCGATCCCTCTGCTAGCGCGGTCCGCGACGCATTCACGGCTGTCTATTCCGGTGCCTTCTCGCTCAAGCTGAACAACTTCCGGCGACCCAATGAGAAACTGCAGGAGATCCTCACCGACCTGCGGGATTCGACTCCGAAAGCAACCAACGCGGTGGCCTTCATCGACCCATTCGGCAACCTGCTGTGTGCCTTCGCCGATTCGTTCAACACGAATCCCGTCGCCACGGCATTCCAGAACGTTGCCCAGGCCTACTCGAAGGTGCGCTTCGACCTAGTCAACAATCCGAGTACGCAGAGCATCGCGCAGCAGACGCTAACGAGTCCGAAGTACGGAACGTTCGTCTTCCTGAACGCGCCGAGCCCGACGTTAGCGACCAGCTATGAGAGTCTCGGTGCCTTTGGATCCACGATGGAGTCGCAGGCCCCGCAGCCAAAGCCGAGTCCGTTCCAGTTCTACCAACCGCCCCTACAGGGATCGGTTTCGCAGCTTCGCGAGGTCATCTCCAAGATGCCTCCGCTCTACAGCAACCTCGTGAAAATCAACCCCCAGCAGGTGCGAACATGATCAGAAAATCCCATCGCCTAGCCGCCGCGTTCGCTGTGAGCGCGCTGCTACTTACCGCCTGTTCATCGGGCGGCGACTCTGGTTCGAGTTCGCTTCAGACTCCTGTGCCCTCCGCGTCGCCGACTGCTGCAACTGCAGGTGAACGACAGCTCACTATGTTCATGCCAGATGACGGCACAGCTCCGGTGGTGGACTTCATCAACTCGGCGAAGAAGACGATGGATATCGCGATGTTCGAGTTCGATTCGACCTTCACTGAGCTGACTGAGCCGCTGAAGGCCGCCAAAGAACGCGGCGTAGAGGTACGCATCCTGTTGTCGCGAACCCGACTGAACGGTCCGGGTGGAGCAGAGAACTCAGAAGACGTCGAGGCGTTCCGCAAGATGGGTTTCCAGGCCGAACTCGCCTCCGCTGACTTCGCTTGGTTCCATGAGAAGGCGTTCATCGCTGACGGTAAGGAAGCCGACGGGCGAGCGCTGATTGCCGACTTCAACTTGGGCTCGGATTACTTCAGCACGGCCGTATCTGCGTACGACCCAGACGAGGCCGGAACCCGTGGCATGGGCGTGATTGACACTGATCCCAAGGATGTCGCGAACATCATGACGACGTTCGATGAGGACTGGCCACCGTACTCTGCGTGGTCGGGTTCGAACCGCCCTGACTTGGTGTGGGCGCCCGCCGGTAACGGCTACCCAACGCCAGGCAATGCTGTCACGGCTCTGACGGATTTGATCAACTCCGCTACCACGTCGATTGACGCCTACGTACAACTCTTTGCCTCCCCGTCACTGATGTTGCAGCCGCTGCTGGATGCAGCCAACCGAGGCGTCAAGGTTCGCTTCGTAACGAACGAGAAGGCGATCGCGGAACCTGTTTTGGGCCAACTCCAAGGGGCGGGGATCGAGATCGTCATGGCACCGCAATCACTTGCTGATCCGTCCAAGTACATGTACATCCACAGCAAGACAATCATCGTGGATCAGGGCAAACCGAACGCCGTTGCCTTCGTCGGATCGGAGAACCCGTTCTTGGATGACTCGCTGCTGATTGAACGCGAGCTCGGCACACTCGTTCGAGACCCAGGTTCCATCGAGAATGCGCTCGCAGTCTTCAACCGGGACTTCGCCGCAAGTAAGGCGTACTCCGCCAGTTGACGGGCGCGGCGGGTACTCGCCTTGAGACTGATCGACGACTCAGACGTGCTAGCTACCTGGGGCCGCGGCGATTAGTTGCTGGTACTCGAGAGTAGTTTGCCGAAGTTCACTGATCCCCAACCGCTAGCCGCGTCGTATCCGGGCCCTGCCGTGCAGCAACCGACCGAGTACAGATCGTTGTTTCCGGTCGTCACATCCATGAATGTGTCGGCAGTCTTGGGGTCAGTCGCGAGCTGGTAGATCGTCTCGTTAAGTGCCCCTAGCCGCTGCGGTGCTCCGGGCGATTTTTGCAGCGACTCCAACGTCAAGCCCATCGCTGCGGCGAATCCCGGGTGCGGTCGCAGAGGTGCCCCCCACCACCTGCATGGAGCAGACGCCAGTGTCTGTGCAGACTAGGAATGGGCCCGAACTCACCGGGCGCGGCCACCAGTGCAAGGTCGGGAACCACCCGACCACCGGGTAGCTGAATAGTGACTGGTAGTCCGGTCGGGGCAGGCGACTCACCGTCGTGCCGCCTCCCGCGTCCATGAGACCGCGGCTGGCGTTCCAGACTGATTCCGAAGCGGGCTCACCGGCGGAGCCATCGATGAACTGAGTTCCACCAACGCCCGTCACATAGGGGAGGAGGCTGGGTACTGCGCGGCCTGCTCCTTCTTTTGGGGCGCACAGGCTGAGGAGCCCTCATCGCCGGAGGACGCAATCGTTGTCACCCCGGTTGTGGCGGCGGACATCAGCAGCCACTCACTCATGGCCATTGCACTCTCACTGACGCCGTTCTCGCAGAAGCCGATACTGCTGGAGATGAACTGTGGACCACCCGGTTGGTAGGTCGCCTCGAGTGCTGCGGCGAGCGGAAACACGATCGGCGAAAAGGGGTTGAACTGATAGGTGTCGATCCCGCTGAGGCGAGGAGCAATGAGACTCGCCGAGATGACGTCCAACGTGGATTCCTCGGCTGTGGGACCAAAAACGTCCGCCGGCGACTGGTCGACCAGGTGATTTGTTACGGGTGCGATTCGGATGTCGAAACACTTACTGAAGAGTTCGAGTCCCTTTTGCGAGAGTTGATCGATCTCAATCATTGCGATGCGGATTCCCTCACCCTGGGAACCCCCTTCGATGATCGCGTCCATGTTGTAGAACGAGGCAAGCGTTCCGGTCAAATTAACTGGGGTCGGACAGGTTTCGTTGGGCGGGAACGTCGCCGTGGATGGGTCGGTAGTAGAGCCAACCTGCATGGTCAACCCAGCCACTTCCTCCACCTGAGAGCCAAGAGAATCCGGAATGGAAACTGGCCGAGCTGGTTGAGCCACCGTGACCGAACCTTGCTCGACGTTGACCATGTCCTCACCGAAGAAGGCGCTGATCTCTGGCGGAGTCATTGACCCAGTCACGATGGATCCGGTCCGGTCAACCTTCCCTTCGAAACCTGCGGCTTGCAGGGTGGCCAGGGTCTGCGCAGCGGCCTGGGCAGGTGCTCCAAACTCTGAAGCGATGTCAGCAGCGCTCAGGTACGAGAAATGCGTGGCAGAGCCTGGCGCACCACGAGTTCAACGGCCGTAGCTAGACCGCTTTGGTCGCGCTTGAGTCCAAACGCCACCGGGATCTCCTGGTTCGGGTCAGTCGGCTGCCCCTGCTTTGCGGCGGTCGAGCAGCCCGCGGCCGCGAGCAATTAGGGCTAGCGCGAGGCCCCGAGTGCGAGGCGTCGCCAGCCGACGACGCCTGAGCCCAGCGCCCCCGGCTCACTCCTGCCGCACTTGCCACTTGCTTTGCTCCCTTACCGGGTTCTAGCTCTTCTTGGCAGCGGTCGCTGGATCGACGCCGGGCTTACCAGCGGCGATATTCGCCGCATCCGTGCACGGATCGCGCGTGCCCGCCGGAGCGGTCCCGTATGGCGGCGGGGCCTCTTGAGTTCACCTTGCGTTTGGCCAGGCTGATGTGTGGCGTGTAGCCGTCTGTCGACTAGTCCGTACTTCGTCATTGTCTCCAAGGTGGCCGGCGAATCGATTTCCAGGGTGAACCAGATCTGGCACGCCATCTTGTTGCTCGTTCCCTTGTTGACCCACAGGTGCAGGCAGCTCTCAGGTGCGCCGCTGGTGTCGTTCTTGCATACGTCACCGGATTGGATGGACAGCGGATACGGCGTCGACGCCGTCACCTCAGTCAAACCTGTCGGCCACACCACGTTGCTGGACTCAAATGGTGCGGAGGTGTCCTTGCGCAGTGTGTTCGTCGTGTCGGAGGCCACCTTGATGCTGACTCCGATGGGCACTGAGTCGCAGTCGGTTCGAGCAGCTGCGCTTCGACATATGCGGTGCCGATTCCCTCGCCTGTCCCGGTGCAAGCGAATGATGTTCCATTCGCGGGGGTGACAGATCCGATCGGTGTCGCAGTCCACGCGCCGCCCGAGTACACCCAGACGGTGGAGCAGTCGATCGACATGTCCGCTCCGGCCAGGACTGGGCTGATGGTCGTTGGGTTGGCGCCGGGGACAGGGGCAGCGACAACCTTGGACAACGCCGCGGCGGTCGATGTCGCGTCCAACTTGCCGCCGGTCAGAGGCAACGAAGAGACGGAGGATCCGCGCGGCTGGTAGCCAACCCAGTCGCCGCCGTATTCGGCGACCGTTGTGTGCGGTCCGGCCTCTTGGTTGGCCGGATCCTTACCGTCGGCAGTGACGCCTAGGTAGTTGGTGTACTGGGCAAGCACCATGGGCGTGCAG
The DNA here is from genome assembly GCA_963821045.1 of uncultured Actinomycetes bacterium. GTDB lineage: Bacteria > Actinomycetota > Actinomycetes > S36-B12 > UBA10799 > UBA10799. The sequence goes on along the minus strand of CAWGCB010000004.1, from coordinate 11,068 downwards.
GCCGGTCCAGTAATCGTTAGCTACGCGAAGGTAGAGGAAGTTGCAGTCCTCCTCGTTCCAGGTGTGCCACCGAAGTTCCAGTAGTCGACATCGCAGGCTGCTGGGGTCTGTGACCCCTCGGCGCACAGGTAGGCGGTCTTGGAGTACTGGTCAGTTTGTGCCGCAGTGATTACTGCCTCGCGCATCGCCGTAAACTCGCTGGCTGAGACGGATCTCCGTATGGCGGCACCGTGCCGGGCGAGGGGTCTGGGGGAATGAGCCCGGCTGGGAATGGGTCGCAGAACCCGTTACTCGCGGCGTTGGCCTGGGCACCGTTTTGGTCGCCGGAGCCATCGGATGATGATTGCGCTGAACAGCCTGCCAAAGCAAGGACTAGTGCGACTCCTGCGGCGGCGGTTTGTTTCATTCTTCATATGCTAGTTTCCCTTGTCCGTCTCGACCCCTACTGATATGCAAGATTAGTGACCGAAGTGAGGACAATGCAGTTCGTCAGGTTGCGACAGTCGGACCTATTGGGCAAGCATGCGGTTGACGGGGTTAGGCAGCTAGTGTGAGGAAGATCTATGGGATTCGGTCAGGCAATCTCAACGTGCTTCTCCAAGTACGTGACCTTCCAGGGCCGTGCCCGCCGGAGTGAGTTCTGGTGGTGGGTGCTCTTCATCGTCATTGGGTCGATGATCGCTGGATTCCTCGACGGGCTGTTTTCTACGACGTATAGCTTCGGCGGCGAAGAAGACGTCACCGTCTACACCCAAACCGGCTGGATCGGCTCAGTCTTCTTCCTCGTGACGCTGCTGCCGGGAATCTCGGTTGCGGTTCGTCGACTCCATGACACTGACAAGTCGGGTTGGTGGTGGTGGCTCGGGTTCCTGTGCTTCATCGGCTGGATTGTGTTGTTCATCTTCTACGTCTCGGACTCCGGACCCGACAACCGATTTGGTCCCAATCCGAAGGGGTCAACCTTGCCGCCGTCTATGCCGGGCATCCCGCCCGGCTAATGCCTAGCTGGACTGGTGCGCAGTTAGACCACGTCCATCGGCAGCTACGACTGGCGGGTCCGGTGAGACGCCGGTAGCCGCGTTGTAGGCATCGACACAGTCCATTTGGAATGCTTCGATGCTGGCCTCCAACTCGGGCTGGGCAACGTCGAGTTCAGCCTGCGACTTGTTGGTCTCGGCGACTGCGATCGCCTCAACGGACGCAGAAACGCGTTTAGACAGGTCGATGCAGACAGCTGCGATTGGCTTCAACTCCTCGGGCAGGAACTGCTGTGCTGCCTCCATCGCTTTGAAGTCCTGCTCGATTTGAGGCTGGATGTTGTTCACAGCGGTAGCAAGCGATTCACCGGTTCCGGCGCTGGCCACGCTGGAGATCTGCACCTGAAAGTCGTTGAGTGGTGCGGTGAAGTTGTTGCTGCGCACTGCATCGGTTGCGCAGCCGCTCGCTGTCAACGCGACAGCAGATACCACGCCCGCAATGGCGAAGATTGTGCGTTTACGATCCGACAGTCTCGACATGATCTCCCCTAACTTCTGCCACGCCTAACGCTAGCTCACCGAGCTCACAGGTAATCTCGCACCATGATTCTGAGCGACGGGACGATTCGACGACTCCTAGGCGAGGGGAGGCTGATTCTCGATCCGCTGGAGGAGCAGCAAATCCAACCGGCCAGTGTGGACGTTCGCCTAGGCGACGAGTTCCTGGTCTTTCGCAACCACACCTGCGAGGTCATCGACCCGTTCAACAAGCCGTCGGATCTGATGGAGTCAGTCAAGGTCAGCGCCGACGAGGCGTTCATCCTGCATCCCGGCGAGTTCGTCCTCGGTACGACGCTGGAGGCGATCGGCCTGCCGGATGACATCGTTGCCCGCGTCGAGGGGAAGTCATCCCTAGGGCGGCTCGGACTGCTGATCCATGCGACCGCGGGGTTCGTTGATCCGGGTTGGCAGCGCGGTCAGATCACCCTTGAACTGTCGAATGTTGCGACGCTGCCGATCAAGCTCTGGCCTGGCATGAGGGTCGGGCAACTTTCGTTCCACACCCTCGACGCTCCCGCGGAGAGGCCGTACGGACATCCTGAGTTGAACTCCAAGTACGTCGGGCAGTCCGGACCCGTCGCATCGCAGTACCAGCGCAACAAGACCTCCTAACGTGCCAATGAACCAGCAGCAGCGATCCCGTACTGCCGTGGCCGTTGCGATGGCGCTGCTGATCGGGGTCGGCGCACTGTTCGCTTTCTTGAGCACCCGCTAGCGCTAGCCCGACTCGCAGGGGCGCGGGCCAACACAGGGGCGCGAGTCGACAGCACGGGCCATCGGTGCGGCAGCACGGAGCGAGGGTCGATTCGTGCCACGGTGGGCCGTGACGCATGCTTGACCCATGCCCCCCGACTTCCCGAGTCCCCGCATTCCGATACCTCGCCTGCCGACCCCACGGATCCCTTCGCCCCCCGTTCCTGACGCGCCTTGACCACTGCAGCGGCGCAGTCAATACCGGGCCGACTCGTCCAACAAGGTCGAGAACTGGTGGCTGCGGGTTTTCGCAACCTGCTATCCGGTGAATCGGACGGTCAACCGGACTGGGTCCGTCAGTTGGCGCACGGCACTGACGACGGCTACTTCGGGCCAGGGTCGGCGACTTGGGCGGTGCACGGTTCGCTGCCGACTCTGGTTGGCGGCGTCCGCGCGCTGCTGCTGCAGACACTGCACCCCGGTGCGCTCGCCGGAGTCACCCAGCACTCGCGCTACGAAGACGATGCGCTTGGACGCCTGGTCGGGACAACTCGGTGGCTGACGGTCACGACGTTCGGTGACAAGAAGATGGCCGACCGAGAATGCGCCCGAGTGCGTGGGATGCACAAGAAGGTGCGCGGGACCTACGACTCGCATGGCGCGCAAGCCGTCTATTCGGCCAGCGATCAAGAGTTGCTGCGGTGGGTGCACGTAGCGTTCACGGACTCGTTCCTGTCGACACATCGGATCTGGGGTGGCGAGATTCCCGGCGGTGAGGATCAGTACGTCAAAGAATGGGCCATGGCAGGCGAGCTTGTTGGGCTGGACGATCCGCCACGCTCGGTTGCCGAGTTGGCGGAGCAGTTGGCCAGTTTCGATCCGATTCTGACCGGTGGCGAGGCGACCGACAGGACGGTGGCATTCATCAAGAACCCGCCGTCTGCCGTTGCCCGCCCGGCCGCCGTACGGCGTGCTTTTTCGCTGGAGCCGCAGCCTCGTTGCCTGGTGACTATCGGTCAATGATGGGCGTGGCGCCGGTACCGATGGCTGTCGCGAAGCCCGCTGTTTCGACGATGTTGGCGGCGTTGGCTTTGGTGCTGGGGCCGCAATCGCCGTCGATGCGCAACGCGCAAGCGAGGGCGCAGGGGCTGGAGTCGCAAGATTAGTTGAGCGGGCCAGCCTTGTGCAGGGCCGAGTCGAGGGGCTGGGCTCTCTGGGGCTAGTCTCTGGGGCCAGATCGGAGTCGTTCAGCCCCCGTTCATCGCTCCCGCTTGGCTACGCTAGCGACTGTTCGCTCCGACGGGGCTAGATTGATCTTTGGGAGTTCTTGTGCCGGTAGGTGGGTCGCAAGATGCGCCCGTCGAGATGGCGGCGCAGCAAGGCGATGAATCGAACGACCGACCTTCGCAGCCCCACTCTTCCGCCTGGTACAGACTCGGAATCTACGCAGCGACGGCGCTGATCACCGGAACTCTGGTGGCACTGATCATCCAGCCCTGGGCCGCGGGTTCGGGAATATTTGCTTTGGGTGGCGACGATCTATGGTTCCAGGCTTCCGCGCAGGCCGCTGGAAGTGTCGGACCGTTTGGAACTGACACCCATCTCGGTTGGCCCGAGGGTTACTCACTGTGGAGCACCCCACAGGGTGGATTCGTCACGCTACTGCTGTGGGCGATTGGCCATAGTTTCGCAGTAGGGAGCTGCCGCGCCGCTCTCTGGGGCGTGGTGATCACCAGTGCTGTCACAGCAGCAGCATGCTTGTTCTTCTTCCGCTCAGTGGTGCCGGGAGGTGCTGCCCTGCTAGCCATCCCGTTGGCGGTAGTGCTCGGCGGATCACCCGCAGGTCTGATCCAGATTGGGCACTTGAACGTCGTTGCCTGGTTCGCTGTTCCACTGCTTGCTGGGATCAGCATGCGATTGCGTGGCGCGGATTCAACCATGCGGATCCGCTGGGGTTTGGCCGTCGTCGTGATCGCAGTGCTCTCGTCGCTGTGGTGGCTGATCGTCATCGGCTTGCTGTTGACCCTCGTGATCCTCGCTGGAGCAGCAACCAAAGCGTGGGACGCCGTCAAGCCCAGAGCTGTGGTGCTATTCGCAGCAATCTTTGGCGGGGTCGTTCAGATTGCTATTTACCGGTTGTTCTTGTCGGCCCCGGCTGAGGAGTTTCGGGCGACCTGGGACTCCAACGTCTATGGCGGACATTTTGTCGACCTCCTACTCGCCTCGCCGCTGGCGGACACCACGTTCTTGCCGTTCGCCGATCTGATCGACGGAGCCAGCGTTGAGTTCAAACCGATAGGAATCTTCGCGGCGCTGGGAGCCGCACTGGTGGTCGTGCTGCTATTGCTGGGTACAGCGCTGCGTCGGCTCTATCCGGAGTCTCTCGACGAGCGGGTCACGACTTTGAGCCAGTGGTCCATCGCGACGTTGCTGTTCTTCTTGCTAGGTGGTTTCGGGAACCTTCAAGCGGGTTTGGCGGCGATTGCTACGGGAGGTTCTCCGCTGCGAGCTTGGTCGCGACTATCGCTGGTTTTGGCGCTGCTCGGGATGGCCTGGTTCCTGCTTTGGCTCGATGTTCGGATCCGCGCTGGGGCGCAGCGCAGGGATTCCCAACGATTGCTGACTGTGGCCATGTCGGTGTTCGCGGTCGGCGTGCTCTCGTTGTATTACGTCGACACACGGGCAGTGAACAACTTTGCCCAGACAAGTCGTGTCGCGGCGCCGTCGACTTTTGCGGAGTATCCAGCAGTGGAGTTCATTAGGGCGAACCGTCCGGAAAGCTGCGTGGTTTTGCAGTTGCCGGTGACAGCCGGACTCAAACCGCGCACGAGTGGCGCGCAGACCGCACGCGCCGATTTCTACTATCGGGGCTACGTCCCGTACTTGATCGCTCCGGACTACAGCTGGACTTACGGAGCCATCTCTCGGACGCTCGATCAGTTGGACGCACTTGCTAGTGGAGACCCGGCCCCCTCAGACGCGGCTCTTGAACCGTACTGCGCTGTTCTGTTCGACAAGTTGGAGGCAGCAGGGGTAATGATTGACGCTGAAATGGAGAATGGTGGACCGCAACCTGGCAGCGATCCCAGTCGCCTAGGGGAACCCGATTTCATCGGTGAGCGCTTCGATGTCTACCTGCTGGGATCGCAGCCGCGTAAATTGACACGATCGCAGTGACATCGAGAAACGGATCGAACCTGAGTACGTTCAGTTTCGCGTCTGGCCCACTTGGTCGACATGCCGGAGACAGACGTTCACCATCTGCCTATGGAGCCCTTCGTGCCCAACGCGCTGATTACTGGTATCACCGGGCAAGACGGCCTGTACTTGGCAGAACTACTTGTTGAGCAAGGGTTACAACGTCTACGGACTGATTCGTGGGCAGAACAACCCGAAAACTCAGCTGGTTCGAGGGACGGTTCCCGAGGTGACACTGCTCGCCGGGGACCTCGGTGACATCCCGAGCCTGCTGCGGGCATTTGAGGTGTCGACTCCTGACGAGGTCTACAACCTAGGTGCGATCTCGTATGTGGCCTACTCGTGGGACCAAGCTTTGCTCACCTCGGAGGTCACGGGTCGAGGTGTCCTGAACATTCTTGAGGCGATCCGGCTCTACGAGCAAATCTCAGGGAAAACCACCAAGTTCTACCAAGCGTCATCTTCGGAGATGTTTGGCAAGGTTCAAGCGGTTCCGCAGAATGAGGAGACCCTGCTGTGGCCACGCTCCCCGTATGGCGTGGCGAAAGTCTTTGGCCACTACACGACCATCAACTACCGCGAGTCCTACGACATGTACGCGTGCTCTGGGATCCTGTTTAACCACGAGTCACCACGGCGCGGACCGGAGTTTGTCACGCGCAAGGTGTCGCGGGCTGTTGCCCGCATCAAGCTCGGTCTGCAGGACGAGATCGTCATGGGAACGCTGGATGCTCGGCGTGACTGGGGATTTGCTGGGGACTATGTCGAGGCCATGTGGCTGATGTTGCAGCAAGAAGAGGCTGATGACTACGTGATCTCGACGGGAGAGACCCACTCGATCCGGGATCTGCTCGACTCTGCTTTCAACGTCGTGGGCATCGAGGACTGGAGCCAATACGTCCGCCAAGATCCGAAGTTCATGCGGCCTGCGGAGGTCGATCTGCTCTTAGGCGATCCCACCAAAGCCAGGAAAAGCTCGGGTGGAAGCCCAAAGTGGCCTTCCCGGAACTAGTTCAAATGATGGTGGAATCCGATCTCGATGAGCAGAAGAAGCTCCACAACCTGTGAGTCAGCGACGAGCCCTGATCACCGGGATTAGTGGGCAAGATGGGACCTATCTGGCTGAACTGCTCGCGGCCGAGGGAACTGAAGTCCACGGGTTCGTCATGAAGGATGATCCACAGGTCCCTGGGCTCGTGGATCTCGTTCCGGATGTCATCCTGCACGAGGGTGATCTCACTGATACGCCGATCAGTGCGCGAAGCGGTGGAGCAGTCGGCGCCCGGATGAGGTTTACCACCTTGCGGCCGCGTCTTCTGTCGCGGCTTCTTGGGACAATCCGGTATTGACTAGCGAACTGAACGGGACCGGAACAGTCCGGGTGTTGGAGGCGGCCCGTGGGTTCGCCAACACCTCAGGAGCGGAACCGAGAGTTCTGATCTGCTCAACCGCAGAAATGTTTGGGCACCCCGAGGTCAGTCCCCAAAATGAACAGACAGCGATCAACCCCGTGTCGCCTTACGGAGCCGTGAAGGCGTTTGCTCACGCGATGGCGCGCGTGGCCCGTCGGCAACGGCCAGTTTGTCTCGGCCGCGATTCTTTACAATCACGAATCCCCCCGCCGCCCGGATACGTTCGTCACTCGAAAGATCACCAAGGCGGCTGCGCGGATCGCCGCAGGATCGAGTGAACCGCTCATGCTCGGCAATCTGGATGCGCGCCGAGACTGGGGATTCGCCGGAGACTACGTCGAAGCCATGAAACTGATGTTGCGCGCCGACGAACCAGATGACTTCGTGATTGCGACGGGGGTATCGCACAGCATTGAGGACTTCGTCGAGGCGGCGTTTACTGCAGCGGGAGTATCGACAGTGGCGCGAGCACATCGCCATCAACGAGGCGTTCTTGAGGCCGAACGACCCGATGGCTTTCATTGGTGATCCATCGAAAGCACGGCGTGTGTTGGGGTGGGAACCCGAGGTCGACTTTGCGGGACTCGTCGACATGATGGTCCGCCACGACCTTGACCTGCTTGTGTAGTGAGCTGCAAGTGAATATGGCAGGTGCCAACGGTTACTGCACTCAGTTGGTGGCTGGCGCTACGACTTCTTGCCCAGCCGAGCCACGATAACGGCGCTCTCGCCCGAACCAGGTTTGGCCCAGACTCGACCGGCGAGGACCTGGGTCGCGATCGGGACTAGGCGGGCGCGGTCGACCAGCCAAGACCCATACGGTGGATCCCACAAGCCGTCAGAGCCTTCCGCGACTATCTCGAATCCGTTTTCTGTCAGCAGCTTGCGCCAATAGATATGCGGTCGGAGCGTGATATGCGTGGGGTCGTCGTAGCCGCGCCACTGCTCTCCACGAATCGCCTCTCCGGCGCCAGACGGATCAGGCGTGACGACAAGTACCGTCCCGTCTTGCGTCAGGACACGCTTCCACTCCCGGACCAGTTCTGGCAGGTCCGACTCGGCAATGTGCTCAACCACGTGAATACAACTCAGCTTGGTGTATCGGTGATCGGGGACATCGGAGATTGCCTTGAAGAAAGTTGACGAAGGGTTACGCGCTTGTGCCTGGGATCGAGCGTATGGCGAGTGCTCCAGCCCGTCTGCTGGTCCAGTTCGCAAAAGGCGCTTGACCAACCACCCGGTCCCACACCCGACGTCGAGTGCCGGACCAGTCCGCGCGTATCGATTCAGTAAAGATGCGTACCACCTCAATGCGATGCGGTCTCCTTCTTGACCATTCGCTGCGTAGTAGTCGGAGGTGTAGGAGTCCAACATGTCTTCCGAGTGGCTTGCAGCCAACATCAGATTCTGCCTAATCCGAGTTGGCTGCTCTCGCTCGGCAAGCTCGGCATAGATGGATTCGTAGGGGGCCAGTGATTTTTCGATTCCGAACGTATGCCGGGCGGCGGCAGCCAACTCCTTTCCCTGTCGCTCCGCGGTAATGGCAATGTCGGGATCAGCCAACGCCTCCGCGAGCGAATCTTCACTCCCCGGGACGGTGAGTATGCCAAAGCCAGTTTGCTGAGTGGGTGTCCTCACGCCCGGCAAGTCCGACGCGATCACCGGAACTCCGGCTAGCAAGGCTTCAACTTGAACGATTCCGAACGCTTCGAAGCTATTGGTTGATGGCAAACAGAAGACATCGATCGACGCGTAGAAGTCAGCTAGTTGCTCATCGGGGATGCGACCCAGGAAGATGATCCGCCGGTCGTCTCCGGCCGCCTCGGTCGCCGCTGAGTATGCGCTATCACCCGAAACCGCGAGCCCCTCCCCGGCAATCAGCAGACGCTGGTCGGGACGCGCCACGCGCCGGAACGCCCGAACGAGAACATCCGCACCCTTCTCCGAAGTCAAACGTCCTAGGAACCCGAAGTGGGTGTCTTCAGTTTGGCGCAGGGTTGGATTCCCCCCTGCTCGTGGCCAGGATGTGGGTGGAATGGCGAGCAGTTTGTCGCTGCTGAGAGGGCCCAAGACGCGACTAGATGATGCGTAGTCAAGCGAACTCGCGATAACACGATCGGCGCGCTTGGTGGCGATTCGATGGGAAGTATCAAGAGCCTTTGCGACAAGATCACCTCTCCGGCTGAGCCCAACTGGAGGGTCGCACTGGTAGGTCAACACCAATGGAGTCTTCGATCCAAGACCAACCGCGATCGCCCCCGCCTCGGGCATCGGAAGGTGAAGGTTCACAAGCTTTGAACGGCGCCCGAGTCGGATCACGTCGCGCACGAATGTTGGAGAAATGGGGGCACGATCAACTCGGGCGATAACTGCCGCTCGGCGCACTTCGACGCCGTTGATTACCTCGCGGATAGGCAGAGATTTATCGTGACGTGTCGTGACCACAGTCACGCGGAGTCCTTGTTGGACGAGGTATTCCGCGACATCGCGGGCAACGTTCGTCAGGCCGCTGATGTAGGGGGTGTAGTAGTTGAGTGCGATCAGTACATCGGTTGTGAACGGCGTGAGTTGCTTCTTGCGCGGCTGCCTCATAGGCTCGCTTGTGCGGGGTAGTTCACGCTCTTACTGCCTCCAAACAGGGTGCGGGATTCGACAGAGAAAGCTCCGGTGCCCGCCTTGTAGAGGACGAGCTTCCCAGATTGGCCGACTAGTTCAACATCGCCCTTCACGCGTCCACCCTTCTCGATGAGAACCCAATCTGGGCGAGTGCCGTCAAGGTAAGGCTCCATCGTAACGCCCACCAGACATGAGCACGGCACAAGAAACTGAGTATTCGGCCTCTCGGCCAAGGCGAGTCCGAGCCACGCTTGGTCCAGTAGAGCGGGAGCGGCTACCAACAGCCCCCCTGGGTGTTCCTCAAGGAACTTGGCCGTCGCTTCGTAGTCTCGGGAGTAGCCCCTGGCTTCTCTGTAATCGAGAGCATTTGCGGCGTTCACGGACATCATGATGAGACCCGCTCCTAGAACCACCGAGGATATTGCGACAACTGGCTTAGACCATCTTACGCTTTGAGTTGCGCGACCTGGCCCTCTTCGCGGATTCTTGCGCCCGACCGCCTGTTTGCTGCGCCGGTGAGTCGGTGTCCAAGGATTCGCGGTGTCTCGCCGCTTTGGCCGCCCGCTTTCGCATATATGGGGGGCAGCGCTGCCCACCCAACTGCGATGAGTGCAACGATCAGAACCGCCGCAGATTCGATAAATCGCCGGTGTGTATACGCCACTTGGTTCTGCGGCCCAAACCACCACCAAGCCAGCGCGATACTCGATACAACACCCACTGTGATCGGCCAGAATCTCCTCACTAAGAGGGTTAGAGATATCCCGGCAACAGCTAGAGCCAGCAGTAGGAGCATGGGGACGATGCTGCTCGAGGGCAGCCGCTCCGCACCGTCTTGCCCTCGATAGGTCGTTATCCCGATGATCCACGAGAAGCTATCGGCGAGTCCAGCGTCGATGAAGGGCGACCGGAAGTCGGCAGCGTCGGCAGATCCCACGACAGAAACAGATCGCAATGCCACCGTGAGACAACAGCGCCGGTAGCCACCGTGACAGCGCCGATCGTCAGGAGTCGTCGCAGCAGCAATCCGAATCCGTTGGTTCGGATGAATACGACCGCAGTCAGCAATAGGGCGAGCCAAATCCCAACGAGGCCTTAGAAGTAGGTCGCGATGGTTGCCGCAAGCAGGATCCCAGTTAATACGAGCGAGCGCCAGTGCCAAACCTGGCCAGGGGCGCCGAGCGCCCTCCACCAGGCCGCTAGGAGGGCGAGCAAGAGAGCTACGCCCAGCATGAGCGCCCCATTCTGGTTCGCGATCTGAAACACCGCAGTGGGTGCGAGAGCCGCAAGGACCCCCGCCATCACTGCCAACACTCGCCCGCATCTCGCAGCCTCAGCGAGGGCAGTCGTCGATGCTGCTGCTGGGCACCCGCGACGGCCGCAACGGCTGGCCACGCGGAATATGCGCTGGCCTTGGTGACGGCCAAGACACTGGCGAAGAGAATCTCGAAGCCACTGCGCAGCGGAGCTGTAAGGGTACCGGCAGCTCCCAGATAACTTGGGGAGTCACTGTCCGGTCCAGGCAGGGCGGTGATTGTCGGAGGATCTAGGGTCGAATGATTAACGAGCCATTGGGCACCGGAGCTGAAATGTGCGCATCACAGCGATACC
>CAWGCB010000003.1:0-109665 GCA_963821045.1 uncultured Actinomycetes bacterium | reverse complement strand
GAGTGAACTCGCAGCATGAAGATGAAGCTGATGCCAGTCGTCGCGTTTCTCGCGCTCGCTACAACTGTGGGGGTGGCTGGTTGCTCGTCTGTTAGTGCCGACAACGATGCGCGGCCGACGGTCTTGGTATCGGACTTCGGACTGGGACTCGCTGGTGGCTGGCGCGCAGGTCCCTCCGACGTTGACGATGCGATGGCCTTGGCGTTGGCCGATGCCTCTCAGGCCCTCGATATTCAGGGCATTGTGACGACTTTCGGAAACACGATCGCGCCGCCACAGACGGTATGGTCCACGCCGGCTTTCCTCGGAGAGGCTGGCATCGACGCCGCCATCGAGGAGGGTGCGCGCCGGGCGCTTTCCGACCCGCAAGTCACTTTCGAGGGCACTGCGGTCGTCTCGGAATGCAAGACCGAAGGGGTCGATTTCCTAGCGCAGCAAGCCATGGCCCACGATGATCTCCTGATATTGGGAATCGCCCCCTTGACTGCCGTAGCCTGCCTACAGTTGACCGACCCAGAGGCAGCCTCGCGGATCGGTGGAATCGTCGCCCTCATGGGAGCCGAGCCCGACACCAAGCTCGAGATCAACGGAGTTCCCGTGACCGATCTGAACTTCGGTTTGGACGTTCGAGCCACGCAGGTCGTCCTCGAACAAACAGATATCCCGGTTACCTTCATGACATTCGGTGTCTCGGCTTCGGCTTTGGTGACGGCGGATGCCATCGCCGGGTTGACTGGGCAACCCGGGTCGTACTTTGCCGAACAGGCGGGCCCTTGGATCGATTTCTGGACCCAGAAGTTCACACAAGACGGTATCTACCCGTTTGACGCCCACACCGTCCGCTACGTGACTGATCCGCAGGCGTACACCTGCTCAGAAGTGGGGTTCAACGTCACGATTCCGGCTGATTACCAATTTGGCTCCCAGACCAATAACACTGCTGCACGATTGCTGCTGTCCGAGGAGTTCGATTCGCGCCCTGTCACGTCGTGCACCGGATTCGCCAGCGAATCCGCGAAGTCTGACTTCATCGCGGCGACGATCGCCGCTCTCGATCGATAGCCGCCATCGGGCAGAATCGGCGTTCACCGCGCTACAGTCACAGGACTGTGGACACGGTCAGAGCTATGGCGGCTAGGGCTGCGCGGTTGCTGCCCAAACGGCGGTCACGCGTGGCTAGGCTATCTGCGCCCGCAGCCCTTATTGCGGTCCTGTTCCTGATCTGCTTCGGAGCATCGGGTGCCCTGGCTGACGAGAATGATCCTGGTCCTCCCAGACCGCCCAATATCGCGGCGAAGGGTACGGTCGATGCGGCGATCTTCGTCGAACGAGTCGAGCAGATTGACATGCAGAACGGATCCTTCGACGCTTACTTCTCCGTCGGGATGCGGTGCCCGTGGGACTGCCAGTGGAAGGAGTTCGCTGTCGTCAACGGAACGGTCAACAGAGTCACCTCCGTCTACACCGGCGACGACCGCAAGCTCTGGTCGGTGCAAGCGCGGATGTACTTCACTCCCGACCTGCGCCAGTATCCGTTCGACCAACAGGCACTGCCGATCGAGATCGAGCACGCGGATGCCGACTCGCGGCTGGTCACTTTCAATCCGGTGCGCGGGCTCAGCGGGCTCGAGGACGGACTGACGGTCTCGGGATGGAATGTGACCGGCTGGGACTTGAGCACTACCGAACACGTTTATTTGGATCGAGATAGTTTTTCGCAGTTGCGGTTCGACATCAATCTCGACCGAAACGTCATGAGTTCAAGCTTCAGTGTGCTGCTACCAGCGCTGACGATGACCTTAGTGGCCCTTGCATCGTTACTCCTGCGAGATCCACGCGATCAGTTCCGAGCTAGCGGTACGGCGCTGCTAGGCATGTTGCTGTTCTGGGTGGGAGTGTCAGCAACGATCGAGCAGACCGATTATCTGACACTGTTGGACAAGTTCATGGGCGTTATCTACGCGACGATCGCACTCGTGCTGCTCCTCGCTGTGATCGGCGAGTTGGTCATCCAGAGATACGAGGGAGGCCGCAGTGCGGATCTCGGCATATCGCTGCAACGCCAACGGCTCCACACTTGGTCGATCCGGTTGGTGCCTGCCTTATTCGTGGTCGCGATGGTGTCAGTTTGGGCGGCCAACTAGCTTGTACGGCACACAGCCTTGGCTGCTTTGAAAGCTGCCCTCGCCTCTAGTTTGGCCTCTTTGCGTTCAGCACGTGCCGCACGCTTTGCATCTTGACGCTGCTCGCGTTGAGGTGCTGTCGCTTCGCTGAACGCCTCCCGAGCAGCGTCTCGCTCCTGCTCGGTTGTTGCTGATTCCAAGGCGCTCGCCAATTCGGCGCGCTCATCGACGGTACTCGCCAGCCAAGCAGCTTTCGCATCTTGGTACGCCTGCTTCTTGGCTTGCCGGGCAGACTTCATGGCAGCTTTCAGTTCTGCCTTTGCGTCCTTGCGGCACTCGCTCTTGCTGTTGGACTGGGTCGGCTTGCTGTTTGCGTTGTCGCTCCCACCCGGAGCAGCATTCGCACCAGCTGCTCCCGACAACGCCAAGGCGCTCGCCAAGACAGTCGCGCTGATTGTTCGTGAAACTCGCATGATGTCCTCCAGATCCGATCCTTCCCTATTCTTTTCGGCATTCCGACTGCTCAACTTCAGTAGTTCGTTCCCACGTCCGCCAGATGCTAGGGATGCGAAGCAGCACGCAGCCGACCTCTACTCGCGCCAAATAGCCCGGATCTATTGGTAATTGCGCCCATTTGGGTTCCCCCGACTTGAGGAATTGGCAAGTTAGGCCGAAACATGATGTATGGCCGCGTTGAAGCAGATTCCTGACCACTCCGCGTCCAAGTTGAGTCGACCGATCCTAATTGGCGCAGCCACGATCGCTGCCGTCATAGCTATTGGTGGTGCGACGGTGGCGGTGACAGGCGTTGATGCGGAGTCTGCGACAGCGGGCTCTCAACTTGCGGCTGGTGCCACCGAGTCCACGGCTACAACGTCGAGATCTGTGCAACTCTTTCCGATGGGCACCCCACCGCCGGTCCAGGACCAGCCGTTAGCGGCTGCTGCAGTCCCAGCGGACGGTGGCGCGGACAACCCGCGAGCGGATTCAGGTCAGGTCAGTGCGGTCGCGTCGACTGCAGTGCCTTCGCAGACGCGAATCCTCAAGCTCGTCAAGCGCTCGTTCCCCGCCGACGAAGTTGGCAACGCAATGGCTGTCGCGCAGTGCGAATCTGGGCAGGGAAATCTCGTTGGGTCGACTAACAGCGACGGCACTACCGACTTCGGCGTGTTTCAGCTCAATGATGGTGGCACATTGCAGGGCAGTCTGGGCCTGATCAACTATCGATTCGGCACCAAAACAGAGGCTCAGAACGCTGCTCTGCGAGAAGAAGTCAACGTTCCGGCTGCTGCGGCCCTATGGCGCGCTCGCGGCGGGTGGGGGCCATGGGTGTGCGCGTCCAAACTACAGATCGTTGATTCGCTCTACTCAAACAAACGGGGACCGGCGTACGGGGCCTTCACTGCCGTTGGCAACCCGCTGATGACGCTAGCGGCCGCCAAGCCGGTCGACCCGCCGAAGAAGCCGACAGCAAAGCCGCCGGCACCAGCGCAACCAACGAAACCCGGCAAATCTCCGAACAAGCCGAAGAAACCCGGTAAGCCTAAAGAGTCGACAGAGGCACCCACACCCTCCAGTCCCCAGCCACCCTCCGAGACCCCGTCCGCTGCGCCAGTCACGCCGAACCCGGAGACTTCGCAGTCACCTTCTCCCTGAATCGGCTGCTACTTTCTAGCGATGAGTGACATGGGTCCAGATAAGGTCGCACACCTCTTCAACGCAGTGTCGTCGGGCTACGACCAGTCTGGGGCGGATTTCTTTGTGCCCATCGCCACGGGCCTGCTCGATGCGATGCCGGCTCGCGTTGGTGAGCGCTGGCTTGACATCGGCTGCGGCACAGGCGCAGTGCTGTTGCCGGCCGCCCAGGCTGTGGGGCAGAGCGGTCGAGTTGTGGGAATCGACATTGCGGAAGGGATGATCAACCGGGCTCGATCGGATGCCCGCGAACGTGGCCTGGGCAATGTTGAGTTCATTGTCGGTGGCGCGACGCAGCCTCCGGTGACCGGACCGTTTGACGTTATCGCGTCGTCGCTCGTGCTGTTCTTCTTGGAGGACCCGGGAGCCGCTTTGTCCGCCTGGCGCCCCCTACTGGCTCCTGGTGGCCGATTGGGCGTCACCACGTTCGGTCCGACAGACCCTCGACTCGAGGACATCGAGTCAGTCCTCAAGCCTTACCTGCCACCCGAACTGCGTGATCCACGCACGGCCGGCGCTGACACTCCGTTTGCGTCTGCGACCGGCATGGAGGAGCTAGTTCGCTCCGCAGGATTCACCAACGTCCACACGCAGAACCGAGAAATCGCCGTTCGGTTCGCCGATGCGCAACAGTGGTTGGATTTCTCGTGGTCAACCGGCCAACGTGCGATGTGGATGGCGGTCCCCGAAGCCGAGCGCGAGGCGGTGCAGGCCGCAGCGGTCAGCAGATTCGATAGTCACCGTGATAGCGACGGTTCCGCAACCTTCGACACCGCGGTCCGGTACACCTTGGCGAACCGTCCCAGCAATAGCTAGATGGGCGTAGGACGGCCGATCGCTCTACATTAGTGGCAAGTGCGAGGAGTAACTCATCACGCGACGTAGGAAAGAGATGCTGTGCCACAAGATAATGAACCAGAATCCCCGTCTGTATCAGAAGACATCGAAGCTGCTCTGCAGGCCGAGGACTACGCTACGGTGATCGCGAAAGTCCGGCTAGCCATGGATGCCGACCCGAATGCGGCGATGGCGGATCCCGTCATTCGTGACTGGCTCGGACGGCGCTTCCGGAACATCTTCATCAGCGAGGCCGTCGATGACGAGGACGCGGTCAAACACTCACAAGCCCCATTCCCCTTGCGATTAGTTGACCCGCGCGACACCCGGGAACGCGTCGCCAAACGCATGATTCGACACATCACAGACGAAGAGATCCAAACGTCGATGCCCGATGCGGCCATTCCCGTGATACGAGACACGACAATCGTCTTCGCTCCAGGTCTGCTGACCGGGCTCCTGCCAGATCTTGCATTTCAGGCCGTGTGGCCAGGAATCACCCGGCGCTTCGGTGTGAGGGTCATTGCGAGTGATTCGCACCCAATGCGTTCTGCGGAGGCCAACGTCGCAGACCTAGAGAACGCTATCGAGCAAGGTATTGGTTTCGCGGGCGGTCAACCGGATCAGCTGGTCACTGCCCAAGACGACCCGAAGGCGCCTGGCGACATTATCTTGATCGGCTACTCAAAGGGGTCGCCAGACATCCTGGCTCTGCTCGCGCAGCGTCCGGATCTGGCTCCCCGCATTAGGGCAGTCATCGGCTGGGCCGGAGCCGTTGGTGGCAGCTACCTAGCGAACGACATCTACCAGAAGCTCAAAGCGTTACCCATGTACAACCAGATCGCTGACCTCACGACGAGCGCCGTGGGCAAGCAGGTGTTCCGACTGGCACCAGTCGCCGAGATCAAGGCGATCAATCGCCGCGTTAGCGAGTACGACGTGCTCGGCGCGCTTAACTCGCTAACCACGACCGCCCGCGATCAGTTCATATCCGATCATGGCGCAGCGATCAATGAGCTACCGATTCCGCAGTTCTACTTCACCGGTTCTACATCGATGTTCGAGGTCCCGTACTTCCAGCGGGAGGGCACGTTCGAGCTCGACAAATACGATCAGGACAACGACATGCAGTTGACCCAAGCGCAGGCCGCGTTACCGTCGCCAGACGCACTGCGCCTAGCCATATTTCACGCCAATCACTGGGATCTGTCCTACAGCCCGTTCCCCACTGCGCGAACAATGGGATCGCGGCATCTAAAGAACGAGTTCGCGCGTCGACCAGCGATGAACGCGATCGTTCTCTTCCTAGCGGAAATCGGCGTCCTTCGCTAGGACTCGGATTACTTGAATCGGGTGAGGCGGCAGACGAGTAGTACAAGAGTGGGTCGGAAAGAGGACTCAGGCGTTGGCCGAAGATCCAATCAGCCATGCTGTCAGGAACACCACCGCAACGATAAGTGCCACTTCGACGTAGGCAGTGACAAGTAAGTGGCGGGCAGCGCGCTCGGGATCTGCGGCAGCCTGAATTTCGGCCTCAAGTAACCGGCAGAGACGCGCTCTAGCGGCTCATGAAGTGGCCAGGGTGGGTTGACAGGACGATGCTTTCGCGGCCAATAAACGCGTGGCTATCGCTATGATTCCGAGGGTGCCCAGCGCAGCCACCCCTAGAGTGGACCAAGGGGGCGAAAGGCCGATGGCCCCGCCCAGGCGGATGAGCAGGACAGCTGCGCCGATGACGCCCAGGACCGCGCCGACAGTCACCCCGACAAAGCCGACTAAGAAACCTTCCAGGGTCACTGTTCGCTGAATCTCGCTAGAGGTCATCCCCACCGCACGCAGAAGTGCGAACTCTCTGCGCCGCTCACGGATTGAAAGCGTCACAGTATTCAAAACTCCGATTAGCCCGACCACGATGGTGAGGCCTGTCAGACCGAACGCGAGCAGAAAGATTTCGTTGAAATCATCCAGCGAGTAACCCTGCGCCCTGGCCTGCGTCACGACACTGCTAAGTACAACGTTAACGCCGGTAAAGAGAGCCACACCTAGAATGATCGCCATCGCCGTGTTTGCGGTACGGCGGCGGCTGCGGGTAAGGTTTTCGGTCGCCAACCGCCGGGTGAGCCCGCGGGTAAACGCCGGAGCCATGACTCTGGCCAGTGGTGGGATGAACGTTGGTCCCAGCAGAGACAGTCCAGCGAAGCAGACAAGTGCCCCGAACACGAACGAAAATACTGCCAAATCATCCTCGGTGAGCGGCGCAATGGCCATGAGCAGGCCCAAGGTCAGTGCGGCGACTCCGATTGTCGTTCTCAACCAGCCCAGCGATTCGCCCGCAATCGTTTCGGCATCTGACAGGGTGGTCACTGGTGCCGCTCGCGAGGCTCGGATGGCGGGGGACAACACGGCCGCTGTGGTCACGCCAACTCCGACCATGGACGCCAAGACGAGCGCACTAGCGCTAGGGGCCGCTAGTGCAGTCCCAGTGATGGTGGCGGCGATGATCGTCCAGCCAATCAGAGTTCCAAGAAGCACACCGAGAACGGTCCCGACGGACCCTAGGACCAGGGCCTCAATTACGACGGTATAGAACGTCTGTCGACTTCGCATGCCGATCGTGCGCAGCAGCGCGAGCTCATGAACCCGAGCCGACACCATGGTTTGAAAGGAGTTGGCGATGACAAATCCGGCAGCGATTATCACAATGAGTCCGAAGGCGCTGAGCAGTAGGAAGAGTGAGCTTGAAGAAGTCCCAGTCTCGGCTACTCCGGCGCTACGCAACTGGGTGCTAAGGGCATCGGTCACCATCCTTGCGGCGACCATGAAGGCAGCCGCGACGGATACTGCTACGCAACCCAGGACGTAGCGGTCGCGGTTCTCAGCGATCGAACGAAGGGAGAGTTTAGCTACTGCATTCATTTCAAACCCCGCTCTGGGCTACGGTTGCCACGATCAAATCCAGTCCAGGTGCGGCCAAGTCGTGACGAATCACGCCATCAGCGAGAAACACGACGCGATCGGCAACAGCAGCGGCTACTGGGTCGTGAGTGACCATGACCACTGTCTGGTGGGCGTGCGTGACGACGCTTCGTAGCAAGCCCAGCACCTCGGCTCCCGATGTCGAGTCGAGATTCCCAGTCGGCTCATCGGCAAATGCGACTTCGGGGCGAGTGACCAGGGCACGGGCGATCGCTACACGCTGACGCTGGCCACCGGAAATTTCTCCAGGACGATGTTTGAGGCGATCTGCGATACCCATCGTGGCGACCACGTAGTCGAACCACGGCTGGTCCGGCCCGCGGCCCGCCAGGTCGAGCGGCAGCCTGATGTTTTCTTCGGCGGTGAGGGTTGGTATGAGATTGAACGATTGGAACACGAAACCGAATCGGTCGCGACGGAGTCGGGTGAGGGAATCATCACGCAGCAGGCCCAACTGCTGATTCCCGACCTGGACTGAACCGGATGTCGCAGTATCGAGGCCGGCCAATAGGTGTAGCAGCGTTGACTTACCCGATCCAGACGGTCCCATAATGGCGGTGAAGCGGGCATGTTCGATGTCGAGATCTACCGAGCGCAGAGCATGAACTGCCGCCCTGCCCGTGCCGTAGGTTTTCGACAGTGAGCGTGCGCTCACAGCGGCTCGTGTCGGGGTCTGAGGCGAGGCAACTCGGTAAGTGGTTGTGGTCGGCGTTGTGGCGTACTGCATTCAGGACTCCTAAGTCTCGCCCGGTCAAACTTGCCGGGGTGTAACTCCATCGTGCTGTTCGCTGTACAAATGCGCATCAGACCTCGGTTTGATATTCGCGCCAGGCGCTAGAGCATGTATCCGTCTATGGGTCTAGTACCGCAGGCTGAACCAAAATCTGTCGGGCAGTGGGAGGATGCAGGAGTGAAAGATGCTGAGATAGCGCAGTCGGAAGCTGGCGCACCAGATTGGACTGCGCGGGTCGTCGATCTGCTGTTCTATCTGGGCCTCGGGGCTTTGCTTGTGGCTTGTGTGCTGCCGCGAATCGTCACGGGTGTGCCGATACCGCTTGCGGTTGGCGCGACGGTTGCTGCTGCGGCTTCAATGTTCGCAGTACGTCTTCGCCGCAAGCAACCAATGATCATCTTTTCCGCACTAGTAGCGACAGCAATCATGATGACCCCGATAAGCTTTGACCTGGTCGCGGTCGTCCTGCTCCCGCCAGGACTGTTCTGTCTTGCGGCTTACGATCGCCGTGACTGGGTACGTGACTGGTTGGTCCCAGGAACAGTCATCGCCCTCATTGCGTTGCTGCTGGTTTCCGCCGACCAGGTCTTGCCGATCCTTCTCGGGTCGGTGACACTGCTGAGTATCGTTGGATGGGCTCGTGGCGTGAGGGCACAAAGGTTGTATCGAGAAGGACTCGTGGCGCGTCTTGCGGTTGTGGAGCGTGAGAACGACTTGCGCGCAGCACAGGCCGTAGCGGCCGAACGGGCACGGATCGCCAGGGACATCCATGACCTCGTATCACATTCACTCGCGATCGTCGCCCTCCAGGCAGCGGGTGCTGAGCGGATAGCAGATCGCGACCCGGGCCGGGTCAAGGAGGCGCTTGGCGTTATCAGCGGTACAGCCCGAGATGCTTTGACCGAGATGAGAGGAATGCTGGTCGTATTAAGGACACCCGAGACGGGTAATCCTGCTGCGGACGCTCCGACCCCAGGGCTATCTGATGTGCCACAACTGGTCGGCGGGTTAGTGGCCGGAGGAGTGCTCGTTCAGCTGGACGTCCGCGGCGAGCCATACGAGCTGGCACCGGGAGCTGAACTCGCTCTATACCGCGTGGTGCAAGAAGCACTGACCAATGCGGTGAAGTACGGGGACCGATCGGAAGCAAAGGTAGTGGTTGAGTATGCCGCGGAACTTGTGCGGGTTTCCGTAAGCAATGGGCTTGCTTTGTCTGGACAGCAGACGTTCGGCGTTTCGGGGTCGGGGTCGGGTCAGCTCGGAATGCGCGAGCGACTCGCAATCTACGGCGGATCGATGACGATAGAAGAGAACGACGCGATCTACTGCCTCGTGGCAACCTTGCCGAGGAGCGATGCACTGCTGAGCAGTCGACTGGAGCATCGGTGACTTCTGCGATCCGAGTTGTCATCGTCGATGACCAAGCGCTCATCCGAGCGGGACTCAAAATGCTCATCGATGCAGAGGATGGCATCGAAGTTGTAGGGGAGGCCGCCGACGGCTACGCCGGTGTCGATCTTGTGATGGCAGAACGCCCCGATGTCGCACTGATGGACATACGTATGCCTGGTCTCGATGGAGTGCAGGCGACAGCGCGTATTGCATCGACAGTAGGCCTTGTAACCCGTGTGCTGGTGCTGACCACGTTCGACACTGACGACGGCGTTATTGCGGCGCTGCGTGCTGGCGCTTCAGGATTTCTACTCAAAGACACCGGACCGGACGACATGATTCGTGCTGTCCATGCGGTTGCAGCCGGGGATTCGGTGTTGTCGCCAAGCGCGATGCGACGTCTGTTGGATGCGCTCGGACCTGGTTTCGATTCCGTAACGCGGGGGGCTGACGTGCTCGGCATCGTTGGGGGAGGGACTGCAGCCTCGGCCCCTGATTCAGATCCAGCGGCAGACGTCGCTTCCCACCCAAACCTGACCTACTTGACGGAGCGGGAGATCGAAGTGCTGACCCTCATTGGGCAAGGTCTGAACAATGCTGAGATCGCCGGTCAGCTTGTGCTCGCCGAGTCAACTGTCAAAACACATGTGAGCCGAATCCTCATGAAGCTGCCCGCCAGAGATCGGGTCCAGGCAGTAATCGTCGCGCACCGAGTGGGCCTAGTCTCTTGAATCGCATCCGTGTCACATGCGCATCCTCGCAGGAAGAGTGAGCCGCGCGGTCTGCTGAGCGTGCCAAGGCTGCGGTCGGTGTCGTAACAAGGCAGACGCATTCGCCCTGGTCTGGGAAGAGCCCTTCCCGGGTCCGTTCGGAGCCTCTGGCGATGCTCGGATAGGACGCGAGTCTGGTGAGTGGTTCCTCGGTCGGTCCTACATCTGTGCGTTCCGGTTTCGGTTCCGGTATCCGGAGCACGGCCCCACGGTCGACCCCAATCAACGGGTCCCCGGAGATCCGAAATCTGAGGGCGCAGCGACATTTACGGGGGAGGGGACGCCAGATTCGGCGGTGGAAATAGTCTGGGCCGCAGCCCACATTTCGGTGTCCGGAGGGGGACTTGAACCCCCACGCCCGTTAAAGGGCACTAGCACCTCAAGCTAGCGCGTCTGCCATTCCGCCACCCGGACGAGTGTGCCGGGCAAGAATAGCGTGCCCGGGCTTGGCCCGGTTCAGGAGTGCACCCCGAACCGATTCGATCAGCAGACCCGGGCCCTCCAATAGAAGTTTTCGACGCCGGATAGTCCACGATGGACCCATGGCCGACCACGACACGACCGCAGCCGAACTCGAAGTCGCTCAACTCGTCAGCGAGCTGATCCAGATTGACAGTTCCAACTATGGCAACGATGACGGGCCGGGGGAGGCGGCCGCCGCCGACTACGTCGAGCAGCGACTGCGTGAGGTCGGTATCGAGTGCGAGCGATTCACGACGACAGGGGACAAGCGCCAGGGTGTGATCGCCAGAATCGCGGGAACAGACCCCGAGCGGGGAGCCCTACTCCTGCACGGCCACCTAGACGTTGTTCCCGCTCCGGAACCTGATTGGGAGCATCCCGCCTTCTCCGGCTTAATCGACGATGAGGGGATGATCTGGGGTCGTGGAGCCGTCGACATGAAGGACATGGACGGGATGATGCTCGCTGTCATTCGCAACTGGGCTCGCCTCGGTGTCGCCCCAGAGCGCGACGTCGTTGCGCTCTGGCTGCCAGACGAGGAGGCGGGTGGAGCTCACGGCGCGGGCTGGCTCGTGGAGAACCGTCCAGAACTCTTCGAAGGCGTGACTGAGGCCGTCGGTGAGGTGGGTGGCTTTAGCGTCACGTTCCAGGATGACCTGCGGATTTATCCGATCCAGACTGCGGAGAAGGGAATCACCTGGCTGAAGATCGCGGCAACGGGCAGCGCTGGGCACGGGTCGTTCCTGCACCACGACAACGCCGTCGTCAAACTTTGCGATGCTGCGGCAAAGGTCGGCAGTTACCAACACAGCGTCCATCTGACCCCTGCTGCCAAGGAGTTCGTGACTCGCGTTCAAGAGCTGACTGGCGTGGACCTGGACCTCGACGACCCTCATGATTGCGTCAAGAAGCTTGGCGCACTCGGTCGAGTTGTCGGAGCGACAGTGCGCAACACGAGCAACATCACCATGCTCGATGCCGGATACAAAGCCAACGTCGTGCCGGACTCCGCGAGTGCGGTCATCGATGGGCGATATCTGCCGGGACATCAAGAAGAGTTCGTTGCGCACCTTAAAGAACTCGTCGGTCCAGATATCAGCACGGAGGTCATCAGTATCTTGCCCTCAGTCGAGACCACTTTCGATGGCGCCACCGTCGATGCGATGGCAGCCGCGCTCAAGAGCGAAGACGCGGGAGCGCACCCCGTGCCCTATCTGATGTCCGGCGGAACGGATGCGAAGCACTTCGATCGGATAGGTATTCGCTGCTTCGGCTTCTCACCGCTTTTGCTACCCGCTGATTTGGACTTCTTCGGCATGTTCCACAACGTGAACGAGAGGGTCCCCGTGTCAGCTTTGACGTTTGGCGTTCGGGTGCTCGACCGTTTTCTGCGCGCTGCCTAGGAATCCAGGGCGAGCTAGAAATAGTCAGGCTCGTCGCGGCGAATACGCATTGCGCGTCGACGAAGCAGCGCCCAGCGGCGCCCATCTCGGTAGAGGCGCAGCCGGGCGAGTTCCCAGTGACCGTATTCGGCGTACTCAGTCAGCATCGTCTTTGCTTCTTGCCTCGTCGTTGACGGTGGCATGGTGATCTCTCGAGTCTCCCACTGGATGCGGGACGCACGAGTAGATGGTGATGCTGAGAATCTCGCCATGTACTTACCTCACCTCTGGTTCCAACCGAACTCGGGATATCCACGCGCGGGGCGGGAGATATCGTCGAGGGCTGCTCGCAGTGCTTCGGGTAGTTCTAGTTTCTCACTTGCGAGCGCAGACTTCAGTTGCGCGGCCGTGCGAGCTCCCAAAATCGGCGCGACCACGCCCGGTTGGTCCCTGACCCACGCCAGCGCAACCTCGGCGGGCTGAGCATCCAACCCTTGAGCTGCGGTGCACACTGCATCCACGACGCGCCGTGACGTGTCCGTCAGGTAGGGCTGAACGAAACTTGAGAACGCTGCGTTCGCGGCTCGAGAATCAACCGGGGTCCCGCTGCGGTACTTACCCGTCAGCACGCCACGGCCCAGCGGCGACCAGGGCAGCAGTCCAAGGCCCAAGGCCTCACTAGCCGGAATCACCTCTCGCTCGACGCCGCGCTGCAGCAACGAGTACTCCGCCTGAACCGACACCAGCGGCTGCGATGTTGTGCGCATGTCCAAGCTCGTCGCGGTCTGGGCCAACTGCCAGCCTGCGTAGTTCGAGACTCCGACGTAGCGCACCTTGCCCGAACTCACCGCCGCATCGATTGCGCCGAGCGTCTCATCCAGCGGCGTCCACGGATCCCAAGCGTGCAGCTGCCACAAGTCGATCGTGTCGACGCCTAGTCGGCGCAACGAACCCTCGAGGGCGCTAAGCAAGTGTCCGCGCGAAGCATCAAACCGGCGTTCGGTCCCAGGCTTGGATACGGCTTTGGATGCGACCACAACCTGATCGCGACGACCGTCCTCAGCCAGGAGTCGACCGAGGAGACGCTCAGAAGCGCCGTCAGCGTAAACATCAGCGGTGTCGATCAGGTTCCCGCCAGCATCCAGGAACGCCGCGACCTGCTCACGCGCCTCGTGTTCGTCGGTGTCGCGGCCCCACGTCATCGTTCCGAGCGCGAGCCGACCAACCCGGAGACCTGACCTACCAAGAGCACGTTGTTCCACGGCCGCCACGCTACTGCAGGCACCGGCGGGGGCAAACGCATTTGAGCCGCGTGGTGCGTCCGCAATCCAAAGACACTGCGCGTAGTGTGTTCGACCATGCGACTTGGATTGAATCTCGGATACTGGGGCGCCGGCAACGACGCCGACAACCTCGCTCTCGCGCGTGAAGCCGACAAGCTCGGCTACAGCGTTGTTTGGGCTGCTGAGGCGTACGGATCCGACACTGCGACGGTGCTGAGTTGGATCGCTGCTCAAACGGAGCAGATCGATATCGGTTCGGCAGTCTTCCAGATCCCGGCGCGGACTCCGGCAATGACAGCGATGACGTCCGCCACGCTCGACACGTTGTCCGGCGGCCGCTTCCGCCTCGGCCTCGGAGTGTCCGGTCCGCAGGTTTCCGAGGGGTGGCACGGTGTTCGATTCGCCAAGCCGCTAGCTCGCACTCGCGAATACGTAGACATCGTCAAACTGGCTCTTTCGCGCCAGAAGGTCAAGTACGACGGCGAGTTCTTTACTTTGCCGCTACCCGATGGTCCAGGTAAGGCTCTGACGCTGACGGTTCATCCCGTTCGCGAGGAGATTCCGTTCTACCTCGCTGCGATCGGCCCAAAGAACCTCGAACTGGCCGGAGAACTCTTTGATGGTTGGTTGGCCATCTTCTACAGCCCCGAGTTCGCTGACGAACTCAAGAGCAGTATCGCGATCGGTCGCGAGAAGGTCGGCAAGACGATGGATGGTTTCGACATCGTTCCAACTGTGCCCGTGGTCTTTGGGGACAACGTCGAAGAGTGCGCAGCGCCGTTGCGCGCCTACTCCGCGCTCTACATCGGGGGAATGGGAAGCCGCGACAAGAACTTCTATAACCAGCTTGTGACCCGGATGGGCTACGAGGAGGCGGCTGCCGAAATCCAGGACCTGTACCTATCGCGCAAGCAGGTGGAGGCGATGGCCGCGGTCCCGCTGGACTTCATCGACAACACCTCGCTGATCGGTCCGCCCGAACGCGTCAAGGAGCGTTTGCATGCCTACAACGATTCCGGTGTCACCACGTTGACGGTGGCCAGCTACGCCGCCGACTTAGAGACTCGGTTGGACACGATCCGCACCATGGCGCAGCTGGTGGACCAAGCAGGATTGAGTTAATTCGTGAGTTGGATTGAGGCAATCGTCCTGGGCATAGTCCAGGGACTGACTGAGTTTCTCCCGATCTCGTCGTCGGGGCACCTGTTCGTCGTCCCGCAGTTGTTTGGCTGGGAGGATCCGGGAGCGTCGTTCTCCGCCTTCATTCAGCTCGGCACGATGGCAGCGGTTCTGCTCTTCTTCTGGCGCGACATCCTGCGCATCGGGACAGCCTGGACTCGGAGCCTATGGACGCCGTCGCTGCGGGGGA
Source organism: uncultured Actinomycetes bacterium (assembly GCA_963821045.1). GTDB lineage: Bacteria > Actinomycetota > Actinomycetes > S36-B12 > UBA10799 > UBA10799. The sequence continues at coordinate 94,643 of CAWGCB010000003.1, read as the reverse complement.
CGCTAGACGCCCGAATGGGTTGGTACATCATCGTCGGCACGATCCCCATCTCGATCGCTGGACTTGCCTTCGCCGAGCAGATCAAGACGGTTGCCCGCGACCTGCGATTAACGGCAAGCATGCTCATCATCTTCGGCATCCTGCTCTACGTCGCCGACCGATTCGGCTCCACTCGCAAGGAGGAGAAGGACCTCACACTGCGAGACGGTCTCATCTTTGGTCTTGCTCAGATGCTCGCACTGATTCCTGGTGTCTCCCGATCAGGTGCGACGATCACTGCGGGGCGCGCCCTGGGCTTCACCCGCGAGGCTGCAGCGAGATTCTCGTTCCTGTTGTCGATCCCGGCGATCGTCCTGTCAGGCTTGTTCGAAGCCAAAGACATCGGTGCTGACGGAAGCGTGCCGTGGGGCCCAACGATCTTGGCTACTATCGTCTCGTTTGTCGTTGGCTACGCCTCGATCGCATGGCTGCTTCGTTGGCTAACGAGCCACTCGGTCCTCATCTTCACCGTCTACCGCTTGTTCGCGGGCTTGGCCATCTTTGCTCTCTTGGGTGCCGGAGTCCTAGTCTCCAGCTAGTCAGGTGGCGAGGGAGCCCACGTCGGCGCAGCCAAGCGATAGAGAGCTGGCGCGCGTCCGACCGCGCGCTGCCCATATCGTGGTCGCGTGACCAGAGTGCTGCTCGTGCGCCATGGGAGGAGTACCGCCAACTCCCGGGGAATACTGGCAGGTCGCAAAGAGGGAGTCGGCCTCGATGAAACCGGCATCGCTCAAGCCGGAGATATCGCCCGACGTTTGGCGGACATCCAGATCACTCACATCGTCACCAGTCCCCTGCAGCGCACCGTCGAGACTGCCAAGATTATTGCCCGCGGACAGCATGGCGCGGCATCCTTCAAAATCCATGAAGAGAAAAAGCTCAACGAGTGTGATTACGGAAAGTGGAGCGGGAAGAAGATCAAGCACTTGGCAAAGGATCCGCTTTGGGCCGTCGTGCAGGCGCATCCCTCGGCCGTTACTTTTCCCGGGGGTGAGTCGATGCTCGCCGCCTCAACTCGAGCCATCGCCGCTTGCCGAAAGTGGGCACGCCGGGCACACCAGGATGCTGGCGACCAGGCGGTTGTGGTGATTGTGTCTCACGGAGACATCATCAAGTCGGTGATTGCTGATGCCCTCGGCTCTCACCTCGACATGTTCCAACGCATCGTTGTAGATCCCGCGTCCCTGTCAATCGTGAACTACACGCCGCTAAGGCCGTTCGTTGAGCTGGTAAATGACACTGGTTTGGACTTGGCGTACCTCAACCCGTCGCAGGCCACAGATGCCGTCGTGGGTGGGGGAGCCGGTCAGTCGCGGAAGAAAAAGTAGGGTAGGGAACATGCCTCGAACCGTCTACCTCTACGACCCGCCGGAACGATTTGTTGCCGGGACGGTCGGCGAGCCAGGAGAACGGGTCTTCTACCTGCAAGCCCGCAGCGGAACTCGCGTCACCTCCGTTGCTTTGGAGAAAGAGCAAACAGAGCTGCTCGCTGAGAAAATCATCGAGCTGCTCGACGAGGTTGGTCGGCGCCACCCAGAGGTCCTCGGAACCACTCAGCTTCAAGCAGTCGAAGACATTGATCCGCTTGAGGCCCCCATCTTTGAGGACTTTCGCGTCGGGGCTCTTGGCCTCGGCTGGAACGCCGAGACCAACCAGGTCATCGTCGAGGCGCACGCTGGCGGGACTGACGATGTTCCGGACCTCGAAGATGATTCCGACCCCGATGCCCCCGATTGCCTGCGGGTTCGGATCGACGCCCAGACGGCGCGTGCCTTCGCCACTCGAGCCGAGCGTGTTGTCGCTGCGGGCCGACCACCTTGCCCGTTCTGCCACCTTCCCCTCGACCCCAATGGACACATCTGCCCACGGGCCAATGGCTACCGACGTTGACCGTGCCAAGCTGCTGACCGACTCGCAGCTGCGGGTTCACGGGCGTCTAGTTGATTCGAGCAATAACGCCCTCGTCGTTGAGTTGGAAACCTCAGGCGAGCTCGCCGTCTACAAGCCTGCGATGGGCGAGGCGCCGCTATGGGACTTCCCCGATGCGACGCTAGCCAAGCGAGAAGTTGCAGCCTACGAACTTGCGCGCGCCTTGGACTGGGAGGTCGTACCAGTCACGGTCTGGCGTGAGGACGGCCCCGCCGGGCCCGGAATGTGTCAGAGCTTCATCGACTCGGCACCCGCTGATGATTATGTTGATCTATTCGCTCCGAAAGACGTTCCGCTCGGTTGGCGAGCGATCTTGCAGGCGCGCGATCAGCATGACAATCCAGTGGTACTTGCGCACAGCGACAGCGACGCGCTACGCCGCCTCGCGGTATTTGATGTGATCGCGAACAACGCCGACCGTAAAGGCGGGCACCTGTTGGTGTCACAACCTGACGACGACTCCAAGTTGTGGGCAATAGACCATGGCCTGACGTTCCACCTTGAGCCCAAGCTGCGAACCGTTTTGTGGGGGTTCGTAGGCGACTCGCTACCTGATTGGCTTGAAGGTGACCTCACGCATTTCGTCGAGCACTTTCCAGAGCATGCGGTACGCCTGCGACCGTTTCTATCCCAAGAGGAAGTGGATGGGACGCTCGACCGCGCCCAGCGCCTGCTCACCCTTGGGGCATTCCCAGGTCCAGAAGGCGGCGGCCCAGCGGTCCCGTGGCCCGTCTTTTGATGTCGTAGGCGGTATGGTTCCCCGGTGAAGCCATGGCCCCGCGTCTCCATACCTGCACTTCCCGGCCACGGGGCACCGCTTCGGCTCTACGACACCGCAACCGAAGAGGTCCGACCAGTCGCGACCGGCCCCGTGGCACGAATCTACGTCTGCGGAATCACTCCTTACGATGCCACGCACCTCGGCCACGCAGCGACGTATCTCGCGTTCGATGTGCTGATCCGGCAGTGGGTCGATCAGGGCCTAGAGGTGCACTACGTACAAAACGTCACTGACGTCGACGAACCGCTCCTTGAGCGCGCGGACGCGACAGGGGAGCGTTGGCAAGATCTGGCGACCAGTCAGATTCAACTTTTCCGCGATGATATGACGGCGCTTCGCCTGGTACCACCCGACGATTACGTTGGTGTGGTCGAGTCGATCGACTGGGTGGTCGACAGCATCAATGCGTTGCAGGCTGCCGACTCGGTATACGAACTTGACGGCGATCTGTATTTTCGCGTCCACGACGACCCCCGCTTCGGGCAAATCGCGTCACTCGACCCTGCGACTCAACTTAAGCTCTTCGGTGAGCGCGGGGGAGACCCGCAACGTCCTGGCAAGCACGATCCACTCGACGCCCTCCTCTGGCGCGCCGCCCGACCAGGTGAACCGAGTTGGCCCTCCCCATTTGGCCCAGGTCGACCCGGGTGGCACATCGAATGTGTGGCAATCGCATTGGACAAACTCGGGATGTCCTTCGATGTTCAAGGTGGCGGCTCGGACCTGGTGTTCCCGCACCACGAGATGGGCGCGTCCCAGGCTCAGGTGGCAACGGACTCCTGGCCCTTCGCTCGCCACTACGTCCACACCGGAATGGTGGGTCTAGACGGCGAGAAGATGAGCAAGTCTCTGGGCAATCTGGTGTTCGTGTCGGACTTACTAGCCGATGGCGTGGACGCGATGGCGATTCGGCTTGCCCTACTCGATCACCAGTACCGCGATGACTGGATGTGGACTCACGATTACCTCAAGCGCGGCCAAGAACGCCTCGAGCTCTGGCGGGCCGCAGTCGCACCACCGACCGGTCCATCTGCCACCGAGACTCTAGCTGCGGTCCGCGCGGCGCTAGCCAATGATCTAGACACCAGGACGGCTCTACTCGCGGTCGATCAGTGGGCGCAGGACCAGCGGCTTCGGGGCGGTGATGATGACTCCGGCCCCGGAGTAATCTCCCGCGCTGTCGATGCCTTGCTCGGGGTCGCTCTCTAGGATCGGGGTCGCGCTCTAACAAGCGGCCTCAAGCAGACCGATGGGCGCCGACCCTAAAAGATCGGCGCCCATCGATACGTCTTGGAGAACTACTTCTTCTCGTCGTGTCCGCCGAACTGCTTGCGCATCGCCGACTGGACCTTGTCCGCAAACAGGTTATGACCCTGCGAGCTAAACCGTGAGTACAGCGCTGACGTAAGCACGGATGCCGGAACGCCCTCTTCGATTGCCGCGATACTCGTCCAACGACCCTCGCCGGAGTCGGAGACTCGCCCGCCGAACTCGCTCAAGGTCGGGTTCTCGAACAGTGCAATCGCCGTCAGGTCCAGCAACCAGGAGCCGATGACCGAACCGCGTCGCCAAACCTCAGCCACGTCAGCAACATTGATGTCGTACTGGTAGAACTCCGGGTGCTCGAGTGGCGCAGTTTCTGCGTCTTGGTCGCGCTTGACCTTGCCGGCGTCCGCGTTCTCAAGAATGTTCAGGCCCTCGGCGTAGGCAGCCATGGTGGCGTACTCGATGCCGTTGTGAACCATTTTGACAAAGTGGCCGGCACCGTTCGGGCCGCAATGCAGCCAACCCTGCTCAGCTGGGGTGTAGTCCCCAGTACGCCCGATGGTGCGCTCAACATCGCCAACGCCAGGTGCGACCGATTCCCAAATCGGGTCGAGGCGATTCACCGGCTCGTCTTCGCCACCGATCATCAAGCAGTAGCCGCGCTCGAGGCCCCACACGCCGCCGGAGGTTCCGCAGTCAATGAGGTGCAGTCCCTTCTTGCGGCCCATCTCGGCGTGGCGAATGTCGTCGCGGTAGTACGAGTTACCACCGTCAATGATCGTGTCGCCCTCGTCGAGCAGGTCGGACAGTTCCTTGATGACTGAGTCGGTGATTTTTCCGGCCGGAACCATGATCCACGCGTTGCGTGGGCGGTCCAACTTCTGAACGAACTCCTCCATGGAGGCGGCACCAGTCGCACCGTCGGCGACCAGTTCGGCAACGGCGGCCGGATCGGTGTCGTACACAACTGCGGTGTGTCCGTCGCGCATGATCCGGCGCACGATGTTCGCACCCATGCGTCCGAGTCCGATCATTCCTAGCTGCATGGATTTCTCCGTGGCCACGTATTCCTCCAACATTGTTCGATGCGGGTCCCAAGTTCGGCAACCACTAGCGTCTACTCGCTAAGGTCGTTTCGAGACTAGAGGAAAGGCACACTTGATGGCTCTACAAGCGTCCGATCGATTGGTGATTTTCGGAATCACCGGCGATCTAGCCAAGAAAATGACCCTCCCTTCGTTGTACCGACTTGAACGTCGTCACATGCTGAATGTGCCGATTGTGACGGTCGCACACGATGATTGGACACACGACCAACTTGTCGCGCATGCACGCGAATCCATCGAGACGGTTGAGGGCAGCATCGACGAGGAGGTGTTCACCCGTCTAGCGCAACGTATGTCCTACGTACACGGCGACTTCAAAGATCCCTCGCTCTACAAGGAGCTGAAGTCTGTACTCGGCGAAACGCACTCGGCGTGCTTCTACTTGGAGGTTCCACCGGGGCTGTTCGTCACCGTTGCCCAACAGCTCTACAACGCCGACATGCTCCACGGCGACGCCCGCGTCGTGTTCGAGAAGCCGTTCGGTACCAGTTACAAAACAGCCGTCGACATGAACCGCACCCTGCACGCCATCATGCGTGAGGACCAGATCTATCGCCTCGACCACTACCTAGGCAAAGAGCCCGTGCAGGATCTGCTGTATTTGCGATTCGCCAACACGCTGTTCGAGCCACTCTGGGACAACCATTACGTCGCCTGCATCATGGTCACGATGGCCGAAGACTTCGGCGTTGCCGACCGTGGATCGTTCTATGACCCGGTCGGAACAATCCGCGACGTGGTCCAGAACCACCTCTTGCAGGTATTGGCGCTGACCACGATGGAGGTGCCGGTCCACGACATCTCGGCTCCTAGGCTCGACATCTTCCGCGCTATCCCGGATATCGACCCCAAGCACGTCATTCGCGGACAGTACGAGGGCTACCAGCAGGTTCCTGGTGTTCGACCACAGTCCACGACAGAGACCTTCGTGGCTCTCGAACTGCGCATCAACAGCATGCGGTGGGGCGGTGTGCCAGTGTTCATCCGGGCAGGTAAGGACTTGCCGGTGAAGGCAACCGAAGTTGTCATCCGAATGAAGAAGATCCCGCCGATCTACATCAACGGACGACTTCGCGAATCCCGATTCCACGACGATGTTGTGTTGCGTCTGGGTACCGACGCTGGAGTGTCGCTGGCTGTTCGCGTGAAGAAGCCCGGTAGCGATCACCTTGAGCCAGTCCAACTGTCGGTTGACTTCGCCAAGGCACTCGGCGACGCACCGGAACCTTACGAGTTATTGCTGACCTCGGCGATGGCTGGAGATCGCCAACTTTTCCCCGACGAGCAAACCGTCGAGGAGACGTGGCGAATCGTGCAACCCATCCTGGAGATGGATACGGCGCCGGAGGTCTACAAGCCCGGCACCTGGGGCCCGCAAGCCGCCATCGACATGACCAAGGAGTACGGCGGCTGGCGCGAGCCAACCGTCTAGAGATTCGGTGGCGGGCGCCCACCTGCCACCGAATCTGCCAGTCATCTACCAACTACTCGAGACCACCACCTGCTGATCGCTAGGAGAACTACGTGTCTAGTTACGACCCCGACGGACTCACCTCGGCGCCCGCGTGGAATCAACTCCACGCTCACTACGACGAGTACGGCCAGACCCATCTGCGCGACCTCTTTGCCCAGGACCCGCAGCGCGGTAGCGAATACACGGTCTCCGGTATCGGGTTGTATTACGACTATTCAAAACAGCGGGTAACGAAAGACACGATTGATCTACTGATCTCGCTGGCCAAACAGCGCAACTTGAAAGAACGCGCTGAGGCGATGTTCACTGGTGAACACATCAATGTCACCGAGGACCGCGCAGTGCTGCATACCGCGCTGCGCCTACCCAAGACGGCGACCCTCGTCGTGGATGGTCAGGACGTCGTGGCCGACGTGCACGAGGTCCTCGACAAAATGGCCAACTTCGCCGATCGCGTCCGCAGCGGCGAATGGACTGGGGCCACCGGCAAGCCGATCAAGAACGTCATCAACATTGGCATCGGCGGATCCGATCTTGGACCGGTGATGGCCCACGAGGCCCTACGTGACTACACCAAGCGCGATATGGACTTTCGGTACGTGTCGAATGTTGACGGAACCGACATCTTCGAAGCGACGCGTGACCTCAACGCTGATGAGACCCTGTTTATCGTCTCTTCTAAGACGTTCACCACTCAGGAGACCATGACGAATGCCAACTCGGCGCGCGATTGGTTACTCAAGAGCCTGGGTGACAAGTCCGCAGTAGCAAAGCACTTCGTTGCCGTCAGCACGAACGCTGAAGGTGTATCGGAGTTCGGGATCGACACCGCCAACATGTTCGGCTTCTGGGACTGGGTCGGTGGACGGTACTCGATGGACTCCGCGATCGGCCTATCGACGATGATCGCGATTGGGCCAGAGGGATATTCCGAACTGCTCGGCGGCTTTCACGATATGGACGAGCACTTCCGCAACACCCCGCTCGAGGAGAACATCCCAGCCCTAATGGGATTGTTTGGGGTGTGGAACCGCAACTTCCTGGGATGTGCCACGGTCGCCGTGTTGCCCTACGAGCAGTACCTCAAGCGCTTCCCGGCCTATCTGCAGCAGCTGACGATGGAGTCCAACGGTAAGCACGTGACTTTGTCGGGGACCCCGGTCACCTATGACACCGGACCGGTCTACTGGGGAGAGCCCGGAACCAACGGCCAGCACAGCTTCTACCAACTGATTCACCAAGGCACGTCCATCATTCCATGTGACTTCCTCTACTTCACCGAGCCGCTGAACAAGGTCCCGGCAGTCGATGCTCCCGATCACCACGACCTGCTGGTCGCGAATGCGCTGGCTCAGGCTGCCGCGTTGGCGTTCGGCAAGACGGCCGAAGAGGTTGCCGCCGAGGGCGTACCGGCAGCCGTGGTTCCGCATAAGGTAATGGTCGGCAACCGTCCCTCCAACATGATCGTTGCCGAGAAACTGGACCCACGCACCCTGGGCAAGCTCGTCGCGATGTACGAGCACGCTGTCTTCACAGAAGGTGTGATTTGGGGGATCGACTCCTTCGATCAATGGGGAGTGGAACTTGGCAAGGTACTAGCCAAGAAGATCGTGCCAGTACTTGTCGAGGGCGTCGAGGACAGCAGCTTGGACTCCTCAACTCTCACACTGGCGGCGAACTACCGCGAGGCACAGAAGTAGCTTCAGTCTTGCGCTAGCTAGGGCGTCAGTTCCGATAATGCTGTCCGATGCTAGCTGTCGCGGCGACGCAGGTAGCGCTCGAACTCAGCGGCAATCGCGTCCCCGCTGGTCGCGGTGAACTCCTCGCTGTCGCGCGCCCGCTCGAGGCGTTCAACGTACTCCGCGATCTCACCATCCTCGGCAGCCATCTCCTCGACACCCCGCTGCCAGGCGGCCGCCTCGTCCGGCAGGTCGCCAAGTGGGATTTGCGTGCCAGTGACATCTGCCAATCGGTTCAGCAGCGCCAGCGCCGCCTTCGGGCACGGGCTCTGTGCCACGTAGTGGGGGACTGCAGACCAGATAGAGATCGCCGGGATCTCGGCGAGGTCACAGGCATGTTGGAAGACTCCAACGATCCCGGTGGGTCCCTCGTACCCGGACCTCTCGAAGCCGTGATTCAGGATGAGATCCTGCGACGTTGCGAAGGCGCTAATCGGAATCGGGCGAGTATGCGGCACATCAGCGAGTAGCGCCGCGAGGTTGATAACCAACTCGACCTCAAGGTCTTGAGCGACCTCAAGAATGTCTGAACAGAACCGACGCCAGCGCATATTCGGCTCAATCCCATGTGCCAAAACGAAGTCTCTCGTGGGCGCGTGTGCGACGTAGAATCTGGTGGTCGGCCACGTCACCTCGCGCACGTCGCCATCAAACTTCACGTGTGGACGGGTGACCTGGAAGTCGTAGTAATCGTCCGGCTCAAGTTCCCCGAGCGGTTCCGCGTCCCAAACTTGGCGCAGATGATCGACTGCGTCGGTTGCCGCCTCTCCAGCGTCGTTCCACCCCTCAAATGAGGTGACCAACACTGGTGAGCGAAGTTCGGGTAGTTGCTCCCACTCGATCAACACTCACTCCTAGCAGTAGAGATGTCTTGTCACGAGGGACTCGCCAATACAGATTTCCCGAGACAATGGCTAGTAGCAAGCGTATGCCTCTAGGTAATCAAAGGTAGCCTTGACCACACTATGACTGATCGCAAAGCTCGCCTGCTCGAAGCTCTCAACTCCCGTGTCTTGGTCGCCGATGGCGCGATGGGCACCATGCTGCAAGATCATGATCTTGCGCTGGAGGACTTTGAAGGCCACGAGGGATGTAACGAAGTCCTGAACGTGACCCGACCCGATGTCGTTCGCTCTGTCCACGATGCGTACTTCGAGGTGGGCGTCGACATGGTCGAGACGAACACCTTCGGGGCGAACTGGGCGAACCTCGCTGAGTACGACATCACTGAGCGAATCGAGGAACTTGCACTCGCCGGGGCTCAGATTGCCCGAGAGTCCGCGGACGCTTGGTCGACCCCGGACAAGCCTCGGTTTGTCATCGGCTCCGTGGGTCCCGGCACAAAGCTACCGACCCTTGGCCACGCACCGTTCGCTCTCTTGCGCGATGCTTACGAGACTCAGTGCATCGGGCTACTCAACGGCGGAGTCGACGCGATCCTCGTGGAGACCATGCAGGACATCTTGTTGGCCAAAGCTGCCGTCATCGGCGCTCGCCGTGCAATGGAGAAAACCGGCCTCAACGCTGTACTGATCGCCCAGATCACCGTCGAAACCACTGGCACGATGCTCGTGGGAACCGAGACTGCAGCTGCACTCACCGCGCTGGAGAACCTTGGCGTCGACATGATCGGTCTGAACTGCGCCACTGGTCCCGCCGAGATGAGCGAGCACCTCCGCACACTTTCTCAGCAGTCAGAGATGCTGCTCAGCTGCATGCCGAACGCGGGACTGCCAGAACTGACATCAGACGGGGCGCGGTACCCACTAGGACCAAACGAACTCGCCGATGCGCACGACTTGTTCGCCAACGAGTACGGCATCAACCTCGTCGGGGGCTGTTGCGGGACGACTCCGGCGCACCTTCGCGCAGTGGTCGAACGCATTGACGCGCGAGCGCCAACAACCCGCGAACCTGTTCACGAGGCAAGCGCATCGTCGATCTACTCCGCCATGCCGTTCGGTCAAGACGCGAGCGTGCTCAATATCGGTGAACGCACGAATGCCGTCGGGTCACGAGCGTTTCGTGACGCGATGCTTGAGGGCCGACTCAACGATTGCCTTGAGATTGCCAAGGCACAAGCTCGTGATGGCGCGCATCTCTTGGACCTTTGCGTTGACTACGTCGGCCGCGACGGGGCGCAGGATATGCGTACCCTCGCTGGACTGCTGGCTACCGCCTCAACTCTGCCGATCGTGCTCGATTCAACTGAACCGGCGGTTATCCAGGCTGGCCTGGAGATGCTTGGTGGCCGGTGCGTCATCAACTCGGTGAACTACGAGGATGGTGACGGACCAGACTCCCGCATCAAGCAGGTAATGCCCCTTGTGCGTGAACATGGCGCCGCCGTGGTTGCCCTGACAATTGACGAAGAGGGTCAAGCTCGAGACAAGGACTGGAAGGTCCGCATTGGTAAGCGGTTGATCGAGGATCTGACGCAGAACTGGGGCATGCAGCGCTCCGACATCTTCGTCGACACCCTCACCTTCCCGATCGCCACCGGGCAGGAGGAGACCCGACGCGACGGTATCGAAACAATCGAAGCCATTCGCGAGTTGACGACCCTGTATCCAGGGGTTCAGACCACTTTGGGTATCTCGAACGTGTCCTTTGGATTGAACCCAGCAGGTCGGCAAGTGCTGAACTCTGTGTTTCTGCACGAATGCCAGCAAGCGGGACTGACCTCGGCCATTGTCCACGCATCCAAAATCATTCCGATCAGCCGAATTCCCGAGGAGCAGCTAAACACGGCACTCGACTTGGTCTACGACCGTCGGACCTTCAACGAAGATGGCACCGTTGACTACGACCCACTCACCCGGTTCATGGAACTCTTCGAGGGAGTTGAGGCCCGCAGCAGCGCCGAAACTCGCGCCGAAGAACTCGCGAAGCTCCCACTGTTTGAGCGCCTGGAGCGACGAATCATCGACGGTGAACGAACCGGACTCGACGAGGACCTCGACGCAGCGCTCAAGGAGAAGCCAGCCCTGGCAATCGTCAACGAAACCCTGCTGTCCGGGATGAAGGTCGTCGGAGAGTTGTTCGGATCCGGTCAAATGCAACTGCCCTTCGTCCTGCAAAGTGCCGAGGTCATGAAGCAGGCCGTTGCCTACCTCGAGCCCCATATGGAGAAGACGGACGAGGGTGGCAAGGGTCGACTGGTTCTGGCCACGGTCAAGGGCGACGTTCATGACATCGGTAAGAACCTCGTGGACATCATCTTGACCAACAATGGCTACGAGGTGGTCAACCTCGGGATCAAGCAGCCGATCAATGCGATCCTCGACGCAGCGCTGGAACACAACGCGGACGTGATCGGTATGTCTGGCCTGCTCGTAAAGTCCACCGTCGTGATGCGCGACAACCTCAAGGAACTCAACCAGCGCGGACTCGGCGACCGTTGGCCAGTGATGCTAGGTGGCGCTGCGCTGACCCGCTCATTCGTCGAACAGGATCTCGCCGACATGTTCGACGGTGAGGTTCGCTACGCCCGCGACGCGTTCGAGGGTCTGAGCCTGATGGATGCGATGATGGCGGTCAAGCGCGGGGAAGACGGTGCACAACTACCTGAACGCCGACAGCGTCGGGTGCGAAGCCGTTCGGTGAAAACTGTTGATCCTGCCGAGATTCCGAAGCGCTCAGCCATTGCGGACGACAACCGGGTACCAACTCCGCCGTTCTGGGGCGATCGGGTTGTTAAGGGGATCGGACTCGCTGAGTACACCGCCTACCTCGACGAACGTGCCTTGTTCCGAGGACAGTGGGGATTGACGCCATCGCGTTCAGACGACGGCCCAACCTACGACGAACTCGTCGAAACGGACGGACGCCCGCAGTTGCGTCACTGGCTCGATCGGATCAAGACCGAGAATCTCCTTGAGGCCGCAGTTGTGTACGGGTACTACCCGGCGTGGGCACAAGGCGACGACATCGTCATTGGCGACCCCGCCGAGATGGCCGACCTAGCTGACGGCGCGCGACCAACTCCCATCGCGACGTTGAACTTCCCACGGCAAACGCATGGCCGCTTCCTGTGCTTGGCCGACTACATCCGCCCAGTTGAGACCCTCAAACCAGGTCAAGTCGACGTACTGGAGATGCAGGTAGTGACAGTGGGATCAAAGATCGCCAAAGCCACTGAAGTGCTGTTCGCGGATAACGCCTACCGGGACTATCTGGAACTGCATGGGCTCTCAGTTCAACTAGCGGAGGCACTCGCCGAGTATTGGCACGCTCGCGTTCGCAGGGAGCTTGATATCCCCGACGCAGACTCAGTGCAGATCGCTGACGTCCTGAAACAGAAGTACGCAGGAGAGCGCTTCTCGTTCGGTTACCCGGCCTGCCCGGATCTCGAGCAGCAGACAGTGATGTTCGAGTTGCTCGACCCAGACCGCATCGGCGTTGAACTCAGCGAGGAATACCAGCTACACCCAGAGCAGTCCACCTCAGCGCTGGTGTTCCACCATCCGCAGGCGGGTTACTTCAACGCCACGTAGGCCACGGATTTGCGCGAGACTGCAGCCATGGCGGAACTTGCAGCAGTCCTCTTCGACATGGATGGCACACTCGTGGAATCTGAGTCGCTATGGCATGCGGCCGAGATCTCGACGATGGAGGGCTTTGGGTCGACGTGGGACGACGATGACCACACGTTTTCGCTCGGTGGACCCTTTGGTCGGGTCGTTGACTACATGGCAGAAAAGGCTGGCGTGACCGCGCTGCAAATGGGCGACACTCTTGTCGACACGATCGGGGAGCTCATGGCGACGCAGCCATTTCCGGTCCAACCTGGAATTCGCGAACTGCATGACGAGGCGGTGGCCGCTGGCATCCCGACAGGACTGGTAACGAACTCGTTCCTGCACCTCGCTGAACTCGTGCTGGAATCGACGGGGCTGACCTTCGATGTGGTGGTCGCTGGGGATCAACTCAGTGAGAACAAACCTCACCCCATGCCGTACTTGACGGCCTGCGCAAAGCTCGGCGTGGATCCAGTGGACACCGTTGTTCTAGAAGACTCTGTCACTGGTGTCTCTTCAGCGGCTAGCGCAGGTTGCTTCGTCGTGATCATTCCGCAGAAGATTGCTATCCAAGCTCAGGACCGCCAACTCGTCGTGGCCAGCGCTGCTGACGTGGATCTAGGGTCGCTGCGGGATCTGGTCAAGACGCAAGATCCTGCACTACGCCGGTAGTGTCAGCCGAGCCGATGCCTCCGCACTCGAGACATTCTCCTGAATTAGGTCAGGGCGACCGGAATGCTCTGGGCGTTGCGGAACAGGTTGCCCGGGTCGTACTTTGCTTTCACCCTCACCAGCCGAGCAAGATTCGCACCGTAGTACCGCTGCAGATAGTCAGTCATTGAGCGATCCGGGAAGTTCTGGTAGCTCTGGTTGAGGGTGTGGGGACGAGCCAACACCATGACAGCCTCCGACCAGGCCAGCAGATCGTCGGACACGCCAGTAGGCGCATCGTTTGGCCACACCACCGTCGCACGCAGAATCAGCGAGACGTCTCGGTGAACGTAGGCGGTGCCCTTGGGTGCCACTTTGCCGATCACTGGACCGCCCACCCATCCGAAGAGCCAGATGGACCCAGTGGCCTCGCCGGACTGGCTCGGACAGTCCTGCAGAGCATCCACTAGTTGAGTCAACAGCGCATCGGGGAGTCGCTCGCGTGTGTAGCGGTTAGGTTCAGAAAACGAGTGCGGTTCTGGGGTGGGAGTACTCAACTTTGCGTGAGCTCGCCAGAAGGGCAGTTGTTCCACAACTTCTGAGCGCAAGCCGCCGATCCTCGCGAGGGGACTGAGTACGTCGCGCGCGTCGGATTCGACTCCCACGAACTGTCCACGAACCATCGCGGTGACAGATGCACCCTTCGTGGCACGTTCTTGCGGCGGCACGGACTGGGCCATGCAAACGGCGTTAAGTTCAGCAGGAGCGTTTGCCATGAGGTCGTCGAAGCCTCTCAGGACATCGAACGCGGCCTGGGAGCCGACGAAAGAGAACTCGAAGTAGACCACGGTCGGCGGAATCTCAACGAGTGAGAACTCGAAGTGGGTATTGATGCCCAGGCTGCCACCGGCCGATCCCTTGCAAGCCCAAAACAGGTCCCGGTTGGATGTATCGTCCGCCGTGAGCAGTTGGCCGGCCGCATCCACCATTTGGGTACCGGTGAGTTGATCGCAGGTGAGTCCGGCCCAGTGGCTGGTGAAACCTATTCCGCCACCAAGTGCGAGCCCGCCGAGGCCGATACTCACGCACGTCCCGACAGGCAAGAAAAGCGGTCCATCGTTGAGGACACCCGTCAGGTCTTGATTCAGTGTTCCGCCGCCCACGCGCAGCGTTGCCGCTCCACGATCCACGGTAACGTCGTTCAGCCGACTCAGATTGATGACTAGGCCATTGGTCGTTGAGAATCCTGCGTATGAGTGCCCACCGCCGCGAGCAACCGGTTGGACCCCGTTGTCTTGGCACCAGTTGATGCACTCGACGACGTCCAACTCGTCGGCGACAACCGCAACGGCTAGTGGCACAACTGATCGGTAACGGCCGTTGGAAGGCTCGCTAGCAGCACGAAAACCCTCATCCGGCGGGATCAGCACCTGACCCTTGATCCGTGCCTGCAGCGAGCCGAGCAGCGAGTTGGACTCTGGAGTCGCGCACCCCGCGAGCCAGCCGATGGCTCCGATGCCCACGGTCGTACTCGCTGCGAGGAACGTGCGGCGGGAGATATCCATGGGCCGGATCAGCGACAGTCGGGCTAGGCCGTGACCTTCGGTGCGCCGTACATCTTGTCGAGGTTCTTCATCTTCTCAAGTACCGAGTCGGCAGTGGGCTCACGAAGCTCGTCGACGATACGACCGTCGGCGAGAAAGATGACTCGGTCGGCGAAGGATGCAGCGTGGGCATCGTGAGTCACCATGACGATTGTCTGGTTGAACTCGTCGACACTTCGCCGCAGGAAACCAAGTACCTCGGCGCCACTTGTGGAGTCCAGGTTCCCGGTGGGTTCGTCCGCGAAGACGATCGCCGGACGAGATGCCAGAGCCCGAGCGCACGCCACTCTTTGCTGCTGGCCCCCAGACAGTTCGGTGGGCTTGTGCCCGAGGCGATCGCGTAGGCCAACGGTGTCTACCACCGTATCGAACCACTGCTGATCGACCTTTGATCCGGCGATGTCGAGGGGAAGCGTGATGTTCTCCTTAGCCGTGAGCGTCGGCACCAGATTGAAGCTCTGGAACACGAAGCCGATCTGGCTGCGCCGGAGTTTGGTTAGCGCCTTGTCCGAGAGTTGAGTCAGGTCAGTGTCGCCAATGAACACTTCGCCGCCGCTGGCTTGGTCGAGGCCCGCAAGGCAGTGCATTAGTGTGCTCTTGCCTGATCCCGACGGTCCCATGATTGCGGTGAACTCGGCAGCGGCCAAGTCAACGTCGACCGTGTCAAGGGCAACTACCCGCGTGTCACCCTCGCCGTACACCTTGGTCAGTTCGCGCGCTCGCGCAGCTGGTTCCACGAGCCTAGGTTACTGGTTTGGTGGTCAGTGTCAGATCGACAGGCAGGTTGGGAACGACACCACCTTGCGCTGGGCACTTGTCATGGTGATCGCACCAGTTGCACAGCCGTGACGGCTTCGGCTGCCAATCTCCGGTTTCGGCGACCCGGGTGATGGCATCCCACAATGCGCGCAGCGTCTTCTCGAATGCTTCGAGTTCCTCTTGGGTCGGGTCGTAGTGCAACACTTGAGCATCGCCGAGATACATGAGTTGAAGGCGCTTAGGGATCGTTCCGTTCAGCCGCCAGAGCATCAGGCCGTAGAACCGCATTTGAAACATTGCCCGCTGTTCGAACCGTTCACCAGGAGCGCGGCCGGTCTTGTAGTCGACCACTCTCATGAGATCACCAGGTGCCATGTCGATGCGGTCGACAATCCCGCGCAACGCCGGACCATCCTCCAACTGGACCTCGATGCGTAGCTCGCGGGCTTCAGGTTGCAGACGGGTCGGATCCTCAAGATTGAAGTAGGTTGCCAGGAGCGGCTCGGCGCCCTTGATCCACGCAACGAGCTCGTCGGCAGTCACTGCTGGCGGGTTCTCAGCCTCATTGGCGACGTCGCCGTTGACGGCGCTGCGTTGTTGGGCAACTGCGAAGGTGAGTTTGGGGTCGGCCGCCATCATTTGGGTCCAGGCTGGCGTCAGCATCTGCTGCGCAGTGGCTAGCGTTCGCTGCGCAGCAGGCAAGTCGAAGAGATCTTCGAGAACCGCATGTACCAGGCTGCCGCGTGCCGCGGCTGAACTCGGTCGTTCGGGGAATCGATCGATCGCTCGATACCGGAATAGCAGCGGACAGGTGAGGAAGTCCGAGGCACGCGACGGCGACAGTGCGAGTCCGTCGGGCAGACCTGGAACATCGAACGTTCCCGCGACGCTGGGCGGGTCGGGTGTAGTCACCACGGCGATCTCCGGTTGGCTACGCAAGCTGGGCGAGCGGGTATCGGTATCTGGCATGGACTCAGGCTACGAGGTGGCGCTGACAATCGGCTGCTAACTCGCAGAGGCTAGGGTGCTCGCTCATGACAGCAACTGGCGCACAGCTTAGGTCCGGACCCCTACGACCTGGGGACCTTGTCCAGTTGACCGACCCCAAAGGCCGGATGCACACGATCACGCTCGAAGAAGGAAAAGCGTTCCACACCGCCAAGGGTGCGATCGCCCATGATGACCTACTCGGCGGACCAGAGGGTGTCGTGGTTTCGTCCACGAATGGCACAAAGTACCTAGCGCAACGCCCACTTCTGCGAGACCTCGTACTGTCGATGCCTCGTGGAGCAACTGTCATCTATCCCAAGGACGCTGCGCTCATTGTGGGACTCGCCGACATCTACCCGGGGGCATCAGTCATCGAGGCTGGTGCCGGGTCGGGCGCGATGACGTGTTCGCTGCTGCGCGCCGTTGGAGACTCCGGGCGCGTGCACTCCTATGAGCGTCGCGCCGATTTTGCCGATATCGCGGCGAAGAATGTTGAGCGCTGCTTCGGCCAGGAGCACCCCGCCTGGCAAATCACGGTCGGCGACTTGGCCACCGAGTTGATCGGGGACGCGGATAATTCGCAAGCCCCACACGGAGTCGAACGCAACGTCGACCGTGCCGTACTCGACATGCTTGCTCCGTGGGAGTGCGTCGACGCGGTGCACATAGCGTTACGGCCGGGCGGCGTGATCTGCGTCTACGTGGCGACCACGACGCAACTGTCGCGGACCGTTGAGGCCATGCGCAGTCACGGCGGCTGGACCGAACCAGAATCCACCGAGACGCTGTTGCGCACGTGGCACGTCGAGGGATTGGCAGTTCGCCCGAATCATCGCATGATTGGACATACCGGCTTTCTCGTCACGGCTCGGCGGCTTGCCGACGGGGTGGAACTGCCCCCAAAGCGGCGCAGACCGTCCAAGGGAGCCTACGGCGAGGATTGGCAGGCGCATATCAACGCACAATCTGAAACAAAGTCAGAGTAGGGTTCACAGAACGAATGGCGAAACTCCTCGACTGAGACAAAGGTCGACGTGGGCAGCGGAGGTCACTCATGGCGGTTGACGAAGGATACGGTTCCCAGCGCCCCGAGCGGAGCGCACGAATCACCGAGGGTGATTTCGACGAGCTACGCGCGCAGTTGCGCAACGCCCAGCAGAGATCTGAGCGACTCGCTGAAACATTGCGCCTGGCTCGGGATCAGATTGTCGAACTCAAGGCGGAGGTCGATCGGCTAGCTGAACCGCCGAGCGGCTACGCCGTATTTCTTGATGCCTACGAGGACTCCACCGCAGATATCTTCACCGGCGGACGCAAGATGCGCGTGACTGTGAGCCCCTCGGTCGGTGCGGAGAACCTGCAACCCGGTCAAGAGGTGATGCTCAACGAGGCGATGAACGTTGTCGCCGCCTGCGGCTGGGAACGGCAAGGGGAGATCGTCACCCTCAAGGAGGTTCTTGAGGACGGCGAGCGAGCCCTAGTCGTCGGGCGCACAGATGAGGAGCGAGTGGTATTGCTCGCGGCTCCACTCATGGGTGGGCCGATGCGAGCCGGGGATGCGTTGTTGATGGAATCCCGCTCCGGATACGTCTACGAGCGAATTCCTAAGGCCGAGGTTGAGGAACTGGTACTCGAGGAAGTGCCAGATATCGACTACGAGGACATCGGGGGACTCGGACCGCAAATCGAGGCAATCCGAGACGCTGTTGAGTTGCCCTACTTGCACGCGGACTCTGTATGCCGAGCACAAACTCCGGGCACCCAAGGGGATTCTGCTGTATGGCCCGCCGGGTTGCGGTAAGACGCTCATCGCCAAGGCTGTGGCCAACTCATTGGCGAAGAAGGTCGCAGCCAAGGAAGGCACAGACCAGCACCGGTCGTACTTCTTGAACATCAAGGGCCCCGAACTGCTCAACAAGTATGTCGGCGAGACTGAGCGTCATATCCGACTCGTGTTCCAGCGCGCGAGGGAGAAGGCCAGCGAGGGGATGCCAGTCATCGTCTTCTTCGATGAGATGGACTCGCTGTTCCGAACCCGAGGCACGGGTGTGTCTAGCGATGTTGAAAACACCATCGTTCCCCAACTACTCAGCGAGATCGATGGCGTCGAGAGTCTCGAGAATGTGATCGTCATCGGAGCGTCGAACCGCGAGGACATGATCGATCCGGCGATCCTGCGTCCCGGGCGCCTCGACGTCAAAATCAAGATCGAGCGTCCCGATGCTCAGGCTGCCGCAGACATCATGGCGATCTATCTGACATCGGATCTGCCGCTGCACGCTGAAGACCTTACGTGCCAACGGCGGTGACCCAGACCTAGCCGTGACCGAGATGATTCAACGCGGCGTTGAACGGATGTACACCGAAGACGAGGACAACCGCTTCCTAGAGGTCACCTACGCCGACGGTGACAAGGAGGTCCTCTACTTCAAGGACTTCAACTCCGGCGCCATGATCGAGAATGTCGTCGCCCGGGCCAAGAAGTCAGCTATTAAGGACTTCCTTGAGACCGGCCAGAAGGGGATTCGGGTCAACCATTTGCTAGAGGCCTGTGTGGACGAGTTCCGGGAGAACGAGGACCTGCCGAATACGACCAACCCAGATGACTGGGCGCGCATCTCCGGCAAGAAGGGTGAGCGGATCATCTTCATCCGCACCCTGATCCAAGGCAAGAAGGGCACCGAGGCCGGGCGCTCCATCGACACCGTGGCGAACACCGGTCAGTACCTCTAGAAGCCGACCGCATCACCGTTCTCGCTGGCAACCCCGCCGATTCTGCGCGCATATCTTGCGCAAATCCGCCGTTTGTGATTCATATCAAGCGACGGCACCCGCCGACCTGATAGAACTCATCGGTCAGCTCGTCGCTCTGAATACGTTCAGAAGGGGAATCCCGGTGGATACCATCATCTTCATCGTGCTGCTGGTCGCAGCCGTTTTCGCGATCAGGGGGGCAAAGGCCAAAGTCGTGGTCCCAATTTTTCTCCTTGGGCTCGTGCTTACCGCTCTCCTGTTCAACTATCACGCTAGCTCCGCACTGGATTTGAGCTTCTAACATGGCCGATGACGTGAACGAGACGCAGCAGCCTGCAGAGGCTTCGACGGGAGACAATGAAGGCGTCGGTGATTCAGTATCACCGGGCGCTGAGACGACGACTAAGCCTGGCTTTTGGAACTTCATTGGCTACTGGTTCCCACACGTGATCGTGGTCGGCTACACCGGCGTCATAGCCAGTGCCATCACTATCCAGTTCGTGGACCAGGAGTTGCCCTGTCCCCTTTGCACGCTACAGAGGATGGCGATGGTGCTCATCGCGATCAGTGCTGTTTGGATTATTGGGCAGGCCCGCCACGGGACCCTGACACACGCTCGCTACGTGCGCTCCTACGGCCTGATGATGCTGGGCGCTCTACTCGGAATGTTCATTTCGACGAGGCAGGTTCTGTTACATATTCTCCCCGGTGATCCGGGATACGGGGAGCCCATCCTAACGCTGCACCTTTACACCTGGGCGGATGTTACGTTCTTCCTCGTTCTGCTCTACACCGCGATCATGTTGACAGTTGTTCGCCAAACATACCCAGCACTACCTGAGGGTTCCGCAGCCACTTTGATTACCCGGATTGTTTACGCGTTGTTCGTATTCATTATCGCGCTCAACATCGTTCTGATCTTCATCGAGGCTGGCTTCAACTGGGTGCTACCTGATGATCCCGAGCGCTACCAACTGCTCTACGACCTAGGCATCAAGAAATAGCGTCACGCACGTCTGACTAAAGTGGCGCCATGGGCGTGGAACGGGTCATGGGCATCGAGACCGAATACGGGATCTCGGTGCCCGGCCACCCGAATGTGAACTCGATGTTGGCCTCATCACAAGTGGTGAACGCCTACGCTAGTCAGTTGCCTGGCGCGGTGGGGCGTACTCGTTGGGACTACGACGAGGAGACCCCGCTGCGGGACGCACGCGGATTCGATATGTCTAGGTCCGACGCGGATCCAACGCAACTAACTGACTCCGATTTGGGGATGGCCAACACCGTGCTCACCAACGGTGCGCGGTTCTACGTCGATCATGCCCACCCAGAGTATTCGAGTCCCGAGGTGCGCACGCCGTTCGACGCCGTCCTGTACGACCGCGCTGGGGAGTTGGTCATGGCTCGGGCTGCCCAACTGGCCCGCGAAACGCCCGGGGTGCCACAGATCCGGTTGTACAAGAACAACACCGACAACAAGGGTGCCTCTTACGGAACCCACGAGAACTACTTGATGTCACGACGCACGCCGTTTAACCACATTGTGACTGGGCTGCTGCCGTTCTTCGCGACTCGACAAGTTCTAGTCGGTGCCGGTCGCGTGGGCCGCGGTCAAGACGGGCGCACGCCGGGCTTCCAACTCAGTTCGAGAGCGGACTTCTTTGAGGTGGAGGTTGGGCTCGAGACCACCCTGAAACGCCCAATCATCAACACTCGTGACGAGCCGCATGCTGACCCGCAGTTCCACCGACGCCTGCATGTAATCGTTGGGGACGCCAACCTCGCCGAGGTCGCGACGTACCTGAAAATGGGTATGACGTCACTCGTCTTGGAGATGATCGAATCTGGCATTCGACTCGACGATCTAGCTTTGGCGGATCCGGTAGCGGAGATCCACGCGGTCTCTCACGATCCTGGCCTAAACCACAAGGTCAGACTCGCAGACGGTCGAGTCATGACCGCCCTGCAGCTGCAGCGAAGCTACGCCGAGCGAGCCGCCGGATTCATCGAGGACCGCGAGGGCGACGACGCGGACGAGCAAACCCGTGACACCATCGCTAACTGGCTTCGGCTACTGGAAACCTTGTCAACTGATCCGATGGCGTGTGCCGACGAACTGGACTGGGTCGCCAAACTGCAGTTGCTCAATGGCTACCGGCGCCGGGACGGATTGAGCTGGGACGACCCACGCCTTGAGTTGGTGGACCTGCAGTACTCGGATCTCTCTGATGGCAAGGGTCTTGCTAGGAAACTTGAGCGCCGGGGGAGTCTGAAGCGGCTCACGACAGACGATCAGGTGCACGCAGCGATTACTGATCCACCGCCCGACACTAGGGCGTGGTTCCGCGGCGAGTGTGTGCGCCGCTACCCCGAGGCAGTGGCGGCCGCGTCGTGGGATTCGGTGGTGTTCGAGTTGCGTGACCGGCCCGCTTTACAGCGAGTACCCACGCTAGATCCACTGCGCGGAACCCGTGGACACGTCAGTGAACTCCTCGACTCGTGCGCGAGTGCTGAGGAACTTGTCGATGCGCTGAGCGCAGCCCAGTAGGAAACTGATCAAGTTTGACCACGCAGACAGTGAATCGCGCGTGGCGGGTTAGGCACGTCGAAGGATAGGCTCAGCGCAAGCAGTGTCCACGAATGCAACCTTGGAGGTCACCATGGCCAGCGAACAGCAACACAAGGGATCTTCGCGCTCGGAAGAAGAGGACGTATCGGCACCACCGGCCGACGCTGAGGCGGTCGCAGCCCGCAAGGAGCAGATCGACAGCGAGGTGGATGACATTCTGGATGAGATCGACGGCGTCCTTGAGGAGAATGCCGCTGAGTTCGTCTCCTCCTTCGTGCAAAAGGGTGGTGAGTAGGCTCCGTGAGCAGCTCAGCAGGACTACCTGCTCCCTATCTGCGCGCCGCTACGTCATCATTTGCTGATCTCCTGTCCGCCCTCAAGGCGGAGGCTGGGACCAGCGACTTCGGTACCGGCACAGAAGGCAGCGCGAGTCATTCACACTCAGCGGATAGCGGCGCGCATCGCCTCGAAGGGGTCCCGCACGGAACGACGATTGTTGCGTTGACCTTCCCTGGGGGAGTCGTCATGGCCGGCGACCGGCGAGCCACCGCAGGAAACGTCATCGCCCAACGCGATATCGAGAAGGTCTTTCCTACCGACGACTACTCGGTGGTCGGCATTGCCGGCACCGCCGGTCTGGCAATCGAGTTGGTTCGAGTGTTCCAAGTCGAGCTTGAGCACTACGAGAAGATGGAGGGCGCTTCGCTCTCTCTTGAGGGCAAGGCCAACCGCCTGTCCGCGTTACTGCGCAGCAACCTCGGTATGGCGATGCAGGGACTAGCGGTTGTCCCTATGTTCGCTGGATACGACCTGAACAGAGATGTTGGGCGCATCTTCTCCTACGACGTCACGGGCGGGCGCTACGAGGAGCACTCGTTCTACTCGGTGGGCAGCGGTAGTCAATTTGCGCGCGGGTCGCTCAAGAAGCTCTACAAGACCGATCTAAGCGAGCACGGTGCAGTCACTGCGTGTATTGAGGCGCTCTACGACGCGGCTGACGACGACTCAGCCACCGGTGGTCCAGACATCTTCCGAGCCATCTACCCAGTGGTCGTAGTCATCGACGCCGATGGCGAGCGTCGCCTCAGCGAAGAGGAGATGGCGGCACTTGTACACAACGTCGTGAACGCACGCTCACTGGCACCTGACGGTCCCACGGCGACACTGCCGTCAGGACCTGCCGGTCAGAGCGGCGGTGACTCAGCATGACCATGCCGGGCTACTACGTCTCGCCAGAACAACTCATCAAGGATAAGGCGGACTACGCACGCAAAGGGATCAGCCGAGGTCGCTCCGTCGTCGTCATGCAGTATGCCGATGGGATCGCATTCATTGCCGAAAACCCCAGCCGGGCGCTACACAAGATCAGCGAGATATATGACCGAATCGCCTTCGCTGCGGTTGGCAAGTACAACGAGTTCGAGAACCTACGCCAGGCCGGAGTGCGCTTCGCCGATATGCGTGGGTTCTCCTACGACCGTTCGGATGTGACCGCTCGAAGTTTGGCCAACGCGTACGCCCAGACCTTGGGAACCGTCTTCACCGAGGCGCCAAAGCCGTATGAAGTGGAGATCGTCGTTGCTGAGGTCGGCCAAACGGCGCAGGAGGATCAGTTGTACCGACTGACCTTCGACGGCTCCGTCGCAGATGAGCACGGCTACGTCGCGATGGGTGGATCCGCCGAGGCCATCAGCCAAGCCCTAGCTGCGGACTGGACCGAGGGTCTGGACCTGGGGCAGGCCGTTCGCCTTGCCGTCGCTGAGTTGTCCAAGACAAGTCCACAGGGCAACGGTTCACCGGTCGAGCTGAAGGCGAGCGAGCTCGAGGTCGCCGTACTCGATCGCAACCGCCCACGTCGCCGATTCAAACGGATCGTCGCAGAGCAACTCACCGGCCTACTTTCACCGTAAGGTGGGTGCATGGACAGGCGGATCTTCGGGATAGAGACCGAATACGGCGTGACCTGCACGTTCAAAGGCCAACGCCGCCTCTCGCCTGACGAGGTCGCTCGTTATCTGTTCCGGCGAGTCGTCTCATGGGGCCGCTCATCGAACGTCTTCCTGCGCAACGGGGCGCGGCTCTACCTAGACGTCGGCAGCCATCCCGAGTACGCCACCCCCGAGTGCGATGACGTGGTCGAGACAGTAATCCACGACAAAGCCGGTGAGCGCATCCTGGAGGGCCTCGTTGTGGACGCGCAGAAGCGTCTCACCGAGGAGGGTATTTCGGGGGACATCTACCTGTTCAAGAACAACACTGACTCCGCCGGAAACTCCTACGGCTGCCACGAGAACTTTCTGATCTCCCGGCAGGGAGAGTTCGGGAAACTTGCCGATGCGCTCATTCCGTTCCTAGTTTCGCGCCAAATCATCTGTGGGGCCGGGAAAGTCGTGGCCACACCCCGCGGTGCCGTGTATTCAGTGAGCCAGCGCGCCGACCACATCTGGGAGGGCGTCTCAAGCGCAACGACCCGCTCTCGGCCGATCATTAACACCCGCGATGAGCCTCACGCGGACGCCGAACGGTTCCGTCGACTGCATGTAATCGTCGGTGACTCGAATATGAGCGAGACCACGACAATGCTCAAACTCGGTTCCGCCGATTTGGTTTGCGCATGTTGGAGGCTGGGCGCACGATGCGCGACCTCACGCTGGAGAACCCGATCCGGGCAATTCGGGAGATGAGTCACGATCAAACCGGTCGTCGGACGGTTCGCCTCGCTAACGGCAAGTCGATGTCCGCCCTAGACATCCAGTCGGAGTACTTCGAGAAGGTGAGCGCGTTCGCTGAGGCGGAGGGCCTGCTCGACGACCCTGGGTTCCGTCCCGGCGCGTACCGTCGACCTATGGCAGCGCGCCTTGAAGGCGATTACTGCGGGCGATCTAACGGCAGTCGAGACCGAGATCGACTGGGTCATCAAACTGCGTCTCATCCAGCGCTACATGAACAAGCACAACATGGATTTGTCGAACCCGCGAATCGCGCAACTCGACTTGGCGTACCACGACATCACCCGTTCGCGAGGGCTGTACTACTTGATGGAGCGCAACGGGTTGGTTGCTCGAGTCAGCAGTGACGTAGACGTGTTCGCAGCTAAAACGCTTCCGCCACAAACGACGCGGGCTCGCCTGCGGGGTGAGTTCATTAAACGTGCGCAAGAGCGGCGCCGGGACTTCACAGTGGATTGGGTTCATCTCAAACTCAACGATCAGGCCGCTCGTACTGTGCTGTGCAAGGACCCGTTTCGCTCGGTAGATGAGCGGGTCGAGCGGCTCATCGCGGGCATGTAGTGGTGTCTGCGTACAGATCCGCGTCAGCGAGGCTATAGTCGGCGAAATGACTTCCAATCGTGTTCGCGTCGCCGCGATCTCCGCTACTGCCGCCCTCGCCCTAGCTCTGGGCGCCTGCTCGAGTACGTCAGGTTCGTCCAACGGCACGTCGCCGAGCCAAGAGGCTTCCGCTAGCGCGACTCAGGCGTCGCCGGTCGAGTTCGTTACGACCAACCTGACTGCCAAAGATGTCAAGGTCAACGGTCTCGGACCGGACATGACCGTCACCTTCCCGTTCCCCTCCCAAGCTTCTGCCCTGTCCTCTGAGGACATCAAGGTCGGCAAGGGTAAAGAGGCCACAGCGACCTCCGATGTGACGGTTAACTACTACCTGGCCAGTGCCCTCACCGGAGAGAAGAAGGAATCGTCCTTTGATAGCGATCAGGCCGCGCCGCTGAACCTGACCCAGGTCATCCAGGGCTGGGCAGAGGGTGTCCCAGGGATGAAGGCAGGTGGAGAACGCATCCTGGTCGTTCCCGGCGATTTGGCCTACGGTCCCGATGCCATTCCACAGCGAGGTATCGAGGCCAACGAGACCTTGGTCTTCGTTGTTCAAATGGTTTCCGTCGACTCCTAGCCGATGGCTTCGTCTCGAACTGAGCGCCTCCTGGCGCTGGCGTTGGTCCTACTCAACTCCGCGCGCCCTTTAACGCGTTCAGAAATCCGAGACGCCGTGCTGGACTATCCCGCTGAGGCAACTCAGGTCGCGTTCGAGCGGATGTTTGAGCGCGACAAAGAAGAACTGCGCACGATGGGAATCCCGGTAGAAACCGTCGAAACAGACGGGCCCGAGGGCCTGGGCTACCAACTCGAGCAGGATGAGGCATTTCTTGCTCCGGTCAACGCGACCGACGACGAGAAGTTCGTTCTGGCTTTGGCGTCCAGGATTTGGCAAGAGGCAACCTGGAGCCACGCCGCCACTACCGCGCTACGCAAACTGGAGCTCGTGGGTGGCTTCCAAAGCGAGGCCCAGGGAACGTTCGCGTTCTCAGTGCCAGTTGATTCCACTCTGCTGACCCAGGCGCTCGCAGCTGCCCACAACCGCCAAGTTGTCAGTTTTGAGTATCGGACGGCTGACGAATCGGCCCCAGCTACCCGGCGACTGCAGCCGTGGGGAGTGGTCGCTGCTCGCGGCCAGTGGTACCTGGTAGGACATGACCTGGATCGAGATGCGCAGCGCGCCTTCCGGATGTCACGATTCACCTCAACATTGAGCACGAAGGCCAAACGCGATGCTTTCGAGCCGCCCGCAGATGTGGACCTGCGCTCGCTTGTGACGGCAAGCTTTCCGCCGACCTCGGTCCAGGACGTGGTCATCAGACTGGCGCCTGGTCGCGGTGCCAGCCTGCGTGCGGCCGCAACGCCTCAGGACGCCGGTCAGCAGCCGACGGGTGCCGATCGCGATAGCGACAAACGCGATAGCGACAAACGCGATAGCGACAACACGGTGCGTTTTGTTGGTTCCAATACTGAGTTGCTGATTCCGGAGATCCTGCGCGCCGGGGACGCTGCCGAGGTTCTCGAACCGGACGGTATTCGCCACCTCGTGGCCGAGCGCCTAGGCGCGATGGCACGGCGTGACTCACCGACGGTCGACGCTGCAACCCTGGCCACCTTGGCAAAAGACGTCGCTCGGCAACATAAGATCACCCCGGAGACCTCAAACGATCAGCTTGGTCGACTGTTGGCCCTCGTTCCCTGGCTTCAGGCCAACCCCGGAGTGACCTACGAGCAGGCAGCCGATCGATTTGGTGTCGACGTCCCACGGCTGCAAAGTGACCTGGTGCTGGCTTCTTGTACGGAGTTCGGTTCGCACCTCCTGACCTTGGATATCGACATCTGGGGGACAACGATCTATGTCCGCGACTCACAGGGAATCGGCACACCGCTGCAGTTCACTCAGCCGGAAGTCGTCTCACTGCTGATCGGCCTGGATTTGTTGACCCAGGTGCCCGGTCCACACGACATCACCGCAATCGCAACGATTTCCGAAAAGCTCCGAGCCGTTGCCGGTGATGCCGCTCGGCTAACGCAGGGTCTGTCCGTCGACGGCCAACTCACTGCCTCGACGACGATAGATTCACGAATCGTCGAATCGGTTTCCGATGCCCTGGCCCGGGGTCTGGCACTAGACGTGACGTACCTATCCGCCAGTTCGGATTCCGAGTCTCATCGTGTCGTGGATCCCATGGGTCTGGTGACGACGCAGGGAGCGGAGTACCTGCAAGCGTGGTGTCGATCTGCCGACGCCGTCCGACTCTTCCGTCTCGACCGCATCAGGTCAGCGTTGGTGCTGCCAGAAGATTCGCATGTTCCGGAGCAGGCAGGGCCGCTGCGCTCGGGGATCGACCCCGAGGGAGAGATGACACTAATCGCGGTGGCGCCATCGGCGAGCTGGTGGATCGACCAAGTGCCACACGAGGGAACAGCCCACATGGATAGCGGTGAGACGCTCGTTCAGTTGCAGGTCGCAAACGAACAGTGGGGGGTGCGGACCGTGCTTGGCTTCGGAGGGGCACTGACTGCAATCTCGCCCGAGTCATTCGTGAGGGCGGTTCGCGAGGCGGCCGAATCGGCCAGCGCGCTCTACTCCTAATCGAGTCAGGTGCAAGTACCAGGCGGCTGGATACTTAGAGTCACAAATCAACGAATTGCGCACTATTGGCTCATTCACCGGGAAACCCGTACCCAAAATAAGTCAGTCTCCGGTTAGCAGATCTACCACGCACAGCGGAAAACTGTGGTACGGACCGGAGGCGTCACAATGACAACCATCAAGGCTACTTGCCCCGTTTGCGGCGACGTTGACCTCACCCCAAGCGATGTCCGCCTCACAGTCGCCGCGGCCGCTGGTTGGGCCGTTTACACCTTCACCTGCACCGAGTGCCATGACAGCATCGAGAAGCCAGCCGATGAAGAGGTCGTGGCGCTACTCTCAAGTGCTGGAGTAGAGATCGATCGCGTGCCCGCCGAAGCGCTTGAAGGCCACGTTGGCGCCAACTTCACCTATGACGATGTACTCGACTTTGCCCTGTGGCTCGAGAAGAACGATCTCGTTGCTGCCGACTTCAGCCCAGCCACCGGCGCCTAAGAACCACTCCCGACGCCAGATTGGCCGGGCTTGGCCCGGGATTGCACTGCACCATTCGCATTAGGACGCGTATGCTGCCGACATGGGAAACTTTCGTGGCTGGGAATGGATCCTCATTCTCCTACTCGCTTTGTTGTTGTTTGGCGGCTTCAAGAAGTTGCCAGATGCTGCTCGTGGCGTCGGACGATCACTGAGGATCTTCAAAGCGGAGACCAAGGGTCTGCAGGACGACGACGCGTCGCCTGAACCCACCGGTGAGCTCGCGCCAGGCTCTGCGGAAGGCACCGCGGTCGCAGACGGAGACACTGCGTCGACGTCGGCGGGTGAGCCACTGCCAAGCGAGCCGAAGGCAGCCAGCACCGCTGCCAGCGATAAGACTTCGCACGACTCCGCTTCCTAGTCCGTAGGCAGTGGCAATTGCGGTGGGCCAGAACGGGTCCAGTCCAGCTGATGATAAGAAGACGGGTCGCGCCGCTGGTTCGATGAGTTTGGCTGACCACCTACGCGAACTACGCTCCCGATTTCTCAAGAGTGCGCTCGCGATCATCGCTGGCGCGGTAGTTGGTTGGATCTTTTACGAGCCGATCTTCAACTTCTTATCCGAGCCAATCAACGAAGTGGTTGCGGAGGCCCGAGCACAGGGTCGCGACGTGACGCTCACCATCACTGATGTAGCCGGCGCGTTCACACTTCAACTCAAAGTCGCCGCGGTGACCGGCCTGATTCTGGCCTCGCCAGTGTGGATCTACCAACTGTGGCGCTTCGTCACCCCGGGCCTACACAAACATGAACGCCGTTGGGCCTACGGGTTCGCGGCCTTGGCAGTGCCGCTTTTCTTGGCCGGAGTGGTCATGGCCTATCTGGTGCTGCCTGGCGCACTGAGGATTCTGTTCGACTTCACCCCTGAGTCAGTGGCCAACTTCTTACCCGTTGACACCTATCTATCGTTCTTTATTCGCCTAGTCCTCGTGTTCGGTGTTGGCTTCTTGACTCCGCTCCTCATCGTTGGACTGAACTTGTTCGGGGTACTGACTGGGCAGACGCTGCTCAAATGGTGGCGGTTCATCATCTTCGGCGTGTTCCTCTTCGCTGCGGTCGCCACGCCCACGGCTGATCCGTTCAACCTGCTCCTGCTGGCAGTGCCGATCCTGGTGCTTGTGGGCGCATCACTGGTGTTCTGCTTCATCAACGACAGGCGCCGAGCCAAGCGCGCATCAGAGTCTGAGTTCGCGCAGTGGGACGACGACGAGACCAGCCCGTTGTAGTCGGGCCCTCGACAATGCGAGTAGATGCCCAGTGAGGCGACTCGATGGGGTACCTTCTCAAATCATGAACCAACGCAAAATGGCGATGCTGGTCAACCCGACATCTGGTAGCGGACTTGGCGCGAAGAATGCGCCCATCGCCGCCCGCCGCCTGCGAGAACGCGGCATTCAAGTAACCGAGTTGATCGGTGGCAGCACCGAAGAGTCGCTATCGCTGGCCAAGGTGGCTATCAAAGAAGGCGCCGAGGCACTCGTCGTGTGCGGGGGAGACGGAACCTTAAACCTGGGCCTGCAGGCCGTCGCCCAAACAGAGATCCCACTCGGCGTGATTCCCGTGGGCACGGGAGACGACAACGCTCGCACCCTTGGGATCCCGCTCAAAGATGTGATCGCCGCCGCAGACGTGATAGCCGAGGGTCGAACCCGACTAGTCGACTGCGGTCGCGTTGAAACGGCCGATGGTGCGGACCGCTACTTCCTTGGGGTGATGTCCGTCGGTTTCGACTCCGAGGTTAACGAGCGCGCCAACAATATGACGTGGCCGCACGGCCAGGCCAAGTACCTCATCGCGACCCTGGCCGAACTGCGAGTGTTCCAGGCGCTGCCGTTCACGATGGTCATAGACGGTCAAGAACTGCGCCAGAGCGCAATGCTCGTGGCCGTCGGCAACGGGATCTCGTATGGGGGCGGGATGAAGGTCTGTCCCGACGCGAAGGTCTCCGATGGGCTACTGGACATGACAGTTTTGGCTGCTGTCGGCAAGGGCCAGTTCGTCCGGGCATTTCCGTCTGTCTTCAAGGGCACGCACACCAAGCAGGAGTACGTCACTCAACATCGCTTCAAAACCGCAACAATCGACGCGCCCAAACAGGTCGTCTATGCCGACGGAGAGCGCATCGGGCCAGCACCGGCCAGCGTCCGCATCGTTCCCGATGCGGTCAACGTCTTCGCTCCTAGCGCCTAGCCGCGTAGCCTCTATCCCGTGACGAGTGCTGAGAACGAGACGTCGGCGGCCGCTCGATACGCCGCCGCCAAACGCCGGGCGGCGCACGCGAAGACCCAACTCGCGACCTTCCAAGACGGATACGAGTTTGGTCTCGACTCCTACCAGCTAGCAGCCTGCCGGTTCATCGAAGAGGGTCGCAGCGTGCTAGTCGCCGCGCCTACCGGCAGCGGTAAGACCGTCGTTGGCGAGTTCGCGATATTTATTGCTCTTGCGGGGGGCACTAGGGCGTTCTACACGACCCCCATCAAGGCGTTAAGCAACCAAAAATACCGCGACCTCGTGGAGCGCCATGGCAAAGAAAACGTCGGCCTGTTAACAGGAGACACAGTTCTAAACGGTGATGCACCCGTTGTCGTCATGACGACTGAGGTGCTTCGGAACATGCTTTACGAGGGTTCTGATGCCATCACGAACCTGACGCATGTCGTGATGGACGAGGTGCACTACTTGGCTGATCGGCAGCGCGGGCCGGTCTGGGAGGAGGTCATCCTGCACTTGCCCGAACGCGTGTGCCTCGTCGCGCTGTCGGCCACCGTGAGCAATGCCGAGGAGTTTGGTGCCTGGTTACGGGACGTGCGGGGCAATACCGAAGTCATCGTGGAGGAACGCCGACCGATCCCGCTGCACCAGCATGTTCTGGCAGGGCGGCGACTGCTCGATCTGTTCGCCAGCACCGACGCTGCCGACGAGGCCCAAAAGAACACGGTGAACCCGGAACTCATCGCGATCGCCAACGAAGACGCTCGGGAACTGAAGGCATATCGCGGATCGCGTGGCGGCGGGTCCCGTGGTCGCCGCGGTGGGGGCCGAGCGTCGGGAAGCGGCGACCGGGGAAGAGGTCGCCGCCCTGGCGGAGGGTTCCTCCCGCGCTCCGTTGTCCTCGATCGCCTCGACCGCTACGAACTTCTGCCCGCGATCTTTTTCGTGTTTAGCCGTCGAGGCTGCGACGAGGCAGTCAAACAGTGCCTCAACGCCGGCGTGCGGCTCACCGATGAGGTGGAGCGGCGCACGATCCGCGAATACGTCGATAATCGCTGCGCCGAGCTTCCCGGCGACGACCTCTCGGTGCTGGGCTACTACGAGTGGCGCGACGCCCTCGAGCGCGGCCTCGCGGCCCACCACGCTGGGATGTTGCCAATGTTCAAAGAGACGGTCGAGGAGCTATTCAGTCTCGGCCTCACCAAGGCGGTGTTCGCGACAGAGACGCTGGCGCTCGGAATCAATATGCCCGCTCGAAGTGTCGTCCTAGAACGGCTCGTGAAATGGAACGGCTCAGCCCACGCCGACATCACTGCGGGGGAGTACACGCAGTTGACTGGCAGGGCGGGCCGCCGAGGTATCGACACCGAAGGGCACGCGGTTACTACCTGGCACACCGGGCTCGACCCGCTCGCACTTGCCGGGCTGGCATCCAAACGCACCTATCCGCTGCGCTCATCATTCACACCGTCGTACAACATGGCGATCAACCTGATCACGCGGCTCGGGGCGCAAGCAGCCCGCGAACTGCTGGAAACCTCGTTCGCCCAGTATCAGGCCGACGCCGGTGTGGTTGGTATCGCCAACCAAATCCGAAAACATGAGCAGGCTCTTGCGGGCTACCGAGAGTCGATGCAATGCCACCTAGGCGACTTTGCCGAATACGCGCAGCTGCGTTCGGACCTCGCTGCCCGTGAGCGTGCCCTGTCCAAGGATTCGGCGAACGCTCGGCGCGCTGCGACCGCCTCAGCGATAGCAAATCTGCGCCTGGGAGACATCATCGTGCTACCAACCGGACGCCGAGTAGGACCCGCCGTTGTCGTTGAGGCCGCGCATCCAAACGACGACGAACCCAAGGTCAGCGTTTTGACGTTGGAACGCCGAGTGAAGAAGGTTTCGACATCAGATTCCCCACACGGAATCGATGCAGTCGCGCGGATAAAGATCCCCCGAAACTTCGATTCACGCAGCGCCAACTGGAGGCGCGACCTAGCCCGCACCTTGCGAGAAGAGACGTCTGCGCTGGATATCAAACGCCCGCGTAAGAAGACCCAAGCGGCAGTGGAGGACGCGGAGATAACGGCGATGCGTGCCGCCCTGAAAGCACATCCATGCCACGGATGTGACGATCGGGAGGCCCATGCGCGCTGGGGCGAGCGTTACCACCGGCTAGAACGCGAAACAGCTGCGCTGCGCAGCAAGGTGTCAAAGCGAACAAACACAATCGCTCGCCAGTTCGATCGAGTGTGTGCGCTGCTGGAGAATCTTGGCTATCTCGAGAAGGATGATCAGGGCCAACTTGCACCAACAGCCCAGGGTGCACTGTTGGCTCGGCTCTACTCCGATCAGGACCTACTCGCGGCCGAGTGCATTCAAGAACAGATCTGGGAGGGTCTGACTCCAGCTGAACTGGCCGGAGCAGCGGCAGCCCTGGTCTACGAAAGCCGAAGTCCAGAGGACGGCGGAACCAGACCACCAGTTCCCAAGTCCCCGGCCCTGCGAGCCGCCCTCGCCGATGAGAGTGAGTTGGCCATCGAGCTCGCTGAGCGCGAAGAGAACCACCATCTGGCCTTCGTCCGCCAACCGAATGCTGGCTTCTCAATGGCTGCTTACGAGTGGGCAAAAGGCGAGCCGCTCAACGTGGTCTTGCGTGAGAGTGAGTTGGCGCCGGGAGATTTCGTTCGGTGGTGCCGTCAGCTGATTGACTTGTTGGGACAGATTGCCGAAGCGAGCCCCGATCGCCAACTGCGAGCCAATGCTCGCGCTGCAACGGACGGCTTGTCGCGTGGTGTGGTGTCCTACGCTGCCGTCATTGACGACGAGTTGCCGTAGTGCGCGGACTCGGCCAAACGGGTGACGCGCCATCGTGCTCGCAGCGTTCACTGCCGAAATCTCCAGGTATGCGGATTGCTCGAGGTGTTCGGTTCAGGGGTGCGTTTGCTGCGGCTGTTGCCGTTGCGGTGGTTGTCCCGACCACGGGGTTCGCGTTGCCCGGGACTGGACCGGCTCCCTACCCCGAGGCTGCAAGTCCCAGTGGGCTACCCGGCGGGGCTGCGCCAACCGGGTCGATCGAGACTGCACCCTCCTACGTCCCACAGAACTCATGTGACCCGGCCGAGAAGAAGGGCATCCGAGCCTTCAAGCAGTTGGTGATGGCCGCGTATCCCGCTGGTCGCGACTGGGGGTCGAGTCGAGACTGCGCTGCTGACGGTGTCAGCGAGCATCTAGAGGGTCGCGCCTGGGACTGGAACGTCGACGTGTCGGACCCCACCGCCTTTAATCAGGCTGGTGAGTTGTTGACGTGGCTAACTGCTGATAGCGGTACCAACGCCAATCGTCTCGGCATCATGTACATCGTCTATAACCACAAGATCTGGGGTGCCTACCGAGCCAGCGAGGGATGGCGAAAGCTCAGCGGGGGTAACCCGCACACTGATCATGTGCACTTCTCCTTCACCTGGAACGGTGCACGCAAGAAGACCAGTTTCTGGACTGGTAGCGCGACGTCCCAAGATTTTGGCCCGTGCCGGATTTACGTTGGACAACCAGCCCCGATCCGAACCTCGAAGAACTCCGGCGGATGTCCATCGGCGATGGCCCTACCGTCCACGTGGGCCGCAGCCAAGCTGCTGTGGCGGGGAAGTTCGGGGTCTTTGGTGAACACGGCGCAAGGGAAACTCGGGGTAGCGCGGTCGGGGTTTTTCGACGCGAACACTGCTTCCGCGACTGCGGACTTCCAGCGTGGTCGCGGCCTACCGGTGACCGGTGCGGTCGATGCTCAAACGTGGTTCGCGCTCGGTATGGGGAGCATCAGCACCAAGGCCAAACGCACCCTCAAGAAGGGGATGCAAGGCAAAGACGTGAAACGACTCCAGCGAGCGCTCGGTTTCAAGAAGAAGCTGCGCGACGGTCGCTATCGCAAACCAACCGTTCGAGCGGTGAAAGCTTGGAAGCGTAGCCGCGGCATGACGGTCAATGGCAGAGCGAGCGTCGGGTTTCAGCAGACACTCGGCATCTAGCCAGCGGCGAGGTTCAGCGCCTCCTGCAACCGGCTGACTGATCCGGTCAGACCCCATCTGAGCGCAAACTCGTTCAGTTGTACGGGGTACGCCGCCTGCGACGGAACCGCACTGTCTACCCGAGCGAGCGGAATATCTCGCACGACCTGCACGACCGGTCGAGCCCGTTCGATGTACTCGACACCTGCCAGCAAGTTGCGGGCGGCGCCAGCCTTCACGCCACTGTTGCCCGCTTGGACCGCTGCCACCGCATCGGCGACGGTTCCGAACTGACTAACTAAGGCGGCTGCCGTCTTTTCACCGATCCCGCGAACTCCCGGCAACCCATCTGAGGTGTCCCCACGCAGCAGCGCGTAGTCGGCGTACTGCGCTGCCGAGACGCCGTACCGGTCGACAATGGCGGCGTTGTCGATCACCTCCGCGTTCCCCACGCCTTTGGATGCCGTGTACAAGACGCGTACTGGTCGAGCGTCATCGACGAGTTGGAACAGGTCTCGATCACCGGTTACAACGAGCACTGGATAGTCAGACTGTGCCACCAATGAACCGATGACATCGTCGGCCTCAAAACCAGGCGCCCCGAGCCGAGCAATCCCGAACAGGTCGAGCACCTCGATGATCAGATCGACTTGGTGCGCTAGCTCGTCGGGTACGTCTTCACCATCGAGTTCCTCACTGGCGGTGTCATCGACGCGGTGCGCCTTATAGGAGGGCACGGCGTCCACCCGAAAGTCGGGACGCCAGTCGTCGTCCCACGCCGCAATCAGGTTCGTCGGTTCGTGGTCGGTGATCAGGCGACTGATGAAGTCCAGCAGGCCCCTTACTGCGTTCACCTGGGTGCCGTCTGGAGCAACAATCGAGGAGGGCACGCCATAGAACGCTCGGAAATACAGCGACGCCGTGTCCAACACCATCAGTCTCGTCTCAGCCATGGGAGCCATTGTGCGCGATTCACCACGCGTCGGGGGTTAACCTGCACCTGTGAGTCCATACTTCGAAGTATCTGAGTATCAGTCCCGTCTTGAGGCCGCCGCGCACGCATGCGACCGCGCGGGCATCGACGCGATGCTGATCGGCCCGGGTCCTGATCTGCGGTACCTGGTCGGTTACCACGCTCACGCGCTCGAACGGCTGACCGTCTTGCTGGTCAGCGCGAGTGGGCCCACGCGCCTCGTGGTTCCCAAGCTCGAGGTCGATACCGCGCTGGCTAGCCCGATCAGCGACCTGGATATCGAGATTGTCACGTGGGACGAGACTGAGGATCCCTACCTACTCACCGCGTCGCTGACGCCCACCGCCAAGCGCATTGCGGTCGAGGATCGGATGTGGGCGGTCAAGGCCTACAACCTGCGGCAGAGTTGTCCGAATGCGCAGCAGGTTCCTGCGGGACCAATCATGACCGAACTGCGCATCGTCAAATCACCAGCGGAGATTGCCGAACTTCGCAAGGCGGGTGCCGCAATCGATCGCGTCCACGCGCGGGTCCCCGAACTGCTGAAGGTTGGCAGGACGGAACGCGAAGTTGCTGCCGCGATTTCAGAAGCCATCACCCTTGAGCATGAACAGACTGACTTTGTGATTGTGGCTGCTGGGCCAAACTCAGCGAGTCCGCATCACCTCCCCTCTGGTCGGGTTATCGAAGAAGGCGACGTCGTCGTCATTGACATCGGGGGCACCATCGAGTCGGGCTACTGCAGCGACTCGACCCGCACGTACAGCATGGGCGCGCCGACGCAGGATTTTGTCAGCGACTACGAGCAGTTGCTCGCCGCCCAGTTGGCCGCGACCGCGAGCGTTCGCCCAGGTATCAGCTGTGAGGACGTCGACGCTGTGGCCCGTAACCACCTCATCGCGGCTGATCTAGGCGACTACTTTGTTCACCGCATCGGTCACGGGATCGGTCTCGAGACGCACGAAGAGCCGTACTTAGTGGGCGGCAACACTCGCGAGCTCGCCGCTGGCAACGCGTTTAGCATCGAACCCGGCTTTTACCGTTCGGGTCAGGCGGGGGCCAGGATCGAGGACATAGTGGTCTGCTCTGAGCAAGGCCCTATCCTGTGTAACGACCGACCGCGAGAACTAATGGTGATTGAGAATTCCTGACCCGGAGGTACGTTGAGCCCCTCGATTGAGCGTGATCTTCCCTCGGCAGAAGCCTACGATTTGCTGAAGCTCGTCGAACAGATTGCAGAGCAGTCGCTGACGCCGATCGCGGCGGAACACGAACGGACCGGGACCTTTCCTCGCGACGTGTTCAAGGTGCTCGGCGAGGTCGGGTTGCTTGGGATGCCCTACCCAGAGCAATACGGGGGCGCAGAGTTGCCCTACGTCGTCTATCTACAGGTCATTGAGGAGCTGTCGCGAGCTTGGCTCGCTGTCGGGCTCGGCACCAGCGTTCATACGCTCAGCGCCCACGCGTTGGCAACCTATGGGACAGACGAGCAAAAACAGACCTGGTTACCCGACATGATCGGCGGGCAACTGCTGGGCGCTTATTGCCTATCGGAACCCCAGAGTGGGTCGGACGCTGCCGGGCTGTCCACGAGCGCCACGGCATCTGCCGACGGCCACAGCTACCACCTCAGTGGTACCAAAGCCTGGATTACTCATGGGGGCGAGGCGGACTACTACACAGTGATGGCTCGCACCTCCCCGGAACGCTCCGCGGGAATCAGTTGCTTCTTGGTCCCCGCGGGCGCCGAAGGGCTCACCGCTGGTGCACCCGAACGCAAGATGGGGATGCGTGCCTCCACGACCGCTCAGGTTCTACTCGATGATGTGGAGATCGAGCAAGATCGCCTCATCGGAGCTCCCGGCCAGGGACTCGCGATCGCGCTCGGGGCACTAGACGCGGGCAGGCTCGGCATCGCCGCCTGCGCAGTAGGTCTGGCGCAATCCGCCCTCGATCAGGCCATCAGCTACGCCAAGGAGCGGGAGCAGTTCGGTCGCCCGATCAGTTCGTTTCAAGGGATCGGATTCATGATCGCCGACATGGCAACGGCAGTGGAATCTGCCCGCGCGCTGTACCTGCACGCCGCCCGCCTCAAGGACGCCGGTCGGCCCTACTCGACGCAGGCGGCCATGGCCAAACTCGCGGCGACGGACATGTGTATGCAGGTCACAACCGACACGATCCAAGTGCTCGGGGGAGTCGGCTATGTGGAGGACTTCCCAGCGGAGCGGTACTTCCGGGAGGCGAAGGTTCTGCAGATCGTCGAGGGCACCAACCAGATTCAGCGCCACGTCATTGCCCGAAACCTGCTCACTGACTGACGAGCTTTGTGGCTGACGCGGATCACATGCTCACAACGGCTTAGCCAAGCACACAGATGGCGAGGAGCCGCTAGGTGGCGGGTTGGGTCCGGTCGCGGCGAGCCTCGCGCCAGTTACTCCACGGCTCAGCAACGCGCGCCAAGATCGGACCAACAATTGCCGTGATCAGGACGTAGGTGGTGACGAGTGGGGCGAGTTCGACCGGAGCCAGCGGCGACACGGCGACGATGCCGGCAATCACGACGCTGAACTCACCGCGAGCAATGAGCAGTGTGCCTGCCCGCCACTTACCGCGTTCGCTGGACTCAGCCCGGACGGCGACTATCCGCCCAGTGATCATCTTCGTGGCGATGCCAATAGCGGCCAGCGCCAGTGCCACGGGAAAGACGGCTGGGATCTCGGCCGGGTCGGTCTGTAGTCCAAAGAACACGAAGAACACCGCGGCAAACAGATCTCGCAGGGGAGCGAGGCGAGTACGTGCGGCTTGGGCGACCTCACCGGTGAACAGCAGTCCAACCAAAAACGCAGCTACCGCCGAGGAGAAGTCCAGCAGAGTCGAAAGACCAGCGACCAAGATCGTGGCACCGAACAGCGTCAGCAGGAGCGCAACCGGTTGATTTGCGTCCAACAAGCTGTTGATGATTTTGACGCGGCGTACAGAGAGCAACAACACGAGGCCAACGACCGCGAGTGCGACGCCGACGCTGATCAGGCCCGTGACGAGCCCGGCACCGGTTGCAAGCGCCGTAACGATCGGCAAGTACGGAGCCATCACGATGTCTTCGACGATCAGCAAACCGACGACACCAGGCACCTCAGCCTTACGTCGCCACTTGAGGTCGCGCACGACCTGGGCCACGATTCCCGAACTGGAGATGTAGGTGACACCGCCTAGCGCGACGGCGCCGAGCAGTCCCCATCCCAGCAGTAACCCGAAGGCGACTCCGGGGAGACTATTGAGCAGGACGTCATACAGGCCCGATCGCCACTGATGCTTCATCGTTCCGACTAGTTCGCGCCCGGAGTACTCCAGACCGAGCAGAAGAAGCAGCAGCACGGCGCCAATCTCCGCCGTCACGGCAACGAAGTCTTCGTTCACGCCAAGGGCAATGATTCCGCCGTCGCCGAACGCCAGACCGGCGAGTAGGAACAGTGGCACGGGCGAGACGCCGACTACTGCGGCTAGTCTGGCCAGGATGCCCAAACCCAGTAGCAGCGCCCCAAACTCCACGAGCGAGCGCGCGACATTGTCGCCGCCGGCACCCGCACCGAGGAGCACGTCAAGGGTCATGCGGGACATCCTGGCAGGATTAGGACCGTGATCGAACCTCCGGCCCGACTTGTCCTGACTTCCGCTGTTGTGTATTCCTACCGATTCCCCTTTTCAACGGCAGTGATTATTGATAACGGCATGGTCGCCTGGATCGGTGAGGACGA
The DNA here is from genome assembly GCA_963821045.1 of uncultured Actinomycetes bacterium. Lineage (GTDB taxonomy): Bacteria > Actinomycetota > Actinomycetes > S36-B12 > UBA10799 > UBA10799. The sequence goes on along the minus strand of CAWGCB010000003.1, from coordinate 55,060 downwards.
GGGCCTAGCCGGTCAACTGTTGGAAAATGATCGGATTTTTGACTGTCAGGGAGCACTCATCGCTCCGGCATTCTTCGATGGGCATGCCGACGCCGCGAGTGGGTTGCCTGTGACCGTCGGTGCGGCCTACGCGAGAGACGATCGTTCTTCCTCGACGACTCTGCAGTTCTTCGAGCGCGGTCCAAAGGGGGAGCTCGTCCTGGGCGGTAGTGCTGCCGCCGGACAGCAGCCTCGGTACGACGGTCCTCTTCCCCGGGCCTCCCTAGAGGCGGCGATCACCGAACTGCTGGCCGCGAGGGCGATGGCGGTACTACCCTCTGACACCCCTGCCGACGTACTCGCACAACTGGCGCGCTCCGGTGTTCCGTTCACCTTCGGGTCATTCGGCGAGCCGTTGGACTACTGGAGCCTGCTGCGCCGATGTGTTTATGGAACTGGCCTTGGCGACCTAGCCGAAGATGGGTCCGAGGCGCCGGACGCGCAGAGCGTGCGAACCATCTCTGGACGGGCCGCCTTCAACGCGGTGACGAGGGGTGGCTGGCGACTCGTCGGTGATCCCGCCGCTGGCGAGGTTGCCGTCGGCAGCGTGGCGCGCCTGAACCTGTGGCACTGTCAGGATCTCTTGGTGCAGACGCCCGACCAACGCGTTGCTGCGTGGTCGACGGACGTCCGTTCGGGTACGCCGCCGCTCCCGGATCTCTCACCCGATGCGCAACTGCCGCAACTGTTCGCGACGATGAACTACCACACCCTGACTCTCGCGGATGAGTGACGCCAAGAGCAGCGACAGGCGCCTCGACCGTGGCACCTGGCTTAGAGGAGTCGGGGCAGTAATCGCCGGCATCCTCATGGCGATGGCGTTTCCGCCGTTCGGCTTCGGCTTTCTCGCTCCTGTGTCGGTCGCATTGCTTACCGGTTGCACTGTCAGCGCGAGGCGCCTGCGAGGTAGTGCCGGACTCGGGTTCATCGCTGGGTTGGCGTTCTTTGGAATACTGCTGCGCTGGATGGCAGTCCTAGGTTCCGACGCATGGATTGCGCTGGCGGTGTTTTGCGCGTTGTGGTTCGCGTTGGTAGCCGTGTTGACCAAAGTGCTGCACCCGTTGCCCTACTGGCCGCTATGGGTCGCCGGCGCCTGGGTCACGATGGAGACGCTGCGCGATCGATACCCGTGGGGTGGATTTCCCTGGGGGCGCCTAGCTTTCAGCCAAGCCGACAGCCCGACGCTGGGATTGGCAAGTCTCGGCGGCGCTCCATTGATCACCTTTGCCGTGGCGTTCTCGGGGACTCTGCTGACTTGGTTTGCATTAACGCTGCTTCGGCGCCGCGCAAGCACCAACACAGCGCCAGATCCAGCGCCGAATCCAGCACCAGTATCTTCGGGTGTAGCCCCCATGCTCACGTGGAGCGTCCTAGGACTAGCGGTCTTCGTCTGGGTGATGGGCTCAGTCGTACCGCGACCTAGCGATGGGCAGACGATTGACGGGCCAGCTAGTGCCACTGTGGCACTCGTGCAGGGGAGTGTTCCGAACTCCGGGCTTGACGCCATGTCGCAGCGTCGCGCCGTACTCAACAACCACGTTGCTGCGACGCTCGAACTCGCCGACAAGGTTAAGGCAGGGGCCCTCGCGCAACCGGAACTAGTGATTTGGCCGGAGAACTCTAGCGATCTCGATCCGTTCGCCGATGAGGGCGCTGCTGCGTCGATTCGTGGTGCCGCCGACGCGATCGGCGCTCCGATTCTGGTTGGCGCCGTGGTCCGCAATCCGCAGAGTGCAGGCACCCCGCAGGACCCAACGACCTTGTGGAACGTCGGCATCGTGTGGGAGCCGGGAGACGGCCCCTCCGACTTCTACATCAAGCGGCACCCGGTTCCGTTTGGTGAGTACTTGCCGGGGCGTTCGATTCTGTCGCAGTTCATCACCCGATTCGAGCGCATTCCCTTCGACTTCGTGCCCGGACCAGAACCCGGCGTCTTGCAGGTTGGCCCAGCCCGGATTGCCGATGTGATCTGCTTCGAGATCGCCTACGACGAGGTCGTGCGTGACGCTGTGGTGGCCGGGGGAAGAGCGATTGCGGTACAGACGAACAACGCGACCTACTCCTTTGACGGGGTGGGCGGATCGGCCCAGCCAGAACAGCAGGCCGCGATGTCCTCGATCCGGGCGGTTGAGCATGGCCGCGCCGTCATGATTGCTGCCACCTCCGGTGTCACCGCGTTCATCAGTCCGGACGGTTCCGTTACCGAACAAGCGCCGCTGCTGGAATCCACCTCCTTAGTCGCGCAGGTCCCGCTACGAGACACCCAAACGCTCGCCACTCGCTTGGGCGCAGTCCCCGAATGGCTCGTGGTGATCCTCACAGCGGCGGCTGTCGTCGCCTCGATTGTGCTTGCGCGACGCGCTCGCGCCGACACCGAGCCCGGGCAAGGCATAGACCCCAGCAAAAACGGGTAGGGTTACCAAAACCCATCCAAGTGAAAGGTCCGTACGTGAGCGATGCCACCGAGCCGGTCGAGCAATCAGAGTCATTCGCTGACCTGGGCAAGATTCTCGTCATCGTTCCCACGTACAACGAGAGCGGAAACATCCGTCTGATCACCGCCCGGATCCGTAAGGCGATCCCCGAGGTATACATCCTGGTGGCCGATGACAACAGTCCCGACGGGACTGGCGACATCGCCGACGAGTTGGCAGCGAGCGACGATCACATCAGCGTTATGCATCGGCAGGGTAAGGAAGGGCTCGGAGCGGCTTACCTCGCTGGCTTCGAGTGGGGACTGGACAACGGCTTCGGTGTGATGGTGGAGATGGACGCCGACGGTAGCCACCGACCCGAACAGCTACCACTGCTGCTTGACGCATTGCGCAACGCAGACCTGGTACTAGGCTCGCGCTGGGTCCCCGGTGGATCGGTGGAGAACTGGCCAAAGAGCCGCGAGATCTTGTCCCGCGGCGGCAACTGGTACACCCGGACGGCTTTGGGTCTACCGCTCATGGATGCTACCGGCGGCTACCGAGCCTACCGGGCCAGCGCGTTGCGGGCGATCGATCTAGAAGGCGTTGGAAGCGCGGGCTATATCTTCCAGGTCGACCTTGCCTATCGAGTAATCCAGGCTGGTCTGAGAGTGGTCGAGGTTCCAATCCAGTTCACCGAGCGCGAGATCGGTACCAGCAAAATGAGCCAGTCCATCGTCACCGAAGCACTTTGGCGGGTGACGGTTTGGGGCTATCGCGAGCGCAGCACCAAAGAAGGTAGGGCTCGCATCCGCGCATCCAAGAAGAAAGCCAAGGCTGGTCGCTAATGCGCGGCTTCGCGATCTTTCTAGCTTACGTGATCGTCGAGGTGGCGGTTGCCATCTGGCTGGCGTCGATTGTCGGTTGGCTGATCGTCATCGGCCTAACGATTGCGGGTTTCTTCCTGGGCCTCGTTGTGATTCAAAATGCCGGGATGCAGGCGGCGAGTAGTCTGCGCGCCGCTAGTGACCAACAGTCACCAGACGGCGCCGAGGTTGGGGACTCTGGAATCAAGTTCGCTGCAGGCGTCCTGATCGGGACTCCCGGTTTCGTCACCGATGTGCTCGGACTGGTCATGCTGATTCCGCCAGTGCGCAGCTTGATTCGCAAGGGCGCCGCCGCTTGGTTCGTGCGATGGGCACGGGGCAAGAACATGTCAGTGGTCACCACCAATGTCGACGGGACTACCGTAACCAAGGTCGTACCGGGGGACGTGATCGTCGGCGATGTCATTGCCAGAGAAGACGAGTCACCGGACTCGGGCGATCGGCCGGAGAATGGCTCCAACGATGACCCAGGCGCCGGACGTGGACCTGGACAGTTGCCGCCGGGTGGGCACTAACTCCCGGTATCGAACAGACATTCATGCGCTGCCGCTAAGCCCAACCTCCCGCGAGGCCCTGATTCGACTGCATCGCGGTGCGAAGCCCGCCCGCCCAGTGCATGACCCGCTCGACCTCCGAATCCAGCAGATGGTTGTTCTTGTCGACGAGAAAACTCTCTGGTTCGGCGATCAGCGTGAAGTCACGTTTGGACAACTTGCTGGCAATCAACTTTGATGCCCGCCCGGTAAGTAGTGCACGCGCATCCAAGCGGGTGTCGAATGCCGCCGCCGCCTGCCCGTCGGAGTGGGGGAGTTCCTTGAACCAATCCCGCAGTCCCGGGTCCTGCCAGTGCTCATCCATCGCAATCGGCTCAGTGCCAAGTCTCGCGGCCTTCTCTTGAGCATCAGTTTTTGCCGCAGCGCGAGTCCTCTTCGAACTCATCGAGTGGACGTGTGTCGGACCCCCGACAACCAACAGATCAGCGTTCGCGATCAAGTCGTGCGTAGCCCCGGATACCGGTACCACGTCAACCTGACCCGCATCTCGAAGTTGACTGCCCACGATGTCCGCCACCCGGTGGGTGTTGCCGTACATCGATTCGTAGACCACGACTGTTCGCATGCGGCTCACCTCAGATTGATCGAATCGGTTGATCGAATCGGACAGCTCCAGGTTTGCACTGGGTCGTCACGTCGGCAAGAGGCCAAAGGACCTCCGATGTCGCAGACATTTAGCTCGGAGTGTTGAGTGCCCATGCAAATGTAGGCCGCTACCCGTTGATGGGTAGCGGCCTACATGAATGTAGAAACGTGGTTAGGCGGTCTTCTTGCGACGTGGTGCGCTCGGACGCCCAGCGCTCGTGGTTGCGCGGTCGCTGCGCAGTAGGTCAAGTCGCTCGTCGAGCAAGACCTGCAGGTCGTCCTTGCTGCGACGCTCGAGCAGCATGTCCCAGTGGGTACGCGCCGGCTTGACGTATTTGGGCTCGGGTCGGTCACCGTCTCGCAGCAAAGCCTCGGCTCCGCAACGACACTCCCAGATTGCCGGAACCTCGGCCTCAATGGAGAACGGCATCGTTGTCACATGACCGTTTGGGCAGTCGTAGGAGACTGGCTGACGCGGTGCCATCTCAACGTGGGAGTCCGTCTCATAGCTGGTGGCTCCAAGACGTGAACCTCTCAGTGCTCCGTCACTCATATTCGTCCCTTTCGACGTGCGGCCGGTGGCCTAGTTGCTTTCGCCTGGATTGCGCTTTGGTAAGCATCAATCGAGAATGTGGGGATATCTCCACAACGCGACTTGTGCCTCTGTTGTTCCCTAGATGCGACTGTGGGAAACCTCACGGGCGCAGGTTTCGCAAACTAAGACGTTTGCAAATGAATCCTGGTGCCCGACCGAGGAGGAAAATTTCGCCAGGTGGTTATGTAGTACTTGAGGGTAGCGAGCCGACTGAACGCCGCCGAAGCAGGACCCGACTCAACAGGGTCGGCCGGTCGCTAACGATCCCGTCGACACCGAGATCGAATAGTCGGTTCATCTCATCTTCATCGTTGATTGTCCACACGTGAACGGCGAGCCCTTGCCGGTGCGCGGCATCAACGAAGCGCCTCGTCACGATGGGCACACCACTTTGACGTACAGGCACTTGAACGCACTGCGCCGAGCTAGGAAGCGCCAGATTCGAAAGTCGGGCGAACGGCCCGACGCGTGACGAGGTCACCAACGCGGCCACCTCCGGAGGAGTAAACGATGTTGCCACCGACCCCCCAAGTGCTCGTCGGACGGCTCGCAGTCTGCCTGCGTTGAACGATGCCACGCACACCCGTTCGGCGTAGCGGGGGTTAGCCATCAGGGCCAGGAATGGCTGCAAGGTGTGATCATCTTTAACATCGATATTGATAAAGGTACTTGGAAACGCTTCGAATAGTTCTTCTAGGCGCATCACAGGATCAAGGCCACCGATGCGCGCTCGCCGAACTTCGGAGTAGGGGAGCGCGCTGATTCGTCCGACGCGACCTGTCACTCGGTTCAGAGTCGCGTCGTGGAAGACCATGACTCGGCCATCGGAGGTCGCACGCACGTCGGTTTCGAAGTAGCTAAATCCCAGTCGGTCAGCGTTAGTGAAAGCTGTCAATGAGTTCTCTGGGGCTTCCCGCGCTCCACCGCGATGAGCCAGACCGATCGGAGCGTCTGACGTGATGAACGGATGAGCTGCGATCCCCGACACGGGGCTAGCGTAGTTCAAGCTACTCAGAAACACGAGAGACGCCCGTGGCCGTGATCTCGATCGGATACCGGACTCCCTCGATCGTCGTCGTGACTCTCGCACCAGCGGGTGTCAGTTCGCCGGTTGCCGACACCTCACCCGGTCCAACCCCAGCGGATCGAGGAATGATCACGGTAACCATCCGCCCTGGCATTAATGGCACGGGTGGGGACTGTCCGCTGTTCGGGCTCTCCGGGTCACCACCTGGATCAGCAGTTTGGATTGGATCAGGAGTTGGGGTAGGACCAGGAGTCTTTGGAACAGCCCGAATCGAAGGGGAGGCCACAAGTTCGCCGTACTTCGCGGAGTTCCAACCTTGCCATGGCGACTTCTTTCCAGCAGCCGATGACAGCGATACAGCAGTCCCAACATTGATCAGCGACACATTCGCTCCTGAGCCCGAGGTGCTGGCCGTTTGATCGTCGATTGTGACGGTTCGATCTCGACCAACGTTCCAGTTGGCGAAGTAGTTGGTCCCAACCGCCGCGTCGACATCATCCATCACCACGAGGTAGTCGCCTTCGCGGTCGTACCAGATAGAGCGCTGCAGTCGTTTCCCACCAAAAGCACTGTCGACGATTGAGGTGAAGTCACCCCGCGGGGAGCTCGAAGCCGCGACAACTGCAGGTCTGGGACCGCCGTATCCGTGACCATCAATTGTGATGTTGTTGTGAGCCGGACGGCTTCGCACGAACGTTGCTGCGGAGTTCTTGATGTAGCGGTATTGCCCCGTATCAAAGAGCAGTTGGTCACCGCGCGAGGCAAGCGTCACAGCTGCCGCGTCGTAGTGCGCGTGGTACTCCGCTTCGGGACCTGGTCCGGTCCGAACCGAATAGTACGTCTCTTTCGTAAGCTTCCTCGACTTGCCAAATCCAGAATGCCCGAAGATGTATCCCGCTTCGTAGGTCCGGTACAACGATGCCGGTGGGGGACCCTCAGTACCGCCGGTGGCTACGAATCGCAGTGCTGAGTTGGCGGGGGACTTCTCTACGGAGACTCTGGGGGTTCCGCCGTCCCCTAGCGCTTCGTAGCGCCTGTCCGGGCGTGCGCTATGAGCGAGGAAGTCTGCAATGCGATCTGAACGCCGCAACTTGTTGCCGGGTGCCTTGCCGCAAGCACGAATGCGAGCAATCTCCTGCTGAGTCCACACGTAGGTATTGCGTGCGTACTGAAGGGAACCCTCGCGCACTGAGCCATCGGGAGCGATCATCTTCTTCGAGTTCTTACTCATAAACTTCTTGCCCCGCTTGAGGATCTTTCGATCTCCCAGTGAGCAGCCAGCGGCAAAGATTCCGGCACCCTGCAAGAACGAGACGTTATTGACGTTCACCCATTGAGTGCTGGCCACTCTTGCTTGTGTTCGAATCGCCTTCTCGATATTGGCTAGTTTCTTTTTCTTCTTCTTGGACGGACCAGGACCCGCTAGTGCGCACGACATGGTCAGTAGACGAAAGCCAGATTCGATTTGCCCGTACGCCTTCCACTGACGTGGTTTGCTCGGTGGATTGTCCTTAATCCAGTCGAGCATCAGCTTGTAGAAACGGTTCACCATGGCTCTGTTGCCAGTTTTGAACCCGTGGCGCAGCAGCGGCAGTGCCCAGTGCAGTGAGTGCATGTGACCATTGCCGCTGTAGTCCAAGGCGTCGGTGTAGCGCCAGGAAGGATTCTTCTTGAGGCGGAATGTTCCGTAATGCTCGATCCGAGCCCACCCAGACATCATCCTCGCTGCGTCGGCGGCATCCGTCTTCATGCTGGCCCACTGGCCGTATTGACACTGACTCGCCGCCCGACTCGACCTCGCACGATTCGCGGGTAACCCGGGTGCGCTGAACTCTGGCAGTTCACCGGGATCTAGTTCGGTGTCTGAGGTGAGACTTAACGCAGTCTCCAGGTCGGAACTGGTATTCGAAGCCAGTCCGGGTTTGGACTGCGCGAATGTCGCGCCCGACACCGGCGCAACGGCTAAGGCCGGAGCCGCCAGGACCAGCACAAGGATCGTCGACATCGACCGCCGCCCGAGCTTTCGTCTCGCGGGCTTTACCCCTCGGCTAGCCGACCGGCGCACGCCGCGTCCCTTGCGCGAGTGCTCAGAAGACATTCACCAAAGGTACGTCACAAGGTAGGGGTCGTCGACGTATTCGTTACAACACTCATCCAAAAGAGCGCCGGCAAATGCAGATAAGGGGTTTCGAGTACTTGATGTCGAAGCGGCACCTATAGCGCCGATAATGTACATTATGTCAAAACAACCCAGACGCCCGTCGTCCATCCGCTCCCCGGCCAGGAATCGGCTGCCGAGCCCAACTACCGAAAGATTGCGACGATTTGGTCGAGGCGTTCTCGGTCGATCGTGAACCAGGCCCAGGTTGCGCGCTGTTCTCTGTGCAAGATCCCTGCTTGGGTCAACACCTTCAAATGGTGACTGACTGTCGGCTGCGACAGACCGATTGGTTCGGTGAGGTCACACGCGCAGGCTTCGCCCCGCGGATTCGAGGCAATAAGCGACAGCAACTGAAGACGAACTGGATCTGCGACGGCTTTAAGTAATCGGGCTAGTTGCTCAGCCTCATCGCGCTCGATGGGTTGCTCAAGGCCCGTGGCGCAACATGACACGGACTCTTGCGTAGATGGACTGGCGTCGTTACGAACAGTCGCCGAACCTTTTGATGTGACGCTCATCTGCAACCTCCCCGTCTCTACGCACGTTAACAACTATTTGCGCGACTGTAATAGCTCAGTGCCACTTCGGACCGAATATTGACATCCGTCGATACGACGCTATGCTTGCCGCGATCGGACAGATAGACAACTATCAATATATGCACAGAAGGTCGCGATGTCGAGTGCTCAACTCCCCCGCAATGAGCTGCCTGCGCAACCAACGGACCTCGGTATCCCGGTGAACGCAACTCCTGCTAAGCCAGTCTCTCCAGTGGCGATCTGCGGATGACGCCCGTTCCAAGGCGCTTGATTGCGGAGTTCATGGGGACTGGACTGCTCGTAGCGGCGGTCGTTGGCTCTGGAATCATGGCGACGAACCTCACTGACGATGTTGCAGTTCAGTTGCTTATCAATGCACTCGCGACCGTCGCGGCCCTCGGCGTGTTGATCTGGATACTCGGGCCGATCTCGGGCGCGCACTTCAATCCGGCAGTGAGCTTGGTGGCGGTTGTGCGGCGCGAAATCGCCGTACCTGAGGCCGGCGGCTACATCGTCGTCCAGATTCTTGGTGCGATCGCGGGAGCGACACTGGCCAACGTCATGTTTGCGCTACCAGCATGGTCCGCCTCTACCCAGCAGCGCTCCGGATCGGGCTTGTGGATCGGGGAAATCGTGGCAACGGCCGGGCTGCTGCTGGTGATCGGATCGATCACCAGAACAGGACATGGACATCTCGGACCCGTCCTAGTCCCGGCCTGGATCGGCGCGGCCTACTTCTTCACGGCATCCACCTCATTCGCAAATCCAGCAGTCACGATCGGCCGGTCCTTTTCTGACACGTTCACCGGAATCGCGCCAGGCAGCGTGGCCTGGTTCATATGTTTCCAACTCATTGGGGCGGCCGTCGGAGCCGCTCTGACCGAGGTGCTGTACCCACGCAAACGTCCCGAACCACTCGACCTACCGGAGGCTGTACATGACCACCAGAACTGACGTACCGACTGTTCTCTTCGTTTGCGTCCATAACGCAGGACGCTCCCAAATGGCGGCTGGCTACCTCAGGGAGCTAGCCGGTGATCGGATCGAGGTGCTCTCTGCTGGCTCAGCACCAGCAGATTCGATCAATCCCGCCGCGGTAGCTGCGATGAGCGAGGACGGGGTCGATATCACCGAGCAGACTCCAAAGCTGTTGACCGATGGTGCCGTTCAGGTCTCGGATGTGGTCATCACGATGGGTTGCGGAGACGCGTGCCCCATCTACCCGGGCAAGCGTTACGAGGACTGGAAGCTCGAGGATCCGGCTGGCCAAGGAATCGAATCAGTGCGCCCGATCAGGGACGACATCAAGGCCCGTGTGACCGCGTTAATCGAGTCGCTGTTAGGCGACGACTCCGAGCCGACGCACTAGATTCGGGTCTTGATCGATTGGTTCCACTCTGGCCCGGTTTTTCCTGCGGGATACGCCACACCAAAGTCGGGCCGAATGACCGTTGGTTTGCTTGAACATCGGACGTATGGTGATCGGCATGAGACTACGTCGCCTGAGCATCGGGTTTGGTGCTGCTGCCGCCGCAACCGCGGTCGCCGCCAGCACGCTAATTCCGGTGAGTGCGGCGACTGCCATCACCGATCCGGCTCCGACACTGCGGGTCGTCGGGGGGTCAGTGGTAGATCAGGCGGTCAATCCGACGCCTTGGTACGCACTACTCGATGTCAAGTTGGCTCCCAGGAACTACGCGAGCTGCGGTGGATCAGTGATCGGTTCCCGATGGATTCTCACGGCGGCCCACTGCGTGATCGACGGACCATCGAAGGCAAAGCCTCGTACTAGTTGGGCCTACCTCAACCCTGCGAGCGCCAAACGTCCAGGGCCTCGCACTAGGTTCGCCAAGATTTACGTGCACCCGAAGTACAAGCCCGCGCGAGACAAGAACGACATTGCGCTGATCAAGACGCGCGAGCCGATGTCAGCGACGCCAATCGGTTTCGCCGCCCGCAGTGGCTCCCCCGCCGCTGGTCAGCCCCTGCAGGTATTTGGCTTTGGCGGCACCAAACCCAACGGCGGGAAGAGCTCAAACGTCATGCTGATGGCCGACGTCATCGACCGCGCAGGAACTACCGGTAAGTGTGGCCGCTACGGCCGTGACTACCTGCGCAAGGTCATGTTGTGCGCCGGGGATCCAGCGGGTGTCGCGGACTCTTGCCAGGGTGACAGCGGTGGGCCACTAACGACTGTTGGCGACCGTCGCATCCAAGTAGGAATTGTCAGCTGGGGCTACCGCTGTGGGTCCAAGAAGTACCCGGGCGTCTACTCCCGAGTGTCGAAGTACGCAAACTACATTGAATCGATGACTGGAATAACTCCCGCGTCCTAGTCTGATCGCGCTCGCTTACGTCGCACCGCGCACCGTCCTAAATTCTTGGCGTCTAGCTGTTGTGCAGGTCGCGGGACGTACCCGCAGAACGGCTACGTCGACGTGTGTTGGCAGCTGCCACCACTCTGCGCCGCCACAGAACGAGGCCGGCAACACCTCCGAGTAGCAGCGCAATCAGTAACGGCGTGCGACTCGCTTGTCCCGCCGCGGCAACTTGTTCGGGAGCGACCTGCGCCAGGTTGCTGACTCCCCCTTCGCCGTAGGTAACTGCTTGTTGCGCAACCACCTCGTCCTCAGGCCCAGGATCGACGAGCTTGTCGACAGGCGTGAGTTCGTCATAGTTGTCGAACGTCCAGTCCAGAATTCTAGTAACGGCGGCTTCAGTAGATTCAGCCGAGCGCATGATGGCGACAATCAGGGTTCGCCCGTCGCGTTCGAGCGCGCCAACGAATGTCCGACCAGCTTGCGAGGTAAACCCAGTCTTTCCCGCGATCGCGCCCTCGTGGTAGTTCAGGACCAGTCGGTTCTCAGTCCAAATCTTGTAGCTCTTGCGCTCTTCGTTCGGATCTTCTGGTTGCGCCGCCGGGAACTGCACGTCGTGTTGCAGATACATCTCTCGTAGCTCAGGACTCTTGAGCGACTCCCGCATGATCAGCGCTAGGTCATATGCGCTTGACGTTTGGCCAGGTTCGTCGAGGCCACTGGTGTTCTTCGCCTCGGTTTGTTCCGCACCGAGGCGCTCGGCCTCAGCGTTCATTGCCGCCGTCGCACGATCGAGGCCACCGTAAGCACCGGCCAATGCCGCCGCGGCATCATTGCCGCTGGGCATCAGCATCCCGTTGAACAAGTCGCGAACTTTGTATGAGGATCCAGCCTCGATCCCGACCCGACTACCCTCTGCCTCCGCATCCTCGCCGCGCACCACGTATTCGGAATCGAGGTCCAGGCGATCCACGAGCGTCAAGGCCGTCAATGACTTCATTGTGCTCGCCGGAGGTAGTGGCCACTTCCAATCGCGCCCGGCCAGCACTTCACCGGTGTCAGCGTCAGCCACGACCCACGTCCAGGCTCTCACGCGAGGAAGCTCAACGTTCGATCCCTGGCCAACGTTGGCGGTTGGGGAGGCCGTCGGGCTGGGAGGGGGAGACGCAATGGCACCCCCGATTCCTGGCACCATCAACGTCGCGGCGAGGACAACGGCCGCACCAATTCGTTGCTTGGTTCGCAGCGGCCGATCCGACCGTGAAGGTCGCTCGCCGTTCGTAGTTGAGGAAGACATCGCCGTAAACGATAAGTCGAAAAAACGCGGTAGCCGATCAGACCCGCCGAGTGTCACGAGAACTCTGCAAGTGAACGTGTGAACGAGCTGGGGACACGGGGCCCCGTGAGCGCTTCGCTGCCTACAGATTGGCTAGCTCTTGCGCCTATTCGGCTTCAGCGTCCACACAATCGTCATCTCGCCAGTCACGATGCCGTCACCGTCTTTGATCTCGATTTCAACGAGAAACTCCGGACGACCACCGCCATCAAGTTCAGCCAAGATCTCCTCACCGGTGCGCATCATGCGTGCGGTCGCCGTAACGGTTCCCATCGCTAGCTTCAGGTAACGGATCTTCGCCTCGACCGCCAACGGGGTGGCATCGCCAAGACGATCACCGAAGTTCGCCAGCACTAGCGCTCCGCTAGCCGACTCCCCCAGTGTGAACATTGCGCCAGCGTGCGGCCCACCCACGTGATTGTGATACTCAGCCTGATCGGGCAGTGTCATGGTCGCGGTCTGCAGGTCGATATCAACGAACTGCAATCCGAGGGTGCCTACCATTGGAACTGCCTGCGGGAAACCAATTTTGATGCTGTCTGCGTCCATAGCCATGGCGAAACCCTAGCGGGTCTCAGGATCTCCCAGAACCTGCTGTCTCATATCGAGTTCTCGGGTGAGGTCTCGCAGCACTTCCCCTGGGGCCAATTTCTCGGTGCGCAATCGGCTTAGCTCATCGCGCTCCGCGGTCAACATCGCTAGGCGCAGTTCGCGCCGTGACATCCAGTGTTCCTGGGTAGGTTCGATGTCTTCGACTACCCCTGCGGCATCATCTCGCAGTGTTTCTACCCGAGTGGCCGCGATTGCCCGCAGGTCATTGAAGGCAGCGGTGTCCAACGTGCGACCCTCCGCATCAGCCTCCACTGCTATCTCGTCGAGGCACCTCAACGCGGCTTTCGCGGTCGCGAGTCGGGCTCTAACCTCAACCTCGTCATCCTTTTGCGTCGACAGGTTCAAGCGTCGGATTATCGGTTCAGATACATGGCTGAACAGCAGCGACAACACCACAACAATGAAGGTCAAGGCGAGGATGAGGTCCCGCCCTGGGAACGGCGCACCACTATCAATCGTTAACGGAATGGAGAAGGCCGCCAGAACCGAGATGGGCCCGCGGACCCCCAGGAGTCCGATCGCAACGAACTCCTTTGCGGCACCCTTGCGATTCTCGAAAAGCTCAGGCTTCACTTTAGGTCCAATAACGAACCAGCCCGCCATGAACAGCAGGCGGATCACCATCAGCAGAATAGTTAGCCCGAGGGCGATAAAGAACAGTTCCAGGGGGTGGGGCGACGCGAGGCGCGCGAACGTATCGAGGAACTCGGCACCCACGAGCACGAACGCGAAGCTCTCGAGCAGGAATGTGATGAGTGACCAGATCGAATCCGCCTGCAACCGGGTCTGATGATGACCCTTGACGCTCGTGGCGTGCGCAATCCAGACTCCCGCGATAACCACAGTGAGCAGCCCAGAGCCGCCGATCCGCTCAGATATTTCGTATAGGGCAAACGGCGTCAGCAGCAGCACCGCATTAGAAACCACTGGTTGTTTGCTGTGGTTCATGATCCACGAAATACCGAAACCACCGATGGCGCCCACGGCAATGCCACCGACGACAGCGGCCAACAGGATGCCGGCACTCTCCATTAACGTGACGGAACCGGCGACTACTGCCAAAATCGCGACGCGCAGGATCGTCAGGGCGGTCCCGTCATTGGCCAGGCTCTCACCCTCGATGACTAGCGTGACCCGGCGCGGAAGTCCACTACGGGCCGCTACCACCGCCGCGGCCACCGCATCTGTCGGCGCTAACACCGCTCCAAGAGCGCATGCCGCAGCAAACGACAAGGCGGCAAATGATACGGAGGCAATGAATCCGACGAGGACGGTCGTGACGATGACCAGACCCACTGCCAGCACGAGAACCCGCCGCTGAAACTTGCGCAGGTCTACCGCTGAACTTGCTAGTGCGGCGGCGAAGACCAGTGGCGCTAACACCAAAGTCAGAATCGCCTCAGGGTCCGGTAGACCATCCATGGTTTCAGGAAATATGGCCTCAAAGATCAAGCCTGATGCGATCAGCGGAAGAGCTGGGTTGACGTTGCGGGCGCGGCAGACAGCCCCGACAACTATTGCGACGAGGACTAGCGGGAAGACGTAGGAGTCCACGTCACTCGAAAGACTCGACGGGAGGGCAGGAACACATCAGATTTCTATCCCCAAACGCGCCATCGATGCGCCGGACTGGCGGCCAGTACTTTCCTCGCTCCATATTCGCCATCGGGTACGCAGCCACCTGGCGACTGTAGGGCTGCGCCCATTCCCTGATTAGCACCGATGCAGTGTGGGGTGCATTGCGCAACGGCGAACTCTCGAGATCCCACTCCCCGTCCGCGACCTGGTCGATCTCGGCTCGGATCGCGATCATCGCATCACAGAACCGGTCAAGCTCCGCTAGATTTTCGCTCTCAGTCGGCTCAACCATCAACGTGCCGGCGATTGGGAACGACATGGTGGGGGCGTGGAACCCGTAGTCCACGAGGCGCTTGGCCACATCGTCGACGCTAACCCCGGTGGTCTTGGTGATATCTCGCAAATCAAGAATGCACTCGTGCGCCACCAGTCCCCTATTGCCGGTGTAGAGCACGGGATAGAAGTCGTGTAGGCGATGGGCCACGTAGTTCGCAGCTAGCACCGCACTACTAGTGGCAGCGAGCAGACCCTGAGCACCCATCATCCGGATGTACGCATACGGGATGGGCAGGATCCCCGCGCTGCCAAAGGGAGCACTGGTGATCGCGCCCACTCCGACTCCCCCGTCAGTGCCGTCGGTGGCATCTGGGCGAGTCTCGTCAACGGGGCTCAGCGGGTGAGTTGGAAGAAACGGAACCAGGTGTTCTCGCACACCGACCGGCCCGACGCCTGGACCCCCGCCGCCATGCGGAATACAGAACGTCTTGTGGAGATTGAGGTGGGATACGTCGGCGCCGAACTCACCCGGTTTTGCTACACCGACGAGAGCGTTCAGGTTGGCACCGTCAACGTAGACCTGACCACCAGCCTGGTGGACGAGCGAACACACCTCACCGATCGTGTCCTCGTACACGCCGTAGGTTGATGGGTAAGTAAGCATGACCGCTGCCAGATCCTCGCGATGGGCTTGCACCTTGGACCGCAGGTCGTCGAGGTCGACGCCGCCCGTTTCATCGCAGGAGACTACGACGACCTTCATCCCTGCCATGGCAGCACTTGCGGCATTGGTTCCATGTGCACTCGCCGGGATCAGGCAGACATTGCGATGCGCCTCACCCTGGCTACGGTGATAGCCGCGGATCGCCATCAACCCGGCGAACTCCCCCTGCGACCCGGCATTGGGAGTCAAACTGACCTTGGCGTAACCGGTGACCTCAGCCAGCCATTGAGCGAGGGTGTCGATCAGTTCCAGATATCCCTCAACACTCGCTTTCGGGGCGAAAGGATGGATATCGGCGAAGCCGGGAAACGAGATGGGCTCCATCGCAGCTGCCGCATTTAGCTTCATCGTGCACGAGCCGAGTGGGATCATCGTGCGGTCTAGTGCAAGGTCAAAATCCGCTAGCGATCGCAACCAGCGCATCATTGACGTTTCACTGCGGTACTGGTGAAACCACGGATGGCTCATGAAGTCCGAGGAACGCTGCATTTCTTGGGGAATCCCCATTGGCGGGTGCCCGTAGGTCCCGTCCAAATGATCCGAGGCAGAGCCCAGATCCGCTGCACCTGGTGCCATCTCTCGCATCGTCGGCCTGGACTCCAGTTACTTCAGCTACCGCGTGAGCGATTCTGTCGATATGGTCGCGAGTCGTCGTCTCGTCCACCGCGACCAGGAAGCGATTCTCATCTAGGGCGGTGACATCGATCCCAGCATGCGCGATGGCTTTGACGGCTTGGGTCGCGGCCCCGGGGATCTCGAACGTGATGGTGTCGAAGAAGCTGGAGAAGGTGGGTGCGGCACCGACCGCCGCCAGGCTATCCGCGAGCGCCATTGCCGTTTCGTTTACGGTCGTTGCGATGGCCCGCAGACCCTCAGGCCCGTGATAGGCGCCGTAGAAGCCGCTCATCACCGCAAGCAACACCTGGGAGGTGCAGATGTTGCTAGTCGCCCGCTCTCGCCGGATGTGTTGTTCCCTCGTCTGCAACGCCAGCCGGTACGCAGGATGCCCGTCCGCATCGTTGCTCACTCCCACCAGACGCCCTGGCAAGTTACGCTCCAAACCTGCGGACACAGCCATGAAACCGGCATGCGGGCCACCGAATCCGAGTGGGACACCGAATCGCTGCGCTGAGCCGACGACGATGTCGGCTCCCCACTCCCCTGGCGGTCGCAACAATGTCAGAGCTAGCAGGTCTGTCGTGACCGTGACGATGGCACCGGACTCGTGGGCATCGCGCGCATGCTCCTGGGACCGTGCACTGATCGCTCCAGACGAACCGGGATAGCTCAGCAGGATGCCAAAGTAGTCCTGTCCGGGCAAGCTCTCGTTCGGGTCAAACTCGACGATCTCCAAGCCAATCGGCTCGGCTCGAGTGCGCAACACATCCAGGGTTTGGATGTGTGTATCGGCACTGACGAGGAACGTGTTGTGTGCGCTCTTACTCACTCTTCGAGCCATGAGCATTGCCTCGGCGGCAGCGCTTGACTCGTCGAGTAGCGAGGCGTTGGCGATGTCGAGTCCACACAGGTCAGCGACCATGGTTTGGAATACCAGCAACGCCTCAAGTCGACCTTGAGATATCTCCGGCTGATACGGCGTGTATGCCGTGTACCAGGCCGGGTTTTCGAGCACATTTCGCCGAATCACCGCGGGTGTATGGCTGCGGTAATAGCCACGTCCCAGCATCGGAACGCGAAGCTCGTTGCGTTCACTTAGTTCCAATAGTTCCGTGCGCAACTCCGCTTCGGTTGCTGCAGCTGGCAGCGAACCGGAATCAAGGTCGCTGCGAACGGACTCAGGTACTGCTGCATCGATGAGTTCTGCAAGCGAGGCATATCCGAGTACGTGCAGCATTCGCTCGGTTGCCGTTTCGTCCAACCCAATGTGACGACTCTGATAATCAGTCAATGCGTCAACCATGCCTCTGCACTCTCGCCGCTACGAATTCTTGCCTTGCGTCCGGTGCAAAGAGTACCTGCCGACTACCTCGACGAGGTAGCGATCAGCCAGTTCGTAGTGCGCGCCGTTGCGCCAACTCGTCGTTGAAAGCGCCACCTGTCGACTCGTCACTGTCGATGCGTTCACCGGGAAGCTCAGCCAGACTGCCCTCGATCTCGCGCCACACGCGTCCAACTGCAATGCCGAAGACCCCTTGGCCACCCCGGACGAGGTCGATGACCTCTTGCTCGGACGTGCATTCGTAAACACTCGCTCCGTCGCTCATCAAAGTAATCTCGGCGAGGTCGTCCACGCCGCGACCACGAAGATGGTCGACCGCGGTTCGGATGTTATTCAGTGAGACGCCGGTATCCAAGAGTCGTTTGATGACCTTGAGAACGAGGATGTCGCGGAAGCTGTACAACCGTTGAGATCCAGATCCGCTGGCCGAACGAATACTCGGCTCGATCAGGCCGGTCCGGGCCCAGTAGTCGAGTTGGCGGTAGGTGATGCCTGCAGCACTGCAAGCGATGGGCCCCCGGTAGCCAATGTCCGGCGACAGACTGTCGCCAGTGGTCTCGAAAAGGGTTTCTTGGTGCGAGGACGCACGCGGGGTGTCGATACCTGTAGCTGAGACACCTTGTGACTGCGACTTACTCAACGTTCCTCCAACCAACAAACCGGCCTGCTTGCCTTCTGTGAAACCTAGGGAACGCTGAACCTAGCGTCAACCCGCCACGCGCCGTATCAGAAACTTTCCAATAAATCTATAACCATCAAGCTCTAGTTGAGGGTGATGGCTCCTCATGAGCCAACCCTCCCCGACCAGTTGAAGCTCAACTTGAGCTTCCGAGGCACCTCGACGCTACATCGCCCAAACCGCCTTGGCTATCCACCTGACGGACAACAATCAAGTGGTCCCGCAGGTGGAGTCAGTTCGCGCGTTTGGGTGGGCCTTCACCCGGATCAGCCTCGGGGCCAAAGTCTTCCGGTGAGACGTTGTCCAAGAACTCGCGGAATGCCTCTACCTCGACCTCCTCCTCAACCTCTGGTGTCTCCACCCCGGCCTCGTCGAATACGTCCTCTGCTACCGACGTCGGGGCCCCAACTCGCAGCGCGATTGCTATCGCGTCAGAAGGACGGGCGCTGACCGTTGTGCCATCAGCGAAACGCAGGCTCGCGTAGAAGACTCCCTCGTCAAGGCGGTCGATACTTACCGCAACGAGGCTGTGGTTGAAGGACTCCAAGACGTTACAGAGCAGATCGTGGGTCAGGGGTCTTGGAGGCGTCACATCTTGCTGGGCAAATGCGATGGCTGTTGCCTCCACTGCGCCGATCCAGATCGGCAAGAACCTGGTCCCGGTTGACTCTCGTAGGAGCAGGACGGGCTGGTTGCTGGGCATCTCAACCCGAACACCGACAACTTCAACCTCAATCACGTTTGTCACTGTACGCCGCATTGCGGGCTCAGTTCCATGGGTGTATCGAGAATTTCTAGCGCACCTTGAGTTGACGCTAGTCGCTGAAGGAGGACCGCTCGTCAGGCAAGTCCTAGCTCAGCCCTAATCTCATCGCGCATCGCCATACTCTGCAGTCGCAGCAGCTCAGCAAGGACCTGTTCCGCCTGGGAGAGGGCAGCTTGGAACTGCTCGTCGTCGCGACCCCGCCCAGCCATATGCGGACCCACAAGTCCGCAAACGAGCTCGCTTTGGCGCTGGGCCGCTGTGAAGACTCGGCTCAAGTGTTTGGATTCGATTCCGTGGTCTCGCAACCGGGCGATAGACCGCGAGAGGTCCAAAGCGGAGCGCCCGTAGTTCTCACCATCAGTTGGCGCGATGATCCCCATCCGCGTCAGATTAATGATCTCGCCGATACCCAGACCCGATTCGGTCGCGAGGTCCGTGGCCGTCATGGCCACCTCTGCGCCTTCTGGCACGAGGCCCAGAGTCGTAACTGATGCTTCGTCGTCAACCTCTGGGGTCGGCACATGGGGATCGACATCGGAGACGACGGCCGGTTCGAATCCACGATCAAGTTTGTCGAGATGTTCGCGAATTACTCGCAGGGGCAAAAAGTTGTCACGCTGCATCGTGAGGGTGTAGCGCAGCCGATCAACATCCGCCGGCGAGAACTTGCGGTAGCCCGTGGGCGTCCGAGCAGGTTCGACGAGCCCCTCCGATTCGAGGAACCGGATCTTGGAGATCGTCACGTCCATCGTCGGAAACTCATCCTGCAAAATTGCTAGGACCGCACCAATGGTCATTCGGTCGCCGCTGGGGGGTGCCACCTACTCGTCGTCCCTACTTGCTGCTTGCGAGGAACCGGAATCGGTACTTGCCGATCTGAATCTCATCGCCATGCTCGAGATCTACTGTGTCGACCCGATCTCGATTGACGTACGTTCCGTTTAGGCTGTGCAAGTCGTTGAGCCGCCACGAGGAATCGTTGCGCTCAAAGCGAGCGTGGTGCCGTGAGACCGTGATGTCGTCCAGAAATATCTCTGCCTCAGGGGCGCGGCCCGCCGTCATCTCATCACCAACGAGTTCGATCTGTTCACCTGCCGCAGGACCGCGAACGATCAGCAGAGCGTGGGACCCGTGTTCGACCATCGCATCTTCCGGCGCCTCAAGAGGAGCCAATGGCCCAGAGTCAGTCGTGGTCCCGAGGGAATGAATCGTCCCAGTGACCTCCGCAGCTGGTGGCATGGCCACGACGACTGCCCCACACTCGGCACAGAAACGCGCATTGGGAGTCAGCGGCTTGCCGCATGAAGTGCAAATCTCGGTCACAAGGCCTAAACCTATGGTTAAGGGTCAGGCAGGTCAACTGCCTTTCCGTATGGTTGTGGATTTCAGCGAATCCTATTGGCTGATCAGCGCCTCGTACTCATCGGCGCTCAGCAAGGTGTCGACGGTAGCCCGATCTGCCACTGAGAGTTCCACCAACCAACCGTTGCCGTATGGGTCCGCGTTGATGGTCTCCGGCGAGGTCTCGACAGAATCGTTAATGGCAGTGACTTCGCCAGAGATCGGCGCGAAGATCTCCGACACGCTCTTGGTGGACTCAATCTCGCCGCAGCTATCGCCTGCAGCCAGAACTGAACCGACGGCTGGCAGTGTCACGAAAACAATGTCACCAAGTGCGTCTTGGGCGTGATCGGTTACGCCGATTCGCACAGCACCGGTCTCAGTAACTAGTGCCCACTCGTGTTCGCTGGTGTATCGCAGATGATCTGGAGTCATGTCCGGCATCTTAGCCAGTGGCGGTACCCGGCGTTGCGGCTGGACGCTGGCGCAGTATTCGGGCGGCTTGCTCAAGATAGAGAACGGCAGCCCACAGGTACAAGCCAGTTCCCCAGAGTGCGAATGCCCAGCCGAATACCCGACAGACTGTCCAGATTGTGCCGTCCCCCGCACCCATCAGAATCAAGGGAAAGGCGTACAACAAGCAGAAGGTGGCTGCCTTGCCAATGAAGTGGACCGGCAGGCCCACCAATCCGGTACGAGACTTAATGATGAAGAGTGCGATCCCCATGATCACATCGCGGCCGACGAGCACGAGCACGAGCCAAAGCGGGATGATGTCGCGCAGTAACAGACCAATCAGGGTGGCCAAGATGTACAAGCGGTCCGCAAGCGGGTCGAGAATCTGCCCGACCCGGCTGATCTGATTCCAGCGCCGCGCAATCTTGCCGTCCAGGTAGTCCGACACGCCAGCAAAGACCAGCACGACGATCGCCCAGCCATCGGCTTCGGGTACCAGGATCAGCCAGAGGAATAGTGGTACGCCCAGTAGCCGCAGGAATGACAGCAGATTGGGTACGGTGAGTACCCGATCTGTCTGTACTTCCGTTTCTTGGACCTCCACGAAGTCAACTACCCGTTCGTCTGATCGCTGCCGGGCGCGCCAGGCTTAGCAACAGCGGGGGTCGCGAATCGCGCGTCGGTTACGTCAGTTTGGACAGGCGCATCGCCAACAGTCGGCAGCACCTCGGTCGGCTGCGAACTGGTGGCCGACGGGCTCGGAGTGGGCGTGGCCACGGCGTCCTCGGGCGAGCCGGTTGTGGGTTTACGCCCGGCTCGAACCAGCAGCCAAACGCCCAACATGATCAAGGCCACACCCAGGATCAGAACACCAAGAGCCGCTGGGAACAGCGCAGCTGAGACAAGCCCCAGCGTGACGTTGACTGACACAGCCTCCGAAGTATCGAGGTTCATGATGACCAGGGACTGATTCACGCCCGACTGGTCAAGTGAGAGCACGGGGTTCAATCCTTGATCTTGAGCATCCCAGAAGTCTTGCTCGGTCGGATCTGCCGGTTCGCCACCACCGGGAATGGGAACCACCCGGGCTGTGCCGTCGGACAGGTCGGAGACCACGTCACGGGCCGAACCACTCAGATAGCGATTCACCTCCGCAGATGGGCCGATTCCCATGAACACCATCTGATTGTCCGTGGAGCGAGCAGCTACCTGAAAGTCGGCGACGGATCGAACCGTGTTCGGATCACCTGCGGTATCCACTGTGAACTCGTTGAGGATCAAGGCGTAGCCCTCGCCGGAGACATTCCCTGCGGGCGCCGAAATCTCGCCGTCTGGCCCCACTAGCACCGCAACAAAGCCGCCAGTAGTGGCGGCCACGAGGCCCAAGACTAGTAGTAGTGCGCCAAAGAATGCCTTGATTCCCCGCTTCATGCAGAGCCCCTCCGAGTGACCAGCCGAATCCATCGCCGTAGTGGTTGCACGCTATCCGAGGTCAATAACAAATCTGGGATCCATCCACTCTGTGTCGCCAACTGATCCGGCACAACCACGCAAGTGATACCAGGCTAGCTAGAGCGCCCCCATTGCTTGAAGTGGTGCCCCAAAGATGTCGGCAGTCCGATCTCTGGGTGCAGCACGGTCGCCAACTCGTGCTCATGATCTCGCGCAGAGACAGTCGTCGACGCCCACCAAGGAGGGGTTTAATGTCAAAAAGAGCGGTATCGACTCTACATTCGCAGTTTCTGCACCATTTGTGACTACGGACGATCGTCGCATCGGTCTATGATTTGGGACTATGACCAAGACTGAGGTTCTCACTCACCCAATCCGGATGCGCGTCGTGTTGACCATGGTCGGCGGTCGGGAGTTGACGACCGCCCAGATCGCGGAAGAACTACCTGATGTACCGATCGCGACGCTGTATCGACATATCGCTGCCTTGTCCGACGGAAACGTCCTCGATGTGGTGAACGAGCGTCGAGTCCGCGGTGCAGTGGAACGGACATTCAAACTGCGACCGGAATACCAACTGCGCCCAGAGTTCACCCTCGCTGATCGCAAGCGTGCCGCCAAAATGTCGCAAAAGGATCAGCGCGCTTCGTTTGGAGTGTTCGCAGCTACGATCATCGCCGCGTACGACGGATACTTGGCCCGCGACGACCGCGACATCGTCAACGACCCAGTTGGGTACCGCACCGTCGCCGTCTACGCCGACGAATCGGACGTTGCGCGCGTCACGAAGGTCTTTGACGAGGTTATGGCTCCGCTCATGGAGGAGAAGCCGGACAAGCGTCGCATCCTCATCAGTACTGTCCTCATCCCGACCTAGAGATAGCGACCGCGACACATCGAGCGTGAGTCACAGCTGGTAGATCTTGCGGGCGCTGAAGCTGACGTAGATGCGCCCAGCTCCGTATTCGTCGCGGAACAGTGAGGACGCGAGTTCCTGGACTTGGTCGAGATCCGCCACAGTCTTCTCGCCCGGGAACGTGATGCACACATGCACCTCAATCGACTTCCCCCGCCGAACCGCGTAAATGTCGGTCACCGCGAACCCAGCGAAGGTCTGTTCGTCGCGCAGCGTTTCGTTCACAGCTTCCAGCAACTCAGCCTCAAGATCCAGATCGACTCGTTTGCCGGTCAACCGGCCGAGTTGTCCGCGCATCATTCGGTACGGCTCGGCGAACAGCGCAGCAGCGATGACGAGGACCACGAGGCTATCGGCGATGTATTGAATGTTGAAGCTGTCCGATGTCACGAACGTGCCCGCCGGAATCAGTGATACGAGACCGAGGGTGACAGCGAGGCCAAAAGCGAGCGTGCCGTCGATGATGGCGACTTGCCTTTCAACCTTTAGCAACTCCGAACGACCCCCTAGCCGAGCATTCGCTCGACCGTGGAAGATGGCCAACGCCACACAAGCGAACCCTATAGTGAAGCCGTAGATGACCACGATCGAGTAGACGGGCTCCTCCCCCTTGCCCGTCACGAAGTACTCAATGATCGTGATGGTGTTCTCAATCAACGCAAAAACGATTAGCGCGAGAATCATCATCGATCGGAACAACACGTAGACGTTCTCGAATGCGCCTCTGCCGTACGGGTACTCCTGAGTCGCTGCGGAAACACCTACGACGCTGAGCCAGGTAGCGATGAGCGCCGATGCAGCGTTGATCAGCGCGTAGAAGCCGTCGATCTGCACCGCGGCCGAGCCGGAAAGTCCATAGGCAACAAAACCGAGAACCGCGAAAGTGAGCATCGCGTAGCGTGCGACTTTGAGGTTGTGTGCCTCAGTACGCTTGACTTCATCCATGGAAATCGGAGTCGTGGGTGCGTCCATGGAGGACAACGCTATGGAAAATGCTCAGCTGGCGCAGTCCGTGGCGCAACATCCTCTGCTTGTATTTCAGCACGCGCAGTGGGAAGGTCCCGGATTGATCGGTGATCTAGCCCAGGAGCGAGGAATCGACGTACGGATTGTCGAGATCTGGAACGGTGCGCCAATCCCAGATGCCGCTGTCATCGAACAAGCGGCCGGGCTGGTCATCATGGGCGGTCCGATGGGCGCGCTCGATGATGAGCTTCATCCGCATCTGGGCCAGGAGAGAGCGGCAATCCGGATCGCGCTAGATCTGGATCTGCCTGTACTGGGGATCTGTCTAGGCCATCAGTTGCTCGCCGTCGTTCTAGGCGCGACCTTGCTCCCGAATAGCACGGAGGAAATCGGTCTGGCCGACATCGAACTGTCGTCTCGCTGGGCGCCGATACCAACCCACGACCTAGCGCGATCCAGTGTTGCGCCAGCACTTCATTGGCACAGAGACTGCGTCAGCGAGCCTCCCGGATCGACAGTCTTGGCCACTTCCCAGTCGGGCTCAATCGTCCAGGCGTTCAGTTGCGCCAGCGCCCTAGGCCTGCAATTTCATCTAGAACTGACGACCGATCAACTAGACGAATGGCTCGCCGTGCCAACCATGCTCAATGACCTGCCACCGGGTCTGACGCCTGAGGCTCTGCGCACTGACTTCGCGAATAGCTCTAGCGCGATCCATTCCATGGCAGTTGCGGTCTTCGGCGAGTTCCTCGATCGCCTAGGCGATCGCAGGATGAGCTAGTCGGACACGCGCGAGCTACGGGATGGGCTCGACGGGCAGGTCGTCGGGCTCGACGACCTCATCCTCATCTCGCAGTTTCAGCAGCCTGGCCATGGGCACCGCAGTCGCACTGTAGAAAAGGACCGTGCCAACGATGATCAGGAACGTGGCGGGTAGGAGCTTCTCCGCGCCCTCAACGTTTGCAGCCACCAGCGTCGCACTGAAGCTGGCGGCAGTAGCCGCGGCGACGATGCCTCTGGGCGCCATCCAGCCGATATAGAGCCGCTGGCGAGCCGTCAGCGATGTGCCAACCGTCAACAAGAACGCCGTCGCTGGGCGAACCACAAAGACCAGCAGAGCCACGATGGCCAGGCTTGGGACGATCAGCCCCTGCAGCGAGCCGGGGGTCACCAATGCTGAGATCGAGATGAAGAGGACGCCGATCGCAAAGCTGACGATCGTGTCGAAGAAGGGCTGAACTGCCTCAAGATGGCGCCGCGCCACGAGGGGTGCAAGCATCCCCATGATGATGGCCGCGACCAAGCCCGAATCGTCAGATACTGCGTCAGTCAAGGCTGTCACAGCGATGACGGCTCCGAGCAGGACCTGGGTGCCGAGGATCCGATTTGGACCCGCCAGGATCATGCCAAGGAAAATCAACACGACCCCGACCAGACCGCCTACCACCCCAATCGCGATCGACTGAAAAAAGCTGATGGCGGCTGAGGTCACGCTGGGCTCAGAGACTAGCTGCACACCTTGGAAGACCACAACAGCGATCAGCGCACCCACGGGGTCGATCAGCGTTCCCTCCAAGCCAGAATTCGGCGAATCCGCATCTGCGGTTTGGCAAACTCAAGCAATGGGGCGACGACCGTTGGCCCAGAGACAATGACGATCGCACCGAGGAGAACAGCCAACGCTGTCGGCAGTCCAAGGAACGCCGATGCGGCCCAGGTCGCGCAGCCCCAGGTGATTAACGCGCCGAACGTAACCAGGCGCCGGATGACCTTCTTATCTGGTCGTTCAACGCGCTCTTGGACGAGTTCGAGGCCCCCGTGGAAGAGAATTAGTCCGACGGCGATATTGACAAGCGGACTGAACGCCTCGCCCAAAATGCCCTCGGCGTCCACACTCGGAAACAAGATGCCCGCGACGAAGCCAACCGGGAGTAGCAGCACCAGGGCGGGCGTGCGCAAAGCCGGAGCGATCAACTGGCAGGCCGCGGCCAGACCGACGGTGATCGCAATCCCGACGAGGATCTGTTCAGCAGTCATGGGAAGGAGAGTAGTGGCGCGCTAGTGCCGACGGAGGATCCTGCTGGAGATTCGGAAGGATCCGTACCGGAGGTTGCCAGAGCCAGTCCCACCGCGGCCAGCATCAGCACGACGCCGATCCCAATCAACAGCCATGGACGTCGTTGTCGAGATGGCGCCACGGTTTCCCTTTCGCTGGTACACGATTACGGACTCGAGACTAGTAGTTGCAGGCCCAGCGAACGTCTGGCCCATCCCCTAGGCTCATTTGATGTTCAAACTTGCCGACGAGTGGATCGTGTCGTCCTCGGATTACGTTGCCCAAATGGACTGCGACACCAGATCGAGTTTGAATCTAGCTCTAGCCTCCGGGCTGCTCAAGCCCGATAGTCGAGATTCCGACGACAGCGCCATGGGCAACCTCACCAAGAAGTACGGCGACCTGCATGAGAGCCAGGTACTCGCCGAGCTCACGTCACGCGGTCTGCACATTGTCACGATTCAACGTCCAGCCCAGCGTGACGAGCCATCCTTGCGAAGTGCCGCAGATCGAACGATCGATGCCCTGCGGGCGGGTGTCGACGTGGTGTACCAAGCGACCTTCTTCGATGGTTCTTTCTACGGCATGGCGGACTTCGTTATGCGCGTGGACGACGGCACCCAAGCGGTTCGCTACGAGGTGTTCGACACCAAGCTGGCCAGGAGCGTCAAGCCTGGTGCAATCCTGCAACTTGCTGCCTACAGCGAGCAGTTGGCGATCGCGGGGTTCGAACTGCCCACCTCGCTACATGTTTGGCTCGGCGACGGTCAGATTCACAGCTACCGAGTCGAACAGGTCCTCCCCTACCTCAAAAAGATCAGGCGTGATCTGCGCGCCAAACTCCAACACCCGAAGCTCCCCGTCCCGACTGTGGGGACAAGCGGTCCCGGCCTGTGGCCGTTGCGATTGGAACGATTGGTGTCTCGACGGCCGGAGAGAGGCTCGAGATCTGTCTCTTGTGGCCGGCATAACTTCTGGTCAGCGACGCAAACTGACCGATGGTGGCGTCACGACGATCGACGACCTCGCAGCCCTGAGCTCCGCTGATACGACTCAGAACGAGATCGCCATTCCGCCACAAACTCTCGGTCGATTGAGTTCGCAGGCAGCCCTGCAGGTGCAGACGGCTCCACCTGAGTCCGCCGCTGCCCGTGCCAGTGGAGTGAATCGAGACGTCAAGTTCGACGTGTTTGCACCGAATGAGCTCGCTGCGATCCCGGGTCCGAGCGTTGGTGACGTCTTCTTCGACATGGAGGGTGATCCGTTTCTGAACAACGGAGTTGGTCTGGAGTACCTATTCGGAGCCGTGACCCATACCGAGAAGTTCAAGGCATTTTGGGCGCACAGTCAGGTCGATGAGAAGCGAGCGTTCGAACGCTTCATCGACTGGGTGCAGGAACGGCGCAAGACATGGCCGGATCTGCACGTCTACCACTACGCCGCGTACGAGAAGACTGCTCTCAAGCGCCTAGCCCAGCGACACGGAACTCGAGAAGAGATTGTTGACGATTGGCTGCGCGCCGACCTCTTGTGCGACCTATACCCGATCGTCACTCGCTCGCTGCGAACCTCCCAACCCTCGTACTCGATTAAGTATCTCGAGCCTCTGTACGGGATCGATCGCGCCGACGACGAGGTAGGTAATGCGGCGGACTCCGTCGCCCAATACGAGCAGTTTCTCGCCGCAGTGCTGCGCGAACGGTCGAGTGAAGTGCCCGAGGTGCGAGCCCGGGCGCAATCCGAGGGGAAGCAAATCCTCGCGCAGATCGCCGACTACAACCGGGTCGACTGCGAGAGCCTCGTTGCCTTGCTGGCATGGCTTCGGGAGCGCGCCAACGAACACGGTGTGATGTCGCCCCCCGACCTACCGGAACCTGGGCAGGAGGAATCAACGCCGCGTCCAACCGAAGAACTCAGAGAAACAACTTCTAGCTGGAGTACCGCCAGATCCGGCGCAGCGAGACACCGAGCAAGCAGCCCGTGCGCTCACTGCGGCAGCTCTGGACTTTCACTGGCGGGAGCAAAAATCGACCTGGTGGGAACACTTCGACCGGCTCGACGCGGAACTTGAAGAGCTAGATCGTGACGACAGCGTTCTGGTCATCCGCGACCCCTTGGTCACTGATTGGGCAAAGCGAACGGCCCGCTCTCAGTTGACCGCGCGAACCATTACGTTCGCCGTCGACCCCGGACAGATCATTCCGTTTGAAGTGGGCCAAAAGTCTTTCGTCTACTACGACAACCCACCGGAAGGAATGCCCACTGGCAAGGAACGGGGGCGTGGGTGGCAACCAGTCATAGTCGAGGCGGTCGACCCCACCAGTGTGACGGTGATGGAGCAACCCAAGAAGTCAATCGCCCGATTCGATCGCGTGCCAACTGTTCTGGCTCCCGGAGGTCCGATCTCGGCGAATCCACTGGCCGCGGCAATTGCCTCGTTCGCCACCTCTTACTGTGAGGAGGGATCCGAAGCACACAGTTCGGCGTTGGATCTTCTGCGTCGTACTCCCCCACGAATGCTCGACGCTGGGCCTGCGCCTGCAGGGCTGCCTCAGGGAGCCGATTCCGTTAAGGCCGTACTCGCGGCGCTGCGTAATCTGTCGAACAGCTACCTGGCAGTGCAGGGACCGCCTGGTACCGGAAAGACCTACCTAGGCTCGCGGGTCATCGACGCACTCGTGCGTGATGGCTGGCGGATCGGCGTAGTCGCCCAATCCCACAAAGTTGTCGAGAATCTCCTCGGCGAGATCGTCGATTCGGGACTGCCCGCATCTGTGGTGGCCAAAGAGGGCGACAAGTCACGGCCGTGGACGACTGTCCCGAAGATCGGCAAGTGGATGGACGAGCAAACCCAGGGATATGTCGTAGGCGGCACGGCGTGGACGTTTTGTCGAGGTGACATGTTGGACCGAGAACCATTCGACTTGATGGTGATCGACGAGGCGGGGCAGTTTTCTCTTGCCAACACAATCGCAGTCTCGAAATCGGCACATCGACTACTGCTGCTCGGCGACCCGCAGCAGTTGCCACAGGTCAGCCAAGGCAGCCACCCGGAACCAGTGGACGAATCCGCGTTGGGTCATTTGCTGAACGGCGCGGACACGATTCCCGCGGAGTTCGGGTACTTTCTCGAGACAACCTGGCGAATGCATGACGACGTGTGTGAACCGGTCTCCAAGCTGTCTTATCGCGGAGCACTCGCCTCTGCCGATGTCACCCGCGAGCGGCACCTCGATGGTGTCCGTCCCGGTGTTCACACCCACCTTGTCGACCACGAGGGCTGCAAGGTCCACTCCCCCGAGGAAGTCCTTGAGGTCGTCAAGGTCGTTGACGATTCACTCGGCCGCAGCTGGACAAGCGGGGACGGCGAGACGCGGCCGCTCGACCAAAGTGACGTGCTGATTGTCGCGCCATACAACCGCCAAGTGTCCGCGATCAGAAACGCGCTCACTGACCGCAATTTGCCAGACGTGCGCGTTGGAACTGTGGACAAGTTGCAGGGACAGCAGGCCCCAGTGGTGATCGTGTCCCTGACTGCGTCGAGTGCTCAGGAGATCCCTCGGGGCATGGATTTCTTGCTCATGCGCAACCGACTCAACGTCGCAGTGTCACGCGCGCAGTGGGCCTGCTATTTGGTTTACTCGCCGCGACTCCTTGATGGTGCCGTGACCACGGTGGCTGACTTACAGAGACTCGCTGGATTGCTGCTGCTATCCGAGGGAGAATCGCACCGAGCCGGGAGCTCAACACCAGAGGGGTAGCGCCTTGGCGTACGTCCTGATGAGCACGCCAAGGCATCTCGCGAAGCTCAAGTTGGGAGCAGATCATGCGCTGGTTCACATCCGATCAGCACTTCGGCCACGCAAATATCATTCGTTACTGCAGCCGACCCTACGTCGACGTTGACACGATGAACGCCGACCTCGTTTCACGCAACAACGACACCATCGGCGACTCGAATGATGAGGTGTGGTGGCTCGGCGATGTTGCGATGGCAGATGCAGAATCCAATCTTCAGATGGTTCCGCAATGCGCCGGCGTCAAAACGCTCGTCGTCGGCAACCATGACCGGATCTTTGGCGACCACCACCGCACCCAACAGTCCGCCCAAAAGTGGGATCGCATATATCGATCGGTCGGTTTCGAGAAGATCATTCATGGAACGGCAACGCTGGTTTTGCGGGGTGATCATCGTGTCCTCTTGTCGCATTTTCCCTACACAGGAGACTCCCAAAATGTCGACAGGTACTCGCCGATGCGTCCACCGGATGAGGGCGAATGGCTCCTACACGGACATGTACACGAGAAGTGGCGTCAGCACGGTCGTCAGATCAACGTCGGCGTCGATGCGTGGGCAGGACGGCCAGTCAGCGAGACGCAGATCGTCGAACTCATCGACGCCGGACCTCGCGACCTCGGCCCGCTGCCCTGGCCGTGACCATAGGCTGCGTGAAGGGCGCACGCGTTGCGTCACCAACCGAACCAGTGGAGATTGGACTCTCGTGATCGCACTAGTTGGTGCCTTAGGGTTTGTCTTCGGCGCCGTGCTGGGCAGTTTCTTGAACGTCGTTATCTACCGGGTCCCGCGCCACGAATCGATCGTCAGTCCTGGCTCGGCTTGTCCCACTTGCGGCGAGCCGATAGCCGCCTACGACAACATCCCCATCGTGAGCTGGGTTCTGTTGCGGGGCAGGTGTCGGCACTGCGGAGGTGCGATCAGTTCGCGATACCCGTTGGTCGAGCTACTTGCCGGCACAATTGGAGCCGCGATCGCTGCTGGAACCTGGGTTCTCCTCTGACGCCAACGCTCAGCTTCATTTGGCTCAATGCGAGTCGAAAATTCACTGTGCGTCACTGCACCACTCGGCTCAAACAGCTACCTGCCATAGCGTCATTACTGCACACAAGTCGGGAATTAGGTCCTCCCCCGCCCGGGATCGAGTCAGGACCTAGGACCCATCTCACGGGGGTCGGGAGTGCTAACAAAAGAGTAGAATAGTTAAGGCAGTGTGCACCGTGACTGCCGGAATTTCAGGCGCAACTAATAGGAGTGAGGCATCATGAAAGCACGGTTTGAGGCACTACGAAGCGAGCAGAGTGGTTTCACCCTGATAGAGCTCCTTATTGTCATTGTTATTTTGGGAATTCTCGCGACCGTCGTGATCTTTGGTGTCGCCAACTTCCGGTCGAACGCTGAACAAAACGCATGCGATACGACGCAGGCGACCGTTAACACAGCTGGCAGGCCGCACCTAAGCTCAACGAATCCCACGGCGACTGCCCCGATTCCGGGCGCAGTCAGTCGCTGGCTCGGATCACAACACTCGTTCACCCGACTACCTGCAGTCGTGCCAGCCACGACCTACGGCAGCCTGCACCATCACTTTGGCTGCTGACGGAACCGTTGCGGGTTGCTCATAATCACAACTAACGCAACTCACTGAGGTGAGAGGTTTGTGCGGCGGCGGTCTCGAAGGTTATGAGGCCCCCGTCGCACAGCCGTTTTAGCGACATTTCCAGCGTCATCATTCCATCGCGCTGGCCCGTAATAAGCTGGTTGCGTAGTTGCTGAACATGATCCTCCCGGATCAAGTTCCGAACCGGCGGCGTGGCAATCAAAACTTCGAAGGCGGCGACTCGGCCACCCGAGACCTTGGGGAGGAGGCGCTGATGAACGATCGCAGTCAAACAGTTAGCCAGTTGCGCTCTGATCTGCGACTGCTGCCCAGCTGGGAACGTATCGATCAGTCGATCAATAGCCTGCGCCGTGTCATTGGTGTGCAACGTAGCCAACACCAAGTGACCGACCTCGGCCAAGGTCAGCGCGGCCTGCATAGATTCCAGGTCTCGAAGCTCGCCCACCAGAATGACGTCCGGGGTCTCTCGCAGCGAACTGCGAAGTGCTGCGGCAAAGGACTCGGTGTCCTCCCCAACGGCGCGCTGGTTCACGACCGACATCTTTGCGATGTGCTCGTACTCGATCGGGATCTTCTATCGTCAAAATATGCAGTTGCCGCGTGGAGTTGATTCGGTCTACCAGCGATGCCAGGGTCGTGGACTTTCCGCTACCGGTTGGGCCGGTAACCAAGCACGAGACCATGACTGAGTTTGGCAATATCGCGAACCGATTCGGGCAACCCAAGATCGTCGAAGCTCGGAGCTTCGCGAGGCATGATCCGCAACACGAGAGCCACCGAACCGCGCTGGTGAAAAGCGTTGGCTCGAATCCGAGTGTCGTCTCCCCAGTTGAAAGAGAAGTCAGCATCAACGCCTTCGGCAAAGGATGTCGCGCCGATGGTGCGGAATCAACGGATCAACCAAGCTCCGACAACTGTTCGCTGGTCAACGGGGACCGAGCATCAAGCGCGACCATGTCACCGTCTACTCGAGCCATTGGAGGAGATCCCAGCGGTCAACAGCAGATCGCTGGCCTCAACCCGCGTCAGCTCAGTGAGCATCTCGGCAATGGCATGCGGGATGGTAGTCATGAGCCGAGTCTAGGACTATCAACTACGCGCAAACGGAATGAAAACCAGGCCGCCTTGTTGCGCCAACGAGCAACTAGGGAGGTGCATCGTGATGTTCACCCGTCGTGACTCCCACAAGAAGGCCAAAGAATCGACCGACCAGCCGATTGTCGTCGACAAAGCTGAGCGTATCGGTCAGTCGCCAAACCCTTCGCGTAAGCCGATCGGGCAAGTCCTGGTAGAGAACGGGACGCTGTCATCCGACCAATTGGCCGAGGCAATCGTCCACCAAGCCGGAAGTGGACGCCTACTTGGTGAGGTCCTCGTCGACCTAGGTCTCGTTGGCGAACGCGAGATCACCGCAGCGCTAGCCGCACAATTTCACTTGCCACTGGCGGACTTGAGTACCGGAACCTTGGATCCAGAGGTGGCCACCCTGCTACCCGAATCACTCGCCAGAAGTCTGCGCGCGATCCCGATGAAGCGCAACGACAACGGTACGATCTTGGTCGTCACGAGCGATCCCCGACCGGAAACTCGCGAAGAGGTCGAGACTGCCTTGGGAGTTCCGATCACCCTCGCGCTGACCTCAGAACCGGAAATCTCCTGGGCTCTCGACTCCACCCACAGGGCACTCTCTGGCCTCGATAGCGAAGTCGCCGACTTTACGTCGATCTACGGAACGACTTCTGCGTTATCGGCCGCCCAGCAAGCGCTCGGCGAAACCGACGATGACGCACCGGTCATTCGAGTAGTCAACATGCTGATTACGCAAGCGCTTAGGGATAGGGCTTCGGATGTGCACATCGAACCACAGGCTGAAGTCGTCCGTGTCCGCTTCCGCATCGATGGCGTCCTGCACGCGGTTGCTGAGCTCCCCGCCAGTATGGCGGCGCCGATCGCTAGTCGAATCAAGATCATGTCTGGCCTCAACATCGTTGAGCGACGGCGTCCCCAGGACGGACAGATTCGAATGGTCGCCGATGCTCGTAAGATCGATATTCGGGTGTCGACCGTGGGTGTCGTTTTCGGCGAGAAGATCGTCTTGCGATTGCTCGACAAACAAGGTCCGGTGATTGCCCTCGACGACTTGGGGATGTCGGATAGGACCCGCGAGCAGTTCGACGCCATGCTGCACTCGCCCTACGGAATGGTCGTCTGTGCTGGCCCAACCGGTAGCGGAAAGACCACAACTCTCTACGCCGGGATCCGGTTGCTCGATCGGCCCGATTTGAACATCACGACGATCGAGGACCCAGTCGAGTACGTCTACCCTACGATCAACCAGATCCAGATCAACGAGGCCGGTGGACTCACCTTCGCTAGTGGGCTGAAGTCGATTCTGCGGCAGGATCCCGACGTCATTCTGGTCGGCGAGATGAGAGATATCGAGACCGCGCGAATCGGAGTCCAGGCTGCATTGACTGGGCACTTTGTCATGTCGTCCGTGCACGCAACGGATGCCGTCTCCTCGGTCTACCGCTTCCTGGACATGGGGATCGAGCCGTTCCTCATCGCCTCATCGCTACTTGGTGTTGTTGGCCAGCGACTCGTTCGCCGGGTCTGCCCAGATTGCGTCTGCCCCTACACCCCGACCGCAGAGGAACTCGTGTTTTACCTAGAGGCTGGCGGAAGTGAGGAGGCCACGTTCGTACACGGCGCCGGCTGTAACTACTGCGCACAGACCGGCTACCGCGGAAGAATCGGCGTCTATGAACTCCTGGCGATCACTGATCCCATCCGCGAAGTTCTTGTCGGATCCCACGCAAGCCACCAAGACGTCAGGGAGATGGCCATCGAGGGTGGGATGGTCCCACTGCGCAAACAGGGTGTCCAAATGGTCGCTGACCACAAGACCACGATCGCGGAGATCATCCGCAGTATCTACACGATTTAGGTTTAGACCATGCCCAAGTATGCGTTTGAAGCGATCAGACAAGACGGGACCACCACGACCGGTTCAGTCAAGGAACGAACGCGTTCGACCGCGCGTACGGAACTAGAGACGCGCGGGCTAAGCGTCATCTCAATGACTGAGAAGAAGTCAGTCGCAAACTTCGAAATCAGCAAGTCTCGGATCAAGCCAGTCGAGTTGATGTACCTGTCACGGCAGATCGCCGCCTTTACCCGGGCAGGGATTCCGATCCTTGACGCGATCTCTGAGCTATCGGAGGATTCCGACCGTCGCGCTGTGAAGCGGGTTCTCGCCGAGGTGAGCCAGGACCTGCGTTCGGGACTCACGTTGACCGAATCATTCAACAAACACCCGAAGGACTTCCCAGATTTCTATCGAGGAATCCTGAGTTCGGCGGAACTCACCGGACGCCTTGACCTTGTTCTTGCCCAACTCTCCGAGTATCTCGAACGCGATCTTTCAGCGCGCCGCAAAGTCCGTAGTGCGATGATCTATCCGGCATTCGTTGCCATCATGGCATTAGGAACCATCGGAATCTTGACGGTCGTTGTTCTGCCCAAGTTTGCCGAGTTCTTCGCCAGCCTGGACGTTCCGCTACCAGCGTCCACTCAGTTCATGCTCGATGTCTCTTCGTTCTTAAGTTCGTGGGCATGGCTGATCGGGATCATCCTGGTCTTGATGGTGATCGGCTACTTCGTCGCGATGAAGTTCCGCGGGCCACGAAAAATCCGCGATCGGATCATGCTGAGAATCCCAGTAATCGGGACGACCGTTCGGTTCGCGATGATCGAACGGTTCACCAGAATCCTGGCGTCGATGGTTCAAGCCGGGGTGTCGATTCCGGAAGCGATGCGAGTCGCGGCGGAGAGTGTGACGAATCTGGTCTATCAGGATGCCTTGATGGGAGTGCGGCAAAGGATGCTGGAAGGCGAGGGGCTCGCCGGACCGATCGCGCAAACGGGCCTCTTCCCCGGAATGGCGACACAAATGTTCCGGGTCGGTGAGACGACCGGAACGCTAGATAACCAGTTGGAGGTGGCAGCCGACTATTACTCAGCTGAGCTTGGCTACAAGGTGGATAAGCTCGCCTCCCTGCTCGAACCAACAGTCGTCGTGATCATGGGTACTGTCGTCGGCTTCGTCGCGTTTGCGCTCGTCTCGGCGATGTACGGAATCTTCCAATCGCACGTCGTTGAGTTAGCGATGCGTAACCGTGAAGGCTCCGGAGACGAGGGAGAAACCCTCGTCGAACTCCTCGTATCCATCGCACTCCTAGGAATCGCCTCGATCGCGATTATGGCCAGCATCACGATGGGTCTGAAGGCATCGGCACTTTCGGCTGGCCTCGCCCAGAACCAAAACCTCCTGCGCAACTGGGCGGAGGTCCTTAACGCCACGCCCTATATCGACTGTGCGACCGCGAGTTCCTATGGCGTGCCGATCGGAATGGATGTTCCAGCAAATGTCGACCTAGTCGTTACCGAGGTTGCGTACTGGGATGAGGGCACAAGCGGTTTCATCGGATCATGTAGCACTGACGAGGGCGCGCAGCGACTGACGCTCCAAACGACTGTCGAATCGGGCACCAACCAACCCAGTGTGAACGAACTCAAAATCGTGATCCGAAAGCCGTGTGTATCCGGATGCTAAACATCGAGACCCGCAAAGATGACGAAGACGATGGATTCACTCTGATCGAAGTGGTCGTCACCGTGTCGATCAGCTTGATGATTGTGGGAGCGGTGACGGCTGCCATCATCACTGCTCTGAGGCTGATGGAGCAGAGTTCCAGTCAGCTTGGGTGACTCCGGCAATAGCCGCTTCACAAGTGCCTACTTCAGTACTGACGTTCAGGAGGCATCGAGTTTCGATACAACACCGCCCACCGAATGTGGAACCGGTCCCTTGCTCGTTCAGTTCCGTGGCTCCGACTTCGACGCAGCTCTCGAACACCCGAACGAGCATCGTCAGCTACACCCTAGAGACGATCTCGGCGCCGGACATCGCGGATACCTACCAGCTACATCGGCAGTCGTGTGCAAGTGGCGAGGACCCGCCGGGGTCTTTGCCGCTGATACCAGTACTCGACACTGTGGTCGCCAGCAACCTGTCGACGACTATCCCACCGGACCTGCAGTGCTACAAGCGCAGCGCCAACGCCAACATCTTTGCCACAGCGAATCAGATTCCAGACTGCAACAGTGCTGAGGCGTGGATTCTTCGGCTGACGTTGACCCCAGAAAGTGATGCTCCCCCCTTCCAGTTAATTGGGACGAGGAGGAGCCAATGAGGTCGCTAACGAACAAACTTGTCGCCAGGATCAAGTCGGCCCAGCAGGACGATGGTGCGACGCTCATCTTGGTCCTTGCGTTGATCAGCGTCGTGTCGATTATTAGCTTGGCTCTCCTGACGCTAAGTGAGACAAACCTTCGAGCGTCGGTCAAGACCCTGGAGACAGCCGATCGCGCCTACGACGAAGACGCCGCTATGCAGGCCGGAGTGAACGCCATCCGGATCAGTGAATACGACAACGACACCGCCCAAGCTCAGGAATGCCCCCCGCTGCCATTCTCCGGCCCGAACCTTGGATCGAGTTACGTGATCACCTGTCAGCCAGTTGAGGGGTCGGGGGCTGCCTCTGGTGGTACTGGGACGAATCCCAACAATGCTCCCGCCTCGGCATTGCTCACCCTCGGCGGTAGTGGTGTCGATGGAGGCGTCGGAATCGAACGGTCCGGCAGTGGCGGCGGGATCCTCGTCATCAACGGTCAGACCTACTCCCGATCAGACCTAGAGAACCAAACAGGCGCGACAAACGCGATCGAACTTACGACTGGTCAAGCCTTTGCTAGAGGGGACTGCACGGGAACGATCACTAGTGATCCTGCCGCGGACTGCAACACAACGCAGGACCCCAATGGCAGCACAGACCCTGACTACGCCCAGCCGACTGCCGGACTCACCCCGCGTGAAGTTCCGGATTGCACGAAGGGTAAAGACACCGTCGTCGAGTTTGAACCGGGCTACTACGACGACGCCGCAGGACTGACCGATCTATTCGACACCTGCAAAGCCAAAAAGCACGTGTTCTGGTTCCAACCGACCTCAGATGGGACACCGGGGCGCTACTACTTCGACTTCAAGAACGGCCAGTCGCCAGCTTTCCCGGGAGGCAGCGTCTGGACGATAGACGACAAGAACATCAGAATGGTGGCCGGCAAACCACTGGGCTGGGATCCAAACGACAAGAAGCCCGATCCAATATTCCCCAACTCATGCGAGAGCCCACTGGACGAAACCACCAACGGAGGGGTTGAGTTTGTCTTCGGAGGGCGCAGCCAACTCGAAGTCCTCAAAGGCAGCGTTGAAATCTGCGGTCACTACCGCACTAACTCACCACCCACGGCGGTATTCGGAGCAACCGACTCAACAGCGAACCTGCCCACGACACCCCAGACCACAGTTCGTGATAGCGCCGAGAATGCCGGCTGCGACGTTGGATTCTCGACAAGAAGCCTCATTACTTACCTCGACGATGAGCTAGCCACGGCGGCGGTACCGAACGTCAATAGCAAGCAGAGTGCCTGTGTCGACATTGTCGGGTTCGCACCCACACCGACCGATGCGATCCCTGCGGGATCAACCCTGGTCAACGCCACGCTTGTAATACGCCACTCAGAGGGTTCTGTTGGCAACAAGGACGTTGATTTCACGGTTGAGCTGACTCCGGATCGGGCGGGAGCCGACGCGATCAAGCTGACAACCGACGATCTATCCGTATCGAGTGCGCTGACCACCGTCTACTCCGACGTCACAAGTGACCTATTCGATGAAGTCAAAGCCAACGGCTACGAGGGTTCGACCATAAACTACCTGTTGGACATCAAAAAGAAGAATGAAGCCGAACTGAAGCTCGATACCGTTCAACTAGTCCTTGACTGGATCCCACCAAGCGTTCGCGCCCAGGATGTCTCGGGAATCAAGACATTCAGCTCCGGGGGCACCTACACCCTCCCTGTAGAAGTCCAAACGTCAGCGAATGGCACATCAACCTCAAACTACAACGCAACCGGAACTAGGTCCGCAAACTCCAACTGCGTCGCGTCAACAGACTTCCCCTCAACTGGCTGCGCCTTCCTGAGCACTGGGAACTCAAAGGACGCGGAACTCTTCGTCCAAGGAACCCTCTACGCACCGCTGGCTGCATTCGAGCTCAGGCAGCTTGAACTAGAGCATCCGGTCGTCACCAATGGGACCATCGTCCGCAAGCTCTACGTCAACGGTTTGACGACGGTTACTGACGCGACAGGTCCCGTGAGCGCTGTCCTATCGGTCGCTGCCGTCTCACCTCCCAGCGTGCCCCTTGAGGTGTACTTCTGGTCTTTCCTCTGTCTGAACCCGGATGGTTGTCCAGACATCGACAACGCGTCGCCTGACTATCCGTACTTGGCCGACGATCCGCTGCAGTGGGAACTCATCGGCACCTCAAGGGTGCGTTACACGAACGGGCCTGGCTTCCCCGCCCAGCAGGGCAACCGCGATGTCGCAGTGATGTCATGGCAGTTTGTCAGCCCCTACGAGAGACCGTAACCTTCTCCAGTTCCCTAGGAAAGTTGTTCGCCTAGGGAACTCTCCGCGTAGTGTCACGCGCGCAGTGGGCCTGCTATTTGAAATTGTGCTGTGAGATCGCGAGTTATCTGCAACTGACGGACCAGAAACGAGCTCTCATCGAGTCGTTTGCGCCTCATCCACGCGGTTACCTCGAGGTTGCATTTACTCGCATTACATGGGCCACAGGCTGGAACAACATTAGTCAGCGTGTAGCGCCCACCACGCGAGATCGCCCGGACGCAATCGCGCTGCAAAGCCACGTCCCCGGCCGCACAGTAGGCACAGCCACCCCAGGCCTGTTTCATGGCCAGCCATTGCTCGTCGGTGAGATCGTGCTCGACTCGGGCCAACCGGCGACGTCGCTTCCGCGCGAGCCTCGCTTTTCGATTTCGAGTCACCGCCATTGGTGCAGTTTAGTGGCCAGTGGGCTCATCAATCCTGGACTGACCCGCGCAACCGCTTCGTCTCACCACGCTGCTTCTTTGCAGTGAGCCGCCGATCTTTCGCCCTTCGACTCGGCTTGGTTGGACGTCTCTTGGGGGTTGGGACGGAAATCGCGGACAACAAGAGTGTGCGTAGACGTTGCTGGGCAGCTAGCCGGTTCTGGTACTGGGAGCGTTCGCCTGCAGCATGGACGGTGATGACTCCCGCCTTCAAGCGCTTAGCCAACCGTACTTGCGCGCGAGTCTTGAGGTACTCATCTAAGGCGGTGGTGGCCGCAAGATCAAAGGACAGCGAGACTCGACTGTCGGTGGTATTAACGGACTGCCCGCCTGGCCCAGACGAGCGAGAGAAGCTCCAGCGCAACTCAGCAGCTGGAATAACAATCCCATCACGCAGCTCCAGGTCGGCCCCCATGACACGAGTATGGCGTCCGGCCTGCGGCTACGTTTCCTGACGGGGCGCGCCCGCAGTGCTGCGCTGACCAGCGAGGGCTGACGCTGACTACGCGGCTCGGAGCGTGTTCGCGAGCACTACCAACGCTGCCCAGCTAGGGATGTTGGCTACTGCACAGGGAGCCCTCGGTTCTGGCCCAGCGATGTAGCCGGACCCGAACCGAGTTGCTGATGCGTTGGGCAGTGCACGCGCAATATCTGCTGGGCTCAGCATTCCCGCCAAGGCATGTCCGTCGATGACTGGCAGGCGCCGAACTTGGTCATCGGACATGGTGGCGATTGCCTCCTCCACCCTAGCGAGCAGATGATCTATCGCTGGATCAACAGCAATGAGAGCTCACGTGCGTTATGTGGTGCACAGCCGTCGGAATCGTTGTCGAAGTAGACGTAGATGTCGCGTGGGCCGGTGCGTCGCCACCCGGTAATGCGTTCGGCCCAGCCGCGAAGCTGTTTGGGCGTGTACGTCCCGCCGTACAGTTTTTGACTGCCGTGCAGCCGCACGTACCTGAAATCGGCCGAATCCACGTCAAGGACCGGCCACGTGCCAGCGGAGTCAGCGAGCACACAAGCCACATTGAACCCGGCGAGCAGATGGCCGAAGTCTGGGGTCAGAAAGGATGGACTACGGACCTCCAAACTGTGCCGTAGCTGGCGAGGTAGAAGACAAACCCATCTGG
Organism: uncultured Actinomycetes bacterium; assembly: GCA_963821045.1. GTDB lineage: Bacteria > Actinomycetota > Actinomycetes > S36-B12 > UBA10799 > UBA10799. The sequence goes on along the minus strand of CAWGCB010000003.1, from coordinate 14,257 downwards.
AACCGCGGCGGCCCACCTCTGATAGTCGCTGGGCTTGCGAAGCGAATAGAACGTGCCGTTGAGCTCAATACTGTTCAGTTCGCGTGAGATGAAGGCCAACTCGGATCGTTGCGCTAGCCCCACAGGATAGAAGTCGCCACGCCAACTCGGGTAGTTCCAACCGGACACACCAATCCGCAGCCCGTGAACGGGCGAAGGAATGTCCACCTACATAAGCGTTCCCGCTTCACTGCCTCTTGGTCAAGGGACCGCTACGAGCGCGCGGTGGGGTGAGCCTACTGGGACAAACGAACGATCCGGATCCGCTAAAGAGCATCACGACGAACTTAGCGAGACGATTAGTAGATGCGCAAAGACCAGATTGACGAACTGATAACGCTGCGCCGAGCCCTCCCGAGCTCTAGCGGCGGAGCCGCGCAAATCAGCCCCGACGGCACGCGATTGATGCTTTACGTTGACGACGTCGGCGAGTGGCAGCTGGAGGTAAGTGCCAACTCAGATGCGTGGGTCCTGACCGAGCTCCAACCGAGCATTGCGGGGCGCCCCCGGCGAGTGCAGATCGGCACGTTCCCGAGCGAGCAAGTTGTCTCCGCGATCGACCGGGAGTACCGGCGGCTGTTGACGCACAGGCGCAACGCCGCTTGCGGGACACCGACCCGCCCAGAGTGAGACCGCGACGCCCTGCGTTGACACCATCCGCTTACCAGACCATCATGACCGCACCACTGGAACCAGGCGGTTACTAGTGGCAACCACTCACACCTTCCCTGGAGAACCGATGAAATCGAAACTCACTGTTGCCTTCGCTGCTGTTGGCACGGCTGCCATGCTGACCGTAGTTGCGGGCTGTGGATCGTCGGACTCTACGTCCGTTCCTACCGGCGCAGATCTGCAGGGAACCTGGAGCCAGTCGGGCTCGGGCTACGAAGCGGGTAACCCGGTTTCCTGGGAGAACCAGACGATAGTTATCGACAAGGCCGACGGCCAGGGGTTTGCCGGATACAAGGAATACACTCCTGCGGGTGGCCAACCGCAGAAGGAGACTTTGAACGGCGTCATCGGCGTCGATGGCAACATCCTCATCGTTGACGAGGACGGCAAGTTTGAGGGTCAACTAAACGGCAACACACTGCAGGGTCAGTACAGCGAGGTTGGCGACGACGCAACGGCGATGAACTTGGAGATCTCGAAACAGTAGAAAACCCGCCGGTCGTCGGCCGAGCCCCGATCAGAGCGAGAAGAACCTAGTCGGCAGCCGGACCGGGCGCGACCTCGGAGTTGATGAGGGTGAGCAGCGCAAACTGGTCTCCGCCAGCCGATTTCGCTGAGTACATGGCGCGGTCGGCTGCGTCGAGCAGCTGCTTGGGCTGGTGGATGTCAGCGTCGTAGCAAACCACTCCAGCGCTCGCGGTGATCCCGTACGGGAGCGCGCGGATGGCCTCAAGGATACGCTGCGTCACTTGCTCGGCGTTCGCACAATCGCTGAGTAGGACCGCAAACTCGTCGCCGCCGTACCGCGAGGCATAGTCGGTATCGCGAGTACTGCTTTGAATCGCCGCAGCAACGTGGGAGAGAACCTCGTCGCCCTGCTCGTGCCCATGCGCGTCGTTGATGTACTTGAATCCGTCGAGGTCAAAGAACACCAGCGCTTTGCGACGATTGCGCACTGCCATTGAGCGCAGAACCTGCTCGAACCCACGCCGGTTGAGTAGCCGCGTCACCGGGTCGCGCACACTCTCCTCCCGCAAGACGTGATTGGTTTCGAGCTGTTCTCGAAGGTGATCATTCTGTTTCAGCATCTGCCTAAACAGAGCCGCCATTGCGACATACACATCTTGATCTTGTCCGTCGTAGGCGCCGACCATGCAACTACTAAAGAACAGGAAGCCAAGGGTCGTGCCGCCATTTTGAATGGGACAAGTGAGGCTGGATCGAATGCCCTCAGAAACCAACCGTTTGGTAGCAAGCGACGAGGGGTACTCATCGAGGTACAGTCCAAGATCTTCAATGACGCGGGGTTCTCCGACCGCAGCAACCTGCTCAAGGCTGGAAGTGGACAACGCCTGGTGGTAGCCGACTCCCAGCTTCGTCGATGCAAGCTTGGACTTGACCCAGATCAGCCTCACGACATTCTCTTGATCGACGGTGGCAAAGCCGATCCGATCAAATGGGATGACGTGCTGAAAACCCTCAAAGAACGTATCGAGCGTATGCGCGACGGCCTCGGACGACTGATCAGGCTCCTCACTCATAAGTCCGTACGATAGGCCCGAGATGCCGCGTCCCCAAAGTTCTGACTTGTTACCCCCGTCACATTTCGCGCGATGGCGACAGGTACATGCGGACAATGCCGCTAGCGCACATTCTGCGAGCCAGGAATAGGAACTGTTGTCGTGGTTCGACCCGGCTGAGGGTTCCAGAGAAGCGCTCGGCCGGTAGTCGGTCGCGATCAGCCTGCCCTAGGCGCATGCGCAACATGTGGCACGGACCACATGATTCAGGTGAGGGGCTGCCTTGCGTTCGGCGGTCCCGGATGCTGGATGCAATGACTCAAACTGATGTGCGACCCGTGGTCCGTGCCCAAATCGACACTGAACGCCTCACGATCCGTCCGGTAATGATTACCGATGTTGCCGCCTTGACCGAGATTCTTTGCCAGCCGAGCGTAGCTCGGTGGTGGTTCGACTACGACGCTGCGCGAGTCCGAGAAGTCTTTGTTGACAGCGATAGCGACTACCCGTTCACCGTGGAGCACAAAGGCGAGGGGGTCGGCTTGGTCCGCTACACAGAAACCAGCGATGTCGACTACCGATCGGCCAAACTCGATATCTTCCTCGGTGACCAGGCCCAAGGCCAGGGCTTCGGCCGAGAGGTCCTGCGAGGAATCCTGGGCTACCTGTTCGAGGACATCGGTCATCACCGAGTCACTATCGCTCCCCGGCTAGATAATCGAGCGAGCGATCGTGGCCTACAAACGGGCGGGATTTCGGCCAGTGGGCGTGATGTGCCAGTTCGAGCGTGGCTCTGACGGGCAGTGGCACGACGGACTGCTGATGGAGATGCTGGACAGTGAGTTCGACGGAGCCTAAGCACTCCCCCAGCTACTGGGCAGCTAGAACGTGAGGTGGGTTGGCCTGCCGGCGAGGATCGTGGCCGATGCTTGCATTGAGCGTAGGTGCGCGCCAGCTTGAGCAGTATCAATATGAGGCGCTAGCGGGTCGAAGTCGAGTAGCACCACGTCACCACGAGCGCCTACCCGCAAGCGCTGGCCATCCGTACTCGCAGCGAGCGCCTGCACAGGTGTAAGGGACTCCACCGGATTCCACGCGGGTCGCGAATCCCCTGACCGGTGGACTGCGGCCGCCATCGCGAGCCACGGATCGAGTGGCGACACTGGGGCGTCAGAGCCCATCGCCAGGGTTGCCCCCGCGTCCACCAAGGAACGCAGGGCGAATGAGCGTTCGTAGCGGTCGGGCCATAGCGAGTCGGTGACATCCCGATCGTCGAGCAGATGCGCAGGCTGCACGCTTGCAGTCACGGCCAGATCCGCGAATCGCTTCAGGTCGCGTGGGGCAACCAGTTGGGCGTGTTCAATGGATCCGCGAGCCCCAGAGGCTTCGATGGCATCCAATGCGGTGCTGACTGCTGCATCCCCGATCGCGTGAACCGCCACGTTCAAGCCGTGCTGGCGCGCGAGTCCGCACAACTGCACCAACTCATCGGTTGAGTAGTTCAGAACGCCGCGCCATCCGGGAGCGCCGCCGGCATGGTGGTAGGGATCCCAGCAATGCGCGGTTGCCGTATTGAGCGAACCGTCGAAGATGACCTTCAACGGGCCCATCGTCGCGAGACCATCAGTCTCAGCAATGCCCTCACCTGACCGCAGTTGACTCGCTATTACGTCATCGAGGCCCTCCGGATACACCGCCGGTCGCACCCTGAGCAGGTCGATGCCGTCGGAAAAGTGATCAGCCCAGACCGTTGGACCAGCCTCAAACTCCATATCGCTGACGCCCACGAGTCCGCGTGCGCAGGCGTCGGCGCTTACTCTCTTGAGCATCATTGAACTTGACTGGTTCGCCGGCTCCATCGCCTCAACGTGGGCTGAGATCCGAAACCACTCGGCTTCGACCAGCGGACCAAGTGCGACCTCGCTGCCGCACAGGACCTGCGCTGCCGTGTTTAACCACGCGCTATGCAAATCGCCGCTGATCAGGGCGACCGGTAATCGTCCGGTGACAGCGTCCAACTCAGCGACTGTCGGCGCGCGTGTCCAGTTCGCCGAGCGATAGCCGAACCCCACCACAGGACGGGAGGCATCGGCAGTCTCCAGCGTCTCCAGGTAGGCCGAGACCTTGGCTGTGACATCCTCGGGCGCATTGGCATCGCTAACATCCAATCGGCCAACCGTCATGGCCCACTGCTGTAAGTGAACGTGCGCATCCCAAAGTCCTGGAATGGCCCATCGCCCGGCAGCGTCTAGCTCTTCTTCACCAAGCGAGCGGCCTAGGTCGCGCCCGACCTCAACGATCGTGCCTAATCGGATTCGAATATCAACGGGTTGAATACCGACAATGCTGTGCTCGAGCCGGGATAGGGAGCTGGTCGCGGACTGTGGCACTTTCAAGGGAACGACTCTGGCGTCGCGAACGAGCAAGCTCTGCATTCGCGATGGCGACACCATGCCAGGAAGGTATTACATCTTCATCTGCCAAGCGCACGGCAGCGCGCCAACCGAGCGCACGGTCTCGTGCCTGCCTCCAGATTGTTGGTCAAGGACGCGCTGGACGGTCACCTGCGTGTTTAGAGCGAGGATCGTGTCGAATGACCTCAACCGTGAGAAAGTGGAGCAGTCCAGACCAATCGGTGGACAAATAACAAGAGGGGTAGATCTAATGGAACGAACTAGCCAGAAGAAATCAGTTGGAGTTCGTCTTGCAGCATCAGGTGCTGCAGTAGCACTTCTTGCGGTTGGCGGCAGCGTAGTCGGAGCCACCTCCGCCCAGGCACAATCCAAGCCAGGTGGCATTTACACGAAGCTGTCGGCACCAGACAAGGTCAAGAGTGGCGAGACCTTTAAGTTCAAGTGCAAGGTCGCCCAGGGTGCGGGTTGGGAAGGTGTCCCGGTGAAGGTCAAGGAAAAGGGAGTCTCCCTGCACGCCAAGCGATACGTCGGCTCGAACGGAAACTGCACCATGGAGGTCAGGCTCTTCGAGAAGGGGAAGCACAAAATCAAGATGGTTGTCATGGCTGACCCGCCATACGGCAATGGCGGAAACCAGCCATCTAGCTGGCTAAAGATCAAGGTCAAATAGCCTTTACGTACCACATTGTCGAAGCCTCCCTGCTGCCAAGAACGTAGCGCAGGGAGGCTTTGGTATACCGGCCAAGAAGTCTCTCAAGGCAACAATCGCGGACATCTCAATAGTGGCCATCAGACTGCCTGCGCGCGGAGCCGAACAAGGGCGGGTGCAGCCCGTCTCTGGGGCTGTATCCCTTTCCCCGCAACTGCGTCTATGGAATAGGAAGTCCGAAACCTGGGGAGAAGGAGAATGTCATGATCCACAACGAAGGAGTAGTCGATCGCGGTATCCGGGCAGTGATTGCCGTGGCGGCGCTGGTGGGGGCGCTACTGATCGGCATTGCGTCAGTGTTCGGAATCATCCTCGTCGTAGTAGCCGTCATCATGGCAGTGACGGCAGCCGTCGGGTTCTGCCCGCTATACCGACTTTTCGGGGTCAGCACCTGCAGAGTCGCAGGTACCACGAGCAACGCGACCAAGACTCCTAGCGCGATGCGTTAGGGTCCGAATCTATGGATCGAGCGCTGTTGGGTGAGCAGTTGCCCGCTGAGATTGCGGGCCTGTTGCGGTACGCCAACGTGATGGTTGCTGATCCCCAGCAGGCTGCGGATCTGGTGAGCGCCACGATGGTGAGGGCGTTGGAGCGCGCTGAGTCTTTTCGAAACGACTCTTCGCTGGCTACCTGGCTGCACAGGATTCTTCACAACCTTGCCGTAGATGAGGCTCGAGCCGCCCGCGAGCATGCCGATGAGGTAGCGGTCACAACGGTCACTGCCAAGTGGCGAAGCGACGACTACACCGTTGACGGCGAAGAGTTCATCGTGCGCGCAGAGTCCCGCGAGGTGCTGCTCGATGCCCTGATCCGACTGCCCTACATCTATCGGGCAGCGGTCGTTCTTCATGACGCCGAACGCCTGACCGTCCAAGAGATCGCAGACATCTTCGGCGTGGGGCTGCCAGCTGCGAAACAGCGCCTAAGAAGGGGGCGGATGATGCTTGTTACGTCCCTCGCTACCGGGGCCGAACGGCGCGCGACGTTACGGAGCGTTCCGATGCGCTGTTGGGATGTGCGTCGCCTTGTCAGTGACTACCTTGACGATGCTTTGCCTCTACCTGGTCGCGAGGCGGTCGAGGCTCATCTGCAGATCTGCCCGACGTGCCCTGCTTTGTACCACTCGCTTGTCGCCAGCACCGCTGCGCTATCTAGCGACTCATTCCCGGCACGGGATCCGGACTCCACGATTGCCCCTGCCGTAGAGACCAAGATCCGCGCCGCGCTGTCCGCTGGATAGCACTTTTTGTGCATGAGAACATAGCGACCGAAGCAATCTGCGGACCATTCGTGTGTGTCCTTGTGGCAGTGCACTCAACGCGAGCACAATAGAGTCATGACCACCACCGTCGAAAAAGCTGACCCCGCCACCGCCATGAGCCGACTCCGGCGGCTGAACATCATCGCGGGGGTGTTTCACCTTGTACAGATGATTCTCATCCTCGTTCTGGCGACGGACTTCACCCTTCCGATCACCGCCTCTTACATGGAGGGTCCGCCAGGAACGCCGCTCGCGGACCCCGTGACGCTGCTTGACGTGCGTGTGGCTTGGGGCGTCGCAGCATTCTTCGGCCTCTCGGCACTGTTCCACTTCCTAGTTGCCAGCCCGCTGTTCTACTCCCGGTACACCGCGGGGTTGCTCGATAAACACAACTACTTCCGTTGGGTGGAGTACTCGCTGAGCGCGTCGATCATGATCGTGCTCATCGCCCAAATAGTCGGCATCTCCGACGTCGCCGCGGTGATAGCGATCTTCGGTGTCAACGTCTCAATGATTCTGTTCGGCTGGCTGCAGGAGAAGTACGTCAACCCCGGTGAGGGTCTCCTGCCCTTCTGGTTTGGCAGCATCGCCGGGATCGTGCCGTGGATCGTCATCGCGATCTTCGTCATCGCACCGGGAGCCACAGGCGACGAGCAGACGCCAGCGTTCGTCTACGGCATCATCATCTCGCTATTCGTGCTGTTCAATTGCTTCGCGCTTGTGCAGTACCTGCAGTACAAGCCGATCGGCAAGTGGTCGAACTACTTGCGGGGTGAAACGGCGTACATCGTATTGAGCCTCGTCGCCAAGTCCGCCCTCGCATGGCAGGTCTTTGCTGGCACCCTCGTACCGCCCGCCTGATACCTCACAGTTCACTGATACCCCAAGTTCTCATCTGGGTGACGAAAAGTGCCGTCCTAGGGCGCCTGGCTATCCCGCGTTGTGTCGTTGCGAGTTAGGTAGGGATCGTTGAGATAGGCATCGAACAAGGTCTCGATCTCGCGCACCAACGAGGACGGAAGGTTGGTACCGGCATCCGCTAGCTGCACCAAGAGCTTGCGGGCGTGCGCTGCTTGCGCCAGTGCTCCCCGGCTGGCAACTTCTTCCAATCGCATCTGGTACGTGGATGACGTCTGGTACATGAGACGTGATCTTCTAGTAAGGCGTCGGGATATTGTGTAGCGGCAAGCTCGGGGGCACGTAGCCATTTGGAGTTGGCTCTGGCGGCATACTGATCTCTTCGAGCGGAGTTCGAGTGTAGGGAATCTGACTCAGCAGATGGGAAATGATATTGAGTCTGCCACGCTTCTTGTCGTTGTTATCAACGATGAACCACGGCGCCCAGCCAGTGTCCGTTGCCTCCAGCATGGCGTCCCGGGCACGGCAATACTCGTAATGGCGACTGTACGACTTCAAGTCAGTTGGCGACAGCTTCCAGATCTTGCGTGGATCCTTGATCCGGTTTCCGAGTCGTCGGGTTTGCTCCTCGACACTGACGTTGAGCCAGTATTTGAGCAAGATGATTCCGCTGTCCACCATTGCCTTCTCGACTGATGGAGTCAGATCAAGGAAATGCTGTGTCTGCTCGGGGGTGCAGTACCCCATCACCGGTTCGACGCCAGCTCGGTTGTACCAACTGCGATCGAAGATCACTACCTCACCAGCCGCCGGGAAATGAGCTAAGTAGTGCTGGATGTACATCTGCGATTTCTCGCGGTCGGTGGGAGTTGGTAGAGCTACGTGCTTGAAAACGCGAGGACTAGTGCGTTCGGTTATCCGTGAAATCGTGCCACCCTTACCCGCTGTATCAAGGCCTTCAAACACGACACAGACTTTGGCGCCGGTGTTCTTCACCCACTCCTGCATCGCCACCAGTTCGCCTTGTAGCAAGCGCATCTCCCGCTCGTAGTGCTTTCTAGAGAGCTTTGCTACTCGGTCTCCATTTAGGTGATCCGAAGGACGCGACGGCATGCTCTCGCTAGCCTTTCTTCGCGACTTCTTCGCCTTTTTCTTCTCATGCTTGCCCATGCTGCGACTTTACCGCTTTGACGTGAATCGGGTCGCGCCCGCCAAAACTCGGAACGCCTCGCGACGGGTTCCCAGTGGGAGCAAACGGGCTTAATCTTCACGACCGCGTTCGGTACGCCGTCTGATCCTCGGGCCGTCTTGCGCTTGTTCTCGGCGGCGAAGCGAGCGGGCACGCCTCGATCTCGATTACGAGCGACGAAAACTCTTTGTCGGGCTGACAGTGTGTGAACCTGCGACCCCTTGACCCCCAGACCGGCGTGAGGATCGTCCGTAGGCGCAAATGGTGCAAAAACTGCGAATGTACGCCGCAACGGCGGTTATTGAGACCAATTCTCCTGGTACGGCCCAACTCCCTCCGCGAGAAATCGTGAACAAAACTTGGCTACCGTGCCGCCATGGGAATTTTCGTGCTTCCGCTGACACTGGTCATCGCGTGGATTTTAGCCCTCGCCGGTGTGACCGCCCCTGGTGCGACTGACGGCGAGGACTTCGCAGTTAGCGCAATGAGATGGATGATGACCATCCCCGCTGGCTATATGTTCGTGGCCAGCGGCGTGATGCACACCGTCTTCGCCAAGAGCACTGCCAAGAATATCGGTTGGACAACCAACGGGTTTCAGTACGAGCTGGGCTTCGTGAGCTTCGGACTTGGGGTCGCTGGTGTAGTGGGTGCCTACATGAACACCGACGCGTGGATCGTGCTCAGCATCGTTTCCAGCGTCTTCCTGATCGGTGCCGCAGCGAACCACATTAAGGAAATATTCGCTGACAAGAACTTCAGCCCCGGCAACACGATCGTGCTTGTCTACGACATCGGACTGCCTATCTCCTTGTGGGCGCTGCTCCTCACAATGGGAGCCATCTAGCTGGCCAAGTCCACTTGTGTAGTTGTGTCGCATCAGTCGGCGACACAGACTGGATGGATCCCAGATTCGTGATTGACCTCGGATAGCGTTCAACCACTACGGCGAGGTCAAGGTGGGGTCAAAGCTGACACAACCAGCAGAGGCAGCTTCTCCAGTGGTGGGAGAAACTGCCTCTGACCTGCGTAAATACGTTGTCGGGCTGACAGGATTTGAACCTGCGACCCCTTGACCCCCAGTGCGTTTCAGCCGGCACGCGGGGGTTTATCGGTGTCCGGTTTCCTCACGACTCCCCCACTTTGGAATGTCACGGACGACTGCGGACAAGGCACTGTTTGGACAGGGTTTGGACAAAACCGGCACCCGTCTACTCGAGAGCCGCGGCCGCCGCGTTGATCGCCGCTGTCTGCGCTTCAGGGATCGCCGCTGTGTAAATGTCCAACGTGATCGTCGGACTGGAATGGCCGAGAGCATCAGCCACATCACGGATCGTGGCCCTACCTGAACTGAGCCACGCAGTCGCCGCGTAATGGCGTAGAGCGTGCATCCCGGTATCCGACAACCCGGCAAGTTTCGCCAGTCGCGCGTACTCCCGCGACCACGTTGCGGTTCAACCGCTCCCCCGCGCGCCGTGGTGAACACGAACGGTGAATCTATCCACGCGGACCCTGCCTTCATCCTGTCTGTCAGTTGAGACTTCCTCTGCAACTTCAGGGCCTTGATTGCAGCGGGGGCAAGACTGAAGTGGCGCAACCCTGAATCGGATTTTGTTAGTCCGCGCCGTAGACCGCTGGAGTCACCAACCAACGCGCCCGACACGGTGAGAATGCCCGCATCGAGGTCAACATCTTCCCAACGCAGTCCGAGAGCTTCAGAACATTCGCAACCCGGTTGCGGCCAACAACACGATGAAGTGTTTCAGTCGTGAACCTTCCGCCGATTTCACTAGCTCGCGTACCTGCTCCAACGTCAACGCCCTGGACTTGGTGCGCGCGGCCACGGGCCGGTCTACTTTCGCCACCGGGTTGGTCGCTATCAACCCGTCACGTACTGCGGTGTCCATGCACCCGCGGAATGCTGCATACGTTGACCTAGCGGTGGATGCTGACCGGCGCGTTAGCAAATCGGCTAGGAACACTTCCACTTGTCGCGGTTTCAGATCCCTCAGACGAACGTTGCCGAGTGCAGTAACAACGTGATTCTCAAGCAATAGCCGGTACTGGTCCTGCGTGGTTGTCCGGCGAGACGACACGACAAGTGGGCCTTTGATCCACACGGTGACCCATTGTTCAACCGTCATATTGGAGTCAACGGCAGGTTTGCCCTGCTGAACTCGAGCCGCGATTTCGCGCAACTTCTCGGCTACGTCGGCCTTCGTGTCGCGGGTGAACGAGTGAGTCTTGAGTTCACCGTTCTGGTCGATCACAGTTATGCGGCCTTGGTACTTGTTGCCGCGCTTACGGATGGAGCCTTCACCGTTCACTCGCTTAGGCATTGGACTCCCCTTTCTTCTGTCGTCCCGATTTTGGTAGGTAGCCGCGTTCCCTGCTCTTTCGTACCCAACTGACTGCTGTGGTGAATGGCACGTCTGCGAGTTCAGCCAGCGCCGTTGTGGTGTCGCTTGGCCGCGATATGGACAGTTCCGCGAAGATCAACGCAACACGCGTGTAGAACTGGTCCGGCGATTCCTCGGCTGGCGCGGTTGCCATTCCGGCGGCGGTGGATAGAACCGTTCCCGCCAGTCCGGTGGGTACTTGAATCGTTTCCACAGCACTTGAGCTGACGGCGGTTCATCGAAAAGTTCATCGGCCGAGAGTCCATGTGGGGCACGCAAAGACCGCAGCTTCAGTTCCCGCAGTCGTTCCCCTGTGATCGGCCCATACATCAGTAGTCCGTTCACTTCGGGCACCCCACCTGCATGACCACCCCACCGAATAGCGGTCCGGTGGTCATGGGCAACCCACACGCCCCCGTCTGGGTACTCGTATTCTCTGGCTGCTTCAGTCCGTCCATGTCCGTAACTGTACGGCCATTCAGGTCAAGGGGTCAAGTGTCTGCACTTACTTGTCTATGAGCGAACCCAGGCGCACACTCACAACTAAAACAAGCAAAGGACGACCAGCAGATGAGCACAACGATCAGTAGCGACGCCACCACCCCGGGGGCATTCGCACCACAGGCCGCCTGCAACTACATCAGCGTGGGCCGCAGCACCCTGTACGAACTCATCAAGGCCGGTGAAATCTCGGTCATCAAAGTTGGCCGCCGGACGATCATCGCCAGATCCGAGCTAGATGACTTCCTACTTCGTCGCGGCGCTGGCGGGTCAGTCAGCCACCACTAGCGACCTACCCACAAAACAAAACCCCCGGTTACAGCCGGGGGCGAATCGAAAGGACAACTTCGATGATACATGACCTAGACCGCCAACTAGATTCACGCCCGCGTGAAATGGGCGACGCTTACCTACTAGCAAATCAACCGTAACCACGTTCCAACTGGCCAACGAGATCATGTGCTACATCACCCCTGGTCGCGCGGCCAGAGCTGCCGACCGAGAAGGGTTGAAGGTAGCGCGCAACGCCTGCATCTTTGAGGTCGGGGGATGGTTCCTGAAAGACCAATACTTTGCTGCCGCGATAGAAAGCGGCGATTGGATTCTTGAACCTCACCCGCTGATCCGCTTGGCAAGATAGTTCGCCATCGCCTAGACACCCACTACGGTTCCCGATGATGACCACCAGACAGCGCGTGACTGGATCGCGCAACTTCACTACCGGCTGTGGTTCGGCTGCCCGCGTGATGCGGCCAGGACCACGATGCCGGGCCGGTGACCGAGCTTCCCGGACTAGCGCCGACGGATCGACCGCCGAGAACTTGGCGTGCCCGAACGCGAACACATCGGCAAGGCGATCCTCGAGCAGATGCGCGGTGCATCGGTATGACCTACGACGACGTGCCACGCCGATGTCAGCGACCCTCACGTACCAGTGGCTAGCAGACGAGCAACTACTAAAGTCCGTTCGCAATGGTGAATGGCTCGACCAGCAGACATTCCCTGACCTGCACGAGTTCGTACCCGGTGTTCTTGTTGAAGGCATGTCGATCCTTGCTGGCGCGCCAAAGATAGGCAAAGTCATGGATGGTCTACAACATTGCGCTGGCGTTAGCTGCTGGCGGAATGCGCTTGGGTGCGTCCCGGTTGAACCGTGTGACGTGCTGTACCTGGCGTTGGAAGATGGGGACCGGCGTGTGCAAGGTCGAGCGCGGCAAGCGATGGAGTCTGCGGCGCTACCGGCCCGGTTCGACTACGCGACGAAGATCGAACCGGGTAAAGCGAACGCAACGATTCGGGCATGGCTACGCCGCCGTGACGATTACCGGCGCGCTGTTGTGGTGGTTGATACCGCGGCGAAGGTTCGGCCCCCGTCGCTGGCTATGAGCTCTAACGCTTACAGCGAGGACTACACTTTCGGTTCACGCTGAAGTCGATTGCTGACGATCACCCCGGCATGGCGCTGCTTGTTGTTCACCACACGCGTAAGGCTGTGTCTGAGGGGGCTTTCAGTTGCAGAGCGCGTCAGGCACCAACGGATTTGCTGGCGCGGCTGACACAGTGCTGATCCTGTCCCGGCCCCGTGGTGAATCTGAAGGCATCTTGGCGACAACCGGGCGCGACGTTCAAGAAGCTGAGTACCGGCTTCAAGCGTTGCCGCATGGTGGCTGGAAGTTGAGCGGCGGAAGTCTGGAGACCGCAGCTAGCGCGCAAGCCAACGCAACCACCACCGATTCCCTTGGTGAGTTCGCCGCAGAGCATTCGTCCTTTTCGTCAACCAACACCCTGAAGGTGTGAGTACGTCGCATGTTGAGAAGGCGATTGTGGTGACGCCAGCAAGGTACGGATCTACCTGGGCCGACTAGTGAAATCGGAACGTATCGCTTCGCCCCATCGCGGCTATTACACCCCTGTTACAAGCGTTACAAGTGTTACATCCACTGACGATCACACCCCGAAGTAACACATGTAACAGATGTAACACCCCTGGTAGATATCCCCCCTTCGATCACTTACCCGAAGAAGAAGGGAGCAGAGATGCATCTTTTGTCCGGCTCACCTGATTTGCGCGGCTGCGCGGAAAGCGCGGAAAGCGCTCAGATCGCCGACATCTTGGAATCTGCGCGGCTGCGCGGAAAGCGCGATAACTCTTTCGGCGGCGTGTGGTGCACTGCGTGCCGTTGGCCGATCTCATCTGTTGGCCAGTATTCCGGGGCAACGACTATGCCGAAATAGGCACACCCCCTGACGTCTCAGACGTCTCATCCGGATTTCTTCTGCTCCCCGCGTGTATGAAAGAAAACCCGTTTGAGACGTCTCAGACGTCAGTAGGAACCCATCCCCCCGCTAGCCAACCAGGGGCTTCTTCCACGTCATTACCGACAGCGCCGGGATGCGTTCCTAACCCATCCGGTGCAGATGCGTCCCCAACCGGACTGCCCTCCCCGAATATTACGACCCAATGGCAGGGGGGATTGCGGGGCTCTCTGTGAAAAAACGAGCTGCGGAGGTTATTTGTACAGCAGTACAAGAAACCTAATGACCGAATCGGCTATCCGGCCAGGAGATTGACTGTGCTAATCACTGATGAGTTACTACTGCATCGACCCGCTGGCGTGCCCTTGGTCGCCGCACTCGATGATGCGGGCCTGTTCGCTGTCGGCGCGTGGGGCTGGCTTGATCCGCGTCATGGCGT
>CAWGCB010000002.1:0-478073 GCA_963821045.1 uncultured Actinomycetes bacterium | reverse complement strand
ACAGTCTTGGAGCTATACCTCGGACACCGGTGGACGCTTATCTTTCGGGAGACTTCGATAACGTTTCCACGCATCCGCTACCCTCTCGTGGCTCGCGCCAGGGTGCTCTTCGCGGTAGGCCCTTACGAAGGTATTCCACTCGAACTGACTCTCGATCGGGCGGGCAGGAGCGTCCCGTGTTTCTTTCCACCTTTGGACAGCGTCCCCCAGCGTGATATCTCCACCCTGGGCGAAGAACTCGCGCATATGACCGTCGAATCTGAAGTCCGGCCCACACTGCGAGACCATGAACGCCCGCAGATGAGCAGTGCCGCGTTGGCCTTCCGGGATTCTGGTCTCGAGGGTCAAGGTTCCCGTCAGCAGGTCAACGGACTTCTTCGGTTGAGGCCCGTTCGCTTCCGAAATGCTTGCCCCGGACAGTCGACGTGATATCCGAGCAGCAACATCCTGTTTACCGCCCGAGGCACGTAGTCCGAGTTCCGATGCAAAGTGCGTCACCTCACCTTTCATCCAGTACCAGCGTTGGAATTCTTCCGCCGACATGTCCGACGTAAGTTCAGGTCTCTTCTCTTCTGTCATCTTGGGTCTCCCTGCGGCGCACGTGCTAGGCCAACTCCGGGTGGCCAAGTCGACCCTGACCGTTGCAGGCCAGTGAGACAGCAGCCTAGTTAGCCCCCCCCGCAATGGAAACGCCCCAGGGGCTGTTGGCCCCAGTGATGAAGGACTGGTTCACTCCGGTGCCGTCCAGATTGGCCCGTCCGATACTCGCCGTATTGATGCTGGACCAGTAGATGTAGGTGCCGTCAGTGGTGGTATCAGTCGGCTGGTTTCCTCCCGGCATGATGATGAAGGTCTGGTTCACGCCAGAACCGTCCAGATTCGCCCGTCCGATGGCGTTCCCGCCGAAGCTGGCCCAGTAGATGTAGCTGTCGCGGACGAAGACACCGTTCGGACTATTGATGCCAGTAATGAATGACTGGTTCTTCCCGGTACCGTCCAGGTTCGCCCGCCCAATCGTGCCCGCGTTGTAGTTGGCCCAGTAGATGTAGCTATCGTCGACGAAGACACCGTCGGGACCGTTCGCGCCGGTAATGAAAGACTGGTTCACGCCGGTACCGTCCAAGTTAGCCCGCCCAATTGTGGTGCCCAATCCGCTTCCGTAGTTATTGGTCCAGTAGATGTAGTTGTCATCGAGCTCGATGCCTGTCGGTGAGTTGGCCCCGCTGATGAAGGTCTGGTTTGCGCCGGTACCGTCGGGGTTCGACCGCCCAATCGTGTTCCATTGTAGTTGGACCAATAGACGTAGCTGCCGTTGGCATCGACGCCTGCTGGGGCATTGGCCCCAGTGATGAAGGACTGGTTCACGCCGGTACCGTCCAGGTTCGACCGCCCAATCCTGGTGCTCGGAAAACCCACCGTAGTTGGCCCAGTATACGAAGGTCGTCTCACTCGGACTCACTGAAGCGGAGGCCACTTCGGCCCCCAACCCGCGCTCGTTGATCCCGGCCACGTAGAACACGTAGTTCTGGCCGTTGGTCAGACCGGTCACGTCGTAGCTAGTGCTAGAGCTGCCGGTGTCGGTGGTGACTGTCGTACTGGTGGCCGTGTCCGAGTTGTAGTAGCGGATCTGATACCCGGTGACGGGCCGACCGTTGGGGGACGCAGCTGACCAACTCAGATTGACCGCGCCGTTTCCGGTGGTCGGAGTTATTGATGCGGGGGCCAGTGGGACGTCATACGGGGTGACGTCGCTCGAGACTCGTTCGGAACCCGTGCCGCGGAGATTGATGCCGGCTACGTAGAAACGGTAGGTCTGGCCGTCAGTCAGTCCGGTGATGGTGGCAGAAGTCCCGGTGTTTCCCGTATCCGCGACATGTGTCACCCAAGTATCGGTGCTGACGTTGTAGGAGCGGATCCGATAGCCGGTGACGGGGCGACCGTTTGGTGCTGCCGCGTCCCAGACGAGTCCAACCTCGCCCGGATCACCGGCGGTGGCGGTATTCGAGGCTGGCGCGAAGGGGGTGCCATAGGGGCTGTAGGTGGTGTCGCTGATGACGCTGGGTGATGCACCGTGATAGTTGATCGGAGTGACCCGAAACCAGTAGTCGATCCCGTTGGTGAGGCCGGTGACGGTGGCTGCCGTCAGGGTTGTGGTTGTATTCGAGTAGGCCACAGTCCAACTGCCCGGAGATCCGCCAGAATCCTGAGCGTACTCGATCTTGTAGCCCCAGATAGCGCTGGTTCCTAGGTCGGTGGGTGCATCCCAGGTGAGGGAGACGCTGGTGTCGTTCTCCGTTCCTTGAATGTTCGCGACGGCTTCGCTGCCCTCTTGGCTCTGGAGCACGACCCCCCAGTTGGCTGCGGGAGGGTTAAGTTTGGCTGACTACGGCCGTGTTCAGGGTGACAGTGAATTCGCCGGCTGTCACATCAGCCGGCGTGATTGTGTATCGGGGGTTAGTGGCGGAGATCTCAGCATCGTTATAGATGACATTGACGAATGCGGCCGCCCCGAGACATTCATCCAGATTGCCGCTGACGACGGCCGAAGAGATTTCGTAGGTCGCGTCAGTGGGGTCAAAGGCGGCTGGCCCAGGTGCGACGTTCACACTGTCGGTGCAACTGGACGGTGCAGCGGCGTTGCCCGCCCCAAATTGGCCGGTCGCTTGTGTGGCCAGCGCGCCTGCGAAAACCCCGGCACCTGCCAGCCCTACCACTGCCGCCGTGCCGAGGGCCGCGTACTTCGCCTTTAAATCCATGATCACTCTCCGCCGAGTACTGCGAGTTGCCGCCATACGCAGTTAACAAATGCTATGGACCCCGGTGTGCGAAGGCAAACGCAATCCGGCGAATCACCCGAATGCGCGCCAAACACAACCGGCGACTAAGCGTGAACGGCCGCCGAAGAGATCTCGACCAGATCGCGACCGCTGCCCGCAGGGTATGCGTCATCGAGTCTGTTCCAGGGCTGCACCGCATCTGCATCGGACGAACTCACGCCCGCACCCACATCATCATGGTCATCCACAACCGCGACATCCGAATCATCGACGCCGAAACCGGCGAACTCCTACGCGAACTCACCATCGACCCAACCCGGGACTACCAACCCCAGAAACCACAAAACCCCCTCCCGAAGGAGAGGGAAATGTGAACGATGTCGCGCGACATCTATTTGAACATGTCGCGCGACATCACATTCGTAGCGGGGGCAGGATTTGAACCTACGACCTCTGGGTTATGAGCCCAGCGAGCTACCGAGCTGCTCCACCCCGCGTCGGTGAGAAGAGTCTAACCCAGCACACTTCCCAACTCCAAGACGGGCTACCCGCTGCCGAAAGTATCCGGTCCGAGCCGCCGAGCCGCGCCCGTCGAAGGGAGCCTGCTCGACCAAGCCGACTAGTTGCCTAGCAGCGAATCCCGCACCAACGAACCTGCGACGCCGTCCGCAACAGCGGCAGTCGAGGCGTTCTCCACCGCTGGAGTATCGGCTGGTGCTTCAGGCGCAGGCGCCGTCTCGGTCGCAGGCAGATCACGTAACTGCTTCTCGATCGCCTCCGCCTGCTTCAGCGCGGACTCCAGTCGCTGCTGGGCCTCGCCGTAGGCCGCGAAGTCGTTGTTCTGCAGCGCAGTCTGCCCGTCATTGAACGCAGCTTGAGCAGCAGCGATCTGAGCCGCCAACTGAACAATCAACGATTGCTCGGTCTCCGGTTGCGGGTTCTTGTTGTCGTCCTTGTCCTTATTGGAACCGTCCGCCGGAATCACGCCAACGTCACGCAGGGCCTCAGGCAAGTTGTCGCGCATCACTGTCCGGTCACCGAAGCTGACGAGAATCTTCTGCAGCAATGGGAACCCGTTCTGCGCCGCCTTCACGTACAGCGGCTCGACGTACAGGATGCCTCCACCGACCGGTAGCGACAGCAGGTTACCCAACTGAACTTCCGTGCCACCGCGTCGCAACAGGTTGATCTCGTTAGCGATTTCAGCGTTGGAGTCAAATGCGTTCTGGACCTGAACCGGACCCGGAATAGTCGAGTTACGCGGCAACTTGAGCGCGATCACCTCGCCATAGTCAGAGTTCGGGTTGGAGTTCACCGACATGAACGCAGCCAACGTTTGCCTATTCACCGGCGCATAGGTCGTTGTCAACGAGAAGTTCGGTGCCTCTTGCCCTGGCATCTGCAGGCTCAAGTAGTACGGCGGCTGCAGGCTGTTCTCTTGGCTCTGAGTCGGATCAATCGGCACGTTCCAGAAGTCCTGGCCGCTGTAGAACGCTGCCGGGTCAGTGACGTGGTAGCGGCTGAACAGCATCCGCTGAACCTTGAAGCCATCCTCTGGGTAGCGCACGTGCTGCATCACCGGATCGGGAATCTCGGCCTTCGGCTGGATTACCTCGGGGAACACGTTGCGCCAGGTTCGCAGGACTGGGTCGGCTTCGTCCCATGCGTACAGGTTGACGGTGCCGTCGTAGGCGTCGACCGTAGCCTTCACCGAGTTGCGGATGTAGTTGATGTCATCGCGGGGACCAATCGTGCCTGGGCCCGTGCGAGCAACCGCGGAGTCGTTGATCGCCTCGGAGAAGCTCACGCGCGAGGAGAACGGATACGCGTTGGATGTCGTGTAGCCATCGACAATCCACTTCATCCGGCCTTCAACAACGACTGGGTAGGGATCACTGTCGAGTTGCAGCCACGGGGCTACTTTGCCCACAACCACGCGGGGGTCGCGGTCCCAGATGATGCGAGATTCGTCGTTGATCAGGCTCGAGAGCAGAATATTCGGCTCCTGGTACTTGATCGCGAATAGCATTCGATCGATCGTGGATCCGACCGGAACACCACCCGTCCCGTCGTAGGTGTTCTTGCGCTGCCCGTTCGGGGCACTGTCGTCTGGATAGTCAAGCTCGCGCGGGTTCTCGGGGTCGCCGCCGACGATCGAGTACTCAGGCGAATCCTCGCCGTAGTAAACCCGAGGCTGGTCAATCGTTAGCAGCCCCTCAGGCGGAATGCCCTGCTCGAAGAACACCGGCTCACCGCTTGGGGTCTTGGCATTGTCGAACGCCGCAACGAAGCCATAGCCGTGGGTGTAAACCAGGTGGTCGTTGGCCCAGTTGCGCTGGCCAGCGGGCACACCGTCGAGGTTGAGGTCACGAACGGACACGACCGCGCCGCGCTCTTTACCCTCAAGCAGGTAGCGGTCGATGTCGAGCGTGTCGGGGAACGAGTAGAAGCCGAAGTTCTGCTGCAGCGCTCGGAACGTTGGCGACACGACGAGCGGGTCGACGATGCGGACCGAATCAAGCGTTCCGGTCTGGGTCTGCACAATGTTCTTATCCGGCGTCCGGACAGCGTTGTACTCACGCACTTCAATATCGTTGAGTTCGTAGGCGTCGCGGGTCGCGTCGATGTTGTACTGAATCGACTGCGCTTCCTTCGTCAGCTCACTGGGCTTGACCTGGAACTGCTGCACGATCGCCGGGTAGATACCGCCGATGACCAGCGCCGAGACGACCAATAGACCCAGGCCCGCTGCCGCCACGAACCACGAGCGGCGAAACGCGTTAATGAAGAACAGCAACGCACAGATCAGGGCGATGACTACGAGGATCGACTTAGCTGGGAGCAGCGCGTTGATATCCCGGAACTTCAGACCTGTGAAGCCCTGCACCAGGTCCTCACTCTTGAGCGCTAAACCGTAGCGATCGAGCCAGTAGGCGACCGCCTTGAGCAGGCAGAAGATTCCCAGCAGAATCGAGATCTGGGTTTGAGCCGCTCCGGACACTCGCGGAGACGGCGGTTGCAGTCGCAGCCCGCCGTAGATGTAGTGCACGATGACGTTCGCAATCAGCGCCAAAATCAGGATGCCGAATGCGAAGCCGAGCACAAAGCGCAGCCACGGGTAGCTGAACATGTAGAAACTCAGGTCGGAACCGAACTGCGGATCAGTCGCCTCGAACGGAACCTGGTTTCGCCAAACCGCCCACGAGCGCCACTCCGCTGCGGCAGAAATACCACCGAGCACGCCGAGCATGATCGGGATCACGATCGACAGCGGCTTGCGAAGCGGCTCTAGCCCGGCCCGGTACCGCTCGAGGCTCATCTGCTCGGGACTACGAACCCGGGTAGCGGGACGACTCCGGTACGCCATCAACATGGCCCCGAAGATGCCCAACGCCATGACGAAGCCGAACCCTAGAAACAGGCCGATGCGCAGACCCAGTTGCGTGGTGAACACCTCGGAGTTCTGCATCGACCTGAACCACAGGAAGTCGGTGTAGAAGCCGGTGAAAATCACCAGTAGCAAGATCAGGGCAGCCAGCACCGCGAGGGTGGGGATTAGCACCTTGCCTTTGCGGCTGGCACCAGAAGAAGACGGGTCGGCGGGCCTGGAGGATGCAGAAGATGCGAAGCTCACACGCTCACCCTACGTGTTCGATTTTCGCGCGTCAGGCAGGATGGGTGTATGACCGCATCTGAGCTTCCTATGAACCCCGTCACCACCGCCGTCCTCGAACTCGAATCACACGTTCACGCGGACGGTTGGGATCAGCCGGTGCGGCTATTCGCCATCGCATTGATGTCGGAACTGATCGAACGAGAGCCTGCGTTAGCTGCCGCGATGGAACTCGACGCGACAAACGCCACGGGTAGCGAACTCATCCCTGTTGAGCAGGAATGGTCGCAGGGAGACGAGGCGATCGACGAGGCGCTCGCGCAGATCGCCTGGCCGCCCCAGGTACTCGGAACGGCCATCGTTATCGAACGGTTCTTGCTTCCACCCGAAGCGGAAGTCGACCTCGAAGGCGAGACGGAGGCCGGCGCGATCGTGGATGCAGTAACCAACCATCCCGCGAGACGCGAGGTCCGACTCGCCGCTTTGGTCATGCGCGACGGACGCCAAATGTGCGCCCTGCGATTGCGTGAGAACGACGCCGACGACGCGGTGCTTACCGGCCCAGACCTGCTACCCGGCCTAACCGACGCCCTGGCCACCACCCTCAACTAACCGCCGCACCAAAACGGCTGGGCTGTGGGTGGATTCGGACGCCATTGCGTCCATTTGCACCCGTAGGCGCGACCTGCGGCGCGTTATGAGCAGCGGGGCAAGTCTGGGTCGCCGGATCGGAACTTCTCAAGGATGTCCATCGCCTGGTCCAAGGTTGCGACCTTGGCGACATTCAACTCCTCGGGAGCTGAGGCGAGCACGTCATCACAGTTGCCCTCCGGGGCCAAAAACAAGTCCGTGCCGTTGTCGCGGGCAGCGAACAGCTTCTGAGGCAGGCCACCGATTGGTCCGACGTCGCCATCGACGGTGATCGTTCCCGTGCCGGCGATCGACTTACCGCCGGTCAACTCCTCCGGTGTCAGCTTGTCAATAATCCCTAAACTGAACATCAATCCAGCACTTGGACCGCCGACGTCCTCGAGACCAAAGGTGATGGGGAACGGCCCGGAGACCTCGCTACCCCCAGCGATGCCTGCATAGGCCTGCTCTGAATTGCGTGGGGACTCCCCCAACACAACACCGACCGTCTCATCCTGACCGTCGCGGGTGATGGCGAACTCTGCAGTGGAGCCTGGCTTCATCGCCTGCACCAGCGGCGGCAACTCACTGGGTTTTTGGATCTTCGTTCCGTCCACACTACGAATAACGTCGTTAACAGCCAATCTGCCTGCCGACGGCCCGTCCGGCAATACCTGGACCACCAGCACCTCGGAAGTGACAGGAATATCGAGGTAGCCCAGCGAGGCACCGATGGCTGCCGACTGCGAGGAGGTGAAGTCAGCGGCGTTGCCTTCCTGAGCCTGCTCCGCCGTGGTGTCCGGCGCGTAGAAGAGGTCGACCGGAGCAACGTTCTGGTCCGGGTCTACCCACCCCACGAAGGCTTCCGGCAGTGTCAGGCCCCCGAACGGGCCGCCACGTTCGCTGACGGTAGTCATGTCCATCTCGCCGGACGTCGGGTACGTCTGCGTCTCGGAGATGCTGATCAGTTCGACGCCGTCGACGGAACCGATCGTCGAGAACATCGGTCCTGGCGAGAACTTGATGTACGGCACCGGAACCCAGGCGAGGACGAGGATGATGGCTAGGGCCAGGCCAGTCGCCACGTACGCGGACCGGCGGTTGCTCTTGTATCTCGCGATAGCCGCATTGACCTCGACCAACTCGGGGTCAGGCACCTCGTCAACTGCCGACGCCCCCGAGCCTGATGTCGACGCTGGATCACTCACGTCGACGCCGCCTCGTCACCGCGTGCAGGTTGCGCGTTCGAGTCGCTCGGGGTGGCCGCGGCCGCATCGACCCCCGCCCTCATCCGCTCACCCTGACTGGGAACTGCTCGCCCAGGAATGGGGCGGTCGAGCGCGCGGGCCATCTTGTTGAGCTCCTTCGGCGAGGTCACCTTGCCAGCCTCCGAGGCACCCTCGCGACTGCGCCACCACACCCACACGATGGCGGTAGCTGTGGCGGCGATCGGGATCAGCCACCAGATGAGAACGCTCACAGGTACAGCCTAGACGCTGTGGCAAGTACGCCAACGGCGTAAGACGCGCGGCCAGTGTGGCCGAATACCTGAAAGCCGGTTAGCGTTGATTTCAAACGAGTCCCGTTCGACTCGATGAATAGCGAGGGTGAGGCAGCCGATGAGTGGCGATGTTCCGTTTGGGTTCGGACCGCGAGATTCCGATGACGACCGCGACAAGAACGACAGCGACTCCTCAAGTCAGCCCCCCGGCTTCGGATCGGGCGACGCCGCCAACTCCAGCGGCGGCCTCGGAGGATCTGGCGGCCTTCCCCCAGGATTCGGCGATCTCGGCAACATGATGGGAGCTGGCGGTCAAGGTTTCGACATGGCGAACCTCGGTGCTGCTCTTGAGCAGATCGGCGCGATGCTGCAATCTACCGGCAGCAACGACGGCAGCCCCGTGAACTGGGATATGGCCAATGACATCGCACGTAAGGCGCTAGCTGAGGCTGGCGACCCGTCCGTCCCTGCCGCCCAGGTTCGCGCGGTACAAGATGCAGTCGGCCTCGCCGATGTGTGGCTCGACCCAGCCACTGAGTTCCCAGCCACCGGCGGCACTGCCAAGGCGTGGAGTCGCAGCGAATGGCTCAACGAGACCATGCCGGCGTGGAAGAAGGTCATCACCCCGGTCGCAGAGAAGGTACAGGGAACGATGGCGACCATGATGCCGGGTTCCGACGCTCTCGGTGGCGGCCAGATTCCAGGTATGCCTGAGGGGTTGCCGCCGGAACTCGCGGCAATGGCTGCGCCCTTAATGGGAATGGCAAAAGCTATGGGCTCGGCAATGTTCGGCATGCAGGTCGGCCAAGGGCTCGCTGCCCTAGCAGGCGAGGTTGTGTGCGGCTCCGACATCGGAATCCCGCTGACCACTGGTGGACACAGTGTTTTGCTGCCCGGCAACGTGTTGGCATTCGGTGAGGGTTTGGACCTACCCGACTCCGACGTCCTAGTCTTCATCGCCCTGCGCGAGGCCGCCCATCAGCGGCTGTTTGCCCACGTACCGTGGCTGCGTTCGCGGGTTGAAGCAGCGCTGGTCGCATACGCCTCGGGGATCAACGTCGACCAGTCCCGCATTGAGACGGCCCTTGAGGGCGTCGACATGCAGAATCCAGAAGCGTTGCAAGAAGCGCTCGCTTCCGGGGTCTTCCAACCAGAGGACACCGAGGAGCAGAAAGCCGCGCTCGCTCGCCTCGAGACGCTGCTAGCACTCGTCGAGGGTTGGGTGGACGACGTGGTCGATGGTGCCGTGTCGGGTCGGCTGCCGTCCTACGATCGCCTTCGGGAGACGCTGCGTCGGCGACGGGCCACCGGCGGACCGGCCGAGAAGACCTTCGCGACCTTGGTCGGGCTTGAACTGCGCCCTCGGCGACTTCGCGAGGCCGCTGCATTGTGGGAGCGACTGCGCTCCGAGGGAGGCATCGAGGCCCGCGACGCACTGTGGGCGCACCCAGACCTCCTGCCGACCGCCGAGGACCTTGACGACATCGATGCCTTCCTGACCCGCACGAGTGAGTTCGACACCTCCGAACTCGACGGTCCAGATGGAACCGAATCGGCCGGGGATGAGCCGGGCGCGTAAGCACTTGTTGACAGCCCGACCCATCGTCCACAGGGCAACGATGAACTCCCATACGCGCCTACGGTGCCGGGCTACGGTCTTCTCATGACGATTCGACCTATCAAAGTTCCGGGCCTACCTGAGGGCATCGAGGTTCGCCGCTCCACGCGACGAACTCGCACGGTTGGCGCACACCGGGAGGGCAGCGTCACAGTTGTCGTTGTCCCAGAGCGAATGCCAATGCGCATGATCAGTCGACACGCCATCGAACTCCACGAGCGCATCATGCGCCGCGGCACTAAGACTCGCGTTTCCGACGCAGACCTGTTTGAGCGCGCCGCGAAGTTGCGTTCCCGCTACCTGCCGAAACACACCCCGCAGCCGTCCTCGATCCGGTGGGTGACAAATCAGCGGCGACGCTGGGGGTCCTGCACGCCAGTGGACCAAACGATACGTCTCTCATCTCGGCTGCAGAACATGCCCGATTACGTCGTGGACTACGTGATCGTGCACGAACTCGCCCACCTGCTCGTCAGCACTCATGGTCCGGAGTTCAAGGCACTCGTGGCGCTGTATCCCCACGCAACGAAGGCCGAGGCCTTCCTTCAAGGCGTCGAGTTTGCGGGGGCCATGGATCCGCTTGACGCCGATGAGCCAACTGCGGAGCCGGAGCCCGCGTAAGCAGAAGTCCATTTGCAGAGTGTCGGCAAATTTCTTTTTTCCACATCCCCCGGAAGTGCGTTTCCGCAGGTCAGAGCCAGGTACTGCAGGCTCGTGCACGACTTATCCACAGTTGCGCACCGGGTTGTCCACGCGACGCGCCGCCAGTTTCCACAGCCACTCCCCACACCTGTCCACAGCGCAAACGAGCAATAGCCGCCGGACTATTGCGCTCGCGCCCGTGAGTCCATAACGTCATCAATGAACGAGGCCCCCGGGGCCGAATCACCAATCGCAAGGGGAAGGCGAGCGGTGTGCAGGAGCCGGGGGCTTTGTCTTGTCCCGGTGCAGAGAAGAGCCATGCGTGTGGGTGGAATCGGACGCCATCGCGTCCATTTCCACCCACAGACGACATTTTCTGACCGTTACCCCATATCTCCCGGCCACCCCATATCTCGCGGCCCCACACTTCCCGACCGAGAGCTAGTTGCCGGTGAACGCTGGGGGGCGTTTTTCGCGCACTGCAGCTAGCCCTTCCTGAAGGTCGGTGGTTGCCATGGTGACGGGCTGAGCGAGCGCCTCCCACCTAACCGCAGCTTCGAGCGTCTCGAACGGGCCGTCCCGCAGCGCTGACTTCACTAGTCGGTTCGCCACCGGCGCATTGCGAGCGATCTGATCGGCGAGTTCCCGGCCACGAGCAGGCAACTGGTCGTCATCCACCACCTCGCTTACGAGGCCGAGTTCGTACATCCGATCCGCATCGATGACGCGTCCGGTGTAGAGCAAGTCCCGGGTGGCGGCTACGCCGATCACCTCGGGCAGCAAGTAGGTCGTCGCCATCCCTGGATGCAGTCCAAGTTGCAGAAACGGCACGCCGAACTTTGCCCGAGTACCAGCGACGCGCACATCCGCCGTCAGAGCGATACACGCACCCGCCCCAATCGCAGCACCGTTGATCGCGGCGATCACCGGGACCGGGACGTCCCTCATCGCTAACCAACCGCGATAGAACGCCATCATCCGAGTCCTGAGCGCGTCGACACTGGCATCAGGATCAGAGCCTAGCCAATCAAGATCACCGCCGGAACAAAAAGCTTTACCCTGTCCGGTCACCAGCAACGCCCGCACGGAGTCGTCCGAGCGGATCTGCTCCGCAAGTCGAGCCCACGCTGCCGTCATCGCATCTGACATAGCGTTGCGCCGCTGCGGATAGGACAACGTTGCGACGATAAGTCCGTTTTCTGCCCTTTCGACCGTCAAATGATCAACCTCTGTGAGGTAATCGGCAGGATTTACGCGTGTTTGTGCAGGGGTGTTCGCCATGTTCGCGAGCGTAGCGCCGTATGGTTACCACGCTGCCGCTTAGGTAGCCGCGCGTCGAGAGGCGCTCGCGAACGGCTGCAACGCTGTGGAATGTCCACGGCGAGATCTACAGGAGGACTTTCATGGCTGAGACTGACGAGACTTACTCCGGTGAGGCTTACTGCGTGAAGTGCAAGGAGAAGCGCGAGTTCGACGGAATCGTGCACGAGACGAACGGTCGCCGTATGGCCAAGGGCAAGTGCCCCGTCTGCAACACCACCGTTACTCGCATCCTGGGCAAGAAGAAGGACTAGTACTTCTTCACCAGTAGGTTCGGAACTACCAGTAGCTACTAGCTACGCGGCCACCAGCAGGAACACCGCTGATGGCGCACCATGGGGCGGCGTCGCCAGGCGCCGCCCCGGTAGCCGGACTGCAGGACCGCATCGCGTGATGATGCGTCGAAACCCCGATCAATTGCTGCGAGTTGCCTAAGCGCCTCCGCAGCACACAGCGAGACCAGCACCGGCGACTGATCAACTACGTCGGATTCAACGAGTGAGGCAGCTGCTCCGACATCGCGCCACACGCTGTCCGTGTCAACCTGAGCAAACTCATCGCATTGCATACAAGCCCCCGCGCCAGGCACGGTGTAGGGCCCAATGCGAGCGCTACGTGGCCCAACTCCGATCACTAGATGTGAGATCGAAGCCGCTACCAGCGAGCTTACAAACGCCACCTCTGCTGCGTCCGGGCGTGGACTGCGAAGAACGAGGACCACTCGGTCGGTCTCAACGTCCGCCACAAGCTGCCTGGACCTCTCCATCCAATCCGCCCCCTCGCGCGGACCGGGAACGGGTCCGATCCAGGAACTCGACGGCGCGAGCAACTCGATAGCCCGGCTCAGCTCAGGCTGACCGATGAGCGTGAGCTGCATAGCTGGGAGGCCTGACGAAGCTGTGGCCTGATCGATGACCAATCCCGCCGCCATGAGTGCCCTCAGCAGCTCCTGAGCCACCTCTGGCTCGATACCAAGTGCGTCAGCGTGGAATACCTGCTCACGCCATGACCGCTGACCATCAAGCTGGCGCAACCACTGCAGACACCTGTCATCTGCACCCTCGAGCGACACCGGGAAATCGATGTCACCAACAATCTGGATCGAACTCGGCGTGGTCTGGACGAGTTGAACGCCTGATGCGAGGCCAGGCTGCCTGACGTCGTGGTTCGCCTTTGCTGGCCGCACTGAATGCGGCTCGCTCGTCGACAGTGTTGGTGTCGCCTGCATGATGTCCTCCTTGAATCGGCTGCCTGCGGTACCGACAAATCTGCCTCATTCGCCACCGATCGCGCTGCCGCCGTCCCCAACCAGCGGCACAGTGTGGACAAGCAGGGTCAACACTGCGCCGCTGGCAGTGGGATTAGTGCGCCTGCACGGGCTCTGGCAGATGGGTGGCTACTCTGAACCGGTAGGTCGCCACCGTCATACCCCAGGAGTCAGCATCAACAAAACCCTCACTTACCGATCCACTGCTGCTGCGATAGGCGCAGTCGCAGCCTTGGGACTTGGGGCCTGTGCTGACCCATCGCCACCGGCAACGAATGACGCGGTGGACAGCTCCAACCAGGCATCGCCCACCCAAACTGACCCTTCAGTCGACCAACCGGAATACCTCAAACGGGTCAGCTTCACTGTCACCAACAAGACCGCTGATCCAGTCGAGGTTGAGAACAAGACTGTTGGTAGCACCGGCGACAAGCCATGCGCACCGCAACAAACGCTCAACAAAGGCGAGTCGATGAAGATCCTCTGCCCCCGCAACGGCATCCCGCTACCTGGGTTCTACTACAACACGACCGGCCCCACGACATTAACCTTCCAGACTGGCAACGGCCCGGTGAATCAAGTGATCGCAGGGAACCCGGTTGTCGGGGAGCCCCAGATCGGCATCCAACTCGGAACGGCAGTTCCAAGTCCATGGGACCCCAGTCCAATGTCCTTCTGGGATCTGCCAGAAAACGGCGTCGCCAAGGTGAGCAAGTTTGGCCACGAGTACAAACTGGAACGTGCTCCGGACAGCAACTTTAAGAACATGTCGCTCACGATTTTGGGATAAAACGTTGGGTCGAACTAACTGCCTGTGGCAGGAACCAATCCGTCTCATTTGGGCCGATCGCGCAGCGGCCATCCCAAACCGAAGCCGCAATGTGGACAATGGGGTCTATGGCCGACCCGTTGGACGATAAGAACGAGCAGAAGAAGAGCAAAGACTCCAAGTCCGGAGCGGTCCCTCAGCGAGCCCTACGACGCACTGCCCGGATGGCGTCACTGCCCGCCTCGTACGCCGGCCGGACTGCGCTGGGATTCGGTAAGCGGATCGGTGGCAAGCCCGCCGAAGCCGTAAACGCCCAAATCCAGGCGAAGACAGCCGAGCAGATGTTCCGAGTTCTCGGAGAACTCAAAGGCGGGGCCATGAAGATCGGTCAGGCAATGAGCGTTTTCGAAGCGGCCCTGCCCGAGGAGATGGCAGGGCCTTACCGGGAGACCTTGACGAAGCTGCAGGAAGCCGCACCGGCCTTGCCGCCGGAGACGGTTCACCGCGTCATGCGCGAGGAACTCGGCGAGGACTGGCGAGACAGGTTCCTTGAGTTTAACGACGAACCCGCGGCCGCCGCCTCCATCGGACAAGTCCACCGAGCCGTTTACCGAGACGGCCGCGTCGTGGCGGTCAAAATGCAGTACCCCGGAGCGGGCAAGGCACTCATGTCTGACCTCAATCAGGCCGCACGGATGGGCCGGGTGTTCGCGGCGATGGTCCCAGGGATGGACATGAAGCCGCTGCTGAAAGAGATGAAGGCACGCGTTGCCGAGGAACTCGACTATCTGCGCGAGAGCGAAGCTCAACGCGGTTTCGCTGCTGCTTACGAAGGTGACCCAGACTTTGTCGTTCCACACGTCCTAGCGGCGAGCCCTAAGGTGATCATCTCTGAGTGGATTGACGGCGAGTCCCTGAGCAAAGTCATCGCGAACGGGACGCCAGAGGAACGTGACCGAGCCGGGACGCTGTACTTGACATTCCTCCTGTCCGGTCCTGCGCGAGCAGGGCTCCTGCACGCGGACCCACACCCTGGCAACTTCCGCATCACGCCGGACGGGCGCTTGGCTGTACTGGACTACGGCGCAGCCGCGCGACTACCCAACGGATTCCCCAACGCCGTCGGGCGGATCCTGAGAATCGCTCTCGAAGAGGGGGACGGCCCGGCGATGGTCGAAGGCATGCGCGAGGAGGGCTTCATCAAGCCAAACGTGGATATTGCCCCTGACCGACTGCTGGGCTACCTGCTCCCCTTCGTCGAGCCGCTGCAGTACCCCTCGTTTCACTACAGCCGCACCTGGTTGCGTGGGCAGTTCACACGAATCAATGATCCACGCGACGGAGACTTCGGTGTCGGCTTGAAGCTGAACCTGCCGCCGTCCTACCTCTTGATCCACCGCGTGTGGCTCGGCTCCATAGGCGTGCTGTGCCAACTCGATGCCAACGTGGACTCACGCAAAGCCATCGAAGACTGGGTGCCGGGCTTTCTCCCAACCACCAATGACTCCCTAGGCGCCGACAACTCCGAGGACTCCTAGGGCCAAGCGGTCGACTAAGCCGCGCCAACCACATCTGCCGCTTGAGCAACCATGTCGGCGAGGTCCGGTTCGGTATCGGCCAGAGCTGACGACATCTCTGAGAGTCGTCTAGCCACCCGAGCCGCGGCCTGGGCTGCGACTTCGTCAGCGTCGTTGCGGGGTCGGCCTTTGGGCTTGTGCCCGGCGACAATCTGACCCTTGTCAAAGAGCTCACCGCCCCACACACCAACTGGCTCCTTACGCTCGAGCGCTCCCGCCAGGCAGGCAGTCTGCAGCGGGCAGCGCTGACACAACTGCTGTGCGCGTGAGGTGCTGGCAACGTCCTCAGCGAACCATAGGTCGGCATCGAGCGACCGGCATGGGACATCGTTAACAGGAGCAGTCGCTGCCTTAAGCGCGAGGCTGAGGACACCCATCTCGCTCACCTTCAATCTGATCTGGCTAGTAGTCGTTTTCGTCGTTGGTGCTGTGGCGGAAAATACAAAAGGCCGCAGTCCCGAGTCGGGTCCGCGGCCTTGATGATGTCGTCTGGGTCAGACATTGACCCCTAAACGAACCCTAGGAAGCGGAGACGCGGCGAATACTCCGGCGATCGCCATCGTGGCCGGATACCAACCTGCGCCGCGAAACTCTGATGACGCGAGGACGTGCGCACCACTGCGCGCTGCATGCTTGTCCATATCGCCACCTCCTGGCTTGTCTCGGTCTCGGTCTCGGTCTCGGTCTTGGTCTTGGTCTCGGTCTCGGTCTCGCAGCCGACACTTGCTAGCTCCGGTGGAGCGTACGCCACCGACGGCCTATTCGTCCAACGACTTAATGACCACGACCTAATAACTACCAGTAACTACTTGCTCCGCCAAATCATTCCGTCGCTATCGACAGCACCTGCTTTGCCCTGGGTGTGGCTGCGCAGTATCTCGAGCAGTTCATCCCCATAGGCGGCCAACTTCACCGGGCCGAGGCCAGGGATGTCGGCGAGTTCCGCGATCGAACTCGGCTGTAACTCTGCAATGGACTGCAATGTCGCATCGGTAGCAACCACATACGTGGGGATGACCCTGTCACGTCCCGCGGACTGGGTCTGTGTCTGCCGCAGCCGCCACGCCACCAAGTCGGCCAACAACTCCTCATTCAAGTTGCTCGGACATCGTGCGCAGCGGCCCATAGCCCGCTCCGGGGCAGTTACTAACGATTTTGCGCAGACCCGACAGCTCGCAGGTTTGCGCTTTCGGCGCGCCGACTGAGCAACTGCATCGCGGATATCGAGGCTCGCGCGCGTCGCGTCCCCGCGTCCAATGGCAGCGAGGAACGGTGACGGTTTACGTGCTCGCCCACCCGGCAAGCGGGCCTGCGCCCAAGACAACGAGAGCACACGCCGCGCGCGGGTGACCCCCACATACAGAAGTCGGCGCTCCTC
Source organism: uncultured Actinomycetes bacterium (assembly GCA_963821045.1). Taxonomy (GTDB): domain Bacteria; phylum Actinomycetota; class Actinomycetes; order S36-B12; family UBA10799; genus UBA10799. The sequence continues at coordinate 460,981 of CAWGCB010000002.1, read as the reverse complement.
CTCGATCGCGGCAGGCGTGCTCGCGTGGCTCATCGGCATCACTCCGTCAACGAGCCCAACGAGGAAAACTGCGTCCCATTCCATCCCCTTCGCTGCATGTAACGAAGCGAGCGTCACACCATCCACGCTAGGTGCATCCTGCGCCTGTTCACGCCGAACGATCTCACCAACTATCTCCACGATTCCGGCGCTACTATCGGCCTCAACCACCTCGTCGCACAGAGACACGAGTGCTGCGAGCGACTCCCAGGCTTCTCGCACGGCCCCGGTGTCACTTGGAGGCCGAGAACTCCACCCGACGGTCGCGAGTAATGTGCGAACTAGGCGTTGAGGGTCTTCCGGATCCTGATCCGATGTGTGTGCCGCGCGGGCAGCACCACGAAGCAGACTGACGCCGCGACGCACTTCTGGTCGCTCGAAGAAGCGGCGACCACCGCGAATTGTGTACGGGATTCCAGCGTCAGCCAGCGCCGACTCAAACTGCTCAGTCACCGCGTTGATACGAACGAGAACCGCGATTTGCCGAGCCGGGGTGCCAGAGTCGATTAGCGCCTGGATTTGTCCCACCACCGACGCAGCCTCAGCCAACTCGTCACTGAACTGGTTCACCTGAGGCACGGGGCCGTCCGCAACTTGGGAGCGCAACGGCGCTCGGTGGGCATTCGTCGTTGCGAGCAGCGATGCGCTGGCGACGCCGGAGCCAATGATGTCCTCAGCCACCTTCACCACCTGCGGTGTACAGCGATAGCAGCGATTCAGGGCAATCACCGTCGGGTCGTCGTACGCCTTCGCGAAGGCAAGGAGATGACTCGGATCGGCTCCGGCGAAACTGTAGATCGTCTGGGCTACGTCGCCGACAACGCACACGTCATCGCGATCTCCTAGCCACACATCGAGGAGTCGCCGCTGGATGGCAGAAACATCTTGAAACTCATCGACCGTGAAGTGAGCGAAGGACTTGCGAACCTCACGGCGCAGTTGCTCGTTCTCCTCCAGAATCCCGACGGTGAGCAGTAGGACGTCTTCAAAGTCGATGCGCTGGGCTTGACGCTTGACGAGTTCGTAGCCTTCGTAGACGTCGCTAGCTTGTTCGATGGTGAGACCGGCAGGTGTCCGGCGTCCATGCATCGCGGCGAGTTGCGGGTATTGCGACGGGCCGACACCCATAACCTTTGCCCACTCGATCTCGGTCGCCAAGTCCCGGACGGTTGCCTGGTCGGTCGGCAATCGCCGATTCGCCGCAGCCGATGAGATCATGCCCGACTTAGATCCCATGACCTCATGCATCTGGCCGCCGATAGCTTGCGGCCATGCCCAGCGCAGTTGTCGTAGGGCCGCCGAGTGAAACGTGCGGACACGAACACCTGGTACACCGAGAGCAGATAGCCGGTTCGCCATCTCGGCCGCCGCGCGATTCGTGAATGTGACGGCGAGAGTCCGGGCCGGATCGTGGCGTCCCGTAGCGACGGCGTTCGCGATCCGATGTGTGATCGCTCGGGTCTTGCCAGTTCCCGCTCCGGCCATGACCACCACCGCGCCGCTCACCGCCTCCGCGACGGCACGCTGCTCCGGATCGAGCCCAGCGAGCAAATCACTTGGCGAGACGGGCGCGATCATGGACGAATCCAGCTTCCGGGAAGCTGCGCTCCGTACCATTCCTGAATCAGATGTCGAGCGATCGAGACGGCGGGCGGAATCGCGACGGTACCTGCCTCGCATTGCTCCCTTAACTCGTCCCGGGTGAACCACCGCGCTTCGGCTATCTCTGCGATGTCGGGAGTTGGGTCGGTACTACGGATGGAGCTCGCGCGGAACCCGAGCATCAGTGACGAGGGAAACGGCCACGGCTGGGAGCCCAGTGCCACCACTGAGTTGGGGTCCACGGCAACTCCAGCCTCTTCGCCGACCTCTCGCACGACGGCGGCTTCGGCGGATTCGCCGGGCTCGACGAAACCTGCGAGCGTCGAGAACCACTGCGGCGCCCACCCTGCGCGGCGACCAAGCAGGGCACGGTCCGCGGGGTCAGTGACCAACATGATGACCGCTGGATCGGTCCTGGGATAGTGCTCGGAATCATCAACGCTGCAGCGACGCACCCAACCGCCACGGATGACCTCGGTGGGGGCACCACACCGCGAACAGCGCTGATGGGTAGCGTGCCAGTTCGCCAGTGCCTGCGTGGTGGTGAAGAGTTCCGAATCTAACGCACTCAACTGGGCACCGACCTCGCGCAAGGTCGCCATCCGAGTTGGGGTTCCCACGGAGTTCTCCGCTGACCGCGACGGCCTACCCGCGGCGGTCGCGCTGTCCGTTTTGGGGGCCTGCGGATCGAAGGCTTGGGCTTGGGCGGACGGTGCAGAGGTCGCCAGCCCAAAGTACGGCACGTCGCCATCGCGTCCCAGAAAGAACACGTCCTGAGGTAGCCCGCTACCCGGCGCGTAGCCTGCATCGCTTGGCGAGACCAAGACCAACCCAGGCCTTCGGGCCGAGACAACCTGCGCTTGATCGCCTCGAAGCACGAGCAGGCGGGCCAGCGGATCAGCCCAAAAACCCGCTAGAACACCGTCTTGACTGCGCAGCGCGTCGGCCCGGTCAAGCACCGCCCGAGACAGTGCAAGGTCTGGCAGTCGCGGCGTGCCCACCGGTTAGGACGCTTTGCCGTGGCAGCGCTTGTATTTGCGCCCCGAACCACACGGGCAGGTCGCGTTGCGAGCTGTCCCGGCGAACTGGATCTCGTCAGGATCGACCTCGGGGTTGGTCTCAGCAACCTTGGTGACGGTTCCGTCGGCATCCTCGCTGGGAGCGCTGTACTCCAAGACCGTGGGCCGCTCGGGTGCCAGCCCCTTGGCGTCGATCTTCGGACGGTCCTTCTCGATCTGGGCAGCCGCGCCGACCTGGTTGGTGATCGATGCGGGCTCCCCCTCGAGCTCTTCGTTCACTGTGACATCGACGTTGAATAGGTAGCCGACGGACTCTTCTTTGATCGAACCCATCATCGCCTGGAATAGGTCGTAGCCCTCTTTTTGGTACTCGATGAGCGGGTCCCGCTGGGCCATGGCCCGCAGACCGATCCCCTCTTGGAGGTAGTCCATTTCGTATAGGTGCTCGCGCCACTTGCGGTCGAGTACCGACAGAATGACGCGACGTTCCAGTTCGCGAGTGACACCGTCGCCAAGCTTGTCTTGACGGTTGTCGTAGGCCTGCTGAATGTCTTCTTGGATCTCCTCGGTCAGGAACTCCGGACTCAACCCAGAGCGGCCGCCACCAGAACGTTTCTCGACGTCCTCGACGGATAGCCCAACCGGGTAGAGCGTCTTGAGCTGAACCCAAAGGCGGTCAAGATCCCACTCCTCAGGGAAGCCTTCGCTGGTTTCAGCCTTGATGGCGGCCTCGACTGCGTCGTCCATGAACGTGCGCACCTCATCTTCGAGGTTCTCACCCTCAAGAACTCGATGCCGCTCCTTGTAAATGACGAGACGCTGACGGTTCATTACCTCGTCGTACTTCAGGACGTTCTTGCGGATTTCGAAGTTCTGCGCCTCCACCTGGCCCTGGGCGCTGGCAATCGCGCGAGTAACCATCTTCGCTTCGATCGGGACATCGTCTGGAACGTTGAAGCGAGCGAGGAACGCCTCCACCATTGCTGCGTTGAAGCGTCGCATCAACTCGTCTTGCAGGGACAGGTAAAAGCGCGTCTCACCTGGGTCACCCTGACGACCGGAGCGACCACGCAACTGGTTGTCGATACGACGGGACTCGTGACGTTCGGTACCGAGCACGTACAGTCCACCGAGTTCGACGACCTCATCGTGTTCGGCCGCCACCGACTCCTCGGCCTTCGCGAGGGCGTCTGGCCAGGCCGCCTCGTACTCCTCCGGAGTCTCCACCGGAGACAGACCGCGAGCAGCGAGTTCAGCGGAGGCGCGGAACTCTGGGTTTCCGCCGAGCATGATGTCGGTACCACGACCGGCCATATTGGTCGCCACTGTGACAGCGCCCTTGCGCCCAGCTTCAGCAACGATCGCAGCCTCGCGATCGTGGAACTTAGCGTTCAGAACCTCGTGCTTGACACCCGCTTTGCGCAGGGCATTTGACAGCAGTTCGGACTTCTCTACGCTGACAGTTCCAACGAGGACGGGCTGACCCTTCTCGTAGCACTCAACGAGATCCTCAATGACTGCGGCGTACTTGGCATCCTCTGTGCGGTACACCAAGTCACGCTGGTCGATCCTGATATTCGGCTTGTTCGTGGGGATTGGCACGACGCCGAGTTTGTAGATTTGGCTGAACTCGGCCGCTTCGGTCATGGCCGTACCGGTCATGCCACCGAGCTTGTCGTAGAGACGGAAGAAGTTCTGCAGCGTAATGGTGGCCAGAGTCTGGTTCTCGGCCTGAATCTCGACGCCCTCTTTGGCCTCGATCGCCTGGTGCAGACCTTCGTTGTAGCGGCGCCCGGACAGAATACGACCCGTGTGCTCATCGACGATGAGGATCTCGCCATCCATGATGACGTAGTCCTTGTCCTTCTTGAACAACTCTTTGGCCTTGAGCGCGTTGTTGAGGTACCCGACTAGAGGCGTGTTGACCGCCTCGTACAGGTTCTCCATACCGAGCCAGTCCTCAGTCTTGTCGACGCCAGGCTCAAGGATTCCGACAGTGCGCTTCTTCTCGTCGATCTCGTAGTCGACGTCGATATCGAGGCGCCGCACCAGCTTGGCGAAGTCGGCGTACCACTTGGGAGACTGATCACTAGGTCCAGAGATGATCAGTGGGGTCCGGGCTTCGTCGATGAGGATCGAGTCGACCTCATCGACGATCGCGAAGTTGTGGCCACGTTGGACCATCTCGTCCTTGGACCAGGCCATGTTGTCGCGCAGATAATCGAAGCCGAACTCGTTGTTCGTTCCATATGTGATGTCGCAGTCGTACGCCACGCGACGTTCGGCAGGGGTCATCGGCGACAGGATGCAGCCCACGCTTAGCCCAAGGAATCGGTGAACGCGACCCATCCACTCAGAGTCACGCTCGGCCAAGTAATCGTTGACGGTGACGATATGAACACCGTCACCGGAGAGTGCGTTCAAGTACGCAGGTAGCGTCGAAACCAGCGTCTTACCTTCACCAGTCTTCATCTCAGCGATGTTGCCGAGGTGCAGCGCAGCACCACCCATGATCTGCACGTCATAGTGGCGTTGCCCGAGGGTGCGTGCGCTCGCCTCACGGACGGTCGCAAAGGCCTCCGGCAGGAGGTCGTCTAGGGTCTCCCCCTCGGCTAAGCGCTGCCGATACTCTGCGGTGAGGCCCTGCAGCTCCTCATCTGTGAGGTCCCTGAAGTCATCCTCAAGCGCGTTGACCTGCTCGGACAAGCTCTTGAGTTTCTTGAGGATCTTGCCCTCGCCGGCCCGCATTAGTTTGTCGAAGAGTTGCACCCCAGCATCGTACGCGCAAAGCCTCGCGACAGTCAGTTGACTTCCACAACGAGGCGAGATCGCTGGGTTTTGCGCACAATCGCTTGCGCTTAGGACACTGCGTTGCCCGGGCCTAGCTCCAGTGCGGGCTGATTGCCGCAGCGTCGGCGATACCGCGTTGTTGTCCCACCTCGAAGGCGGGTCCGATGGTGGCTGGACTCATGAAGTCTGTATTGGGGTCGGGATCGGCGATTGTCACGTGCACGGTTGAGCCAGCGGCTCGCAGTGCGGCGGCTTCACGCTGCGCTGTCCCGGGGTTAACTCGTTCCGACAGCCCGAACGACGGGTTGACATGTGCTGGCGGGTTGGCCTTGAAGTCGAACATCCCCAAGATCAACACGAACTCAGCCCCCTCCAGCATCTGCGCATGCGTGCTTGAATCGCTGACGCCGCCATCCATGCACAGTCGGTCACCGAGCCACGTGGGTCCCATTGATCCCGGCAGCGAGGAGCTCGCCGAACCCGCTTCCACGATGGAGACCCCACATGACTCACCGACTATCAGTGGTTGAGCCGTGTAGCAGTCCGTAGTCGCCGCATAGTGCCCCTTCGGCCATGCCGCCGCCGTCCCGAGCAACTGTGCCAGCAGTGCCTGATACTGCGCCACCGGGGAGTTGTGCGCGGCCATGGCTGCCCGGCCGATCTCCTGCAGTGACTCAGCGGTGATGACCGAGGTCTGGGCCATAACCTGTTGAGCGCGTAACTGAGATTCAGTTCCGGTTACCCCAGTGAGCGCACCCTTGGTGTCACCTAGGTCCTCAAACGCTTTGGTCATCTCGTCAAGACGTCCGCCTCGGACCGCTGCGCCGACGATGGATCCCGCGGAAGTACCGATGGACACGTCAGCGGCACTCAGGTCTACCGAGTTCTCCCGCAGACCGGTCGCATAGCCAAGCATCCAGGCGATGAACCAAACGCCTCCCCCGCCAAACGCAACCGCACGCTTTGCACCGGCTCCGACCGGGCCGGACTGCTCCATTGTTGGTACTTCCACACCCATGTCCTGTCAATATGTTGCCTGGTCAACGTGAAGCGTATTGCGTCGTCGTAGCCGTCGCAATTGCCAGACACCTAGAGGGTCCGGTGAATGTAGTCGAGACCTCACACCCACATCACCGCATCGCCACTGCACTCAACGGAGCCCTTCGGCCTGAGCTCGGCGATCCTCCTGGCGTGGCCGTAATCACGCAATTTTGTGATCAACTTTGGCTAATCCCTAGTGGTGAGGCTGTCGCTCATGCATCCTTGGACTATGACCATTCAAGTCCCACTCGCGGCCCCGGAGATTGCTGCCGGCGGTATGCAGCTGCAACCGGTCGACGAGAACTCTTACCCGGGGGCAGTCGCAGCGCTGGGCAGCCACGTCAAACAGGCGATGGCGACCTGGGTCGCTCGAGATGCGATTAGCGCGATGCCGCGAGCGTACGTATCGCTGCTAGGCACTGACCCCAGCAGCCAGTCGGCCCGCGTGGTGTCGGCCCTAGGCATCGTGGGAAGCCCGGAAGACGGCCCGGCGGCCGAGGACGTCATCCGCCGATACGCCTCGCAGGCACTGGGGATCTCAGCTAGCTAGCGCGTCTGCTCGGGAGCTTGAGCTAACGCAAACCTACGAGACCGTCACGCGCTGCTTTGACGACTGCCTCGGTGCGGGTCTTGACCCCTAGTTTCTCGTGAATGCTGCGCATGTGGTTCTTGACCGTGTTCTCGCTGATGTGCAGAGCAGTGGCAACATCGCGATTTGGCAGGCCGTCGGCTACTAGCTCTAGCACCTGCATCTCGCGCTTCGTCAGACCACCGTCACCGCCGGAATCGGCGCGTCGAATGGCCAAGGACAGCTCGTTGAGTAGCCGCGAGGCCATGTGGCCATCCAAGGACTGCTGACCAGCTAGAACTTGGCGAACAGCCAGGACAATCTCGTCCAAAGACGCGAACCGACTAATCAGACTCGCCACTCCGAGACGCACCAAGTCGTAGGGCTCGAGGTGCGCGACCGGATCCACCAACACCACGACTCGTGCGTCGGGTTCATTCGCCGTGACAACCGCTACTGGATCGAGGCTGAAGGAGTGACCGACCAACGTGCCGATGATGACCACACTGGGCTGGTAATCGACGAGTTCCGCCGCCAGCAGTTCTGGGCGACCGGATCCTTGAAACACCGGGACTCCGACCTCATCTCGCAAGAGCGAGGCCAGCCCCCGGACAACCAGGGGCTGGTGATCGACGATGAGCACACCGGTTCGGTTCGGGTTGAACATTGGTGTGCCCCCTACTCGCCGCTGTCGCTACTTGCGTTTAGCTCGTGCGTTAGCTAGCGCTGGCCGTATCGATTCTGATCAGGCCGTAGTCGTAGCCGCGTCGGCGATAGACCACAGCGGGGGCACCGGATTCGATCTCCTCAAAGAGGAAGAAGTCGTGTCCGACTAGTTCCATCTCAGTAACCGCCTGCTCGATGCTCATCGGCTCGGTGGGGTGGGTCTTGTCGCGGACCACCACTGGACCTTGAGCGAAGACCTCGTCGGCATCGGCCTGGTACGTGTCGGTGTGCCGGTCGATCGACGTTGGCTCCGAGTCCTTAGCGAGGCCGTTGAGACTGATGTCAGCGCCGTCGGGTACGGATTTGCTGCGATGTGATCCGCCCTTAACCACCTTGGTGCGATCATGCGCTCGGCGCAACTGTTGCTCGAGTCGGCTGGAGGCGAGATCGAAGGCGCTGTACTCATCGGGAGCGTTCGCCTCGGCGCGAATCACTGGACCCTTACCTCGACACGTCAGCTCGACCTGATAGGCGCGATCGGCCAACCGCGGGTTTCCCTCTTTCGATAGCTCTAGGTCGATTCGTTGGATTTGTACGCCAAACCGATCAACTTTGCTCAGCTTGTCCTCGGCTAGCTCTTGGAAGCGAGACGTAACTTTGACGTTGCGACCCCGTACCACGATCTCCAGCTCAGTCATTTCAGCATCCCTTCACCTCAGGCATCGCGATGGACCGCGAAGCGACAGATACCCGTCCGGCCGACCTGGTCTTCGACCCCACACCTGCCTGCAGTAGGTGTCGCGGGTCTCCCCGTCGTTCACCCAACTCCCGTGATCGCTAACCATCGTGATCAGCGGCGGGGCAGGACTTACTTCTAAGCCGCACCGTGATCAGTCACCCGACGCGGGTTAACGCGTCGGACTCCCTTACGTGGACCGTTTTGCCTGCGACTGGCATCGGCTAACCGACCTCCACTTTTGACAGTGGAAATCAGCGCAACCACGGACCCGGGCGGGTATCTAGGGCTAACGCTACCTGGCCGCAGCTCCGGTCTCGACCGCCCACTCACCCGCACGCGGGTCAACTTCGCTCGAGCGGGTGTCCCGGTGCAGGTTTGTAGGCCACAACGGCGACGCGAGCGGGTGGATATCCGGCGGTAGCCAGCGCCAGGGAAGCTGCACCTACTGTGGCACCTGTCGTCATTACGTCGTCAAAGATGATGAGGGTTCGCGCTCCCGTGACGCCTCGACGGCGAACGCGGAACAGATTGGCGGCGTTTGTGGCTCGATCTCGGCGGTTGAGCGCCTTCTGGGAAAGATGGGCGGGCCGAGGAATCAATAGGTCGCAGACCCCGATGCGCACACCTTGCCGCCGCAGTTCCTTCGCCGCACGGCGAGCTAAGAGGGCGACAAGGTCGCATCCCGCACCGCGCCGCGTGCTCGCCCCGGAGTGCAGCGGCACGAGGCCTATCCTTCCCGCTGAGCTGGCACCAGCGAGCGGATCGCTCGTGCTGGCCACGCCGAATGCCCGCAGGGAATGAACGGCAGCCATCACCGAAGCGGTGGCTAACGCTGCGAGCAGAGTCACCACCTGTGGGTGCCCACTGCGCTTGGCCGCTAGCACGAGCTGGGCGACCGGCCCCTCATATGTGGCGGCGGCGAACACAGTGCGATCTCGATCGACGTGTGCCGCCTCGGTCGCACGGATCGAGGCGGCACACGCTCGGCAAAGAGCGGTGCCCGAGCGAGCGCACACCGCACATTCAGATTCAAGAAACAGGTCGAGCACTCCCATGAACCCGATCATCGCTGGAGTCCAGTCGCGGATTGCCGATTCCACGGTGACTTGTGGATTGCCGCGCCGACACCCACGGGAACTACCTCGGTGGATGCGGGTCCCTCGTACGACGTTGATGCGCCAGACTGGTCACATGAGTACCTACATCCCCGAGAGCCTGGGCAGCGTCGGTCCCGAGGTGACCACCTCAGATTTGCGTGACTACGTCGTCTCGCTTCCGAAGGCCGAATTGCATTTGCATATTGAAGGGACGCTGGAACCGGAGCTCATGCTGCAGTTGGCAGCCCGCAACGGCGTGGCTCCACCGTTCACGAGCGTGCAGCAGGCGCAAGCCGCGTACGACTTCGCCGAACTCGACGATTTTCTCAAGCTCTACTACGCCGCGACGGATGTGTTGCGCACTGCCCGCGACTTCGAGGATCTGACCTGGGCGTATCTGCTCCGGGCACGCGCAGATGGTGTAGTACACGTCGAACCGTTCTTTGATCCACAGTCGCATCTACCCCGCGGCGTGACGATGGCCGATGTGGTCAACGGGATTACGGCAGGACTACGCAGAGGCGAGCAGGAACTCGGGATTACCTGGAAGCTAATCATGTGCTTCCTGCGTCACCTCAGTGAGGACGACGCCATGGCGACTCTTACGAGCGCCGAGCCGTACCTGGCATCCATTCACGGCGTGGGGCTCGATTCTAGTGAGGCCGGGAACCCGCCGAGCAAGTTCGCCCGAGTCTTCGCCAAAGCCAGAGATCTCGGATTGCGCCGCGTCGCTCACGCAGGCGAGGAGGGTCCCGCTGAGTACATTTGGGAAGCCCTCGATCTGCTCGGCGTTGAACGGATTGACCATGGGATCCGCGCCAAAGACGACCCGGATCTTCTGATTCGCCTCGCTGAGGATGGCATCCCACTGGACCTCTGCCCGTTGTCGAACCAGCGTCTACAGGTCGTGCCAGACCTTCGCGACTACCCGGTCCGAACATTCCTTGACGCCGGGATCCCCGTGACGATCAGCTCAGACGACCCCGCTTACTTTGGTGGGTACGTCGCCGACAACTACGTGGCCCTAGCCGAGGCCGTCAACTTAGATCGAGAGGAACTAGCTGCGCTCGCGGCCGCGAGCCTGGCCGCAAGCTGGGTGTGATCGCGCCAGCGCCCACTGTTAGCTCAGCAGCAGGAATGCCGCTCCCGGGATGTTGTTGCACATGTGCGCGACGATGGCAGTCGTAGTGCTGCCGGTGTGCCAGCGAGCCAACCCAAGCACGATGCCGATTCCGAACAGCAACGCAATCCGGACACCCTCAAAATGGAAGAGCGCGAAGATTAGCGCGGAAAGAAAAACTGTCAGCAGCGGCCACATCCGGAACTTCGCCAGGCTGTTGAAGATTAGACCGCGGAAGGCGATCTCCTCAACGATCGGGGCACCAAATCCGACCAGTAGCGCGAAGACGATCAGGACTGCCGGATTTGACTTGAGTTCCTCGCCAACCTCACCCGCGGCGGAGTTGAAGTCTCCCGCGACCTGGGTCGTGATGATGCCGATGATGATCGCCACCACCAGTGAGGCGATCCCGTAGAGCAATCCCCACCCGATGTCTGACCAGCGAAGGCGCAGGCCGAGGTCGATGACGGGGCCGTTGCCCACCCACTTGCTGATCAGAATCGGCCAGCCAGCCAGCGCCAGCCAGGGAACGAGTTGGACGAAGATGATTGCCCAACTATCCGAACTCGGGGTGCCCACCACCGAGAACGCAAAGACGGCCAAGACCAGCCAGAGCACGATCATGATGCCCGCGTCGCCAAACCACCAGTTGTAGCTACGCAGCGGCTTGCCAGCCCACACCCCCGCTTGCTCTGCGGCGACGGCGTCGCGCAGCGTCACGGGGGCGGCGGGATACAGCAGATCCGACACCGGCTCGGAGGCCGATTGCACCGGCGGCATCCCGGGATACTCCGGCATACCGTTGTAGGACATGACTAGTACCGGTAGAGCTCAGGCTTGTAGGGTCCCTCAACCGGCACGCCGAGGTACTCAGCCTGGGTCTTGGTGAGTTCGGTGAGCTTGACACCCAGAGCATCTAGGTGCAGTCGAGCAACCTTCTCATCGAGATGTTTGGGCAAGGTGTAGACACCGAGCGGGTACTCATCGGCCTTGGTGAAGAGTTCGATCTGGGCGAGCACCTGGTTGGTGAATGAGTTCGACATGACGAACGATGGGTGACCAGTCGCATTACCGAGGTTCAGCAAGCGACCTTCCGACAGCACGATGATCGAATGTCCGTCGGCGAACAGGAACTCGTCCACCTGCGGCTTAATGTTGTTGCGCGTCACGCCTGGCTCGTCGTAGAGGCCAGCCATGTCGATCTCGTTGTCGAAGTGTCCGATGTTGCCGACGATCGCCTGATGCTTCATGCGGCGCATATCCGAGACGTTGATGACGTCGTAGCAGCCAGTCGTCGTGATGAAGATATCTGCGGTCTCAACAACGTCGTCTAGGGTCGTGACCTGGTATCCGTCCATGGCGGCCTGCAGCGCACAGATCGGGTCAACCTCGGTGACGATCACTCGAGCACCTTGGCCACGAAGTGATTCAGCCGAACCCTTCCCGACGTCCCCATAACCGCAAACGACCGCGACCTTGCCGCCGATCAACACGTCCGTTGCCCGGTTGATCCCGTCAATCAACGAGTGGCGACAGCCGTACTTGTTGTCGAACTTGCTCTTGGTCACCGAGTCGTTAACGTTGATGGCCGGGAACACGAGCTTGCCATCGCGCATCATCTCGTAGAGCCGGTGCACACCAGTGGTGGTCTCTTCGGTGACTCCAATGATTCCGTCGGCAATCTTGGTCCAGCGTTGCGGATCCTCGGTCAGCGTGCGCTGCAGAACTGAGAGCACGACCGCGAACTCCTCGGACTCAGCCGTAGCTGGATCCGGCACAGCACCGTCGGCCTCGTACTCCTTGCCCTTGTGGACGAGCAGGGTCGCGTCTCCGCCGTCGTCGAGGATGAGGTTCGGGCCAGTGTTGCCATCCTCGTCTGCTGGCCAGACGAGTACCTGCTCGGTGCACCACCAGTACTCCTCGAGCGTCTCGCCCTTCCACGCGAAGACCGGAACGCCTTGTGGATCTTCGGGAGTTCCGTTGGGGCCGACAGCGACAGCTGCGGCAGCATGATCTTGGGTAGAGAAGATATTGCACGAGGCCCAACGGACCTCGGCACCGAGCGCGGTGAGGGTCTCGATAAGAACGGCAGTCTGCACAGTCATGTGCAGTGATCCGGTGATGCGGGCGCCAGCCAAAGGCTTGGACTCACCGAACTCCTCGCGCATGGCCATCAGACCTGGCATCTCGTGCTCGGCGAGCTGAATCTCTTTGCGACCGAAGTCAGCAAGTGAGAGATCCGCAACCTTGTAATCAGCCATATTTGTCATCCTCAATCTCGTCTTCGGTCAGCTAGTCGCCGGTTCTAGGGGACTCCGGCTGTTCTGGTCGTGTCTCGTTGGCGGGTGGCGCAGGCGAATCCGACGGGTCGATTTCGGCTTGGTTCAGGTGCCGGTCGAGATCGGGCTCTAGATAAATGTACGTTGCGCTAGGCACAACGTCACGCACCCGCTGCTCTGCGGCGTTAATCGCCCGGGCAATCAGCCCAGCCGAGTCGGCCTTATCGACAGCGATCTTAGCGGCAACCAGCAAGTCATCTGGCCCCATATGGAAAGTCTTGAGGTGGATCACTCTGTCGACGTCCGGGGTGTCCTCAAGTGCTTGGCGAATCAGTTCCTGCTCCTCGGGAATGGCACCCTCACCGATCAACATCGACGCCATCTCCGTTGCCAGGAACACCGCAATCACGAGTAGCAGCATCCCGATTGCGGTGGATCCGATTCCGTCCCACACGCCATTGCCGGTCAGGGTGGAGGCGACCACGCCGACCATGGCGAACGACAGACCGATCAGCGCGCCAAAGTCCTCGAGCAGGACGACAGGCAGCTCCGGTTGGCGAGCATCCTTGACATAGCGAGGCAGCGAACGTCGACCGCGCGACTTGTTTGCCTCTCGCATAGCCGTTCGAAACGAGTAACCCTCAAGCACCATCGCGATTAGCAGGACCCCGATGGCGATCGCTGGGTCGTTGAGCTCATCAGGATGCTGAATCTTGTGAATGCCCTCGTACACCGCGAACAGACCGCCCACGATGAACAGAACGATCGAGACAACGAACCCGTAGACAAACCGGGTTCGACCGTAACCGAACTGATGGTCCTCATTCGCTGTGCGCTTCGATCTGTGGCCACCGATCAGCAGCAATACCTGATTTCCGGAATCAGCTACCGAGTGGATCGCCTCGGAGAGCATCGACGACGAGCCTGTGATGGCGAACGCGATGAACTTGGAGATGGCGATGCCGACGTTGGAGATCAGCGCCGCAATGACCGCCTTGGTACCACCCTCGGTGCTCACACTGAGCCGATCAGGACTTTGCTGCTCGCGCAATGGCGGCGAGCCCACCTGTCGTCACGATTGCCGCCGACTCGTCGGCCAGCACTGCTGCGGCTTGGCCCTGCATCAGCTGCAGACCCTCACCCGCGACGGCAATCTCGACATGCCCAGCGACTGCCAGAACGAGGCGATACTCGCCGCCGGGACACTGAAGTGATCCATTCGCGACCACGTCGACGATGAACGGTGCGCCATCGGGCGCGTAATGCCGGTGCACTCCCCCGTTCTCAAGATCGCGGGGGTTTCCGGACATGGGTTCGGGACTGAGCCGAGTGTTCAAGTGCTTCGAGGGCCTCGTCGATGGCGATCGTCTTCGGCGTGAGACCAAGGCGCAGGACGTTGTCGCTCGCCGTCATCACCTCGATGCCGGTGCCCTCCACGTAGGCGTGTACGACTCCCGCTGGAACGTAGACCGCTTGCCCCTCGCTCAGAACTTGGTGGTCGAGCAATGCTGCGACCAGGACCCCTGGATCGCCCGGATAGTCCTCACTCACCTGTTTGAGTGCTTGGACTCCCTGCGGGTTGACCCCAGCAGCCTGCGCCGCTGCGGGAACCTGCGCCGTCAGGAACGCTAACTCACTGGGGTCGATCGCAAGCAGTTCGCGGATGGCCGTCTTGACCTCTCCACTTGCCAGGTGCCCAACCACTGCAGCGGCGCCACCACCAACGTTGCGCAGGATCGCCGCAGCCGTTGCGGGATCACGCAAACCCTGCAGCACTGAGAACGGCCGAACAGCGATCAACATCTCGGTCTTGGCCATGGAATCGGCGAGCAGTTTTGGAAGCGAACTATCCGCCTGCTGGGCAGCGAACTGGGCGATCGCTTGATCGGTTGGTGGGTGGATTTGGATCGACAGCGGCCGGGCAGCGGCCAGCATCTTCACCAACAAAGGAACCTCGTCGGGGTCGATCACATCGCGCAGCGCGCCGTGCGCATCGGCTAGCGGTGAGGGCCCGTTGACATGCGCGCCGTACCAAAGTTCAGCCTGCGGAAGCTGTGACGCGGCGTCCGCATCCGCATCCGCGTCGGCTTCACCGGACTGCAAGTCGCCGCGCCAACCCTCGAGGCCGCCAGGAACACCCCAGGCGTAGTTCTGCAAGTAGCCGTCAATCCGATACACCACAGGTCCCTCCCGCGAAGACTGCCCGCTCGACCAAATCGCCCACTTGGAACGAGCCAGCGATTGGAGACGTCAGCCAATGTTGGTAGTTGGACCCATGATGGATCCACGAACGAACTGACGCTACCGGACTCGACCGTCTAGTTCATTGGCCGTCGACATTGGGTCGATCCCCAACGCCAGACCCGCATAGACGCTGGCAAAGTCGGTAACACCGACCAACATAGCGAGCCGGGTGAGGGAATGGCCCGGTTGCGCAGATATCACATTCACCGGGACCCCCCGTTCGGCGGCGACTTCGGCAGCGGCCGCAGCTAGCGCAGCCGTCTCAGGATGTTCATCGTGATCGCGTAGCAGCACCAGGCGCAGCTTGGCAGCCGCCTCGGGCTCCTCCACTCGGTCCCGGAAGATGTCATCCACGTTTGAGGCACCAGCACGTGGGCCGGCGAGCAGGACTGATTGAGTTCGGGCTGCCTCCGGCAGAGTCCCAACCACCGCTGGAAGCCCGGCGTTCTCTGCCAACTGGCGAGCGAACCGGCGCACGGCAACAGCGCCGACATCACCCGTGCCCCAAAGGATCGGTAGCGACAACCCCACATCGACGGCCAATCGCTTCGCATCGTTGACGACGGGGTCACTGATCGGCGACGAGATCTCGGCCACACCGTCGAGGTAGGTGGCGGTCGTGCTGATGGCCTCGTCGGCATCCTCAACGATGCCCAGGGCGCCCGCGATCATCACCAGCGGAGTTGCCAAACTCCACAACATTGTCCGCGCGCGCCACTGACCGACCGTCGGCGGAACGCCGACAGGAAACTGAACGGCGCCTCGAGTCTGTTCCACAACTTGCGACAGTCCGGTACCCGGCGGACAGACCGCCACGAGACGGCATCCACGGCGGGCGGCCTCCGCTGCCACTAACAATGTCTCGGTTGTATTACCAGACCCGGATACCGCGATGACCAGGTCGGTTGGACCGACCCAGCCAGGTAGCGATGGACCACCGAGCGTCGATACCGGCACAGGTGATCCGGATCCTGCCACGGCCTCGAGGATGTCTCCCGCGGCTCGAGAGCCGCCGCCACCGACCACGACGACAGCGTGGGGTCGACCATCCTCCACGATCCGCGCCAACGTCGCAGAATCGACCATCGATGCCGCGGCGCGCATACTCGCTCCTGCACTCGCGGTCATGACAAGCAGGTCGCGCGTGTCTGCCTCTACGAGTCTTACTGGGTCGTCGAGCAGACCATCATCAAGCTCCATTTGTACTCGGCTGCTCCGCCTCGTCGAGCAACATCACCGGGATCCCATCACGAATCGGGAATCGCAGGCCGCACTGCGTGCAGACCAAGTAGTTGTCCTGCTGGACCACGGGCGCATGGTGGGGCGCCGGGCAAGCGAGGATCTCAAGCAGTTTCGGATCGATAGCAGCCATATGCCAGAGCCTACGCGGTGAAAAAGATCAACCTCACGCGGTGCGAAAGATTGCCAGCACTTCGTCGCGAATTTCCTCCATCTGCGCCTGAGTTGGGGCCTCCACATTGAGACGAAGCAGGGGCTCAGTGTTGGAGGGGCGCAGGTTGAACCACCAGTTGTCACCGTCGACCGTCATACCGTCAAGGTTGTCGATGGTGATTCCCGCTCGTGGCTCGAAGACCTCTCGAACGGCCTCGATTGACGCTGCCGCGTCAGCTACCTCGGTATTGATCTCCCCGCTGAGGACGTAACGGCTGAACTCGCTCAACAGTTCCGACAGCTTGGCGCCCTCTGGCTTGTGCCCGAGGTAGCTGAGGACATGCAGCGCTGCCAACATTCCGGAGTCCGCACGCCAGAAATCGCGGAAGTAGAAGTGCCCCGAGTGCTCACCACCAAACACCGCACCGGTTTCGGCCATTTTGGCCTTGATGAACGAGTGACCGACGCGAGTTCGTACCGGCGTTCCGCCGTGCTCAACGATCACCTCCGGTACGGCCCGACTGGTGATCAGGTTGTGAATGACTGGCGCTCCTGGGGTCTTGGCCAACTCTAAGGATGCGATCAACGCCGTGAGCGTCGATGGGTCAACAATCTTGCCTCGTTCGTCAACCACGAAGCAGCGGTCCGCGTCGCCGTCGAAGGCGAGCCCGAGATCAGCACCGTGTTCCAAGACCGCGCGCTGAGTGTCGACGAGGTTAGCGGGATCGATGGGGTTCGCTTCATGGTTCGGAAAGTTGCCGTCTAGCTCGAAGAACAGCGCAAAGACCTCAAGTGGGAGGCCATCGAGGACTGCCGGAGCGGTGAACCCGCCCATCCCATTGCCGGCGTCAATGACGACCTTCAGTTTGCGAATATCGTCGAGCGGGACGAGGTGTCGAAGATAGTCGACGTAGGCGCTGAGCATGTCCTCAGAACGCTCGTAGCCGCCGGGTCCGTCGAAGGTGGGGACTCCGGCGATCACCATCTCCTTGATCTCGCGAAGCCCCGTGTCCTGACCCACCGGAGATGCGCCCGGGCGACACAGTTTGATGCCGTTGTACTCCGCGGGGTTGTGGCTCGCGGTGAACATTGCCCCGGGCAGCCCGGTCGAGCCAGACGCGAAGTAGATACCGTCGGTCGAGCACAGGCCGATCTTGAGCACATCGCAGCCTTGCTCCAGCACGCCGTTGGCGAAAGCGGCCACCAGATCGGGGCCCGACGGGCGCATATCGTGACCGATGACGACAGCACCGGGTCCTCCGTCGCGAGCAGCTGCCCCGATCACTCGAACGAATGCCGCCCCGACTGCGTAGGCAAGATCCTCATCGAGTTGGTCTGGGTAGACCCCACGAACGTCGTACGCCTTGATGACATCATCGAGATTTCGCATTCGGTCACCCTATGGCAGCGAAGGATTGAATCCGGCGCGACCCACTGTGACGCCCACGGTTCTGGAGATCAGTGGCTGACCCCGGCGGGATTAGTCGATTGACTTGAGTACGCGCAAATGACCTTTGCGCGAGACCTCAACGGAGGATGGGTGCTCCGAGACCTCAGGTAGCACGACTACCTCGTCTCGAGGCCGAGCAGCTTCACGAACCGCATTCGCCAACGCCTCAATATCGTCGCTCGACGGTTTGAGCGCATCGGGGTCGGGCTCGAGGCGAACGATCTCCCACCCCTGGGGGGCGGTAAGTCGCTCACCGTGCTTCTGACACAAGTCGTAGCAGTGCGGTTCGGCGTAGGTGGCCAACGGCCCAACGACCGCAGTGCAGTCGGAATAGACATACGTCAGGGTCACAACGGCTTGGCCGGTGCAAGATGGTTTGGAACATACCCGTTGACGACTCACTCGCGCACCGTACTGCGAATCCGCGCGCAGTTCCCGCATTGGAATCGATTTCACCCGATCGTTTTCCTAGCTACCGTGCTCATCAAGATCTATTACTACAGATCAAGCGAGTGAGGCTACAGACCGTAGTCAGGATCGATCTTGGATGGAGCGAGGCCATACAGCGCTGCGACTAGTTCCGTCACAGTGTCGTTCACAAGATCATCACGCTCCTTGCCAACTGCGGACCGTAACTCGATTGGGCGGCGGTGCACGATGAGCTGCGCGGGCCGCGGCCCGACCGCGTCGTTGACTCGGCCTAGCGGGATCGGATCGGGAGATCCATCTCGTAGCTCGGAGGGCGGAACTTCCTCGATGAGCACCTCGACGTCGCCGAGTTCCGGGTAGGCCCGCTCGATCCGCTCAACTGCCCGAATGACGAGTTCGTCGAACACCGCCGAGCGACTGGCCGACAGCGGCATGCTGGCTGGGGCTAGCGTCCCGCGCAGTCCACGTCCGTGGGTATCGCGACGACGGCGCGAGGGACGCGCAAGCGGACCCCGATTCGCGCTCGGGTCAGCGGCCGATGAGGACACCGTCCGATCCTAGCTCGCGGGCCGCGTTGGTTTGGTTGAATGCGATTCGGTGACGGTGCCGCGCGCCCGGGCTGGCAAGAAGGCCAAGGCGAGTACCGCCCCGGCGAACGTGGCGAACGCTGCGACAACAGAACCGCGAGCGAATCCGAGCATGAAGGCGTCCTGTGCGGCGGACACGATCGCTGAGGCCAACTCGGTCGGCGCTGCCGACGCGACGACGAGTGCTGTTCCCATCGATTCACTCGCCAACTCGGTCGTCGCTGAATCGAGCCCAAGGTCGGTCAACGTGTCGACCAGTTGCGGTCCGAAGAGACTGGCAAAGACTGAACCAACAATGGCGACGCCTAATGTCCCACCGAGTTCCCGCGTAGTGTCGTTGACCGCTGACCCAACACCCGCTTTGTCTGTAGGCAGCGCCCCCATGATGGATTCGGTGGCCGGAGCCGTAGTCAACCCGAGCCCCGCAGCGATGACCACCATTGAGAGCAAGACCGGACCCAGGTAGGCAGAGTCAGGCGACAGCGTGGCTGCGAGGAGGAAGCCGAGACCCATCAGGAACAGTCCGAGACCGACCACGATCTTGGATCCGAAGCGGTGCATCGCGGCGATGCCGAGGGGTGAGCACGCCCCCGTTACTAGCGCGAACGGAACAGTTCGAACACCAGCCTCGAGTGGGCTGTAGCCCTGCACCAGTTGCAGGAACTGCGTAATCAGGAAAATGAACCCGAAGAGGCCGAAGAACGCAGTCGCGATGGCAATACTCGCGGCACTGAAGCGCGGGTTGCGAAATAGGCGCACCTCAAGCAGCGGATGAGAACTCCGCAGCTCCCACCACACGAAGAACAGGAGTGCTAGTACTGCAGCACTCCCGGCAGCGATCACCGCTGGTGACGTCCAACCGAATCGTGGACCCTCGATAATGGCCCACACCAACAAGCCAATCCCGAGCACCGACGCGACTAGGCCCACGGTGTCCAACCGTCCGGTATTTGGGTCCTTGGAGGTGGGCACGAGTACAGCGACCAGGACGGCACCGAGGAGCACGAGTGGCACGTTCACTAGAAATACCGAACCCCACCAGTAGTGCTCCAGCAGGAACCCACCGGATATCGGCCCGACAGCCACGGCCATACCGGTGATTCCAGACCACACGCCGATTGCCGTTGCTCGCTGTTTGCCAGCAGGGAATACGTTCACCAGAATCGCCAAAGTGGCCGGGAACACGAATGCCGCCCCAACACCCATCAGCGCTCGCACGCCGATCAGCTGACCCGAGGTGGTCACGAACGCGGCCAAAGCACTGGTCGCACCAAACAGAACCAGCCCGAGAATAAGTGCACCTCGTCGACCGAATCGATCCCCAAAATGTCCGAACGCGAGCAGTAGCGAGGCGAATACGAGGGTGTAGGAATCGACGATCCATTGCAGGTCTGTGGTCGAGGCATCCAGTTCTTGACTCAGCGTGGGCAGCGCAACGTTGACGATCGTGTTGTCAACGACGACGAGGAACACAGCCAAGCAAAGAACGCCAAGAATAATCCAGCGCCTAGGGTTCGGGGTCTGCGCGTTCATGGCTGCTCACTCACCCGGATACGCACCGGAATTGTCTTGGAACGACTAGTGGCGCCACCGCGCGTAGTGCGGTAGCGCCAGGAGTCGAGGGTACCGGGCGGGGAAGTGCCCGGAGCTACCGCAATGCGAATAACGCAACGCGGTGAGTCGCGTGAATCACTAGCCGGAGGTTCGGTGCCGATGGAGGGGAAGGGCAACGAATCCGCACTAGCGTGGTTGGCTAGGCAGTGAGCTTCTTCAGGCGGCGGCGTTCGCGCTCTGAGAGCCCGCCCCAGATTCCAAAACGTTCGTCGTTCTCAAGTGCGTAGTCGAGGCATTCGACGCGGACTTCGCATCCCATGCAGACCTTTTTAGCTTCGCGGGTCGATCCGCCTTTTTCGGGGAAAAAGGCCTCTGGATCGGTCTCGGCACAGAGAGCCTTCTCCTGCCAACCGATCTCTTCAACATCTTCCAACGGGATGCGATCAAACTCTTCCACCATTGTCTCCGGTTCCCTCCTCGATGAGCATGTCTGTTGCCTACCGATTCCACTTCCCCGTGGTTCGAATGACAACAGTGGAATTACACCGTTGAGAGGCGTCCCGCGTCAAGCGGAATGGAACATCTGGTGACGTTTACCCCGTTGGACCACTAGAGATAGTCCGAACGGTTGAGTCGAGGTGCCGCAAGTCGCGCACCGGAGCCCTACCGTAAGTGGTCGTTCGCTCCCGAGTGGGCCGATTGGCCAGATCCGCGGTCTCAACTAGTTGCTCGACCGTCATTGCCGAACCAAACTCCGAGCCTGCCATTCGAGAAATTGTCTCCTCCATCAGGGTGCCGCCTAGGTCATTGGCTCCGGCGTTCAGCAGATCAACGCAACCTCGCGGCCCCAACTTGACCCAGGAGACCTGAATATTGTCGATCGCACCGTGCAGCATCAGCCGAGACATCGCCGTCACAGCAACGTCGTCACGTTTGGTTGAACCGGGGCGAGCGATCCCCGCCAGGTAGATCGGAGCATTGTGGTGCACGAAGGGAAGCCCGACGAACTCAGTGAAGCCGCCGGAGCGGTTTTGCATCTCGCGGAGCAGTCGTAGGTGGCGAACCCAGTGGATCGGAGCGTCGACATGCCCGTACATCATGGTCGAGCTACTGGGCAGCCCCACATCATGAGCAGTCGTCACCACATCGACCCACGCAGCGCTCGGCAGTTTGCCCTTGGTGAGGATCCATCTGATGTCGTCGTCGAGGATCTCCGCTGCCGTGCCGGGAATGGAATCGAGACCAGCGTCCTTGGCCTCGATTAGCCATTCGCGGACCGACATATTCGCCCGCGTCGCACCGTTAACGACTTCCATCGGACTGAACGCGTGCAAGTGCATATCCGGCTGGCGAGTCTTCACTGCTCGGGCTAGGTCGAAGTAGGCCGTACCGGGCAGGTCTGGGTGGATCCCGCCCTGCATACAGATCTCGGTGGCGCCCGCGAGCCACGCAGCATCTACTCGGTCACCGATTTGCTCGGGGGTCAGAGTGAACGCGTCGGCGTCAGTCTTGCGCTGCGCGAAGGCGCAGAACCGGCACCCGGTGTAACAAACGTTTGTGAAGTTCAGATTCCTGTTCACCACGTAGGTGACCTCGTCACCCACCACGTCGCGGCGAACATCATCAGCGATACGAGCCAACTCAACGAGCGCATCGCCGGTGGCAGACATCAGCGCAAGTGCGGTCGTCTCGTTGGCTGGATCAGCGAGCGCGGCCGGGTTTTCGCTGGCCAGGTGCAATCCGACACGCACCTCTCGATCCAGGCTGCCGCGATCCACCGCAGCACCACCGTCGCGTGGGCGTTGGCCGACTTGCTCGGCTAGTTGATTCCAGTCCCCGTAGACGGCATCGAAGTCACTACGTCGATCGGTTGTTCGCCCAGTGATATCGATCGTGCGATCGAGTTCAGCGCGCCCGCCCGCTTGATCTCCAGCAAAACCCTCGTAGGAGAAGTCCGAGCGCTGCCAAGCCCGGCCGCTGGGACGGGCCACCTTCGAAGCTAACCCGACTGAGTCCGCCAGCGATGCCACGTGGTGGCGAAGGTGCGGGTCAATCCATTGGGACCCAGTCACGTACGGCGGGTGCACAGTCAGTCGGGGCGCCAACGTGAAGCCAGCAGCGCGCGTGACTGCGCGCAGAGTGTCTAGTTGCGGCCACGGCCTCTCAGGGTTCACATGGTCGAGCGTGACCGGGCTGACGCCACCCCAATCGTTGATCCCCGCTGCCAGCAACGCCGTCAGCTCTGCCTGGTCGCTGAGATTCGGCGGGGCCTGGATCACGGCCTGGGACCCGAGGAGCACACGGGTAGTGGCCAGGGTGGCCAGGTAGGCCTGCGACTCTAGGTCGGCGCGATGGGCCATTGCCGTGGCTGGTTTCGCGCGGAAGTTCTGGATGATGACTTCCTGAATGTGTCCATATTCCGAAGAGATCCGGCGCAACTCACGGATCGCATGGACACTCTCGGCAGGAGTCTCGCCGATCCCGATGAGTAGGCCGGTGGTAAACGGAATCGCCAATCGCCCGGCATCGGCGAGCACTCGCAGGCGTACGTGCGGGTCCTTGTCCGGTGAACCAAAGTGCACCTCGCCGGGAGTCTCAAAGAGTCGCTGCGAGGTGGTTTCCAGCATCATTCCCATCGAGGGTGCGACGGGGCGCAATCGAGCAAGCTCGTCCCAGGACATGACGCCAGGATTGAGGTGTGGCAGCAGTCCGGTCTCCTCGAGCACCAGAATCGCCATTGCCCGCAGGTAGGCCAAGGTGCTGTCGTAGCCGCGCGCGTCGAGCCACTGTCTCGCCGCGTCCCAACGCAACTCTGGACGATCACCGAGGGTGAACAGGGCCTCCAGGCACCCGTTCGCGACTCCGGCACGAGCAATCTCGAGAACCTCGTGCGGTTCCAGGAACATGCCGTGCCCACCCTCACGCAGTCGTGCGGGAGATTCCACGAAGGTGCAGTAGTGACAGCGGTCGCGGCACAACTTCGTCAGTGGAATGAACACCTTTGGGGAGTAGGTAATGATCGACCCGAGCCCCCGCGCCGCTATCCCTTGGTCTCGAATTCGAGCAGCCGCAGCCATTAACGTGGTGAGCTCATCACCGCGTGCGTGCAGCAATGCGACGGCCTCGGAATCGTCAATGGGAAGTCCGCGATCGGCCCGCGAGACGGCGCGGCGGATTTGAGCGCCCGTCGGCGCTAGCTCATTGGACGCGCCGCCTTTGGGCACATCGACGCCACGCGAATGCGATGACTTCGACCCGTTGCGACTGCCCACGAGAACTCAGCGTAGGTGACAACTGGGAGGATCGAGCCCATGCAGGTAGCAGTTTTGGCTGGCGGGATCGGTGCCGCGAGGTTTCTCAAGGGTCTCGTGGCGCGCACAGGCAGCACATCGGAACAACCGAACATCACCGTCATCGGAAACACCGGGGACGACATCCGAATGCACGGGCTTCAGATTTGCCCTGACCTCGACAGTGTGATGTACACCCTCGGGGGTGGCGCGGACGAGCAACGCGGATGGGGTAGGTCCGAGGAGACGTTCACCGTGCTGGAGGAGCTGCGCAACTACGGGGCGCAGCCGGACTGGTTCAACCTTGGTGACCGCGACTTCGCCACCCACATCGTGCGCTCCCAGATGCTCGCCGCCGGCTGACTCGCTGTCCAGCGTCACGCGTGCGCTTGGTACACGTTGGCAACTGCCCGTCTCGTTGATTCCGATGAGCGACGACAGGGTGGAAACGCACGTCGTCATCAATGATCCTGACACCGGCGAACCGAGTGCCATCCACTTTCAGGAGTGGTGGGTGCGCCACCGGGCTGCCATCCCGGCCAAGGGGTTCGTTTACATCGGCCAAGATCAATCCCGCCCCGCACCAGGAGTGATCGAAGCAATCGAACAGGCGGACGTCGTTGTCCTCCCCCCGATCGAACCCGGTCGTCTCGTTTGCGCCGATCTCCGGAGTTCCCGGCATCTTGGATGCGCTGCGCACCACAGCCGCGCCAATCGTCGGGGTCTGCCCCATCGTCGGCGGCGCGCCGGTTCGCGGAATGGCCGATGCGTGTTTGACGGCAATCGGTGTTGCGCCCAGCGCCGCCGGAGTTGCCACCCACTACGGGGCTCGCAGTGACGGAGGACTGCTCGATGCCTGGATCGTCGACGACGCAGACCGAGAGTCGGTCGAGGACATCGCTGCCCTTGGAATCCGCGCCGTTGCCACCGACACCATTTTCAGTAATCCCGGTGTGGGCGAACGGGTGGCTGACTTGGCACTCACTCTTGGCGCGGAGTCGCGATGACCTCCGCGATCCAAATCGTCGCTGCAGACGGAATAGGTGAGATCGGCTCAGATACGGACCTAGTCGCGACTCTGGAACCTAGTTTGCGTGCCTTGCAGTGGCCCGACGGCAGTCGTGGTGTTCGCGACGGCGACATCATCTCAGTTACGAGCAAGATCGTTGCTAAGTCGCAAGGCCGGACGCGATTCGCCGCTGACCGAGAGCAAGCGATCACGGACGAAACCGTGCGGGTCGTGGCATCTCGCAAGTCCCCACGCGGTGACACCCGAATCGTCGCCAACGCAGCCGGCCTGGTGATGGCAGCCGCGGGGGTCGACGCATCGGAAACTGCCCCCGGCACGATCGTGCTGCTTCCAGAAGACCCAGACGCAAGTGCGGCATCGCTGCGGGCCGGGCTCAAAGAAGCGCTCGGCGTATCCAACCTCGGGGTTTTGATCACCGACACCTTCGGGCGGCCGTGGCGCGAGGGAGTGACCGATGTAGCAATCGGCGCGGCTGGAGTGCGCGTCCTCGTCGACTACCGGGGACAAACCGACCGCTACGGCAATCCCCTAGAAGCCACGATCACGGCGGTCGGAGATGAGCTGGCGGCGGCCGCCGAACTGGCCTCTGGCAAGACCGCAGGTATGCCAGTGATGGCGATTCGTGGTGCGCACCGACTTGTGCTTGACCAAGCGAGTGATCCAGACGCCCTGGTCCCGGATCTCGGAGCGAGCGCCCTCATTCGGCCACTCGCTGATGACCTGTTCTCGCTAGGTACGGCAGAGGCAATCGCAAAGGGACATCGAGAGGCTGTCTTTAATCGGCGCACGATTCGGTTCTTCACTGACGAGCCAGTCCCGGACGCCGCGATTTCGGCCAGCGTCGCGGCCGCTATCAGCGCGCCGGCTCCACCACACGACGCCGTGGCGATTCATCCACCTCAAGAGTTCCGCCGTCCGGTTGGAACTCCTCGATGCCATGCGGGATCAGTGGACTCGAGACCTTGCGCAGCTAGATGGGTACTGCGCCGAATCGATCGAGAAGCGAATCAAGCGCGGCGACGTGCTGCGCAATGCGCCGACGATCGTGCTGCCCTTCCTGCAGTTGGCCGACGCCGCTCACGACTACCCGGACGAGGGCAGGCGAGGTTTCGAGCGCGATCTGTTCATGGTTGCCGGAGGTGCGGCGGTGCAAAACCTGCTTGTTGCCCTCGCAGCGCAGGGCCTCGGGTCAGCGTGGATCAGTTCAACCGTCTTCTGTCCCGACGTTGTGCGCACAGTTCTGGACTTACCGTCCGATTGGCAACCGCTCGGTGCGGTGGCCGTTGGCTACGCCTTGGACGAGGCAACGCCGCGAGTTGCGCGACAACCGGCGGACTTCCTCCAAACACGCTGAGGGACTCCGCACGTGTCGCCCCTCTTGTGGGACGTTAGCTAGAACGCGCGCATATCGTGGATCGTCATCCGCGGCCCGCGCCTGGGCCGCCCATGACCGCCCAACTCGACGAGGCGCTGAACGCGATACCGATGCCCGGCGTACGGAAGCAGCAGCGCCGCGAGCTTCTCGTCTGTTCCGGCCATGTCGCCGGTTAGCGCGAACACCATCTGTTTGGCTAGGTGGTAGTCCCGGTAGGAGACCGCATCAGCGTCCCCCAAAGCGCGTTGAGTGGTCTCAGCGCATGTCCATATCCCGATCCCCGGGAGCGACCTAAGGACTCGGTTGGCCTGCTCCGGAGACAGATCGACGGTGGCTTCGAGGGCCTGCGCATGCCCCGTAACTCGCAGCACTGTCGAGGAGCGTTTGCCATCGACCGCGGCGGCATGCCAATCCCAGGACGGAATCGTTGCCCACACGCGCGGATCGGGAAATACCCGCAGTCCGGGCGGGACACCGTCACCTTGGGGCACCGGCGACCCAAATTTGCGCACCAGTGTTCGCCAGCCAAACCACGCCTCCTTGCCGGTGACCTTCTGCTCCAAAACGGCGGGGATCAGTGCCTCAAGCACGCGGTCCGTGCGACCCGCTCGCCAGTTGCGGTAGGTCCGAGCAGGTTCGCTCAGTTGTGGGGGCGCGATGAACCCGGTGGGATCATCGGCGCTACCGAGCAACCTGGGCACCCGGTCGCTAAGCCAGGCAGCGCCGGGACCGTAGGCGAGTTGCACTACTTCGCGAGCATGGGTATCGACGCTAAGCCGCTCAACGCCAGGTCCATCGGGGGTCAACGTCGTACGCCAAACTCCACCTGCCGGGTCTTGCGCCCACGTTGGGTCACCCGTACCACGACGTAGTGGTCGTAACTGGATCCCTAGATTGATGGGCCGATCACTACGCCAGCGTCGCTGCGATTGGAGACCCGTCACGAAGCCAACTGAACCAAACGGGTGCGCAGGTCGCGCCCGTGGGCATCGAATTCCAGCGCCGACGCCGCCTGTCCAACAATGCGAGTGCGACGGGCTCTAGATGTCTCGCAGTCGACGAGCGAACGCCCACGAGACTGCCAGGCCAATGCCGTTGAGGGAGGCGTGGAGCACCATCGGCGGAAACAGACTCCCCGAGATACCGCGCAACAAACAAAAACCCACGCCCGCGGCACCGGTTCCTAAGACTGTCAACACGACACTTGTGGCCTTGGCCTTGAAGCCGTTGCCCATGATGTCGGCCGCGCCGCTGTTGGCATGAAAATCCAGGGAAGGCAACACATGCCACAGACCAAAGAAGATCGAACTGACGATGACGCCGGCCCACCATCCCCAGCCTTGCGCCACGACCGCCAACAGCACTCCGCGGAATGCGGTCTCCTCCAGCAGTGCCGTTCCGAATGGGATCCGAATCGTCGAGTTATAGAGCACACTGCGCCAGCCCTGCTCAGCTGCTCGTTTGTCCGTGAAGCCTCGTCTGGTTGCGGGCAGGCTCGCCGCAATCGCATAGAAGAGCGCTACGGCACCGAAGACTCCGGCTGACCAGATCAGACCTGACTGCCAGGAGTCTCTACCCAGCCCAAGCTGCTCCCAGGACAAACCGTCAAAGCGCGCAATAGCGAGCAGGACAACCGTGGCTACGAAGCAAATCAGCAGGTAGTGCTGCTTGGCCCACTTGTTGTTGAGCAGATTGACGACAACCAGCACCACAATGACGGCGATGGTGGCAATCCACATGGTGGGTCAGACTCCCAAGTAGCTAGCTCTGATCAGATGAGAAACGAACGCTACCTTCCGAGAGCACCGTATTGGGGAACACTCTGACCCCAAGGAGTAGTTCATTGTTGGCCTCGACCCGTGCACCGTCGCCAATTACGGCGCCAGTGACCTCGGAATTCTCGCCCACGAACGCTCCACGACCTATCACGCTGTTCGTTATCGTCGCCCCAGCCGAGACGACGGCGTCATCGAACACCACGCTGGAATCTACTCGGGCGCCGTCACCAACTGTAGCGCCCGCGCCGATGACTGATCCACCACAAACCTCAGCGGTCTCAGCGACCTCGCAATCGGCTAGCAACAGGGACTCGCCCGTGGGCCCTGGCACGGCGGGTGAGGGCGCTATCCCTCGGACGAGGTCGCTCGAACCCTGAACAAAAGCCAGCGGATTGCCGAGATCGAGCCAGTAGCTGTCATCGACGTAGCCGATGACTTTTGCACCTCTAGCGAGCAACCCGGGGAACGTCTCGCGCTCAACCGATACCGGCCGATCTACGGGGATTTCGTCGATCAGTGAACGCCGGAAGACGTAGCATCCGGCGTTGATCTGATCGGTCACGATCTCCTCGGGCGTTTGTGGCTTCTCTAGGAATGCCGTGACGTTGCCCTCGTCGTCAGTGGGGACAAGGCCGAACGCGCGCGGGTCCTCTACCCGGGTGAGGTAGATAGCGACGTCGGCGTCCGCGTCGCGCCAGGCCTGCACGATTCCGGCGATGTCGAGCCCAGTGAGCACGTCGCCGTTGAAGATGACGACGGGGTCATCGGGACCCGATTCCAAGGCGGACGCAACGTTGCGAATGGCTCCGCCAGTGCCTAGCGGGACATCCTCAACGACGTACTCGAGTTCAACACCGAAATCCTCCCCCGAACCGAAGTAGTCGCTGAACACCTCAGCTTGATACGACGTGCCCAGAACGACCCTGGTCACGCCAGCCTCGCGCGCGCGGGCGACCTGGTGCTCCGTCACCGGAACCCCAGCCACGGGCAACATCGGCTTGGGTGCAGAGATGGTGAGCGGGCGCAGTCGAGTTCCTTTGCCCCCGACGAGCATCACAGATTCCAACATGGGGGCTACCTTGCCAGATCACCGCGACACCTAAGCGGCTTGAGCCCGGGACGCGCCTGACAAGCTGACCTCATGGATTCCACTCTGTTGGGCCGAGATCCCGGCGCACCGTTTGTGACGTACTACGACGATTCGCGCGGGGAACGCACCGAGTTGTCGACAACGAGTCTGCTCAACTGGCAAGCCAAGACCGCGAACCTCTTACGCGACGGATACGGGTGTTCTGGTGAGTCAACGATCGGCGTGGCGCTACCTCTGCATTGGCTGACGCCGGTCTTGGTTGGCGCCATCAGCGCGCTCGACGCCACGCTGGTGCTTCCGATCGACGCTGGTGACTCGAGCGACGCAGCCTTAACGACGCCAACGACGTTCGGTCAACACGTCGACGTTGCGCTCATCGGACCAACGGCGCTGTCACACCCTCCCGACGCCGACGACGTTTTGGCATGTTCATTGCGACCCATGGCCCAAGATTTCGCCGAACCCCTGCCCCCAGGTATCGATGACTACACCAGCGAGGTGCGAGTTCACGGCGACCACTTCGCTGGCCTCCCATCGGTTATGGCGGCTCCCGCGGTGCGGATCGGCGACCGGACCTGGAGTCGGATCGAGGTCGAAGCGTACATCCAGCAGGTGATCGCGATTTCGCAGCTAGGCGCTGGTGATCGCATTTTATTCGCCGACGTAGACCCGAGGCCTAGTGCCGTAGTTGCTGCCAGTGCTCTGCTCGCGGGACTAGGCGCAAGCGGCGTCATCGTCGTCGGCGCAGACCAGAAACGCGCAACAGCTATCGCGGACCAGGAGAACGTGAGCCGCACCTTCGACTGGTCTGATACCGAACTCGCTGCTCGCAGTCGCTGAGGAGCTAGGAAGCTAGGAAATCGTCGTCACCCAGGTAGAGCGCAATCCCAACCGAGAGCGCAGCGTTGACCCGGACAAGGTGGCCTGCTTTCCGGACCTACTGGTGGCGGTTGCCGTCTTGACTGCCCCGCTCACGTAGCGACTATCGATGACGACCTGCGCGACGCTGGCCAGCCCGAAGGCAGCGGCCAGTTGGGTGTGAGATCGCACCGCCCGCCACTGCCGGTCGGGGTTTTTTGCAGCCTGCACACTCCAGTGGTCATCCACACTGCGTGCCCACTGATAACGACCGCCCCAGACGTCCTCAGAGTTTGATGTGCGCCCTCCCGAGGACGCGAAGTAGAAGGCGGGTATCGGATCTCCTCGGTAGGTCACGGCCAGCCCGTCGCCGGAACCTGTTGCGGTATCCCGGACTGCCTTGACCCAACGTCCACCTTGGGTGGATATCTCGCGGGCGTATCCGTGGAAGGTCTGGTCGTAATACGGTCCGGAGCCATCATCGACGTGACACCGGCAACCGCTGCGCTGCTTGGTGCGCGAGAGGGCGTAGGAGCGTGCCGCAATGGCTTGGGCCTGCAAAGCCGCCGCGGGCCAACTGGCGGAGACTTCAGCGATTCCAGCCAGGTACTCATCGTGTAGTCGCAAGACATTAACTACTTCCAGGCGCCCACGAACACTCGCCACATCGACGTGCCCGTACCGGTAGCGGGCAGATTTGGAGTAGCTCGGCGAGTTCTTCGCTAGTTCAAGTACCGTCGCAGCGTCGCCCCTACCGCCCGGACTGCGGGTGCCAGCCCAACGCACTGCAACTTTGGCGCTTGGGGTAGTCGCACCTTCGGCCCCTGATCGGGTTTCACCTTCACCTTCACATCACTGCCTGCGGGCTTCAATATCACCCGGGCCGGTCCCGTCGTAGTCGCTCGAAGCTTCGGAGAGCCTCGAGGCACTGCGGTGACCGAAACACCGCCTGCTCCGGAGTCGGCCAGATCTGAGTGCACTGGTGCGCTGCGAAGTACCGCCCGCTTGAGCGAATGCCCGATATTGACCCGGATGCGGCGATCGTCTGGATACGGCTCGAGTCTGGTGTTGGAGTAGTAGTGAGTCACGATGTCGCTAGCCGAATAGCCCTCATTAGCCATTGCGAACGCTCCCCACTGGCTCATTCCAACCCCGTGCCCCCAGCCGGAGCCAACGATCGTGAATGAATCAGTGGACTTGGTTGCGGGTCCAGACGCCTGAACGTTGCTCACCACACCGAACGCGACTACCCCCGCTACTGCCAGCGACAAACCCCCCGCGCACACGTAGCGAACTGAGGTCCTCACGGTTAGGAGTGTGGCTAACCCCTGCCAGCTGATGCTCGATTTGCGTCCAGACGGCCATATCGCGCCCTGGGAGTTCGCGGCTTGATTACCTGTCGGCGGTAGCAGAAGATGTAGGGAAGTGGGGGCACGGTTGGGAGTCCGGCGGAACGCACTGGGGCCGTAGCGCGTCGGAGTCTTGAAATAGATCTGGCCTCCATCGAGGCGAACGCACCAGTTTTTCTCCGCAGGGGACTATTATCCGGCCAGGGATAGGAAGCTTTCGGGGTTAGAAGCATCCAGATCTGCCGAAGAACCGCTGTGAAACATCCGGTTGGTTAGCCAACCGGTCGAACTGTCCACCTCCGAGAGGATCGCAGGGAATGAGCACGCAGGCACCTCGCCGACGTTGGCCACGGGTCATCGCCGCCGTTTTGTCTTCAGCTGTGCTCGTTGCGACCGGAGCAGCGGGGGTCGCTGGCTACTACGCGAACGACCTGACCTCGAACATCAAGTTCAGTAATGACGGGAACTTCACTTCCGCGAGTACCGAGGGTCCAGTTCCGGGCGAGCCCATCAATATTCTGATCATGGGATCGGACACCCGCGAGGGCAAGAACAGCAAGGGCTACGGCAACAAGAACGTCATCGAGGGCGCGCGCAGCGACACGACCATCCTGTTGCACGTCTCAGGCGACCGTTCCCGCGCGTTCGCGGTGAGCATTCCGCGCGACTCGATGGTCCAACTCCCAACCTGCAAGACAGCTGCTGGGGGCACCGGTGGCGGATACCAGACGCGGTTCAATGAGGCGTTCGATATTGGCGGCCCTGGCTGCACTGTCAAGACGGTGCAGCAGCTAACCGGCATCAACATCAACCATTACGTGGTCGTGGACTTCACGGGCTTCAAAGAGGTTGTGAACGCCCTCGACGGCGTTGAGGTCTGCCTCAAGAAGGCAGTCGTTGACCCGGAGGCGAATCTCGACTTATCCGCAGGCACGCACATCGTGAAGGGCGAGGAGGCGCTGGCGTTCGTTCGTGCCCGCAAGGCGCTCGGCGACGGCAGCGACATCTCCCGAATCGACCGTCAACAGGAGTTCCTCTCGGCGGCAATCCGCAAGGGGACCTCACTGGGTGTGCTGACTAATCCAGCCCAGCTGTACGCCGTCTTGTCGGCCGCCACCAAGTCGCTCACCGCTGACCCTGCCCTCGGCAACCTAGACACGCTCAAAGAACTTGCACTCAACGTCTCCGCGGTGAAGCCATCCAACATCACCTTCGCCACTGTCCCGTTCACCTACAACGATGACGGCGGCACCATCTCGTGGGTCCCGAGTCAGGCTGAGGAACTATGGTCGGCGATCAAGAACGATCAACCGTGGCCTCCGCCCCCCACGAATGGTGTTGATGGGGCTCCGCTCGTTGCTGCACCAGAAGACATTTCCGTTCGCGTTGAGAACGCCAGTGACACCGAGGGCAACGGTACGAAGGCCGCCAAACTGCTGACTACCGAGGAGTACGTCGTCTCGAGCGTCTCAACGGCCGACGCAGTCGGCGAGACGGCAATCCTGTTCAACCCGAAGGTTCCAGAGCAGGTCGAGGCGGCTCGGACGTTGGGGTACGCGACTGGGGTGACACCAACCGAATCCAAGAAGGTCAAAGGTTCCGCGATCGTGTTCCAGGTTGGCGCTGACTTCGACTACGTCCTCGAGCCGGTAGCGGCGATCAAGCCACCAGATGCAGCAACGACGGCCAAGCCCCGCACGGCGGCCGAGGTCAACTGCTCCTCGTAACCGGTTTCCTATCGAGCGACTACTTCAGCCGGTTGGAGTTCAGCACCGCGTACAGGTGCCCCACCGCGATGACAATCACTGTCGGGATCATCAGTACGACCAGTGCTTGGGTAGCCCACAAACTGCCGATGAACGCATCCACGATCGCGGCCGCCAAGACGAGCAGGCTGAACTCGATGGAGACGAAAGTGCGGTAGAAAGGCACGAACCGCACGAGGCTGCGCAGGCTGCGGGCAGCTCCCGCCTGTGGTGCTGCCACCGACGTCTGGTCTTGCACCTTCGGCAACCCGGTTAGTGCCCGGCTGACATGGACGAGGTCGGTTTCTGCCTTGTTGATCAGATGGCCGACGGCAATCAAGCAGCCGAGCGTCGTCCAGCCGTTGAACTCACCCCATCCGCCCCCCGCGCGAATACCAAGGAAGATCGGTAGGGCTGCCTCGGTCAGGTAGTGCCCAATCCGATCTAGGTAGATGCCCGCCGCGGAGAACTGACGGCGCCACCTGGCGAGCTCGCCATCCGAGCAGTCGAGCAGCCCCTGGACTTGCATCATGATTGCCGTGAGGAGAGCTCCTGCGATGCCTGGAATCAGCAGTGCGGCCGCTCCGATGGGGCCAGCGGCGATGAATAGCCAGGTCACACCGTTGGGCGAGATCCGTGTCGGGATGATCAGCCACGTGAAGTAGATCGAGGCTCGCCGAATGTAGAGGCGCCCGGCCCAGTGCTCTCCGCTGGCGCGACCCATGTGGTCAAGCGGCTGAGCAACCTCACGCAGTTCGGCAATACTCGGGCGGGTGTACCCCGGTCCTCGATCGCTACTCACGCGACTCCTCTCATGTGCGCAACGATCCTCACCGGCGCACCTCAACCACTTTCGAGTGACGAATGTAGCCGCAATCGCTCAAGACAACCGTGGGCGACCCGCGCGCGAAGGCTGGGTACCCGAGTCCTGCGGCAAGGGCTCCACACCTAGCCTGCTGCCGCGAGCGGGCTACATCTAGCATTGCCCGCATGGAAAGCACCGGTAGACCCGACTTTGGTGTCGTGGTGCTCACCATGGGCAACCGTCCCGACGAGCTACAGCGGGCGCTGGACTCACTAGCTAATCAGCGCGATGTCACGCTCGACATCGTCTGTGTCGGGAATGGCTGGGAACCCGTCAACCTGCCGCCCGGCGTGCGCGGCATCCACCTGTCGGAAAACCTCGGAGTTTGCGGTGGACGCAACGTCGGAGCCGATGCCACCTCAGGTGATTTGCTGTTCTTCCTCGACGATGATGCGTGGCTCACTGACCCACTGTTCTTGGCCAGTGCCCGCGAGCACTTTCGGGCGTGGCCCGACCTAGGTGTTGTACAACCGCACGTTCACGACCCAACGGCGCCCACCGATGCCCGGCGTTGGATTCCCCGACTGCGTAAAGGGGACCCTGCCCGAGGCAGCTACGCATTCACACTGTGGGAGGGTGCGCTGCTCGTGCGGCGCAGCGTGTTTGAAGCGGCTGGAGGCTTCGGCGAGGAGTTGTTTTTCTACCACGAGGGCATCGAGTTGGCCTGGCGCGCCTGGGACCAAGGAAGCGTGGTCTGGTACGCCGGTGACCTACTCGCTCATCACCCAAACACACCTATCAAGCGTCACGCAGATAACGACTTCTACCGGATGTTGGCCCGCAACCGGGTGTGGATAGCCCGGCGAAACTTGCCGACACCGCTAGCCCCCATCTACGTTGGGAGTTGGACAGCCGTCCACTTGATTCGCTCAAGGAACGACCGGGCCTCACTGCCTGTCTGGTTCCAAGGCTGGCGCGATGGTTGGCGCAGCGACCCCGGGCCGAGGCGCCCAATGCGGTGGCGGACTGTGTGGGAGATGGCGCGCCGCGGGCGTCCGCCGGTCATTTAGCGCAGGCGCAGCGGATAGAATCGCGCGATGCCTTCCGCAATGTCGCCAGAACTGCGCAAGTTAGTCAAGTTCGACCGATTCTGGGCAAGTGTGAGCTTCGCACTGTTTGCACTGCTCGCCGGTGCGCTTGATCAACGTTGGCTAACCCTTGCTGCTCTGATCGTTTCGATCGGATTCGCCATCGGAGCCAACGACATCGGACGGCCAATGCGCCGAATGAAGAACCTGGCCGGATTTAGCGACGTCTCGGT
Source organism: uncultured Actinomycetes bacterium (assembly GCA_963821045.1). GTDB lineage: Bacteria > Actinomycetota > Actinomycetes > S36-B12 > UBA10799 > UBA10799. The sequence goes on along the minus strand of CAWGCB010000002.1, from coordinate 425,724 downwards.
GCGCCTCATTCGATTCAGCGCGGTGCTGGCAATCGGGTGGCATACCTGGGAGAACCCGTGGGTCATCGCGGCGTTCGCGATCTGCGGACTCGGGATGAACGTCGGCTCGGTGGCAGCACTGATCACAAATGAGCGGCTAGCCGAATGCGTCACGCCTAGCATCTTCACACGAAATCTCTCCGTCACGACGGCGCCTATCCCCCGCACCATTGCCTGGGTGGCAAGTGGCATCGGAATGGCGATCGTGGAAGTCGTATTCGTGATCTCGGCACTGCTCGTCACCGATAATGGGTGGTCGGCGTGGGGACTAGGTCTACTCGTCCTCATTGCGACGCTGGCACTCGTGGCGCTCACCGAGTACCTGACCAACGGTCCGGGCGCGGCCTACCGCAGCGCTGCCCTGGCCTCCGTTCAGCGGGCCATAGTGAACTTGCATCCAGAAGTCGCGCTGTACGTTGGCGCGGGACGCTCGGAGTCCGCGTACCAGGTGGAGAGCTGGCTAGCCACGATCGAGAAGGTGGACGAACCGTGCCTGGTTATCGTCCGATCTCTGCCGATCTACGGCGAGCTTGGACCGACCTCAGCGCCGATGGTCGCCCTCGGCAATCCGCTAGATTTGCTCGCACTTGATCTTTCTACCGTTCGAGCAACGCTGTTCATCGCCAATACTGGCGACACCATCCATCTGCTACGCGAGCAGAACCCCATGTCGGCGTTCATCGGCCACGGGGACAGCGACAAGAACTCCTCCTTCAACCCTTTCACCAAGGTCTACGACCAGGTGTGGATTTCGGGTCCAGCCGGAGCTGACCGCTACAACCGGGCAGAGATCGGCGTTCATCCAGAGCAGTTCGTTCAGGTCGGCCGCCCACAACTAGACATCATCGATCGAGATGCCCTCGACCGACTACCGAAAGACCGCGTCAAGACGGTGCTGTACGCCCCAACGTGGGAGGGCTGGAACAACGAACAGGAACACTGCTCATTGCTGGCCCAGGGCCCGGAGTTGATCGAGCGACTCGTGGCTACTCCCGGTATCCGAGTGATCTATAAGCCGCACCCGTTCACCGGCATTCGCAGTCACCGGGCACGGGCCGCTCACAACAAGATCCTCAAACTGCTCAAGAACCCCGGATCAATCAAAGATCTGCCCCCGTCACAGATGTCAGCCAAACAACGAGCGAGCGCCCAAAGTGGATCCGCGACCGAGTTGCAGGCGCTGAGCCAGCAGTTCGGGGCGGACTTCTTCGGACAGTGCGACCCGAGTGCAAATATCGTGATTCGGCGCGATTCCGACGTGAATTTGTTCAGTTGCTTCGAGTACGCCGATGCCCTCGTCACCGATGTCTCCAGCGTGCTCAGCGACTTCATTAGCGTTGATCGTCCTTACGCAGTCTGCGACACCACGGATTTGGGAACCCTGGGATTCATTGAGGAATACCCATCGGCCGGTGGCGGAATCATCATCAGCCGCGACGGTGCTGGGATCGATGAGCTGATCGCCACAGTGCTCGGTACCAGCGAGGACCAGCAGGCGCAGCGTCGGCGTGAGGTGCGTGGGTACCTAATAGGCGACGGTGAGTTGTCGGGAACCGAACTGTTCAAACGATCGGTCACCGGACTCATCCAGCGAGCGAACGAGCGCATCGAGCACCGTAGCCAGCGAGCACAACGCGCCCGAGAGCTAAGCCAGAGTGACGGCTGACGGCTGCGTCAAAGCGAACTGATTTGACGGTCGCGCAGTGCCATCAGATCGGTGATGGCCCCCACAAAGCGGCTCGTCGCAGAACCGGGCGTTGCGTCACCAAAACAGTACTCACGAATGCTCTCGAGGTCTGCGCCCGCGGATCCCGTTGCCACCTCATCGAGTATCCGTGGCACATCCGCGGCCTGCTGCGCGGAGACCATCGGCAGACGAGCGATCGCACTCTGCGAATCAACGATGGATGTCTGGCCACTAGGTTCAGCAATCACCAGCGGCTTTCCGCTGGCCAACCAGTCAAAAGCGACTGCCGAGATATCAGCGATGCAGCAGTCAGCTGCCGCCAGTTGCCATCCGAAGTCCGGGCCTCGATCAACAAGGTGTGCACTCTGGGGTCGCGCTTGATTCGCCGCCGCCAACCGAGCGGCAATCCGCTCGCCGGCCTTGGCGTAGGAACGACTCAGCTTGCCGGTCAGCGGGTGCGGACGAAAGATCACTCGGTACCGACCGTCGGCCAGCAGTGCCTCGACGAACGTCTCGCCATGCGATTCGAGGGTTCCATAATGGTTGAACGAGCGATCGCCCTCCCAACTCGGCGCGTACAGCACCGTCAACGGTTTATCTGTTGTTGGGGCCCGGTCGACGATCGGCTGATCAACCTGCGGACGCCCCACGGCGATCGCTCGGTCATCGGTGTCGTAGTTGATGAGCCGTCGGTTGATCCGGTCTATTGCTGCCTGTCCGGCCACCAGCGTGAAGTCGTATGCCTTGAGCTGATTGGAAGCCGAGATCGCCACCTTGTCGGATTCGCCGTGGCCGATGTAGACGTGCAACACGCTCGGCTGCCACAACATGGCGAAGTTTCGTTGGTGGTGATTGACGTAGAGGACAACTTTGAGATCCTGCGAGGCGATGATGGGGTCGAGGTCTCGATGCGCTCCAGCGTAGGCAACTGGGAGCGTGAAGGTCGGATCATCGAGGGCCGCAAGGGCGGTCTCGGCTGACCGGAAGATGCAGACCACGCCGACGCTGGCCGCTAACTCACGCAGCGGTCCAACCCACTGACGTAGTTGGTAGAAGTTCATCAGGGGATCGCCGAAGTAGACGCCGACTTGATACGAGCGCTTCGCCAGGGCGTCCTGCTGGCCCTTCAACCGGCGAAGGACTTTTCGACGGGCAAGTCGGCGCTTGGCCTTGTAGGCAAGGTCGCCGACCTCTCGGGTCAGTGCCATCTATTTGGCGCCCGACGTCGAGCCATGATCGCTTGCCAAACCACCCTCAAGTTCTGTGGGCGCTAATGGGTCTACTCGGCGAACGTCGATGATGTGCCCAGTTTGGTCCGCGAGCAAGACATCCAGCGATGTAGCCGCGACGACTTCACTAGCCAGCAAGCTGCCGGGAGGCTCCGCGCCAAACGCGTTGGTTCGCATCGGCGTTCCCGTTCGTTCGGGGTTGATGCAGTTGACTCGCACCCCAGCAGTTGCCCACTCGTCGGCGAGGGCTTGGGTGAGGTTCACCAGCCCAGCCTTGGCGGAGGAGTACAGACTGTAGCTAGCTCTTCCGCGGGTATAGGAACTTGAGGTGAACAGCAACAGCGAGCCGCCCGAGGCCGCCAGGTGGGGAAAGAACTCTTGGGCAATGAAGATCGGAGCGAGGTAATTGACCCCGGTGGCGTGGTAGATGGTCTCCTCGCTGGCCTCGGCGAGCTCGCCGCGCGGTAAGACGCCCGCGGTATTTACGACGTAGTCGATTCGACCGGTTGCGGCGAGCACCTGTTTGCACGCGGACCGAACATCGTCGCGCTTCTCGACGTGAGTATCGGTCGATGAACGAGAGAACGACATGACGTTCGCACCGTAACTGCGGGCCAGTTCGGCGATGTCGCCGCCGATCCCGTAGGAGCCGCCAAAAATGACCAGCGTCTTGCCGGCAAGCAGTTGCTCGTACTCCTGTCGGGTGCGAGTATCTGGCCGATCATGGCTTCCGAGCTGGAACAGCTTGTCCGCGACGAAAACGTCGATCGGCTCGGTGACCTTCATGTTCTGCTCGCTACCGCCAACGACCGCGATCGGCACATCTGGCAGGTAGCGCAGCACGACGGTGCAGTCGTCAGTAGCGACGAAGTCTGGGTCGAGGGCAGCCAACTCGTAGGCCCGCCTGATCACCGAGAGTTTGAATGCCTGAGGGGTCTGCCCCCGGCGTAGCAGGTGACGCGGGAGTACATCGACGATCTGTTCGAGGCGACCGCTGGGCAACTCGTCAGCGCTCGGTGTGTCGACCTGGATGATGGTGTCAGCTGACGGGATCGCCGTATCCACCGCGTCGTAGGTTTCGAGTGCCTTGATGAGTTCGCGGATGATTCGATCAGAAAGCAACGGCCGAACTGCGTCGTGGAAGAGCACGTTGCACTCTTCGTCACCGAGCGCCTCGATCGCTCGCTCCGTCGTGCCGTTGCGAGTAGAGGCTCCCTCCAAGATCGCGGTGACTTTGCTGTAGCCACCCTTCTTGACGATGTCGCTGATTGAATCGAGGTGGCCGGGAGCCATCATGACGATGATTTCGTCGATCTCATCGGCTTCTTCGAATAGGGCAATCGTGTGCTCGACGATTGGACGTCCGGCTACTTTGATCAGTTGCTTCGGGATCGAGAGCCCGACTCGCTCTCCCACGCCACCGGCTAGGACGACTGCGGCTGTTCGGATATCACTCACTTGCTGGACCTACCCTCACGGAACCGTTCGCGAAGGCTGCCCTTAACTCTGGCGGCTAGCCTCTTGGTTGTCGAAATATCGAGCACATCTGGGGGGATCGGACCCACTGGTTGTTTCACTCCCTTGAGCAGTGCCTTCAGGCGACTACTAGACAGCCTTTTGGCTGACCCCACCTGGGCTGGATCAAAGGACTGATCGAGCCACTCCTGCCATTCCGGTCCGCCCCCGAGGCGTCGCACAAGCTCCTCGTTGGACGCTCGGTAGTACTCGGAGATTTGCGTCAACGTCTCCCCATCGGGAACGAACCTCGGGCTGTCCTTGGTTAGTTCCATGACTCGGGCAACGGCCGCAGAACGCAGTGGAAGATTCGACTTTCGGTCCTTGGTTAGCCGCGGGATACTCGGGTTGATTACGCGGAGGAACTCGATACCTTCGCTCGTCAGAGACCGGTTCGCCACGTTCGCATCGACCGTGAACTCCTCCGTCATCTCGATTCCCGTCGCGTCGCCGAAGTGAATCCGCACCGCGAGGGCATCATTCTTGAATGCCTCCAAGTACGGGATCGCAATGACGTTTTCCGGCCCGACTGCATCAGCCCAGCGGGAGTAGGTTCCCAGCGCGTCGAACAGTCCGAGACGTTTTGAGCAATATCCCCATCCCCAGGCTGGCGAGTCCCCGTCCTTAACGGACTGGGAGTATGTGCTGGGCAAAATGAACTCTTGGCGGCGGAAGAACACGACGACAGTGATCTTGTCGAAGTACGTTCGGAAGAAGTCCACTGCTGCCTGAACCTCAGCGTGACTTACTAACCTGCTGCTGAAGAACTCGCTGGTCATTACCCAGCGGTCACCAGGTTCAACACGTTCGGCGAGCGCAGTACCGAGGTTATCGATGAATACCTGCCGACCCTCAGGAGTGTCTAGGCCCTTCATAACGTGGAAGGCCGAGATCTTCTCTTGAAACGGGACAGCGAAGTTCAGGTGGTTGCGGTTCCCGTTGAACTCCGGATACTTCCAACCGTTGGCCTTGAGAACCTCGACGTTAGCTAGGAGGTAGTCCTGCAGGACGGTGGTGCCGGTCTTCTTCGTCCCAATATGAAGTACTAGCTCAGACACTAACGCCCCTTAGTTGACCGTTCTTCCAGTTTGGTACCCCGCCAGCTACGGCATCGATACTACTTGGATGCGCCAGAAGTCCCGTTCATCAAAGCGCGGGCAATGATGATCCGTTGAATCTGGTTCGTACCTTCGTAGATTTGAGTGATCTTGGCGTCACGCATAAAGCGCTCGACCGGGTAGTCCTTGACATACCCATATCCGCCGAAGATTTGCACACAATCTGTGGTGACCTTCATCGCAACGTCAGAGGCAAATGCCTTCGCCGCAGCACCAAAGTAGGTCGCCGATGGCTCGCCACGTTCACTAACTGCGGCGGCGTGGTAGACCAACTGACGGGCAGCCTCGATCTGCATTGCCATATCGGCGAGCATGAACTGGATTCCCTGGAAGTCCGCGATCGGCTTGCCGAACTGCTCGCGTTCCTTGGCGTAGGCAATGGCTGCGTCGAGCGCACCTTGGGCCAGTCCGACGGCCTGGGCACCGATACATACGCGGGTCACATCGAGTGCCTTCATTGCGGTGACCCAGCCGGTTCCCTCCTCGCCAACCATCCGGTCAGCCGGAATCCGGACGTTGTCCAGGAACACCTGGCAGGTCGGAGAACCCTTGATACCGAGTTTGCGCTCCGGTGCACCCAGGCTGAAGCCGGGATCATCGGCATGGACGACAAATGCGGAGATTCCGCGCGACCCCTTCGAAGGATCGCTACTGGCCATCACGGTGTAGTACTTGGAGATCCCCGCATTGGTGATCCACATCTTGCTGCCATTGAGAATCCACTCGTCACCATCACGGACTGCCGTCGTGGCCATACTCGCCGCATCGCTTCCGGCGCTGGGCTCAGATAGGGCGTAGGAGAACATTGCCTCGCCGCTGGCAACCTCGGGCAAGTAGCGTGCTTTGACCTCCTCGCCACCGCCGACGAGTAGCGGGGTCGTGCCGAGCTTGTTCACGGCGGGAATCAGCGAACTTGAGCCACAGACTCGGGCGACCTCTTCAACGACGATGCAAGCCGCCAGGTTGTCGCCACCTGAACCGCCGTACTCCTCGGGGATGCTGATCGCGTGGAATCCGGAGGCCGCGAGCGCTTCGTAGACGTCCCACGGGAACTGCGCCGTGTCGTCGATCTCGGCTGCCCGGGGCGCGATCTTGTCCAGCGAAAGCTGGCGTATCGCGCTGCGGAGTTCAACGTGCTCCGGCGACAGCTGGAAGGAGTCAAAGTCCGGGTTAGCAGCCATGTAAGTTCGTTACCTCTGTCTCTGTGTTTATGAGGAATCATTCATGAGGAATCGTGGATGACAAGATGCCTCGTTCCTGTTGCGCTCGCAAGTATACGAAAGCATGCGGGACCCTCAGCAAACTCGGCACCTCGTTGGCTAATGGGTAGCTGATTGCGCGTCACCCCCGAGCATTGCGGGCAGCTACGACTAGCCTTGCGCCCATGCCCGAATCCACGCAAATCCGACCCCGACTCGCTGTGATCGGGACCGGCTACCTCGGAGCCGTCCACGCAGCCTGCATGGCCGACTTCGGTTTCGATGTGATCGGTGTCGATGTCGATGCCAAAAAGATCGAGCAACTGCTGGCAGGCGTCCCACCATTCTTCGAACCTGGGCTTGGGGACGTGCTGCAAAGCTCGCTAGCCAGCGGGCGGTTGCGGTTCAGCACGGACTTGGCTGATGCTGCCGAGTTCGCAGACATCTTCTTCATCTGCGTCGGCACGCCCCAGCAACCTGGCTCAAATGCCGCTGACGTGACCTACGTTGATGCTGCGGTTGACGGCCTCGTTCCACTGTTAACGCGTGACGCTTTGTTGGTCGGTAAGTCGACAGTGCCGGTTGGTACAGCTGCCAGGCTGTCGCGGCGTGCCCGCAGCATCGCTCCAACGGGTATCACAGTTGACCTCGCTTGGAACCCTGAGTTCCTGCGCGAAGGGCACGCCGTCGCCGACACTCAGCACCCGGATCGCATCGTCGTAGGGACCACCAGCGACGCAGCAGATCAGGCCCTGCGCGACGTATACAGCGTTCCTTTGGAGAACGGCGTTGCCTACCTACGGACAGATTTGGCCACTGCCGAACTGGTGAAGGTTGCCGCCAACTCGTTCCTGGCCACCAAAATCTCCTTCATCAACGCCATGGCTGAGGTATGCGACAAGGTTGGCGCCGACGTCGGCCTACTAGCGCAAGCGTTGGGTTACGACAGTCGCATCGGCCCGGAGTTCCTGCGGGCGGGAATTGGCTTCGGCGGGGGATGCTTACCCAAAGATCTGCGCGCGTTCATGGCCCGCGCGGGCGAACTGGGAGTCGACGACACGCTGTCGTTTCTGCGCGAGATCGATGAGATCAATCTGCGCCAACGCGAGAGGGCGGCCGAAGCTGCCACAGCGATGCTGGGCGGGGCTCTCGTGGGTAAACGAGTGGGGGTGCTCGGTGCCGCCTTCAAACCAAACAGCGACGATGTTCGAGACTCCCCCGCCCTCCATGTCGCCGCCAACCTGCACCTGCAGGGCGCGCGAGTGAGGATCTATGACCCCCATGCCAACGAGAACGCCGCAGCTATCTACCCGACCCTGGAGTACGCGGACTCGGCCCTGAGCGCATGCGCGCAGGCCGACCTAGTGTTGCTGCTTACCGAGTGGCAGGAGTTCTTGGCGATCGAGCCAGCGCAACTAGCCGAGGTGACGGCCGCTAATCGAATCTTCGATGCTCGCAATGCTCTCGATGCGCAGAAGTGGCGAGCTGCTGGCTGGGAGTTCCGCGGACTCGGTCGCCCGTAACTCGACCCGCCCACAGTTTGCGCGCCCGCAGATCGTCTTGCTCGCAGTTCGTACTAGAAGTCTTCCAGCGTGGTTGCGGCATCTGGGTTCACTCCGGTGTCGTTGTTGTAGGCCGCAATGACTTCCTCGGGCGGTCCGTACATCCGTAGGTTCCCCTTCTCGAGCCAGATGGTGTCTGTGCACATCTGTTGAATCGTGCCCAGCGCGTGAGACACCACCAGCATCGTGTGCGCCTGATCGAGCAGTTCGTCCATTTTGGCCATTGCTTTGGCCTTGAAGTAGGCATCACCGGTGGACAGTGCCTCGTCGACGATGAGGATGTCTGGCTCCATGTGGACGGCGACGGCAAACGCCAGTCGACTCGACATGCCGGAGGAGTACGTCTTGACGGGCATTTCCAGGAACTCGCCGAGTTCGGTCCATTCAGCGATCTGCTCCATTTTGCGCTCCACCTCGGCTCGCGTGTAGCCGGCGGCCAAACCTCCGAGGACAACGTTCTCGTAGCCAGTGAGCTTGTTGTTGAAGCCCACCCCGAGGGCCAGCAGAGTGCTCACGCGCCCACGGATCTCGATCCGACCCTTGGTTGGCGGGAGGATTCCAGCGACCGCGCGAACCAGGGTCGACTTTCCGGCACCGTTGCGCCCGATGATCCCCAAGACTCGCCTGCGCGGAAGATCGAAGGAAACGTCCTTGACCGCCTCGACTTCGCGCACCACTCGCTGACCGCGACCCGCTCGGCGCAGAGCCTCTTTGATGGTCGGCTTGCGCTCGAATGTGGTCCGATACGTGATCGACAGGTTCTGCACGCGAATCGCGGGCTCAGATACGGACGGCAAAGTCCCGCTCCCTCATCAAGAAGACGTAGGTACCCAGACACAGCGCGAACAGCGCCCAGATGCTTGAAACTATCCAGGCTTGGCCCGCCGGCCAAGAGCCGTAGACGAACGCTGCACTGAAAGAGGCAACGAGGTCGAACGCAGGGTTGACGATGCGAATCCACTCGAAGCGTTCCGGCAACTGCGAGACCGACCAGAGGATCGGGCAGGCGTAGAACCACAAGCGCATCACGTACGGCAGGAAGTTCTTCGTATCTCGAAAGTAGACCTGCATCGTGGCGACGAGGAACGACATTCCGGTCGCGAACACCAGCATGATGAGGACCAGCGGAATGCAGGCGAACCAACTCCAGTGCGGCCGGACGCCAAAGATCAGTCCCAGCACAATCAACACCGCGATCGACGGCAACAGTTCCGAGATAGCTGATCGGACCGATGCGAGCGGGAGCAGAATCTTGGGGAAGGCGGTGTTCGTGACCATCTTCCCCGAAGACGACACCGACTTCACACCTTGTTGGGTCGCGGTCTGCAAGATCGAGAAGAAGAACAAGCCGGACATCAAGTAAACGAAGAAGAACGGAATCGTCGCCCCGCGAGCGAGGATCGTTACCAGGATGAAATAGATACCGCCCATGAGCAGCGGATCGAGGATGGTCCAGATCCGTCCCACCCAGGTGTCCTGCTGGTTAGCACGAATGTTGGAGGTGGCCATCTCGCGCATGAACTCGCGACGACGCCAGACCTCGCGCACGTACGAACCGAGGTGCGGAGGAAGCCCGGCCTTGTACGGCTCGTATACGTGGTAGTCGCCGGTGAACTCATCGTCACCAGAGGACTCCTTTACGTCCACGGCTACATCTGCCACTGTTCACTTCCTCTCACTACTAGCCCCTGTCACTAGTCTCGCTGCGCTGGCCCTCGCCCGCCAGCGATCGTAGTCGGCTACGGCCAGTCGTTGTCAGCCCGGCGGACTCTACTGCGCGCCGTCGGTTACTAACGGTGCTTATCGATTCGTCGCCTAGATGTCAGGAATCCGACCCCCCAGGCCATGTGCATCGTGGCCAGCGCGATTGGGACCCGAGCCCGAATACTAGGCGGTTCGGCGCGTCCAATGAGCCTACCCCCGATACTGACTGATGCTACGTAACCCAGGGGCGCCGCGAAACCCACCGCAGCGAGCGCCCTCGATCCGCGCAGTGCCCCAGCCAGCCCGAGTAGCGTTCCGGTCGCAATAGCTGCGACCGCAGCGGGTGGTGCCAGGTAGCGGAACTCGACAGTCCCGTCGTGCCGACGCATGATTTCTCGGCGCCACGACCCGTACTCGAAGTACTGCCGAGCGAGCGCCTTGACAGTTGGACGGGGTCGATAAGTAACGCTCATCGCTGGGTTGAACCACACGAGGCCACCGGATTCGCGGATTCGGTGGTTCATCTCCCAGTCCTGCGCCCGGTCAAAGCGTTCGTCGTATCCGTTTACTCGCTCCAGAGCTGACGCCCGAAACACACCGAGATAGACAGTCTGAGCCTCTCCCTCGACCCCTCCGACGTGGAACGCGGCTCCGCCCACGCCAAGGGGAGACGTCATCGCGACTGCCACGGCGGACTCGAACGGAGTTTGACCGACCGCGGCCATAATCCCGCCCACGTTGTCTGCACCCGTTCGCTCGAGCGTCTCGACAGCAACGCTGATGTAGTCCTTCGGAAGTTCACAGTGCCCATCGACCCGGACCACCACAGGGGCGCGCGCCACGCTCAGTGCCGCATTCAAACCGGCGGGCGTCTTCCCTGTCGGGTTGGCGACAGTCCGCACCCGTGGATCCTGCTCGACGAGTTGCTCCGCAACGTCGTCAGTACGGTCGCGAGAGGGCCCGAGCGCCAGAATTACCTCCATCTGACGGGGGTAGTCCTGGTCCAGAATTGCGGCTACGGAGGCGGCGAGGTAGGGCTCTTCGTTGAGGACAGGCATGATGACCGACACCGCCGGAGTGTCAACAGGCCCATCGGGTTGAGAAGTCATCGGGATAAACGTACCCCCGAAGCGGCCGAACTAGGCGTGGCAAACACCACAACACGAGGTGCGTATCGTCTAATAGGCGGAACGCGTGCCCAGCCCACTGCGTCGCACCACTGAGTAGAACGCCCTCGCTCGCCCACAACCCGGCAACCAGGACGGACTGCAACCCACCTCGAAAGGACAGCACATGCCAGCCAGTGACGGTGCTCGCATGCACCAACGCCGACGAACGATCGGCGTTGTGTTGGCTGCAGGTGTGCTGGCGGCAAGCGGTATCGGTTACGCAACAGCATCTGAGGTAACCGGACAAGTCGAACACGTCGATGTGTTCAACAACGTCAACAACCGCCCCGATAACGATGGTGGAACCAACATTCTCCTCGTTGGGTCCGACGACCGAACAGGACTCTCGAAGAAGGAACGCAAGGAGCTACACGTTGGCAGCGGCGAGTATGGGCGTCACACGGACTCGATGATGCTCGTTCATATCGCAGACGACGGCTCCGTCGGCGTGGTGAGCATCCCCCGCGATTCCTACGTGGACATCCCCGCGCACACGGGTGCGACCGGAGTCACTAGCGAGGCCTCGAAACAGAAGATCAACGCGGCGTACAGCATCGGGGGGCCCAGCCTCGCGGTGCAAACTGTCGAGCAAGCGACCGGTGTGCATATCGACCACTACGCAGAGATTAACTTTGCCGGTTTCGTGTCGATGGTCGATGGCTTAGGCGGCGTGCCAATCTGCACGAAGACGCCGATCCAAGATGAAAAGGCAGGCCTGGACCTACCCGCCGGCGAGCAGACTCTCGATGGAGCGCAGGCGCTTGGGTACGTCCGAGCCCGCTACTTCGACCCGAGCGCAGACCTTGGCCGGATGAAGCGCCAGCAGGCATTTGTTGGCGCCATGTTTAATCAGGCGATGAGTCCGGCAGTCGTCCTCAATCCACCCCGGCTACTGGGCTTCATGAATGCGGCGGCTGGGTCCGTCACCGTCGACGAGGACTTCGGAAACCGCCAGATGTGGGATATCGCTGGCAAACTCCGATCCGTGAGCCCCTCGTCTGTGACGTTTCAGACGATCCCAGTGGGCGAGGAACTCAACGTCAGCGGCGTCGGCTCGGTTGTCACCTGGGACGAACAGAAGTCTGCGGCGCTATTCGACACGTTGAAGACGGGCGCACCCATCACCAGTGGCTCGAAGAAACAGTCCGGTGAGACTGTGGAAATTGCCCCGGGAGAAATCTCCGTTCGGGTCTTCAACGGCTCGACAGTCTCGGGCCTCGGCACCAAAGCCGCCAACGAACTCGAATCGGCCGGTTACGCGGTGAGTTCCACCGTGCAAAACGCCGCGAAGCAAACAGGGACCGAAACAGTAATCGAGTACGACCCGCGCTACAGCACCTCGGTGAAGACCCTGGAAGCTGCGTTCCCCAACGCGACGTTCGAGGAGGTCTCGAACCTTGGCCGCACTTTCAGAATCACCGTTGGCAGCGACTACGACGGTGTGAAGGCAGTGAACGTTGCCGCCGCAGCCGACACTGCTGATCCAGACAAACCCGCGACGGCGGCCGACAATCCCTGCGCTTAACCAGCGGCTGGTCTAGTTATCCAGCTCGCGTAGCTTGGCCCCTTTTGCGCGCGCTTGATCTCCTAGATCATCTTGAAACTGCACCATCTGGCTGCGCAGACCGGCGTCGCCCACACCAAGAATCCGTACCGCCAATAGGCCAGCATTGCGCGCATTGTCGATCGCGACGGTGGCGACTGGCACACCTGCTGGCATCTGGACGATGGACAGCAACGAATCCATCCCATCGAGCTTCTTCAAGGACACTGGCACACCGATAACCGGTAGTGGGCTCACTGCTGCCAGCATCCCCGGTAGATGCGCGGCTCCACCTGCACCGGCAATGATCACCCGGAGTCCACGCGAAGCCGCCCGTTGCCCGTAACTGATCATGTCCGTCGGCGTCCGATGGGCGGAGACGACATCGACCTCGTACGCAACATCGAACTCCCCCAAGACCGCGGCGGCGGCCTGCATGATCGGCCAGTCGGAGTCCGAACCCATCACCACCCCCACTAAGGGCGTGGCACCTGTATCGGGATCACTCATCGATAACACCGGCCAAGTAGTCGGAGGCGTGGCGTGCCCGTTCCAGGAGGGAACCTAAATCATTGCCGACTGCGGTCACGTGTCCTAGTTTGCGCCCTGGCCGAGCGCTTTTGCCGTACATGTGCACCTTGATGCGCGGATCGCGGGCCATAACGTGTCGGTACGCGGCGTACAGATCGCCCTTGTCCGTTCCAAGGACGTTGACCATCACGCTGTACCTCGCCAACGGGGCTGGACTACCGAGCGGTAGATCAAGGACGGCCCGCAGGTGGTTCTCAAACTGCGATGTGACGGACCCGTCGATAGTCCAGTGACCGGAGTTGTGCGGGCGCATAGCCAGTTCGTTGACTAGGAGACCACTGTCCGTCTTGAAGAGCTCGACGGCCAGCATTCCCGTGACGCCAACAACCTGCGCCACTCCCAGGGCGATGCGTTGGGCAGAAATCGCCGTTTCCTCGTCCAGACCAGGTGCCGGAGCGACAACTTCCTTGCATATTCCATCTTGTTGGACCGTTTGGACCACCGGATACGTGACGGCCTGGCCATGAGGTGATCGCACAATCTGGGCGGCCAACTCTGCAGTGAAGTCGACCTTCTCCTCCAAGAGCCATGCATTCGGCTCGGTCAGCGGATTCTCCTCGATCGTGGCGAGTGCATGCTCCACTGAATCGACGACCCATACTCCCCGGCCGTCATAGCCACCCCTGGACGTCTTCATCACCAACGGCCAGCCGACTGCCAAGCCGAACGCCTCGAGGTCGGCTCGCTGTGACGCAGACCCCGCTGCTGGGCTAATGGCGGCCCAGCGGGGGCACGGAATTCCCGCTTCCGTCAGCGTGCGGCGCATAACGATCTTGTCTTGAGCATTGATCAGGGCCTCTGGGCCAGGGCGTACCGCGATCCCCTGTACCTCGAGTTCCTCGAGTAGGCCTGGTGGCACGTGCTCGTGGTCAAAGGTCACCACATCGCAACCTTCGGCGAAGGCCCGCACTGCCTCGGGGTCGTCGTGCGCACCAACGCGCACATCGTTGATCACTAATGCCGCGCTGTCCGCCGGGTCAACGGAAAGCACTCGGAGGTTGATTCCGAGGCCGATCGCTGCTTGCTGCATCATTCTGGCCAGCTGACCACCTCCGATAACCCCGACGGTTGGAAAATCGTCCGTCACGGAGTGACCCCGGAATCGGTGATAGTAATCGTGTAGGTCGCCGCGAACGTCTCGCCCGCTTTGACCGTGCGGACCGGGAAGTGCCCAGCAAATGGATCCGTCGGCGCAGACATCGGCTCGATGGCGACAAGATCCTGGTCCGCCGGTGCGAACAACACCGCGTATTCGTAGCCGCTGTCATACGAGAGCGTAATCCGTCGACTGCCGCCCTCGATGAAAGCCGCCGTACCTTCGGGAACTTGGCAGAAGAGGTCGTCAAAGACGAGCCCGCCGTTCTTTGGATCACCGAGCACATCGACCTCAACTGGCACGCGCGTCACCTCACCGGTCGGCACAGTCTGATCGCTGAGTTCGACATGGTGAGTGAAGGGTTTGGCCAAGGTCCAGTCTTGGCGGTCCCCGCCTGGCGGTGCGAAGTATGGGTGCCAACCAAAGGCCACCGGAACCTGCTGCTCGGAGGTGGCAGTAACAGACGTCTTAATCGTGATGCTGGCCTCGTGAACCCAGACAGCCACCGTCAGTACATGCGGGAACGGAAACGCCGGGAATTCTGGCCGGTCGGCGTTGAAGTCGAGTTCGGCTACCAGATGCACGCCTGCCTCGGACCCGCTTTCCACTACCTCGAGGCGGGTAACGTCCCAATCAGAGCAGCCCGCGAGCAGGCCATGGATCGCCAGACCGTTCTCGTCGCGATGCACGCCAGGGGTTCCATCGATGACGAGATCGACCCCATCGAACTGCGTGGTGGCAAGTCGATTCGCCCACGGCGCGAGTAGCGGAATACCGAACGTCTTTCCCGATTCCACGTAGGCGTTCAGTCCGCCGCGCATCCCGAGGATCTCCTCGCCCCGGTGCCGAATCGATGAGCCAACCATTCCCGCTGCCGGAATGAAGCTCACCACCAACTCGTCTGGCGAGGACATGGCCACAACCGAGAGCTCGGGAGCATCGGGGTGTGGGACGCGATTAATCGCGTATCCAGATTGGTCGGTTGCCTGCGTCGCGCCCGTGCCGTCAGTCATCTCATCGTCATTCATGGCCCTATCCTTGCGGCAAACCGAGGTCACGGGAAATCAGCATGCGCTGAACCTCGGAAGTTCCTTCGCCGATTTCCAGGATTTTTGCGTCGCGGTAGAACCTCCCGACCGGAAACTCGATCGTGAATCCGTAACCACCGTGGACCTGCGTGGCAGCGCGAGAGTTGTCCATAGCGGCGTTGGATGAGTGGAGTTTTGCGATCGCGGCCTGCCGTTTGAAGGGTTCCCCGGCGGCCATTCGGGCTGCCGCATCACGCCACGCTAGGCGCGAGGTATAAGCCCTCATTTCCATATCGGCGATCATGAAAGAGACCGCCTGGTGTGCTCCAATCGGGCGACCGAAGGTCTCGCGCTGCGTCGCGTATTTGACTGACTCGTCGACGCACCCCTGTGCTAGACCGGTGGCCAGAGCCGCGATGGCGATCCGACCTTCATCCAAGATCCGCAGGAACTGCGCGTAGCCGCGGCCTTCTTCTCCCACCAAGTTCGTTGCCGGCACCCGGACATCTGTGAACGAGAGTTCGTGAGTGTCGGAGGCATTCCAGCCCAACTTGTCGTACTCGCGCGAGACGGTGAATCCCGGGGCATCGGCTGGAACCAAAATGGAGGAGATCCGCTTACTACCGTCGGCGTTCTCGCCGGTAACAGCGGTGACCGTGACGAGTCCGGTGATAGCCGTGCCAGAGTTTGTGATGAAGGATTTCGATCCATTGATGACCCACTCATCGCCATCGAGGTAGGCCTTCGTCCGGGTACTTCCGGCATCGGATCCCGCACCTGCCTCGGTGAGGCCGAACGCGCCGAGCATCTGTCCGGTCGTCAACTTAGGTAACCACTCACGCTTGAGTTCTTCAGATCCGAATCGATAGATCGGCATCGCACCGAGCGACACGCCCGCCTCGAGCGTGATCGCCATGGAGGAGTCCACTCGGGCGAGTTCCTCGATCGCAACGCAGAGAGCGACGAAGTCCCCGCCCATGCCGCCGTACTCCTCGGGGAACGGCAGGCCAAACAGCCCCAGGCTTGCCATGCTCTCGACCAACGGCAACGGGAACTCGCCTCGCGCGTAATAGTCCCCAATGACTGGTGCAACCTCGTCGCGGGCGAACTCCTCGACCGTCTTGCGCAGTGCTTCGTGCTCATCCGAGAGCCGTAAATCCACGGGTTACTCCTTCATTCGCATCCTGGGTGGGAAGCATCTCACTGACTTGGTGGCTTGCTTGTGGCTTGCTTGTGGCTCTGCTTGGGCGAAACTTGGTGACTCATTCAGTCAAGACTGCTGGCGACCGTAATTACTGCACATCCCAGCCCGACCCAATAGGCTCAGTCTGAGCACAGTCACCTGCGATAGATACCGAAACAAATAGTGTGGCCGACTTCCGTCGCGCCCTGCCACGCCGATCCTGCGAGACGAGAGGGTGCCGAGATGACGAACGAAGCGATCAACACGGTGATCCGATTCACGTCCAGCAGCGTTTCATCATCCCACGAGGCGGGTACTCTCAAACCATGACCCAGACTTCCCCCGACACCTCCTCGCGCGGACGCATCGCAGAGTTCGTAGCTCCGTGGCGCGCGCGAGTGGAACTGTTGTACCGCGAGGTAGCCAAGTTTGGCGCGGTCGGCCTGATGGCACTAGTGATCGACGTTGGCCTGTTCAACCTGTTGATGTACGCCGGGGGTGGACTTCTGGCAGACAAGCCACTGACCGCCAAAGTCATTTCGGTGGCAGTGGCCACGACCTTTGCGTACTTCGGCAACCGCTTCTGGACGTTTCGCCACCGCGGCCGGACCTCCTATACCCGCGAATACGTCTTGTTCTTCGTTCTGAACATCGTCGGGATGGGTATCGCTCTTGGCTGCCTCTGGTTTAGCCACTACGCACTCGGCCTAGATAGCGCACTGGCCGACAACATCAGCGCCAACGTCATCGGTTTGGCACTCGGCACTCTGTTCCGGTTCTGGTCCTACCGCAAGTGGGTCTTCCCAGACACCGAAGAGGTGCCAGACGAGAAGCTGCTGGAACTGTCCGAGATCTAAACGGGCGTCACTCCATGGCGACGACGCGAGAACGTCCGGTCCTTCGTGGCTGCCGCCGCTAGCCGCAGGATCAACTCCCGTCGTAGATCCTCAGGTTCGACAATGTTGTCGATTACCAACTCACTGGCTAGCCGCACAACATCGATATCGACCTCGTACTCCTCGCGCTTGTTAGCCACGAACTCCTCACGCTGCGCCTGATCCTCGATAGCTGCGATCTTGTTTGCGTAGACCGCGTTCACGGCCGCCTCCGCACCCATGACAGCAATCTTCGCCGACGGCAGCGCGATCGTGGCGTCTGGAGCGAACCCGGGCCCAGCCATGGCGTAGAGACCTGCGCCGTACGCCTTGCGAACCACGACACAGAACTTAGGAACGGTTGCCTCACTGACTGCCGTGATCATCTTGGCGCCATGTCGAATGATGCCCTGCTTCTCGACCGCGCTACCGACCATGAAGCCTGGGACATCAGATAGGAAGATCAACGGAACGTTGAAGGCGTCGCAGAGTTGAATGAAGCGTGTCGCCTTATCGGCCGAATCGACGAAGAGCACCCCGCCCTTGAACATCGGGTTGTTCGCAACCACTCCGACGACACGGCCGTCCATTCGGGCAAAACCGACCACCAGTTCGCGTGCCCAGTTGCGATGAATCTCAAAGAACGAGTCGGCGTCCACCAGGCCTCGAACGTAGCGCCGCATGTCGAACGCTTGGCGTTCGCTGTCCGGGACTAGCGCGCGTAGGTCAATCGACTCGGGCTCGGCCGGTTCCAAGACTGGAGGCTCCTGCTGCCAGTTTTGTGGGAGGTAGGACAGGTAGTCCTTCACTCCGGCTAGTGCCTCCTGCTCAGTCTTGACCAACATGTGTCCGACACCGCTGGAGCTTGTGTGAACCTTCGCGCCACCCATTTCCTCGAGCGTGGTCTTCTCGCCGGTAACCATCTCGACCATCCGGTCCGAACCCAGATACATCGATGCGTTGCCCGACACCATGATGACGATGTCGCAGAAAGCGGGAATGTAGGCGCCACCCGCAGCGCTCGGGCCAAACAGCGCGCATACCTGTGGGATAGAGCCAGACGCTCGCACCTGATTCCAGAAGATCTTCCCAGCGCCTCGCCGCCCCGGAAACAAGTCAACCTGGTCAGTGATTCGAGCCCCGGCGGAATCCACGAGCCAGACCATTGGGATGCTCAGCTCGTAGGCTCGCTCAATGATCCGCACGATCTTCTCGACGGTTCTAGCGCCCCATGAACCGGCCTTCACCGTCGAGTCGTTGGCCATCAGCGCAACGTGGCGCCCATCGATAGTGGCCGTACCGGTGACTACACCGTCGCTGGGCAGCCCCTCTGCCAGCACGTTGGCGTACATCCCGTCCTCAGCGAACGATCCCTCGTCCACCAGCAACGCGATTCGCTCGCGGGCGAACAGCTTGCCCTTTGCCGCATTCGCATCGTGGTATCGAGTAGCCCCACCAGCCTCGACTTGTTTGCGTAGCTCGGAGATCGGCGGATGATTCGGCATCGGGTTACTCACGATTGCGCATACTACTGTCGGCGGGCCCGTAGCCAATGTGGCGGTTAGAATTTCCCTCGGCTCATCGACCAGCCGCGCAGCAGCCCAAACCCGCGCGCTGGACGCGGCCTCATACTGCGGAAAGCGAACTTGGAATCGTCCTCGAGTGCCTCAAACGTTCCGGCGTCGACGAACGTCGCTCCGGGTTTGGCCATCGCAGTCAGCCGACTCGCACGGTTGACGGTCGTTCCGAACACGTCGCCCATCCGAAGCACGACTGACCCGGTGGCCAGCCCGATGCGCATCTGAGGGAACACTTGACTCGTTCTGTGTGCTTCGTGCAGACGTAGGGCTGTCTCGGCAATCACTACCGACGATTTGTCCAAGAAGAGCACTTCGTCACCGAGGGTCTTGACTAGACGGGCGCCCGTGCCGGCGACGATGTCTGCACTAACCGACTCGAACGTGTGCACGAGTTGCGATAGGTCAGCGTCCGGGATTTGGCGGGATAGTCGAGTGAATCCGACAATATCCGCGAACCCGACTGACATGACGTCAGCGTTCGCTTTGGATCCACCTGGATTGGGAGTGGCCCCTCGCGCCGCCGCCGCCGCCATTTGACGACG
Organism: uncultured Actinomycetes bacterium; assembly: GCA_963821045.1. Taxonomy (GTDB): domain Bacteria; phylum Actinomycetota; class Actinomycetes; order S36-B12; family UBA10799; genus UBA10799. The sequence goes on along the minus strand of CAWGCB010000002.1, from coordinate 406,064 downwards.
CCAGGAGTAAATGAGCAGGTTCTCCATGACCGGCTTCATTGCCTCGGACTCACGTAGTACCGGCAATACCTCGTCGGGAGACAACTCGCTGGTGTCCTCGATAATGCCGCGTTCCTGCAGGGTTCGAGAGATCGTGTTGCCCTGCCACTCGGCCAATCGCGCGGTGCTCTGCCCGATCGCGCGGGCAATCTCGATTGCGTCATCGAGTTTCAGTCGGCCCTGGTCGATCTGATTAATCAACGACTTGAGTGCGGCGACGTCGTCTTTGGTGAATGCTCGATTAGTACCGACATCAGCGAACCCCATCGCACGCCAGAGTAGGCGGGTCGTTTCTTCTGAAACGCCGGCCAGTTCGGCCACCTCGTCGCTGGTGTACTCGAACTTGGCACCGAGGATGTGCTCAAGAAACTGCTCAGGGGTCGCGCCCGCTTCAGTTTCTGACGACTTGGGCTTCTTGACCCCGGAAAGCTTGCGCGCGGAGCGAGGCTTAGCTTTGGCCTTCGCTTGGGGTGCCTCGACCTCAGGCTCCGCGGACTCCGCGCTCTCGACCGCACCAACTTCCTCGACGGGATCGTTACGCTGCGCGGAGAGCTCCGAGTGATCGCTTGGTTGGGTAGTCACGATGTCTGCGCCACGTTGCTAGCGCCCGGGTACCCAGCCATCCGGCGGGTATGAACTGCCCACGCGCGATCCCGCAGTGCCAGCAGTTCCGCGCACGTCGCTTTTCACGTCGTCAACATCATTGACGACGGCCGCAGACGGAGCAAAGGTGGTCTGGATCTGCAACTGACCAACGCCGAACAAGCGCTCGATGGGTCCGCGAGAGTAGCTAACGCCGGCGATCGAGAGCAGCGGAATCTCCCACCCCGGCTCGCGTAGGCGATAGCGGATAAGGACTCGCTGGTTGGTGATGACCGTGCGAGCGTTGGACCATCTCATGAAGCGGGTGACGATACCGAATAGCAAGTAGAAGCAGGCAATACCCAAAACCGTCCACTTCAGAATTGAGGTGACTACGGGACCGAACAGCTGCCAAGAGTCAAGAGCTGCCCACGCCACCCCAAGGAGCGCAGCAGCAATCACCACGCGCACACCAATACCCAATAGCCCGAGGTCGTGGCGTCGAAGCTCCGCAACTACTTGTTCTGAGGTTGGGGACTCGGTGTCCGCCTGGCCTTTGGTTCGTTTACGGGTTGATGTGCGCGACCACGGCAGCGAAGAACCCGAGGACACACCCATAGCGGCATCGTTCCACGGTTTGACGACCCATCAAATAGTGAGTGCTCCATATTTGCCAGATTCCCTGAAATTTCCCAGATTCCCTGGAATTCGATGAGATTTCCGAGAGCTCATGGCGAGCGGACCGCCAGTTCGTTCCGATCTCAGCGAAGGTGGTTGACATCTCCCGCCGACACGACGACTTTGGCAAGGTCGGATTCAACGACTAGGTGCCCACAGGAGTCAACTCCGGTTGCCACTCCGACGACTGGCGCACGATCCATGATGTCGGCACGCACTCGCCGTCCTAGCGTCAAACAGAGGTCGCTATAAGACTCCAGTAGGCCCGAAGCATCCGCATCGCCATTCGCGGACACGAAGTCCGACCACAGCTGCTGCCAAGGCGCGAGCGTGGTGCATAACAACTCGACCCGGCTGACCTGACCGCCCTCCAGAACAACCGAAGTTGCCGCCGGAATCGGCAAGTCAGCTTGAGCGGCCAACACATTGACACCGATCCCCACGATGATGGCGTCGCCATGACGCTCCGCTAGCAGCCCAGCCAACTTGCGGGGCCCCGGCGAACCGTCGGCCGCGTCACCATCGACGACAACATCGTTTGGCCACTTCAACCGGGCAGGCACACCCAAGACGTTGAGAGCCCTAGCTACCGCCACACCAGCTATCAGCGGAACCCATCCGTAGCTTTGAACGGGCAGCGTCGAGGGAGGCCTCACGATGACCGAGAACAGCAGTCCATCGCCGGTGCGCGACTCCCACGACCTGTCCAACCGACCTCGCCCTCCGGTTTGGTACTCCGCGGTGACGACGGTCCACTGCGGAGCTCCTTGCTCAGCCAGCGATAAGGCCTCATCGTTTGTCGATTCGACACTCTCCATCGTCACTACCTGGCCGAGTTCGACGCCTGCCGCGGTAGCGACAGCGATCAGTTCGGCGGATGTCAGTGGGGATGCTGAATCAGTGTCGTTGGGCACGTTGCTACCGTACCCACGCCAGGGAAATGACCTAAGGGGAACCATGACCGCGCAAGCCGATGTGACACCCAACGACGCTGCTGACGTCGATCCGCACACCACGCAGGGCAAAATCGCCGAACTTCAGCGTCGCCGTGATGCGGCGGAGCATGCAGGTTCAGACAAGGCAGTAGCCAAACAGCATGAGCGCGGCAAGATGACCGCTCGCGAGCGGATCAACGGCCTGTTGGATGAGGATTCGTTCGTCGAGCTTGACGCACTCGCGCGCCATCGCAGCCACGCCTTCGGCCTGGAAAAGAACCGGCCCTACGGCGACGGCGTTGTCACCGGCTACGGCACGATCGACGGCCGCCCGGTCTGCGTATTCGCCCAGGACTTCACCGTCTTCGGCGGCTCGCCTCGGCGAGGTCTTCGGCGAGAAGATCGTCAAGATCATGGACCTCGCCCTGAAGACCGGCTGCCCGGTGATCGGCATCAACGACTCCGGCGGCGCCCGCATCCAGGAGGGTGTGGTCTCGCTCGGCCATGTACGGCGAGATCTTCATGCGCAACGTGCACGCCAGCGGCGTCATCCCGCAGATCTCGCTGATCATGGGCCCGTGCGCCGGCGGGGCGGTCTACTCCCCCGCCATCACCGACTTCACCGTCATGGTCGACCAGACCTCGCACATGTTCATCACCGGCCCGGACGTCATCAAGACGGTCACCGGCGAGGACGTGGCATTCGAGGACCTCGGCGGCGCCCGCACGCACAACACCAAGTCCGGCGTGGCGCACTACATGGCCGAGCGACGAAGCACGACGCCCTGGACTACGTGCGCGATCGCTGCTGGCCCACCTGCCCAGCAACAACCTACCGAGCCGCCTACCTGCGCATACGTCGAGGCCGACCTGGAGATCACCGACGAGGACCGCGAACTCGACACGTTCCTGCCCGACTCGGTCAACCAGCCCTACGACATGCACACCGTGATCGAGCACGTCGTCGACGACGGCGACTTCCTCGAGGTCCAGCCGACTGTTCGCGCCGAACCTGCTCACCGGGTTCGGCCGGGTCGAGGGCCACGCGGTCGGGATCGTCGCCAACCAGCCCATGCAGTTCGCCGGCACCCTCGACATCGACGCCTCGCGAGAAGGCCGCCCGCTTCGTTCGCACCTGCGACGCTTTCAACGTCCCCGTCCTGACGTTCGTGGACGTGCCCGGCTTCCTGCCCGGCACCGACCAGGAATGGAACGGCATCATCCGCCGCGGCGCGAAACTGATCTACGCCTACTGCGAGGCCACCGTTCCGCTGGTCACCGTCATCACCCGCAAGGCCTACGGCGGTGCCTACGACGTCATGGGGTCCAAGCACCTCGGCGGCGACCTGAACTTCGCCTGGCCGACCGCGGAGATCGCCGTCATGGGCGCCCAAGGCGCGGTCAACATCCTGTACCGCAAGGAGCTCGCTGCGGCCGAGGACCCCGAAGCCCGAGCGGGCAGAACTCATCGACGAGTACACCGACACCCTGTGCAACCCGTACCAAGCAGCCGAGCGCGGCTACATCGACCGAGTGATCCTGCCGCACGAGACCCGCACCCAGGTGATCCGGGCGCTGCGCAGCCCTGCGCAACAAGCGCAAGGAGTACCCTGCCCAAGAAGCACGGCAACATCCCGCTATGAGCCACGAGGCGACCAGGACAGACCAAGCGACGGCACCACCTGCCCTGCGGGTTGTCTCTGGAAACCCGACCGCCGAGGAACTCGCAGCAGTCGTCGCGATCTTTGCTGCGAGCGTGGGGGCTGAGCAAGGCGAGGAGTTCACCACCGAGCCTGCACCTTGGTCGGCACCTAGCTCCATGCACCGACCAGCGATGCCTGCGCCAGGGCCTGGTGTTTGGGCGCAACTTGGCCGGTTCCGCTGAACCGGTAATCGACGACCCTAGTAATCGACGATGTCCAGCCATTCCACGTCGAGGCGCGCGAGCATCGTACGGAGCAGCGGCAATGACAACCCGATCACATTGCTTGGGTCGCCGACGACCCCAGAAATGAATGGCGAGGACAGGCCGTCGAGGGTGAACGAACCAGCGACGGCCAACGGCTCACCAGTTGCCACGTAGGCCTCGATCTCGCGTCGTGTCATTGCAGCAAAGTCGACCTGGGTGGAGGCAACTTGCTCGACCTGGCTACCGGTTGCGAGATCAACCAAGCAATGTCCAGTGTGTAACACACCGGAGGTACCCTGCATGCTTTCTAGCCGCTCAACAGCGGCCTGCGCGCTCCCCGGTTTCCCAAGTACTTGACCTTGCCACTCCAGTAGTGAATCGCAGCCCAGCACGAGGCCCTCGGGCGGACCTTGCGCGGCGGGTTGTTCTTCGTTCAGCCTTTCCACGACGTCAGCGCATTTGGCGCCAGCAAGTAGTGCGACTAGTTCGCTTACCGTCGACCATTGCGGGTTGGGCGGGTCCGCAGTAGCGATAGCGTCCTCATCAACATTGCTGGTAATGACGGTCGGTTGCACCCCGGCATTCACAAGCAGCCTGCGACGCGCAGGTGATGCCGACGCCAGTACTAGCCGCCTGCTGGCCCGGCGGCGACCGTTTGCGGCACCCAGGTCACTGCCAACTCCAACTTCGGTCATGGGCCAACTGTGACAGAACGCTGATCGCTGCCTAGAGTCCCCGTCGCCGCCACACCATCGTGCCGACTAAGCCAGCTGCAAGGAATCCGAGCGCGGCAACGAGGTAGCGGATGACGTCATTGGCACCCTCGTTCGACGCCTCAGACAGTACGACTTGGTACGCGCCGGTGGTGGTGGTGTTCGGCCCCGTTGCGTTGCCGTACGGAATTCCGGCACCTTGCTCGCCCGCCTCTTGTAGTGAATCGAGCATCGCGACCTTCGTAGCGAACTCAACCGCAGCCTGGTCGCCGGATTCGAGTAGCTTGTCCGCTCCCTCCGTCTTTAGCTGCCCGGCACCGTCCTGCGCCTGCGTGGCGCCGGTCTCGGCCTCACCGAGCTTCTCGGCGATCGTCTCGGCACCTTCGGCAGCCGGGACGAGCCCTTCGGCAAGTTTCTCGCCGCCATCAGCGAGCTGGCTAGCTCCGTCCGCTGGGGCTACCAGACCTTCGCTTAGTTGTTCGTTAACGTCGGCGAGTTGTCGTGCACCGTCAGCTGCATCGATGGCGCCCTCTTCCAACGTTTGCCCCCCAGCCACCAGATCTTGCCAATCAGGGTTGTCGTAGAGGTTCTCGGCGATCGTGTCGACGAGTTCGCTGATGCCATCCTCGACCGCTATAAGTCCGGCGGCTCCGGTTTGCGCGTTGTCAATAATCCCCGTGATGCCAACGACTACGTTGCCGTTTGAAGCTTCTCCACTCGTGGCATCTTGGATAATGTCGGCGCACGCGGACCCAGTACAGTCGCCGCTCGCAGCACGGGACTTGATCGATTCTAAGTAGGTCGTCGTCTGGTCGGCAAAGCCCTTCAGCACTGGGCCTTGGTTGTCAGCGAGCTGTGCTAGCGCGATCTGCAGTTGCTCAACTCCGCCGATGAGTTTCTGATAGTCGGCGGCACTCTTCACCGTTGTCGGCAGGGTGCGCAGTGCATCATCAACCTGGTTCAGCCCATCAGCTATCTGTTCCGTTCCCGGCACCAGATCATCGGTCAGACCGTCGCTGAGCTTCTTCGAACCGGTCGCGAGCTCTTGTGCTGCTGGCAGTGCCTTGTCGTTGAGTCCCTTGGCGAGCTCGTCAGCGCCGGCTGCGATGGCGTTGGCTCCAGGAATGGCTGTATCGGTTAATCCATCGCCTAGTGTCTGCGCTCCCGCAGCCAACTGTCCGAGACCGGATACCAGTTGACCGATGCCCGACTGGAGTTTGAGGAGGTTCTCACCGATTTGCTCGCCCGCCGAATAGATCTGTCGACCACTGTCGGCCCCAGATGCGTACGAAGACTGCGTGGTAGCGATTGTGCTGTTGTCGTAGGGAACGATGGGCAAGAACCCGAAGGTGGCTGCTGGCAAACTCCCGCGGGAAACCCGCGCCTGATAGGTCAGAGTCTCAGTCGTGGAGCCGAGCGGCTCGAAGAGCACCATCTGGTAGCCAAGTTGCGTTCCACCCTTTCCGTCGCCAGCAGCTGTTGCACCCGGGGCAGTAACCTCGGCGAACTCTGGCGGGAGGGTCACATCGAGGGTCCCAACGAATGGGTCACCCATATCCACCGAGAGCGGAACCTGGTTACCTGCGCCGTTCTCATAGGAGGTCTCGACTGGCTGCACCGTGGTGTTTGTGACCCGATAGGTGACCTCAAGAACGCCAGACTTGTCGATGACTTCGCCCGGATCTATTGGTTTGCCGTCCAGGGTCGCGGACACGGCAACGTCAATCGGCGCAACATCGGTCTTCGTGTACGCACGTTGGGCCTGCGTGCCATCAACGTCCACCATGAAAGCCACGGTGTCGCCCGATGTCGACAGCGACTCGAAACCGTCCAAGTTGCGAACTGAGGAGTCACCAACTGGAACCTCAACGACGCCCGTTCCCGTGCCGGCTGAGGCAACTTGGATGACCATCGATCGATCACTGATTTGACCGTCGGCATCGCCCGTGCTCAACACGGTTTTCCGAACCGTCGACTCGGTCCCTTGCCCGTCGTCTACCGAGGCGCTTCCAGGTGTGGAAGCAGTTGCCACGAGGCCGCAAGCGAAGACTGCAGAGAGACTGACCGTGAATGCTCTTCTCATCATCGTGCTACCTCAGTTACTCATGTCAAGCAGTGGGGGCGACGCCGGGTCAGCTGTCTTGGCAGCGGGTTCCGGCTCGCCGGACGCGGGACGCTCGGGGGGAACAGTCGCCTCATCGTCGGACTCTGTGTCAGGTCCGACGATGAGTTGGCCTAACACCACGGCCAGCATTCCGATCCCTGCAGCGGCGAGCAAAGCCCCAGTGGTCGCTAGCGAGCTGGAAACGAAGTCGTACGGGGCAGCCGTGAACGTGGAGTTATAAGCGCCGGTAATGGCGATCAGTCCCAAAATCGCGCCCCACAACGGCAGCTTCCCACGCGTCAAACCACAGACGATCGTCACAATGGCGATACCGATGAAAGCGGCGATGCCCTCGGCCACGTAGCTGTCGGGCAGGAACGCAGCTCGCAATACATAGCCCAGCCACCCCACGATGAACCCGAGAAAAAAGGCGCCGATCCGCATGCCTGGGCTCTTCTGTTGGTAGAGGCCTAACAGGGCGCCACACCCGGTCGCGAACAGGACGTTGTCGAGTCCTAGTTGCGCCCATGCACCAAGTACGACCGCGAGAAAGGTGAACACTGACAGTAGGCCGCCGATGACGAAGATGCGCTTCATGACTGGTCTCCTACGGTGATCGACAGACTGCTACCAGCGAGCAGGTCCTCGGTTCTCATCGCTGCGCTCCAGACACTTGTGCATCCTGACTCTCTCGCGTCGTGACCTCTTGAGCTGCGTCGTTGAGTTCTTCGACGTCCTTCAACGACCTAGCCTGCACTTGACGAGCAGTCGCACCGCAGTACTCGTTACTGCACAGACCGTTGTAGGGGTACTTGCCCCAGCGGTAGCGACCGTTCGGTGGCGTCGCGTCGGCACCTTCGTAGCCAGCCTTGCCGTAGATGTACTCCTCATACGGCCACAGCCCGTACGGGTAGTTGCCCCGGCAACGCGACGCATTGTCCTGAGTGCCCACCGTCGGCTTCGGATTCTTGATTCCTGCGGAGGTAGTTGGGCGAGGCATGTTGTAAGGCAGGTTCGTGTTTTGAGCGGCCTTACACCCGTCCACTGGGGAAACGATGGAGCTCACATCGAATGTGCCGATGCTGGGAATGGCGGTCGCCGGCTGCGTTAGCCCACAGTCCGGGGATGCAGTGGATCCGGCGGGATCCTTCAAGAAGCTGATCGCCTTCTGCCAGCCCATCACGCTGTTCTTGCCCGTGTACGTCGGGACTTTGATGGTCTCGTCTGATACCGCCGCAATGATCCAGGACATCGGTGTCCCATGGCCGGAGGCGATACCCAACGCCGACAAGTCACCCAGTTGCACCCCACCGATCTTCAAAATGGCGGGCGAGTTGGCGACCTGCGTCCAGTACCCACTCATCTTTGCCCCCGCAGCGCAGAACGTCTCCTGCATCGCGGCGTTGGTTTGAGCCACAACAACAAAATCGTCGGTTGGCTGAATCAACTGCAGCGGCATGTCGATTGGGAACGAGTTGAACTGCCCCTGCACGATCGTTGGCGTCTGCTGGTTCAGCAAGACAACCCACGCCGGGAACTTCGCCGCAATCTCCGGATCCGTCGAAGTCGGATCGAAACTGAATGCGTCGGCAGTTGGTTGTGGTTCCTGATAACCGTTCGCGACACCCGGCACATAGCCCGGCGCATTCGCTACCGCGTTGCCCGTGCAGTAGTTCTGAATCTGCCCCAGAGTTGCATTCCCCTCCGCTGTCATGATGTTGGGGAGGGCAGCGGGGTTGGGGCTGCCATCAGGAAGGTTCGCGGGCAAGAAGTTCATGTAGGTCTGGAGCAGTTCCGGTCCTAGTGCCCAAGCGGCATAGTTGGTGGCCGTTGTCGCGATAACCATGTTTAGGTCCGCTGCAGGTGCTGCAGCGACAACGCCCTTGAGTGTCAAACCGCTTGCCGGGCCGAGTCTGGGTGATTCGACTCCAGCCCACATTGCCGAGTGACCGCCCTGGCTGTGACCGATGGCAACAAACTCGTTCGAAGCATTTGGGAAGCCAGGCCATCCGTTGATTGCTGAACTACGCGAGGCTTTGACCGCGTAGAAGATGTCTCGGGCCTCCTGTTGTCCAACGACGTACGTCCGGTAAGAGCGGGTGGGGCCTTGGACCGCGACTCCAAGATAGTCCGGCATCACGATCGTGTAACCGGCCTTCAACATCTCGTCAGCCCAGGAAAGCATTAAGTAGAGGTTGACCTGCACGCCACCAACATTGACTGCGAGTTGGGGGGTGTAGGAGCTTCCGCGGCTGATTGAGCAGAAGTTCGACTGGCCGATCGTGGGGTGACCCCAAGCAACAATCTTTCCGTTGGGGGTCGCGGGCTGCATGATGATTCCGGTCGCCGCCTCAGTTCCGGCAGTCTCGGAACCCCCGTTCGCACCGGGCGCGGGATCTGGCACGAACCGCTTCGTCGTGTACATGAACCGGTACTGCTTACCTTGAATCCTGCAGGTCAGATTCCGCTTTGCGTAATCAGGCGCTGCAGGTGTTCCAGTCACTGCTTGAGATGCGGTCAGGCATCCCGGCCACGGCACCGGCATAGCTCCACCGGTGACGGGTTTTACTGGCTCAGGGGTCGGCTTGGGATCGGCTGCCGGCGTGCAGTCAGGGTTGGTCGCGGTGTACTCAGTCTGGATCGTCGTGGTGTTTGTCATGGCGCCGTAGCAGCCATGGGTCCAATCAAGAAGCACTTCTTCGGCTCGAATCATTTGCCCGGCTTCTGAGGGGAGCGTCGCGGGTGGCTCATAGAACGCCTGATCGTCATTCGCAAAATGAACCTCGGCAGCCGCGCTGGCCACCGTGGTCGTGGTGTAGGCGGCAACCCGGTAGTTTCGAACGCCGGCGGTTGTCTCGCGCACGCGCAGCATCGTCGTGCCGTCCTTATCGAGCGTTCCGACCGTTCCGTCCGTTCCCCCAACGTCGTTCCAGTTGCCGTTCTGCTGAACCTGCAGCTTCACGCGCATACCGATGAGGTCGTCCATATCGTCGGCGCTGGCACGAACCGGTATCGGGAAGAAGTCCCACACCTGTTGCGCCGGAATCGGAATGTTGAGAGCCCCAGTACCCGATGTCTTCGCGAAATCGGCCTGGATACTCAGTCCCTTGGGGGTTGGGTACGGGTCGAGTGGCTGGTCGCCAGCCTTCGTTGATCCGTAGGCGACTACACCCACGGGGGAGCTCTTCTTCTTTCCCTGCACCGCCAAGAACGAAACGGCACCAGCCACCGACGCCGTGGTCTTGAGCTTCGCTTTGCCCTTGGCGTTTGTTTTGGCCGTCCCGATCTTCTTCCAGCTATCTCCGCTGGTCGACTTGAACTTGACGCTCTTGTTGGCCTTGCGCTTCTTCAAAATCGCCTTCAGCTTGACGGATTGACCAACCTGAACGGAGTCTTTGGAGACCTTCAGGCGAATCTTCGGAGCCGAAGAAGCGCGAGTCTTGGCTAGTGCGTCGAGCGAATCTGCGCTGGGTGTGGGATCGCCAGCGAAATCCTCAACCGCATCGAGAACGTCTTGGCCGGGATTGGCCATCTGGCTCGACTCGAGACCCTCCGGTGTGGGCGTGGCGCTCTCGGCGTTCGCAACGGCAGGGGTAGCAGCAAATGAGATAGCCACCGCAGTGACGATCGAGATTGCGCGACGCATATCTTCGAGCCTCCGAAAACTGAAATCGATTCCCCGCAAGACCGCAAACCCGACCGACGCAGTCGCGTCAAAGTCAAATTGCGCCCATCATGTGCCACGGCGGCTGACTGGCTCAGCCACGAATCGCTTCTAGTCTTACCTCGCAGCCTCCTACTTGGCCCACCACACGTAAGCCATTCGGAGTAAGGCGAACAAGATCAGGTTTGGGTCCAGGAATCCAACGCCGATGCGACAATCTCGCGTAGCCCAAAGCTCGCGTACCAGCCCAGTTCGGCGTTGATTCGAGCTGGGTCGGCCATCAGCGTGCTCGGATCCCCCATACGGCGCGGGACGACAATGGGGTCTCGAACCTCAATACCTGCGAGGGTGGCGACTTGCGCGACGGTGTCCAAGACCTCACGAACCGAACTTCCGACTCCCCGCCCGACGTTGTAGGTGGCGTGAACCGACCCCAAAGGGGATCTCTGACACTGCTCAACCGCAGCCACGTGCGCGGTCGCTAGATCCATGACATGGACGTAGTCTCGGATGCAGGTCCCATCGGGAGTCGGGTAGTCGTCACCGAAAATCCTGGGTGACTGATCTGCAGTGATCGCTCGCAGCGCGAGCGGAACAAGATTGGCGACGCTCGGATCGCCTAAGTCGTCAGAACCTGCACCAGCGACGTTGAAGTAGCGCAAAAGGGCGTAGGAGACAGCTTTGTCGGCTACTCGGGCCGACTGAGCATAAGCCGCGATGGCTCGCTCCCCGAAGAGTTTGCTCTCCCCGTACGGACTGGTGGGCACCGTGGGCGAGCGCTCCGTAACGATTCCCACCTCTGGCTCGCCGTAGACGGCAGCTGATGACGAGTAAACGAGTCTCGCGACCCCAGACTCCTGCATTGCCTCGAGTACAGAAAGCACCCCATCTACGTTCTGTCGGTAGTAGTACAAGGGGCGTTCGACGGACTCCCCGACAGCCTTCTTGGCCGCGAAGTGGACAACACCGTCGATCTTGTAGTCACTTAGCGTGCGGGCTAGCAGATCTCGGTCAAGTACGTCGCCAACCACTAGCGGGACTGACTCTGGAACTCGATCCGCAATGCCCGACGACAAGTCGTCGTACACCACGACATCAATGTCGGCTGCGAGTAGCGCGCGAGTCACGTGAGTCCCGATGTACCCAGCGCCTCCGGTGAGTAGCCACCGCGTCATTCCCTCAACCCCTGCATTTCCCTAGCTCGGATACATGTCGATCGAGGTACGTCGACCGGTGTCCATAGTGCCGGTTGAACCACCCGCCCACTACCCAACACGCAGCGTTCAACCCCATTCCAGGCGCTCTTCCACGCCCGACGCCCTCACACTTGAAGCTAATCACCTTCCCCACCGACACATCGCGAACGCGCCTTCCTTAGACTCAGCGGGTCATTGACGCGGAAACCATGGGGAGTCTTTGTGCGCAAGGTGCTGATTGCCAACCGGGGCGAAATTGCGGTGCGAGTGGCTCGCGCTTGCCGAGACGCCGGCCTAGAGAGTGTCGCGGTCTACGCCGACCCCGACCGCGACGCCGTACATGTCAAGGTTGCTGATGAGGCCTACGCCCTCGGCGGCGCTACCGCTGCCGAGTCCTACCTTGTCGTCGACAAGTTGCTCGACGCAGCCGCCAAGAGCGGTGCGGACGCGATCCACCCCGGCTATGGATTCCTCTCCGAGAACGCCGACTTCGCACAAGCCGTAATCGACGCCGGTTTGACGTGGATCGGACCGCCCCCAGAGGCAATTCGCTCGCTAGGAGACAAAGTTGCGGCTCGCCATATTGCGCAACGCGCGGGCGCCCCGTTAGTCGCCGGCACCCCAGATCCGGTCGAGAATGCCGACGAGGTCGTTGAGTTCGCCAAAGAGAACGGACTGCCCATCGCCATCAAAGCTGCCTTCGGAGGCGGTGGCCGTGGGCTCAAGGTGGCTCGTGAACTCGACGAGGTCGCCGAACTGTATGACTCCGCCGTTCGCGAGGCCGTTGCCGCGTTCGGTCGTGGCGAGTGCTTCGTTGAGCGCTACCTCGACCAACCGCGCCACGTCGAGACCCAGGTACTCGCCGACTCGCACGGGAACGTCGTTGTCGTATCGACCCGAGACTGCTCATTGCAGCGTCGGCACCAGAAACTCGTTGAGGAAGCCCCGGCACCATTCCTGTCCCAGGATCAGGTTGACGAGCTGTACCGCGCGTCGAAGGCCATCTTCAAAGAAGCCGGGTACGTGGGAGCCGGAACCTGCGAGTTCCTGGTCGGCCAAGACGGGACGATTTCGTTCCTTGAGGTCAACACCCGACTGCAGGTTGAGCACCCAGTTAGTGAAGAGGTCTCCGGCATCGACCTCGTTCGCGAGCAGTTCCGCATCGCTGATGGCGAGGAACTCGGATACGACGACCCCGAACTGCGGGGCCACTCGTTCGAGTTCCGCATCAACGGAGAGGATCCCGGACGCAACTTCCTGCCCGCCCCGGGTGCCCTGGAAACCTGGGTCCCGCCAGCGGTCCCGGCGTGCGCGTGGACAGTGGCTTCCAACCCGGCGACGTCGTGGGCGGCAACTTCGACTCGCTACTGGCGAAGCTGATCGTCACCGGCAGCAGTCGCCAACAAGCACTGGAACGTTCTCGCCGAGCGCTGGAGGAGTTCGAGGTCGATGGGATCGCTACCGCACTCACATTCCACCGTGTCGTTGTATCCGACGACGACTTCGCTCCAGCCGATCCGCAGGAGCCGTTCAAGGTCCACACCCGCTGGATCGAGACGGAGTTTGACAATCAGATTCCGCCCTACAGCGGCACAGCAACTGACCTAGACGCTGACGCACCCGCGCGCCAATCTGTTGTCGTGGAGGTCGGCGGTAAGCGTCTCGACGTCTCACTGCCTGGAGATTTGGCGCTCGGCACAGGATCCGGCGCGGCAAAGAAGTCTGCGCCTAAGCGAACCCGAGGCAAGAAGGCTGGAGCCGCTGCATCCGGAGACTCTGTTGCCACGCCGATGCAGGGAACGGTTGTGAAGATCGCGGTTGAGGAGGGCCAGCAAGTCGAGGCTGGTGATTTGATCGTGGTCCTTGAAGCCATGAAGATGGAACAACCTCTTAATGCCCACAAGGCCGGCACGGTCACTGGCCTCAATGCCGAGACAGGGGTTACCGTTCCAACAGGAACTGTTATCTGCGAGATCAAGGACTAACCACATGCGACGCTCACGACGTTTCGCCTTCGGCCTCGTCGTGGCCTCACTTCTCGCGGTGCCCGTTTTGGCTGCGGGTCCCTCGCTGGCGGTACCCGCAGATGAGGCAATCCCGCCTCCCGTTGCGCCAACGGCGACGGCCGACCCGCTCGACAATCCAGTCGACACCGAGCCCTTCAACCTTCAAGGTGTCGCTGTTGCCGCGCTACAGAAGGATCCACCGTTCTTCCAGTTGAACCGGGCACCACTGGCCGTTGCCCCCAATGAGGTTGGCCCGGTCACGGAGGCACTGTCCAACGCTGGGACACCGATGTTCACGGTAATCCTGCCCGGTTCCACGGGGTACGCCGTTGGCTTCAGCCGAGAGGTCAGCCAAGCGATGGGGCTGCCGGGCACGTACCTGTCAATCATCGGCACGACCTACGACGCCTACTCGACCGAGATCGACGCTCAGCCCATCTTGACCCGGGCGTACACCGAGCAACACACCAACGGAACTGCGGCAGTGATCACGCGCTTCGCCGAACTATCCGGCCAAGCGGCGCAAGGTCCGCTGCCGACGCCCGATCAGATCGCTTGGCGACCAACGCTGATCTTCGTGGGGGTCGTGCTGGCAGTTGGCGTCGGATTCCTGCTGGTTCGCTCGAAAGCCAAACCTCAGGCAGCCGACTCGGAGCCCGATACCGCCGTAGACGTCCCCGCGCCCTAGCTTCACCCTCGTGAATCCGCCCGGGCCAGAAGTGCGACAGGGGTTAGACGATGTGCAGACGCCGGGCGGCCTCAGCAGTTGAGCCGGACATCGACGGATAAACGGTGAAGGTCGCTGCGACGTCGTCTGCGGTCAGATGCTGGCGCACAGCGAGTGCGATCGGATGAATCAGGTCGCTAGCCCGCGGCGCCACGACGACCCCGCCTTGGACGACCCCATCGTTTCCGACCACCAGTTTCACAAAACCGTCCTCCGTGCCCTGCATCTTTGCCCGCGCATTGGTCGAGAGGTACTGCGTGTGGACGCGTCCAGGCAGTTCTCCGGTTTCCACTAGGTGGGCCGGAACTCCTACCGAGGCAATCTCGGGATCTGTGAACACCGCCGAGGAGACTTCTTTCAGGTTCAGCGGCGAGACTGCGTCGCCGAGGGCGTGCCACATGGCGATCCGTCCTTGCATGGCGGCGACTGAGGCCAACGCCAGCACTCCAGTGACATCGCCAGCCGCATAGATGCCCATGATGTTGGTTCGAGATACGCGATCGACCGTAATGTAGCCGCCATCATCTGTGCGCACTCCGGCTTTCGCTAGGCCCAAGTTCTCGGTATTGGGCAGTGCGCCAACCGCGATCAGCACATGTGAGCCGACGATTTCGCTGCCATTCGTCAGAGTGACAACTACTCCAGTTGACTCCCCGCTCCCGTCTCGGGATACCCGGGCTGACTGTGCGCGCGCTCCCGGTAGAACCTGCATCCCACGACGAGTGAAGACGGATTCCACAACATCGGCGGCGAGCGGGTCTTGCGTTGGCAGGACGCGATCTCGACTCGAGATGAGAGTCACCTGGGAACCGAGTGCTGTGAAGGCACCGGCGAACTCCGCGCCAGTTACACCTGACCCAACAACGATTAGGTGTTCTGGCAGATCCTGTAAACCCCAGACCTGCTGCCAGTTGAGTATCCGGTCGCCGTCCACGGGCGCGTCCGGCAACTGCCGAGGGCGGGCCCCCGTCGCGAGTAGTAGCACGTCATAGGGAAAGTAAGCCGGAGTTTGGGAAGCCTGCCCCTCTTGCACAACTTCAACTACGCCGGGTTCGCTGATGTGTCCGTCGCCGTGAACTACCTGAACACCGTCTTTGATCAGGCGTGCGCGAATGTCCTCGGATTGGGCCGCAGCGAGGCGTTTGATTCGGTCAATCACGTAGGCCAAGTCGACGCCAGCACTGTGCGGGTCGATCGGCTCCCCGTCGATCCGTACCCCGAGCGCTCCGCTGTCTTCTGCGAGGATCGCTGAGCGCGCCGTCGCGATCAGCGTTTTGCTCGGAACACAGTCGGTCAGAACCGCCGCGCCCCCCACGCCATCGCGCTCGACGAGTACCACCTCGGCTCCTTCTTGCGCCGCTACCATCGCTGCCTCGTAGCCACCGGGGCCGCCGCCTACCACCACAACTCGTGTCACGACCCCATTGTGACCGTATGGCTACCGCGTCGGCGCGCTGTAGTGGCTACTCTTGGTCACTATGGCGTTATACGCGGCCTACGGCTCGAACCTCTCACCAGCGCAGATGGCACTGCGGGCCCCGCACTCCCCTGCCCAAGGAACCGGTTGGATCCGCGGCTGGCGACTCAGTTTTGGTGGCGCAGATATCGGCTGGGATGGCGCGCTGGCGACCCTAGTCGAGGACCCGGATTCGTCAGTTTTCGTCATGCTCTACGACGTTCCCAAGTGGGACGAGAAGAACCTTGACGAGTGGGAAGGCACAGCGCTCGGCGTATTCGTGGAAATTCGTGTTCGGGTGGCGACCGAAGACGGCGATGCGATGGCGTGGATCTACGTTGTGGACGGCTACGAGGGTGGGTTGCCCTCTGCGCACTATCTCGGGGTAATTGCGGATGCAGCCGAGGAGGCTGGGGCACCGGAGGACTACGTGCTCAGTCTCCGCAGGCGTCCATGTCGATCCGTGAACTAGGTGTTCCGCGTCTAACTGCGGGACACGAGAAATTTTCCCCTAGAAAGTGTCGGGCGGGTCGTACTGGCCCCACACTTCGCGAAGTGCATCTGCGACCTCGCCGCCGGTGGCACGGGCTCGCAAAGCTTCCTTCATCGGGTAGAGGCAGTTATCGCTGCCCTCCGCTGCTCGCCGCAATGCGTCGAGTTGTCTGGTTACCTCGGAGTTGTCTCGATCCGCGCGCAGAATCGCTAAGCGCTCGCACTGCTGGGCCTCAATCGCTGGGTCGACGCGAAGTGGTTCGTACTTCTCCTCGTCCTCGATAGTGAACTTGTTGACCCCCACCACTGTGCGCTCACCGTCATCGATCTCAAGCGCAATGTTGTAGGCCGAGCGCTCGATCTCGCCCTTCTGAAAACCCTGCTCAATGGCCGAGACTGCGCCTCCGAGGTCTTCGACGCGGGTCATTAGATCAACTGCGGCCTGTTCGACCTCGTCGGTGAGTGATTCCACTACGTACGAGCCAGCGAACGGGTCCACAGTCTTGGTGACGTCGGTTTCGTAGGCCAAGACCTGCTGGGTACGCAACGCAAGGCGGGCGGCCTTCTCGGTCGGAAGCGCGATGGCCTCGTCAAACGAGTTGGTGTGCAGCGACTGCGTGCCGCCCATGACTGCGGCCAACCCCTGAACTGCGACCCGAACGAGGTTGACCTCGGGCTGCTGAGCGGTGAGCTGAACGCCCGCTGTCTGGGTGTGGAAGCGCAGCATCATCGACTTCGGGTTCTTTGCCCCGAACTTTTCCTTCATGATCCGCGCCCAGATGCGACGGGCGGCCCGAAACTTTGCCACCTCCTCAAGGAAACTGGTACGGGAGACGAAGAAGAAGGCGAGTCGCGGCGCAAAGTCATCCACATCCTGCCCGGCATCGATGGCGGCTTGTACGTAGGCGATGCCATCGGCGAGGGTGAAGGCGATCTCTTGCGCGGGGGTCGCCCCTGCCTCAGCCATGTGATAGCCCGAGATCGAGATGGTGTTCCACTTGGGAAGATCACTCTGGCAGTACTTGAAGATGTCCGTGATGAGTCGGATGGATGACCCAGGCGGATAGATGTACGTCCCGCGAGCGATGTACTCCTTAAGTACGTCGTTTTGGATCGTCCCCGTCAGCGCGGACCCCGGAATGCCGTTCTTCTCCGCCACCAACTGATACATCAACAGCAGCGTTGAGGCTGGCGCGTTGATCGTCATCGATGTCGAGACCTTGTCTAGTGGGATGCCGTGGAATAGCACCTCCATGTCGTCGATGGAGTCGATCGCGACTCCGACCTTGCCTACCTCACCGCTGGCAAGCTTGTGATCGGAGTCGTAGCCCATTTGAGTCGGTAGGTCGAAGGCAACGCTCAGCCCGGCTGTACCTGCTTTGATCAAGTCGTGGTAGCGCCGATTCGACTCCGCCGCGGTACCGAACCCGGCGTACTGTCGCATCGTCCATGGGCGGCCTGTGTACATCGTCGGATAGACGCCACGAGTGAACGGGTATTCCCCGGGTTGCCCGAGTTGAGTCGCTGGATCCCAGTCGGCGAGGGCCTCCGGGCCGTAGACGGGATCAAAGGGCAGGCCGGATTCAGTCAAAGATGCCATAGCTATGAGGGTATCCGGCGAGTTGTGCGCAGTTAGCGTCGCGCTACGAGACGGCCGTCACCATGCGCAGGGCGGTGCGCACGTTCGGCAATGGTTGTAGCTAATATCTGTGTTAGCCAACGCCCTACCGGCGTCGGTCCAGGCTGGTTCGATTACGACGCGATTCTTAAGACCGCGCAATGACAAAGCGCACAGTCGGAGTTGCGGAGGCTGCCTGTCGCTGATTTGTCATCACGGAGGCGAGAGTGGCGAACACAACCGCCGGAGCCAAGTCCCCGGTCGGCACCCTGTATCGCGGATACGACGGTATGTGGTCGTGGGTGGCTCACCGGATCACCGGCGTCACGGTATTTTTCTTCCTACTGGTCCACGTGACCGATACTGCGCTGGTGCGGGTTTCCCCCGATATCTACAACGGGATCATTGCCACCTACAAGACGCCCCTGGTGAACCTCATGGAGGTCGGGTTAGTCGGAGCGGTGCTCTACCACGCGCTCAACGGCATCCGAATCATCCTCATCGACTTTTGGTCCAAGGGTCCGCGCTACCAGAAGGCCATGTTGCGTGGGCTGATCGTGATCTGGCTAGTAGTGATGATCCCCGGGACGTACTTCATGATGTTGAGAACGATCGAAACGCTATTCGGGAGTGCCTCATGAGTGCCCCAGCGCTACAGACTCCGCGCAGTCGTCGCCAGTTGGTGACTAATAACTTCGAGAAGAACGCCTGGCTCTTCATGCGCCTGTCGGGCATCGTCCTGGTTGTACTGGTGCTCGGGCACCTCTTCATCATGAACATCCTTGACGGAGGAGTACACCGAATCAACTTTGCATTCGTCGCTGGCCGGTGGGCGAGCCCGTTCTGGCAGATCTGGGATCTGTTGATGCTTTGGCTGGCCATGCTGCACGGTGCAAACGGGATGCGAACGATCATCAATGACTACGCCAAGTCGCCACCGGGCACGCTGCTGACCCTCAAAGGAGTTGCTCTACGCCGCCACTGTCTCTCATCATCGCCCTCGGCACCTTGGTGATCTTCACCTTCGATCCGACCATTAGCTAAGGAGCTAGCGAGCAAGACATGCAGATCACATCGTTATGACGTCGTGATCGTCGGAGCCGGCGGAGCCGGTATGCGGGCCGCCCTCGAATCGGGATCCCGAGCCAAGACTGCTGTGCTGACCAAGCTCTACCCCACTCGGTCTCACACAGGTGCCGCTCAAGGCGGGATGTGCGCTGCGCTGGCAAACGTCGAGGAAGACAACTGGGAATGGCATACGTTCGACACCGTCAAGGGTGGCGACTATCTCGTTGACCAGGACGCTGCAGAGATCATGGCGAAGGAAGCCATCGATGCGGTGATCGATCTTGAGAACATGGGGCTGCCGTTCAACCGAACACCTGAGGGCAAGATCGACCAGCGGCGATTCGGTGGCCACACTCGCAACCACGGCGAGGCGGCGGTACGTCGCGCCTGCTACGCCGCGGACCGAACCGGTCACATGATTCTGCAGACCCTCTACCAGAACTGCATCAAACAAGGAATCGAGTTCTACAACGAGTTCTACGTCCTTGATCTCATCATGGACGAGTCCGACGGTGAGCCCCGTGCGGCCGGTGTTGTCGCCTACGAGTTGGCGACCGGAGAGATCCACGTCTTCTCTGCAAAGTCGGTCGTTTTCGCCACGGGAGGATTCGGCAAGGTCTTCAAGACAACGTCGAATGCTCACACGCTGACCGGCGACGGTATGGGCATCGTTTACCGCAAGGGTTTGCCGCTGGAGGACATGGAGTTCTACCAGTTCCATCCCACTGGCTTGGCTGGACTCGGGGTGCTCCTCACAGAAGGCGCTCGCGGTGAGGGCGGGATCCTGCGCAACGTCGACGGTGAGCGCTTCATGGAGCGTTACGCGCCGACGATCAAGGACCTCGCACCGCGCGACATGGTCAGCCGCGCAATGCTGCAAGAGGTCCGTGAAGGCCGCGGCGCAGGTCCGAACAAGGACTACGTCTACCTCGACCTGACGCACCTTCCCGCGGCACAGATTGAGGCCAAACTCCCAGACATCACCGAGTTCGCGCGAACGTACCTCGGCGTAGACCCCATCAGCGAACTGGTGCCGGTCTTCCCCACCGCTCACTACGCGATGGGTGGGATTCCGACGAACGTCGAGACTGAGGTCCTGCGAAACAACACCGACGTTGTCCCTGGGCTCTACGCCGCCGGCGAGTGTGCTTGTGTCAGCGTCCATGGCTCGAACCGACTCGGCACGAACTCGCTGTTGGATATCAACGTGTTCGGCAAGCGAGCTGGAGTCGCAGCTGCCGAGTACGCGAACTCAGTCGACGCGCCACCAATCCCAGAGGACGCCAACGGCTTCGTGATCTCGATGGTGGAGAATCTGCGCGACTCCACTGGCAATGAACGCATCTCCGAAATTCGCCGGGAGATGCAAGAAACCATGGATATGAACGCGCAGGTGTACCGCACCGAGGAGACACTCACGCAGGCGCTCGCCGACATCTCGGCCCTGCAAGCCCGCTACCGCAACGTCGCAATCCAGGACAAGGGTCGTCGCTACAACACGGACCTACTTGAGGCCATCGAGTTGGGATTCCTGTTGGACCTGGCCGAGACGTTGGTCGTCGGAGCCCTCGCTCGCAAGGAATCTCGCGGCGGTCACGCGCGAGAGGATTACCAGCAACGCGACGACGAGAACTTCATGCTGCACACGATGGTTTACCGCAAGGAGATTGAGCCGGGCGTCACCGAAGTGGTCTTGGACTACAAGCCGGTTGTCGTCACCCGCTACCAGCCGATGGAGCGTAAATACTGATGAGCGCAACAGCTACCGAGACCAGTACTGCCGCCGCTGCCGTCGCCGCGCCGGTCGCCAAAGACGTCACATTCAAGGTGCTGCGGTTCAACCCCGAAGTTAGCGATGAGGCTTACTGGGAAGAGTTTGTTGTCAGTTGCTTCCCAACCGATCGAGTGTTGACCGCGCTGGAGAGCATCAAGGGCCAGCAGGACGGCTCGCTGACGTTTCGTCGCTCATGTGGGCACGGTATCTGCGGCTCAGATGCGATGAGGATCAACGGGCGCAACCGATTGGCCTGCAAGACATTGATCAAGGACCTGAAGACGAACAAGCCGATCACAGTCGAGCCCATCAAGGGACTACCGCAGGAGAAAGACCTCGTCGTGGACATGGAGCCTTTTTTCAAGGCCTACCGCGAGGTCATGCCGTTCCTCGTGACGGACCGGCATGCGCCCACCCGGGAGTGGATTCAGTCAGCCGACGAGCGGGCCGCTTTCGACGACACGACCAAATGCATCTTGTGTGCCGCATGTACGACCTCGTGTCCGGTCTTCTGGAACGACGGACAGTACTTCGGCCCAGCAGCCATCGTCGGCGCACATCGCTTCATCTTCGACAGCCGCGACGACGCGACCGCGGAGCGCCTGGACATCTTGAACTCCCAAGAGGGAGTCTGGCGTTGCCGGACGACCTTCAACTGCACGGAGGCCTGTCCACGCGGGATCCAAATCACTGATGCGATTCGCGAAGTCAAACAAGCCCTGATGGCCAACGGCTAAGAATAGCTGCGGATCGCGCGAACTCCCTTGGTAGCTGCTGTAGTCGGAACTCCTGCTGTGGGAACTCCTGCCGTGGGGAGTCGCCGTGGGAATAGCTGTGAGGTTTCGGCTCTGAGGGGTTACACTCTCGTGTGCCCAATAGCCGCAGCATGAGGTTTGCCGCGACTATTGCGGTGATGTTCGGCGCAGTCGTGGCGGGAACAGTCGGCGTCAGCAGCCAAGGAAGCGCCGTCGAACCCAGTCCGAGCCGAACGCCTATTGGACCGCCGGTTCAACTATCAGGCAAACCTGGATTCACCCCTCCCCCGGAGCTTGAGGCGATGGCTTGGGTACTGGCCGACGGCGATACCGGCGAGATTCTGGCCGCTCAGGGGCCTGATGTCCAACACCCGATGGCGAGCACCCTCAAAGCGCTCACGGCCTACACCGTCATTCCCCGCCTGTTACCCAAGTCTGAATATGTGGCGCGCAAGAAGGACGAGAAAGCCGAGGGTAGCCATGTCGGCGTGATTGCGGGGCGCCGCTACGCAGTTCATGAGCTCCTCACGGGGCTGATGTTGCCAAGCGGTAATGATGCTGCGAGCGCCCTGGCCAACGCTAATGGCGGTTGGCCAAAGACGCTGGCCGAGATGAACGCAGAGGCCGAGCGCCTCGGTGCCCTGAGCACTCGCGCCAAGAACCCGAGTGGACTCGATGCGCGTGGGCAGGTCTCGACCGCCAAGGACCTAGTGACAATCTTTCGTGCTGGACTTAAACAACCTGAGTTCCTCAAGCTCGTGGGGATGAAGTCCGCTAACTTCCCGGCACAGAAAGCAAAGCAGTACCGGGCTGGCAAGACTTTCAAGATCTACAATCAAGACCGCCTCTTGATGACGAACTACCCCGGCATCATTGGTGGAAAGACTGGGTACACGACAAATGCCGGGCGAACCTTCGTTGGTGCTGCTAGCCGCGGAGGAACGACTCTTCTCTTCTCTTTCATGCGCACGAACCTCGGGACCGAGGAAGCGGGTCGCGAACTGCTCGACTGGGGTTTTGCGAACGCGAGCCTGCTCAATCCAATCGGGTCTCTACCAGATGCGAAGCCAATCAAGGATCCGCCAGTTCGAGTGGCAGCATCAAGCGGCGATGCAGGCAACTCCGGTGCCACCGTCGCGGGGGCGAAGGAACGTTCGGCTCAAACCGATGGGGATCAAGGATCGGCCCGATACTTGACGGGCGCCGATGCCACGGCCGTCAGCGCTCCTGATGAGTTGAAACTCCCCTGGCTCAACGCGGCGATTGCGGGTTTCTTGGCAGTTCTGGCTGCCCTGATGGCATGGCGACTGTTACTTCTGATCCGCAGTCGGCGTAGCTGATCGCCGATCAGTGCCCAAGGCCTAGCTAGTCCCTAGTACTTCGCGCGGTGCACGGCGTCTGCGCCTAGTGAACACATTTCGCGCCTAGGGCGTCGCTTGAGCCGTCACAGGGCGGCGTTGCCGCGGCACACAACCTACCCGCCCGCACCTAGCCAGTCACGAATGCTCGGCTCGCCGCCAACTCTGACTTCGCGGCTTGCGTCTGCCTACGAGGTGAACTCAACGCCCAATGCAGAACACTTGGTCGACAGTGCGGTTGCCTCAGCGGCGAACTCGTCAGCGGCATCGGACGTGCTTGGACTCACTGAAGACCCAGAAGCCATATCGGACGCTTCTGAAGCCAACCCTGCGAGCCCATCCTGCAACTGCGAGAACTCGGGCTCAAGCTCTGGCGGGACTTGACCTGCCAGCTCATCTAGTTGCTTCTCTGCCGTCGCATACGTCGCCTGCTGCTCAGATGCATCACCAATCGGCGTGTTACCTAGGAGCGGATCCAGAATCGTCGCCAATTCTTTACACGCGTCGACCTCGCTGATCTGACTTACGGCCGATGTGCTCGGTGACTCCGACGGCGTCGTTTGGCTGCTTGTGCAGCCTGCCAACGCCACGGACGCGATCATCAAGACTGGCACGGCGATCAAGGCGGGGGTGCGAACCTTCACTCGTAGTCTCCCAACACTGCGCGCTGCCCCTGCTAGCAACGCGATTCACCGCAGCCTACTGACTAGGGCAACTCTTCGCCGTACCAGGAACCGCAAATGGGCGACGCCCGTGAGCGAGAGTCCAGATCTCCTACCTCGTGCCACCCGATCCTCAACATCTTGACTCCTCCTTGGCGCTAAGAGTTGCGTTCGTTTCGTGAACCTTACTCATGATTGTGGTGCGGGTTTGTTGTTTATCCCCAGGGCTTTGCGACGTGGAATGGGGTGTGGAAACGGTGTTGACCAGTGGTCACACCTGGGTTAGCATTCGTACACACGTTCGAACACGGCACGGGTCGTCGCAACCTGGTGATCCACGCGACGGCCCTCACCGCGGACTCGGGCGGGTTCGGTCTCACAACACAAGAGGGGGTGATGGTGATGCGATCTCATGCAGCAGAGGTGTCGGTGGCGGATGCGGTGGCGGTGATTGATGCGTTATCTGCTGACGTTGCCACGTTGTCTGGGGTGGAGGCGAACACGGTGCTCGCTGAGGTGGCGGTGTTAGCAGCGAAACTGGATGCGTACCGGGTGGAATTGGTCGCGGTGATCGCGAACAGTTCGGTGTGGTCGCAGTCCGCGCCCAACGCCACCATGGCCTCGTTCCTGCGCGCAGAACACCTGCTGGATCATCGTCACGCCAGCGCGGATGTGCGTGTGGCGCGCGCGTTTCGCACCTACCCGGCGTTAGCGGATGCGTGTCATGACGGGCGGGTGTCGCGGGAGAAAGCCGACCTCATCATCGCGGTCGGGGAACATAATCAGACCCGCGCCGATGTGCTCGCACAGTTCATGGACACGTTCATCACGATCGCCGCGGATCTCAGCGTCGCGCAGTTACGTGTCGCGTTACGGGCGTGGGCGGATCAGGTCGACCCCGTGAGCACCGCGCACGCTGATGATGATGCTCACCACCGGCGCGCGTTACACATCCACCACCTCGGCGACGGCATCAAAGTCGACGGATTCTTCAGCCCCACCCAAGGCATGAAAATCATGGCCGCCCTCAACGCCGCCCTCACCGCCCACCACCGCACCACCACCAACGACAACACCAGCGACAGCGACAGCGCGCAGCGGTCCCGACAGCAGCAGCGCCAGCACGGCACCACCAACGGCGGCAGCGGCGGCAGTGGCAGTGGGGACGGGGTGGGCGAGCGAGCATGCTCAGCGCTACGGATCACGCTGCGGCGGTTGCTGCTGGGCAACTCCCGAGCCACGGTGCGCAGAATCAGATGCGCCTGGCTCGGACGCTGGCAGCGGTGCCAGCGGTGCTAGTGGTGCGACTGGCAATGGCCACCAGTCTGAGGTGGGGCCGGGACGCTATGAGGTGGTGTCTTCCACCGCGCGGCAACGCGCGGACGCGTTCATCGAGGCGATCATTAACCCGATCCTGGAATCGGGTCACCTGCCCACCTGCGGGGGAACTCCCGCATCCGTGGTCGTGA
This sequence comes from uncultured Actinomycetes bacterium, assembly GCA_963821045.1. GTDB lineage: Bacteria > Actinomycetota > Actinomycetes > S36-B12 > UBA10799 > UBA10799. The sequence goes on along the minus strand of CAWGCB010000002.1, from coordinate 380,859 downwards.
CGATCCCGTGGCCGCGCTTAGCGGACCCGCTGACCCCGATCAGCGCCGACACCATCGCTGAGCACGTCCACGCCACCACCATGACCCGCACCACGTGCACGACCGGAACCAATAACGGGCCCGGTCATCACCTGATCAGCACCACCACCGCCACCGCGTTGAGCTGTGATGCGACCATTCAACGGGTCCTGCTCAACCCGGCAGGTAAACCCTTAGACATCGGGCGACGCACCCGGGTCATTCCCGAACAGATCCGCACCGCCCTCGCGATCCGTGACCAGGGATGCCAATACCCGTTATGCACCAAACCCGTGGGCTGGACCGAAGGCCACCACATCCAACACTGGTCCAACGGCGGCTCGACGTCGCTATCAAATTTGATTCTGCTGTGCTCACGGCATCATCACCAAGTCCACCACGACAACACCCCCATCACCCACACCCCCGACGGCATCCCCCGCATCCACCCCACCCACACCTACCGAACCCCACAACACAGCCCGAACACCACCACCAGCAGCGCCACGAGCACGACTACCGCGAACCCGTGGCCCGAGCCAGCCGCCGCACCCCACCCACCACACCAAGGCCCACAGCCAGAACACCTGATACCCGAACCACCAAGCGAATCACCGAACGACCTACCGTTCGCCTTCGACCAGCACAGCAGTAACCCTGATGGCCGGGCACAGCCGCTGTCCCAGAAGCGCTACCAGATCGTGCGCCGACTACCCAACGAACCCGACCCACCACCCAACGCCGCCGACACGACACCAGCCAGCGCGAGCCAGGGCGACCATCACACCGAGAGTCCTCGTATCAGCTGCCGACCGTGGGCCGACAACAACTGCAACCGTCGGTCCCGAACACAGAGCAGAGACGGCCGCTCCCCCAGCCCACCGGTACCCGCCCACGCACACCGAGCTTCATCACCCAAGCGCGAGAGCCCCCCAGGTCGCCGCAAACACCGATCCAGATAATCTCAGATACAGGCACAGGCTCAGACCCAGCGGGAGGTTCGAACTCCGCTGGGCAGCAAGCACCCGCAGACAGGGAGTAGCAGGAGCTATGAGCCAGCGAGCCAGCAAGTGCTCGTACTCCGATAGGCAGGTCAGAATCGAAATCCGCTCGGTCGGCCCACAACCGGAGAAGGAAGCGCTTCACAGCGCCTAGAGATCCCGGCGACCGACCAGGCCATCGGGAGTGGAAACTTTACGACGTCGCGATCGAAGTATTCCTCCGCGCAACGGATTTGAGACCAAAGTCATGGCGGTGATTCCATTCACTAACGCAGATGCCCTTGTTGTGGCGTGGCCCATTGCTTATTCGACGGGCTGAGCGTTTGATATGGGTAGCGGAAAACTTCGGCAGCCGCTCCAGCGTCTGTTAACCATGAAGGGGGAACTCGTTCAAGATGGAAGCTTCAATCGGTGACCGCGTTTCGGTCGTGTACGACGAGCCTCACGGAAAAGAGCGTGCGGCCAAAATTATTGATGTGCGTGACACGAGTACCGGTCAGGAGACCTACCTCGTGGAGTGGTCCGACAATGGGCATCGCCAACTCGTCCAATTAGGTCCCGGAAGTCGCATCAAACGCGCTGGGTAGCCACGACACAGACCAGTCGCAGTTCGGTCGACCTCATCAGCAGGTCAGCTTTCTGGGCGTGGCATCGCCGCACCGAATCCCACCGTTGCGGGAACGCGGTCAACGCGGTCAACGCGATGGGAGCACGAACCCAACTCGCTCGTAAACATCGATCAGAGTCTGATCCGCCAACTCGCGGGCCCTACCGGCTCCATCGGCGATGATCTTGGCGAGCTGAGCAGGGTCATCGAGATACTGGTTGGTGCGTGTCTGGTACTCCTGCGCGAACGCTACAACTGCGTCGGCGACGTCGACCTTGAGTGGGCCGTACATAGAACCCGCGTAGTGCTGCTCTAGCTCTGGGATCGATTTGCCGGTGAAGATGGATGCCATAGTGAGCAGGTTGGACACGCCTGGCTTGTTCTTAGGGTCGTACCGAACTTCGGTCTCACTGTCAGTCACAGCTGACTTGATCTTCTTTGCCGTCTTCTTCACAGGATCGAGCAAGAAAATGCAGCCGTTGGGTTGCGACTTGCTCATCTTCGCCGTGGGGTCCTGCAGGTCCTGGATTTTGGCAGTGTCCTTGACGATGAGCGGCTCTGGCACCACGAGCGTCGGGCCGTAGCGAGCGTTGAAACGTTGCGCCAGCACCCGCGTCAACTCAAGATGTTGCCGCTGATCCTCACCCACCGGCACGCCCGTTGCGCGATAGATCAGAATGTCCGCCGCCATGAGTATGGGGTAAGTGAACAGTCCCACTGTCGTAGACGATGCCCCTTGGCGCGCTGACTTGTCCTTGAACTGTGTCATGCGCGAAGCCTCGCCGTATCCGGTCAGACAACTGAGCACCCATGCCAACTGCGCGTGCTCAGGAACCTGGCTCTGCACGAATAACACGGATCGTTCGGGATCAACTCCCAGCGCCAACAATTGGGCTACTGACGACAGGGTCCGGGCTCGCAACTGGTCAGGATCTTGATCGACGGTGATCGCATGCTGGTCGACAACTGAGTAGAAGGCCTCGTGGGTGTCCTGCAGCGCCACCCAATGACGCAGGGCTCCGAGGTAGTTTCCGATGTGAAATGAGTCTGCGGTCGGCTGAATACCGGACAGCACCCGGTCAACGACAGGAAACGAGAACGTGTTTTCGGTATCGGGCATGCCGGTCATTCTGGCACCGATGGGTTTTCGCGAGTGCCCCTGCTGCTTCCAGCGTGGCGCTCGGGCAAAATGTCGCCGCTGCCACTGCCGCCGCCGCTGTGGCCGCCGCTGCCACTGCCGCCGCCGCTGTCGCCGCCGCTGGCACTGTCGCCGCTGCCACTGCCGCTGGCACTGTCGCCGCCGCCGCTGCCACCGAACTCGCCAGTGGACACGAGGTCCGCCGTGAGCAGAGGTCGAACCCGGATCCGAGATGCTCTTCGCCCGTCCAGCTCCATGACCTCAAGATCAGCTCCTGGCGCCGCAACGACATCTCCAACTCTTGGAAGCCGACCGAGAGCAGCCATCAGGTAGCCCGCGACCGTCTCGTAGGGTCCCTCGGGAAGTTCGATCGTCGAGTGCTCCGTGAACTCGGCAAGGTTGTCGAGCCCATCAACGTCGACCTCTCCAGCCAGCAGCAGCTGCGGCTCCGGCGAGGTCACATCCTCGTCATACTCGTCATGGATGTCGCCCACAAGTTGCTCGACGAGATCCTCCAACGTGACGATTCCTGCGGTACCGCCGAACTCGTCGACGACGATCCCCATATGGTGCTGATTGATGCGCATATCCTGCAGGGTCGGAAGCACCCGCTTACTCCAGGGAAACCGTGGGATCTCGCGCACGAGCTTCTCGACACGGGTATGCGTGCGGGCGACTGCGGGATCGAGCACGTCTCGCACATGCACGAAACCGATCACGTCATCGGCCGAACCCCGCACGACCGGATAGCGTGAATGCGGTAACCGGATGACCTTCGCCGCTGCTGCTGAGGCAACCATCGAGTAGTCGAGGAAGGCGACTTCGGTGCGAGGAATCATCACCTCCCGCAAATCACGGTCCCCGGCGGCGAACACGTCATCGATCAACTCACGTTCGGCCTGGGAGAAGCCGGTGTGGCTGGCAACAAGTCGGCGCAACTCTTCGTTGGAGATGGTCTCCTTGTTAGTAGCTGGGTCCAAGCCAATCAACCGCACGAGTGCGTTAGTGGACACCGACAGCAACCAGATGAATGGGCGCGTGAACTTGGCCAACAGGTCGACGAACCCGGACACATTGAGGGCCACACCCTCCGTTTTCTGCAGCGCGATGCGTTTAGGGACCAACTCGCCAATCACCAGCGAGATGTAGGAGATCAGAATCGTCACGGCGATGAACGAAATCGTCTCAGCGATGCTGGCGTTGAGTCCGAGTTCGATGAGCAGTGGAGCGACGACCGGAACAATCTTTGCCGACCCGTAACCGGCGGAAATGAACCCGGTGAAGGTGACACCCACCTGGACTGCAGCCAGGAACCGGTTTGGATTCGCGGTCAGCGTCGCCAGTCGTTGCCCTCGTCTCCCCTTAGTTGTCGCCAGCCGGGTTACCTGGCTATCCCGCAGAGTGACCAGAGCGGTCTCGGAAGCAGCGAAGAATCCGCCGATAATGGAGAAAATGATGATGACGCCGACGCTGAACAAAGCATCGTTCACGGACTCACCACCTCCAAGTACTTAACGCCAACGTACGTGAGCCCATACCGGTCGACCTCAAGGTATGAACTACTCAAAGTGGGCCACCACGGGCGCATGATCACTCCAGCGCTGAGCGTAGCTATCGGCTCGGTGAACGTTGACATCAACTAGACGCTGGGACAACTGCTTCGTTGACATGACGTAGTCCAGGCGCCAACCCGTGTCATTGTCGAAGGCTTGCCCTCTCCACGACCACCAGGTATAGGGCCCCTCGCGGTCGCCCGCATGCTGGCGACCCAAGTCTGACCACCCGTGGGCGAACCAGTCGCTCAGATAACTCTGCTCCTCGGGCAAGAATCCTGCCTTACCTTTGTTGCCGCGCCAGTTTTTGATGTCATTCTGAGTGTGCGCGATGTTCAGGTCGCCAGCAACTACCACCTGCTCGCCCTTCGTCGATGCCCGTCGCTTGAGGGTCCGCATTCGTGCCGTCATTGCATCCAGGAATCGGTACTTCTCCTCCTGGCGCCCGGTGCCTGCCTCGCCCGTGTGCACGTACACCGACACAACGCGCAGCGGCCCAAGCGGGGCATGCACCGTTGCCTCTACCCACCGCCCGTCGTGCTTGAACTCCGTTCGTGGAATCCCGGTAACCACGTCGGTGATCGGAAAAGGGCTCAGCACCGCAACGCCAGAGCGGCCTGGAGTCGATGATTCGAAGTGGGCCGCAGACAGGTGTGCGAGTCCGTGGTCGGCCAACGTCTTGGTCAACACCTCATCGGGGGCACGGACTTCCTGCAGGCAAATCGCAGCCGCACCACATTCGCGCATCCAGTTGAGCTCGTCACGGCGAGCAGCGGCGCGTATCCCATTGACATTGACCGTGGCGACCGAGAACACAGTCCCAACTTACTTGGTGTCTGCCTGGGCCGCGTGGTCCTGTTCCGGCCTTTTCGTTGCCCGCCGGATACGCACCAAACTAATTAGCCCAAAAATGGACACCAGCAACCCGAGGAAGGCCAACGACGTTCGCACTCCCAGCGCATCGATCAGCATGCCCACCACGATTGAACCGGCGGCGGTCCCGAGTGTGACCACGCTGTAAAAGAGTCCCAGTATCCGACCCGACACGTCCTTGGGTATCCCGAGCTGGATCGTGGACTGGGACGCGACCCACACGCACTCCCATCCCATACCCACGACGAACAAGAGAGCGAAGTCCGATAGCAGGCTCCCCGACAGCCCAAGCAGCAGCAGGGCGGGCCCCGCAATGACGAGGCCAAGATCGATCAGTTGCGAGTTCCGTCCGGCATCGGCCAGCATCCGTCGAATGATCGGGTTGGCACTGATTCCGCCGAGCGCCAAACACGACAGCAGAATGCCGATGAAGAACGGTGATGCCCCATGAGTCCGTGCCAACGACGGCATCAGTTGCTGAATCGGCGCGACCAGGCCAAAGAACAGCATTCCCGCCAGAATGGCGACCCGAGCTGCGGAGATCGCCATTCCACGCTTGACGTCGCTGAGGTAGCTAGTCGCAACCGCCTTCTTGTCGGCCACCACCTCCGCGAGGTAGCGCAGTTTCGCCCGCTGGGCGACCCAGGCCGCGTAAAGGTAGGACAGTCCGTTGACGAGGAACGCGCCGCCCGGCCCGATTGTGGCCGTCAGCGCACTGCCGAGCAGCGGCCCGACTAATCGCGAGACGTTGTACGCGACCGCTCCATCGGCGATAGCCGCGGACCTGTTGGATTTCGGGCACACCGCCAGCAGAAGTTTGGCCTGTGTGGTGGTAACGAGCGCCCCTGGGATCGCCCCAAGAAATACCAATGCGAAGAGCAATGGGATTGGGATGCCGCCATCCCAGAGGAGGATTGAGATCAAGAATGCCGGGATCGCCTGCAGCAGAGTCAATGCGACGTACATCCGCCGAAGGTCGTATCGATCAGCCAGATATCCACCTACCGGTGCACCCACAACTGCTGGAGCGAATGCCAGCGCAGCCAACACCCCGACGCTAGTCGCACTGCCTGTTTGATCTAAGACGTACCACCCGGCGGCGGTGATCTGGACCCAACTGCCCGCCGACGAAATGGCCTTTCGCCACGATGACTCTGCGCACTTCAGGTAAGCGCATCGCGGTGGGCACTAGCGAATGCTCCTTCCTAAAGGTCCGGTCAGACGCCCGTTCTGGGTAGTCTCGCTCAAGTGGATTCCATGTCGCCATCTGAACTCCCAGACTCTGCTGATGTCGTCGTCATCGGCGCCGGACTGGCGGGACTCAATGCCAGCCTCGATCTCCAGGCCGCTGGGCTTCGGCCACTCGTCTTGGAGGCTCGCCAACACGTCGGTGGGCGGGTTGCGACCACGGTTGCTGACGGGTTCCGCTTGGACCACGGTTTCCAGCTCTACAACCCTTCCTATCCAGCGGGTCGGGCCGTCTTCGACTACCAGGCACTCGATCTTCGAGCGTTCACCCGCGGCGCATACGTCAGCACGTCTAAGGGGAGGTGGCTGCTAGCTGATCCGCGCGGTGTGCCGACGGCTGCTATCAGCGGTGCAACGTCGCGTATCGGATCCGTGCGCTCCAAACTGCGCTTCGCGTGGTACGCAACGACGTGTGCGCGCAGCAGCCCGTCGCAGCTGCGCGACCGTCCAGACATCAGTACCTACCGGGCGCTGCGCGATGCTGGCGTCAGCGAGCGGTTCATCGATGGCTTCGTCGGACCGTTCTTGTCAGGTGTCTTTTTGGAAGCTGACCTGACAACCTCACGGCGTTTCCTGGATCTTGTGTTGCGTTCGTTCGTACGCGGCACGCCGAGCGTGCCGGCGACAGGTATGGCGGCACTACCACGCCAACTCGCACAACGCCTGCCTCGCGAATCGGTCATCACCGATTGCCCGGTCACAAAGCTCAGTGGGGAAGCCGGTGCCATCGTCGTCGAGACCAGCCAAGGACGAGTCACCTCCCGAGCTGCCATCGTGGCAGTCGACCCAACTAGCGTCAGCAGTCTTGTTCCCGGGTTCGCGCGGCCCAGAATGAACGCAGTGACGACTTGGTACCACGCAACTTCGCAGCCACGAGAGGCCTTCACGCAGGGCCGCGGCGCAATCGTCGTTGACGGTTCCCACCGTGGCCTGCTCGTGAACTCAGTCGCGATCTCGACAGCTGCTCCTAGCTACGCACCGCCCGGGCAGGTACTGATTTCCAGCAGTGCGCTTGGCAGCCACGAAAGCAAAGAAGACGACGAGCACGCGAGGAAGCACGCAGGATTGCTTCACGAAGTATCGCCGGAAGACTGGCGGCAAGTCGCCAAGTTCGTCATCCCAAATGCCCTGCCCGCCAAACCTGCACCACTGGACTTACGCGCAGATGTGCGGCTGGGAGCCGGGCGCTACGTTGCTGGCGACCACCGCGATACCCCGAGCATCCAGGGAGCTCTCGTAAGTGGTCGCCGGTCTGCGGCCGCCGTCATCGCCGACCTCATGGTTAGCTAACGCCATGGCATCTCAGGCATCTGACCTGCGCGTCGCAATCGTCGGCTACGGGCTCGCAGGGTCGGTCTTCCACGCTCCGCTCATTGCAGCTACTCCAGGTCTGAATCTCGCCGGGATCGTCTCAACAAATAGCGATCGAATCGAGCAAGCCACCACCCACTATCCGGGTGTCGAGATCTACGCAACCGCAGCAGACTTGTGGGCGGCGGGTAGGACCGACATTGCCGTCATCACCACGCCCAACGACAGCCACGCTCCGCTCGCACACGAAGCCATCGACGCAGGCATTGCCGTGGTCGTCGACAAACCTCTAGCTGTGGACTCCGCGCAGGCCAGGAACCTCATCACAGCCGCCGAGCGAGCAGATGTGTTGCTCACGGTGTTCCAGAACCGTCGCTGGGATGGCGACTTCCGCACGGTCGCCGCTTTAGTCGAAGGCCGGCAGACTTGGGCGAGTGGCGAGGTTCGAGTCGCGCTTCGAGCGGTGGCGTCCAACACTGAAAGGTGGGTGGCGCGAGAGTGGTGGGCGCGCGCAGGGCGGCGGCCTAACCTTCGACCTTGGTCCGCACATCATCGATCAAGCCTTGCAACTCTTCGGTCCTGCCGTCGAGGTCTACGCCGAGGTCGACACAACTCGTGCGGGGGCGACCGCTGACGACGACGTATTCATCGCTCTGACCCATCACAACAACGTCCGAAGCCACCTCTACGCCAGTGCCACAGCAGCAGACTTGGGTCCTCGTTTTAGGGTGTTGGGCACCCACGGCGCCTACGTCAGCTACGGCCTGGACCCCCAAGAGGCTGCACTGCGCGCTGATCAGGTTCCAGGGCCGGGCTGGGGTGAGGTTTCGCCAGAGGGTTGGGGCGTGCTGACTGGGCTCGACGGGGTCGGCGAGCCCTACCCGACTCTGCCTGGCTCGTACCCCACCTTCTACTCCGAACTAGAGATGGCCGTTCGAACTGGTGGACCCGCCCCCGTCAATCCACGAGAGTCACTCGCTGCTCTGGAAATCATCGAGGCGGCGCTCGAATCTTCCAAGACCCGCAATGTCATCACGCTTCAGCGCTAGCACCGGTTAGCACCGACCGCAGCACCAAAACCGTCCAAGTCTCAGCCCACGTCAGCGCTTAGTGAGAAGTTCCTCAGATATCCGGGTAGCTCCGGAATGCGATCTGACGCACATGACGGCAGACTGTGGCAGGTACTGCACTAGCGCGGATAACCAGTCAACAACAGAAGGTCAGGCTCTACGTGACGATCGATGACTACTCCCCGACACTCCCGAAGCCGACGGCGCGCGATATCGCTGATGGCTTCATGGATGAGCTGACCCACAGCCAAGGGATCGATCTGCGCCGGGCCACCGCGAACGACAAGTACCAAGCACTTGCCCGACTCGTCCGTCGCTACTTGATGGACTCCTGGATGGCGCGGATGTCCACCCATGTCACCGAGATGCCCAAGGTAGTGGCGTACCTGTCTGCCGAGTATCTGCTCGGACCCCAACTCATCAACGCACTCGTGGCTCGTGATCTAGAAGAGCCGGTGCGCGAGGGGCTCGCGCTGTTGAACCTCGACCTTGACACCATCGCCGAAGCTGAACATGAACCGGGACTAGGAAACGGCGGTCTCGGACGTCTCGCGGCCTGCTACATCGACTCACTGGCAACGATGCAGATCCCGGCCATCGGCTACGGAATCCGCTACGAATATGGGATCTTCCGCCAGACGTTCGTCGATGATCGTCAGGTGGAGGTGCCGGACAAGTGGCTCGCCATGGGTAACCCGTGGGAGTTCACTCACCCTGAGATGGCCCAGACCATTGGGTTCGGGGGCTACGTGAAGTCGGCCGACGACCCGGACCGCCGACTTGCTCGCGTGTGGGTTCCAGATCGCCACGTATCGGCTGTCCCCTACAACTACTTGGTTCCCGGCTACGGCGAGGGAGCTGTCAACACGTTGCGTCTGTGGTCAGCCACGTCGCCGGACGAGTTCGATCTCGAGATCTTCAACGCAGGCGACTACGGGGCGGCCGTTAGATCTCAAGTGCAGGCCGGCGCGCTCTCCAAGGTGCTGTATCCAGAAGACTCGACTGAAAGCGGCAAGGAACTGCGCCTTTCCCAGCAGTACTTCTTCTGCGCGGCGTCGCTCGGCGACTTCATTCGCAACGGAACACCTCGTGACTTTGATATTCGTCAACTGCCCGCTCGGGTGATCTTCCAACTCAACGACACCCATCCCGTCATCAGCATTCCCGAGTTGATGCGAATTCTGGTTGATCAGTACAAACTGCCGTGGTTGGACGCCTGGGACATCACCCGCCAATGCTTCGCGTACACCTGCCACACTCTGCTCCCCGAGGCGCTTGAGGTTTGGTCGGTTGACCTGCTAACCCGCCTGCTGCCACGCCATATGGAACTGATCTACGAAATTAACGACTGGTTCCTGGCCGAGGTCGCCAAATCCCACCCAGGCGACGACGCACTGCTAGCTCGCATGTCGCTGATCCAGGAGGAGCCGTTCCGCGGGATTCGAATGGCCCACCTAGCCGTCGTCGGCTCGAGCAAAGTTAACGGTGTGGCTGAGTTGCACAGTCAACTACTGCGTGACCGCGTGCTGAGTGACTTCTCTGCCTTCGAGCCGGACAAGTTCACGAATGTCACCAATGGAATCACTCCTCGCCGATTCATGCGAATCGCCAACCCGGGTCTGTCCAAACTGATTACCGAAGCAATCGGGGACGGCTGGTTGACCGACCTCGACCGGCTTAAGGGCCTCGAACCGTACGCTGAAGATCCGTCCTTTCGTGAGCGGTTCGCCGCCATCAAGTACGACAACAAGATTCGCCTCGCGCAGTCGCTACAGAGGCGAGATGGGATTCTCATCTCGCCGGACACCATGTACGACGTGATGGTGAAACGACTACATGAGTACAAGCGCCAAGTCCTCAAACTGCTGCATGTAGTGACTGCGTACCAAGACATAAAGAACGACCCGGACGCTGCGGTGGTGCCGCGTACGGTGATCTTTGGAGCCAAGGCCGCACCGGGATACTGGATGGCAAAGGAGATCATCAACCTCATCCTGAGCGTCGCCCGGGCAATCGACGAAGACCCTGCGATCGGAGAAAAACTAACGATCGCGTTCCCAGCGAACTACAACGTCATCCTCAATGAGGTCATCGTCCCCGCCGCCGAACTTTCGGAGCAGATCTCGATGGCCGGCAAGGAAGCGTCTGGTACGGGGAACATGAAGTTCACCCTCAACGGAGCGCTGACGATTGGCACACTCGACGGCGCGAATGTCGAGATTCGAGATCTAGTCGGTTCAGAAAACTTCTTCCTGTTCGGTCTCGACGTTGACGAGGTCACCGAACTGGCCGAACTTGGCTACCAGCCAAGGAAGTACTACGAGGCAGATCCGCAACTGCGCGCGGCGATTGACCTCGTGCTGACCGGTGGCTTGGGCGAGGAGGTGCGCCGCGCTGGTGAGTCGGTGCTCGCACGATTGCTCGACGACGATCCGTTCATGGTGCTAGCGGACTACCGCGCCTACATTGACACCCAGAAAGAGGTCGATAGGCTCTATCTGGATCAAGAAGAGTGGAATCGTCGTGCCATTCTCAACGTGGCACGGTCGGGGTACTTCTCTTCTGATCGCTCGATCCAGGACTACCTGGATCGAATTTGGCACGCTAATCCGAGGTGATTTTGATGAGGGTCAATAAGAAGTTCGTGATGGTCGGCTCCGCACTGGCGATGAGTACCGCATTACTCGTTTCGGGCTGCTCGACATCCGTCACGACGGGAACCGAAGACGTCCCTGAGGCGACGTTCAGTTCCGATGAGGGAAGCGTTTCGATCGGCGGCGATCTGCCCTCCTACTGGCCGACTGCAGTACCTATCCCGGTCGGATTCGACTACCTAAGCGGCGCGCAGATCGACAACGCGATCACCGCAACGTTCGCTGGATCAGAGTCCGCCGATGCTGCGCTAGCGCAGTACGAGGCGGCTCTGGAGTCGGCTGGATACAAGCAGGACTCCTCCTTTGGTGAGCAGGGCGTCGGTGGCCTGAGCATCTGGACAAAAGGCGACAGTCAGGTGAATGTCGTGTCCGGCTGGGATGGTCAACGCACCACCATGAACGTCACGATCACCTCGGCACAGAGTCAGTGAGCGGTGCCAATGCTTGCTACCGCTAGGTTCAGGTAGACGGTTGTCGCGGCAGTCGGGATCCTCTTCGCTGGGATCGCGCTCGGGCTCGCTGGTTGCGCAAACTCGCAGTCCTCAAACGATGCGACGACAAGCAACTCCTCGCCTAGTTCAGCCGCTAGCTCCCCGTCAGCCTCGGCGTTCACCGTCAGCTTCGGCGCTTCCCTCGGATTGGCCAAAGTCTGCTCCACAACCGAGTGGTCTCAAACTGACCGGGGCGCAGAACAGCCCGACCGGAATCTCAGCTTCGTGGGTTGGCGACGGTGACCCAGCCGCAATCGAACGTCAACTCAACTCGGGCTACAAGGACGGGGGCTGGACCAAAGGCAACACCTTCGGCGGCGGTAGCGCGGGAACCGTCACGTTGTGGACAAACGGTTCCGAGACGATGCAAGTGATCGTTGATCGCCAAGGCTCAGAGGTTGCGGTGTACCAGACCCTAATCCGGAACTACCCCTCTTAGCCCGAGCGAAACCCGTTCCAGTCCTAGCCCAAGCGCACGCGGCCAGGCTAGGAGGACAGTGCCGCCTGCAGGTTCTCATCGATAGCAGCAAGGAACTCTTGGGTCGTGAGGTACGGCTGATCAGGGCCGACGAGGAGCGCGAGGTCCTTGGTCATTTTCCCCGACTCGACGGTCTCCACACAGACCTGCTCGAGGGTCTGCGCGAACTGCGTCACCTCAGGGGTCTCGTCCATCCGGCCGCGGTGTGACAGACCTTGAGTCCAGGCGAAGATCGATGCGATCGGGTTAGTGGATGTCGGGTTCCCCTTCTGGTGCTCGCGGTAGTGACGGGTCACTGTTCCGTGAGCGGCCTCGGCCTCGACGGTCTGGCCGTCCGGAGTCATCAACACTGAGGTCATCAACCCAAGCGAGCCGAAACCCTGTGCGACGGTGTCCGACTGGACATCTCCGTCATAGTTCTTGCACGCCCAAACGTAGCCACCCTCCCACTTCATCGCGGCGGCGACCATATCGTCGATCAGTCGGTGCTCGTACGTGAGACCGGCGGCCTCGAACTCATCTTTGAACTCGTTGTCGTAGACCTCTTGGAACAGATCCTTGAACCGGCCGTCGTAGGCCTTCAAGATCGTGTTCTTAGTCGACAGGTACACCGGATAGTCGCGGTTCAAGCCGTAGCGAAGCGAGGCACGAGCGAAGTCACGAATCGAGTCATCCAGGTTGTACATACCCATGGCCACACCGCCGCCTGGGAAGTCAAAGACGTCGAACTCCATCGGCTCGGACCCGTCCTTGGGGGTGAACGTCATGGTCAGCGTTCCCTCACCCGGCACCACAAAGTTCGTGGAGCGGTATTGATCGGCGAACGCGTGACGCCCGATCACAATCGGCTTAGTCCAACCAGGTACGAGCCGCGGGATATTGCTGATGATGATCGGCTCACGGAAGATGACGCCCCCGAGGATGTTGCGGATGGTGCCGTTAGGCGACTTCCACATCTCCTTGAGCCCGAACTCGTCCACCCGCGCCTCGTCGGGGGTGATGGTGGCGCACTTAACGCCGACGCCGTACTGCTTGATGGCATTTGCCGCATCGACGGTGATCTGGTCATCAGAGGCGTCACGACTCTCTACCCCGAGGTCGTAGTACTTCAAATCGATATCCAAGTACGGCAGGATCAGTTGTTCGCGAATGAACGACCAGATGATGCGCGTCATCTCGTCGCCATCTAGTTCAACGACTGGATTCTTGACCTTGATCTTTGCCATGGAAATCTCCTTGCGGGGCTGGTCTGGACGTCTCGGTGAGTGTTGGGGTTTCGCCGACGCAGCGGGCGTCTTGTCCGAGCAATCGGCTAGACGTGCGGGCTAGATGTGCGGGCTAAACGTGCGGGCTAGACGTGGGCTAGATGTGCGAACTACAGCAGCCCAAGAGCAGCGACAGCATCGCGCTCCTCGATGAGTTCGGCAACCGAGGCGTCGATTCGGGCGCGTGAGAAGTCGTTTATCTCCAGACCCTGCACGATCTCCCATGAACCATTACGGGAGATCACCGGGAACGACGACAGGATGCCCTCGGCCACGCCGTAAGAGCCGTCCGCTGGGATCGCAGCGGAGGTCCAGTCCCCCTCGGGCGTTCCGTTGATCCACGAGTTGACGTGGTCGATGGCAGCGTTGGCGGCGGAGGCGGCCGACGACGACCCTCGAGTCTCGATGATCGCTGCACCGCGCTTGGCGATGGTGGGGATGAAATCGTCAACCAGCCATGCCGTGTCATCCGCCAGTGGAGCGGCGCTCTGGCCGTTGATCTGCGCGTGGAAAATGTCGGGGTATTGGGTGGCTGAGTGGTTACCCCAGATGGTGACCTTCTTGATGTCTTTGACCTCAGCGCCAGTCTTGAGCTTAAGTTGGCTCAGGGTGCGGTTGTGATCCAGACGAGTCATCGCGTTGAATCGGTCTTTCGGAACGTCCGGTGCATGAGCCGAGGCGATTAGTGCGTTGGTGTTCGCTGGGTTTCCGACGACAAGCACTCGGATGTCGTCGGCTGCACCCGCGTTGATGGCCTGGCCCTGCGGCTTGAAGATCCCGCCGTTAGCCTCAAGCAAGTCCCCCCGCTCCATCCCAGCCGTGCGTGGGCGAGCACCGACCAGCAGCGCGACGTTGGTTCCGTCAAATCCAGCCATCACATCGTCAGTGATCTCGATTCCCGCCAGCAGCGGAAACGCGCAATCATCTAGTTCCATCGCCGTTCCTTCGGCTGCTTTCATCCCCTGAGGGATTTCTAGGAGTCGCAGCTTGACGGGAACATCAGCACCCAGCATCTGACCAGAAGCGATGCGGAACAGCAGTGCGTAGCCAATTTGGCCAGCGGCTCCGGTGACGGTCACGGTGACGGGTGTTTGCGCCATGAAATTGAGGCCTTCCTGGTAGCGATGGATGGTGCTCAGTGGCCACGAATCGGCGAAGCCTGAGCCTGTCAAAGGCTATCCGATGACCTAAAAACGGCGACGTTAGGGCACAAGTACTTGCTCAAAGCTGCCGATGTTCAGCCGGGTTAGCCACGGGGCCTAGGCGGGTAGTAGTGCTGACCTCGGACTTACCCCTGGACCTACGCCTGGACCGGAACAGCGAGCGAGACGAGTAGCATCGACGCCGCAAACGCCCCGAGCACGACAAGGTCGACGACGCGTGATCGGACCTTCAGCATCCCCGCCTCGCGGTCGGTAAGCACTAGTCGGAGGAAGAACGCCAGCAACATGGAGGCTCCGAACATGATGGAGCCGATTCGGAACGAGTCAACTACTACGACGCCAAGGGAGATGAATACGGCTGCGAAAACCAGCACTAACGGCCACTGCGGCAGGTTGACCGTCGCGCGGCCAAAGATCGGTGTGGGCTGATGTGCTGGATTGTCCGGATCAGCCTCGACTAGGCGCTTGTCTTGAGGCGCGCCTGCAAGTTCGCTTGATCTATCAGCCTCCGGGGTAATACCGGCAGCGCGAAGCGGGATGACGTTTGGCGGCAGGTCAGCAGTCGGCCGGTCAGCAGTGGCGTCGCCGGTCAGCAGGCGGCCGGTCAGCAGTCGGGTCGGGATAGGTCTCATCGCCATGCGCACGTGGATCGGGCGAGGCAGTCACAAAGCTACGGTAGCCCCAAATCTCGCCAATCGCGCGATACGGCTTGGTCACATGTGAGGGTGTCGTGACAACGATCACACGCTTTAGGTAGCAATTCCGGACCCACTGCGTCGGCTCGCCGCTACCGAAGGCTAGCTAGCTGCCACTGATCTCGTCGCGGACTCGACAACGTTCTTGAGCAGCATCGCCCTCGTCATCGGTCCAACCCCTCCGGGCATTGGCGCGAGGAATCCGGCGACCTGCGCGACATCTGCAGCCACGTCTCCAACCAAACCATCTGGGGTCCGGGTGATGCCGACATCGAGAACGGCTGCCCCTGGCTTGATCATGTCGGCGGCGATGAGTCCAGGCACTCCGGCAGCAGCCACAACGATATCCGCCGAGCGGGTCTGGGCAGCGAGATCACGAGTGCCGGTGTGACACAACGTCACAGTCGAGTTCTCGGTTCGCCTCGTCAGGAGTAGCCCAAGCGGCCGTCCCACGGTCACCCCGCGCCCAATAATGCACACCTTGGCGCCATTGAGTTCGACGCCGTAGCGGCTCAGCAGCTCAACGATGCCCCGCGGAGTGCACGGCAGCGCCCCGTCCGCTCCGAGCACTAGGCGACCGAGATTCACGGGGTGCAGTCCATCCGCATCCTTGTCGGCGTCCATCCGCTCGAGGACTGCTTGCTGATCGATACCGGGCGGCAACGGCAACTGAACGATGTAGCCGGTGCAGGCCGGATCCGCATTGAGCGCGTCGATCTGCGCATTCAGTTCGGCGACCGACGTGTCCGCGGGCAGGTCGACTCGAATTGAGGTGATGCCCACCTCCTCGCAGTCGCGGTGCTTGCCCGCAACGTAGGAATGGCTCCCGGGGTCGTCGCCCACCAACACAGTGCCCAGACCCGGCTGGATGCCCTGTTCGCGTAACCAATCGACTTGGGTTCGCAGTTCCGCTTTGATTGCGGCCGCTGTCGCTTTTCCGTCCAGAATGATTGCCGTCACAGCGACCATTATCCCGGTGCGGAATCCGTCAGTCTGCGCGCGGCTCGTCTTGGGCCAGGATCTTCGGTTTGGCTGCTCCACGGGACAGCGTCGCCAGCGCGACTGCCCCTCCCGTGATGACCACGCCGACAATCAGCAGCAGGTTCACCGGCTGGCCTGGCTCTCCGGCAAAGATATCTAGCGCCAACGCGCCAGCCATCTGTCCGGTTATCGACAACAGAGCGAACAACAGCACGCCGAGACTATGGACGACAGCTGCAGCCACCACGATGAAGGCGACTCCGATGAATCCGCCGGTGTAGAGCCAAGGCGCCTCCCAGGGCAGCTGCGTGTCGCCGAACGAGTGCGGACTCACCAGTTGATAGAGGCCGACGGCAACTGTCAGGCCGAGCCAGCCGACAATGAAGTTCATCAAACCGGCGACCCACGGCGATCCAGCAGCCGCGGCAACCCGACCGTTGATTGCCTGCTGAATGGCGATGAGAGATCCCGCGAAGAGGGCGAACAGTAGGGCACCAACAGCGAACCCGTCACCCCCCGCTCGACTAGAGACAGCAACCGCAACGCCTCCGGTTGCGACCACCGCAGCCACGATCCGCCGACCTGTCAGCTGCTGCACCCCCGCTGGACCGAGCCCGACTCGGTCGACGAGCAGCGAGTTCGCATTCTGGGCCGCCACGATAGAGACCGTGAAGATCGCGATTCCCAAGTACTGCACTGTCGTACTTTGCGCAGCTACGAATGTGGCGCCGCCTAGGCCTCCGAGCAAGTACCAGGGGCGCAATAGCGCAGGTTCGCCGTTTGGCGGGCGCACTGCCCGGCGCAACGTGTGGACTGCCGCACGCTGACGACGGTTGGCGAACACGATCACCGCGATCGCTACTAGTCCAACACCAAACGAGATCCAAGCAGCGAAGAAACCATCTCCGAGTTCCGCGCCTAACTCACCGTTGATTTTCGACTGCAGCACGGTCAGCGCACCGACGAAGATGGCGCCGACCATCGCTACGACTTTACGAGTGGAACCAGACGGTTGTTCTTGCGCTGAGCTCACCTAGCTAGTGGTAGAAGTGCCGAGTGCCGGTGAAGTACATCGTCGCCCCGGCAGCCTTCGCAACGGCCAGCACTTCATCATCGCGGACTGATCCCCCTGGGGAGACGATATGGCGCACGCCTGCATCGAGCAGCACCTCGAGTCCGTCAGGGAAGGGGAAGAATGCGTCCGAGGAGGCCACGGCGTTGCGAACCCGCTCCTCACCAGCCCGAGCCACGGCGAGGCGGGCACTGTCAACGCGGTTGACCTGCCCCATTCCGATACCAACGGCGGCGGTATCAGCGGCAAGCAGGATCGCGTTGCTCTTCACCCCTCTGATCGCTCGCCAGGCAAACGCAAGGTCGGCCATCGTCCCCGGATCGGCTGGCTCACCACATGCCAACGTCCAGTTACTCGGATCGTCGCCATCTGCGTCGACCCGATCGGTCGCCTGCATTAGCATCCCGCCGGTAATCTGCGCCGACTCCACGGTTGCCCCACTGGGCATCGGCGCCGCAACCAGGATGCGGATATTAGCTTTGCGCTGCAGGATCTCTAGCGCGCCCGGCTCGTAGCTCGGGGCCACGATGACCTCGGTGAAGACCTCCGCGACCTGTTGCGCCATGGCTGTGGTGACTTCGCGATTCGCGGCGATGACGCCTCCGAAAGCCGAGACCGGGTCAGTCGCGTGGGCCTTTCGGTGCGCCGCCGCGATGTCATCGAGTTCGCCAATAGCCGTGGCAACACCGCAAGGATTCGCATGCTTGATGATTGCGACTGCAGGCTGGCTAAAGTCGTAAGCCGATCGGTAGGCGGAGTCGGCGTCAACGTAGTTGTTGTAGGACATTTCTTTGCCGTGTAGTTGCTCGGCCTGAGCGATCCCTGGCGACGCGTGAGTAGCGACGTATAGCGCGGCCGCTTGGTGCGGATTCTCGCCATAGCGCAATGTCGCCGCTCTCTCCCACTCTCCGGCGACCCAGCCCGGGAACTTCGCGCCGGCCTTCAGGAGCGACGACCTCGCCCATCCAGGTGGCCACCGCGACGTCGTAGCTAGCCGTATGGCGAAACGCCTCGGCCGCTAACGCCTTGCGCTGCTCCAACGTGAAGCCGCCCGCCTGCGCGGCTTGAGCCACCTGCTCGTAACGCTGCGGTGACACGACCACAGCGACCGAAGGATGGTTCTTGGCCGCGGCACGCACCATCGACGGACCGCCGATATCGATCTGCTCCACACACTCGTCTGGGCTCGCGCCGCTAGCGACGGTGTCAGAGAACGGATAGAGGTTGACTATCACCAACTCAAACGGTGAGATGCCGTTGTCGACGAGTTGCTCCAGATGATCGGGCACCCGAGTATCAGCCAAAATCCCGGCGTGAACACGAGGGTGCAGCGTCTTGACTCGGCCGTCGAGCATCTCTGGAAAGTCGGTCAGATCCGCGACCTGGGTGACGGGTATCCCCTGCGCGCTGATCGTCGCGGCGGTCGATCCGGTGGAGACGATCTCAACGCCGGCGGATGACAAGGTCGTGGCAAGTTCAACGAGTCCAGTCTTGTCATAGACCGAAATCAGCGCACGTTTGATGGGACGGGTACTCACGTGAGATTTACCTCTCTACCGGCAACATTGACGTCATGGCGACACAGCGAATCGACTACCTCGATGAGGAGTTCGCGTTCTACTTCTTTGATTCTTTCGTGCAGCGTTTCTTCAGTGTCCGCTGGGAGCACTGGGACACTCGCTTGAGCTAGCACTGGACCAGTGTCAACACCGGCATCAACCAAGTGCACGGTACAGCCGGTGATCTTCACCCCGTAGGCGAGAGCTTCAGCGACTGCGTGGGCGCCGGGAAAGCTGGGCAGCAACGCGGGATGGGTGTTGATGATGCGGTTCGGGAAGTGAGCGAGAACCTGGTCCCCAAGAATGCGCATGAAACCTGCGCTCACGACCCAGTCCGGTTCGTACGCACTGATCTGCGCTGCGAGGTCGGCGTCCCACGAAGCGCGATCCGCAAATGACGACGGCGCGACCACAAAGGTCGGAATGTTCGCACTCGCCGCACGAGCCAATCCACCTGCATCCACTCGGTCCGCACCCACCGCGACGATCTCGGCTGGCAACTCTCCCACAGTGCAGGCGTCGATCAGTCGCTGCAAATTTGTTCCGGAGCCAGAAATCAAGACAACGATTCGCCGGGGCGCAGTCATTGGCTTCTCCCCCCGCACCGTCACGGACACATCGTAGAGCAGGTCATGGCAAGTACCTCGTCGCCTTCGCCCAGTAGCTCCTAGCTCAGACTCTTGCTTACTCCGAGAAAGTCCTTTGACTCGTCGCGTACGTCAATCGAATCGATCCCACGCCGCTGCCGAATCCACCGACTAGCGTGGCGCAGTGCGTCGCCGAGGACACCTCCAACGAAGAACAGCAGGAAGGCAGCCAGGGCAGTTAATGCGGCATTCGGACCAAGGTCAGTCAGGCTGCCTGAACCCAGGGATCCTGAGGCGATAAACGTCGCGACGGCCACCACGACTGCACCAATCCCGGCGACCCATACCCGCTCGACCAAGTCTCGCGTATCGAGGAGCTTCAGCGGAACTGCCCGACCGACTCGAGTGCCCAGTGCTCCGGCAATTAGCGGAACTAGCAGCACGACGGGCATCCAGGGCTGAGCTGACTCCGGGATGGCAGTCAGCAGCGGGAAGGCTGGAACCGCACCGACGTCTACGGCAAACGGCGAGACCTCAGTCCCCTGACCTACCGCAAATCCTGTTCCGAATAGGTAGGAGCTCGCCCAGACAATCGCATTGGGAAGATACGCGACGACCAGGACAAGCAGCAACACGTTGCCGACCAGTCCAGGCGAAAGCGCATCCAAGACAGTGAGGCTGTCGCTGAAGTGCAACGCCAGAGAGACAGCCAACAACAACGCCGCGCAGAACGCCACCGCAACGACCGCGACGAGCGCACCTCGGATTCGTCGCCTCATCGCGACTGTCAACCGATCGGCGATGGAGGGCCACAGTCCGGCCTCCCGGCTCGCTCCTCCCCCGAAGACGAGTAGTGCAAAGACGCCTGTTCCCATCAGCGCAAAGAACGGAGATACCGAGACCTCATCACTTGCAGTGGCCGTGGCGACGAGGAGACCAATCGTCGCGTATACCCCGGCAGCCATGGCTACGGTTGAGCGCACATCGCGCCACAAGCAGGCCCCGCTTCGCCTGGTTGCCCACTGTCCCGCGCGCCACAGCAGCCACCCGGGAATCAATACGAAACCGAACGGCAACTCCGACAACGAGCCCTGCGGGATCGAGATAGGTATCTGGTGGGCAGCGAGCCAGCTAATCCCCGAGACATGCATCGCGTCGGTGATCGATCCAGAGCCCGCACCTAGCACCCACGCCATGACGACGACAGCGCCAACGGCAAGCAGCGTGAGGATCGCACTCCAACCCGCTGCCAGCGACCCGGCAACGGGCGAGCTGAGGCGAGCCGCGACGGCATCGGTGCGGCTGCGAACTACCCGCGTCCACGCTTGCCGACGGCCGCCTTCCGGCGCACTGGTCGACGAAGTCCGAGTTGGTGGACGTGATCCCGCCGACTGTTGACGCCGGGCAGCCTTGCGCTGCTCAAGTCGCCGATATGCCACCCCCAAAGGGTGCCACGGCTAACTCGGATCTGCCTCAAGAACCGCCGAACTTCGGAGTGTGGATCGAGCTACTTGCCCTCGATGATGTCGCGCATTAGGCGAGCTGTTGCTGAGGGTGTCTTGCCGACCTTTACGCCAGCAGCCTCAAGCGCCTCTTGTTTGGCAGCCGCGGTACCTGCTGAACCTGAGACGATGGCGCCAGCGTGGCCCATGGTCTTACCTTCTGGGGCGGTGAACCCGGCAACGTAACCGACTACTGGCTTGGTGATGTGCTCGGCGATGTAGGCAGCGGCGCGTTCCTCGGCGTCGCCTCCGATCTCGCCAATCATCACGATCGCGTCAGTCTCGGGATCGTCTTCGAAGGCCTGCAGGCAGTCGATGTGCGTAGTGCCGATGATCGGGTCACCGCCGATGCCAACTGCCGTTGAGAAACCGAGATCACGTAGTTCGTACATCATCTGGTAGGTCAAGGTTCCTGACTTGGAGACCAGCCCAATGCGGCCTGCCTTGGAGATGGTCGCCGGAATGATGCCCGCGTTCGACTTTCCGGGACTGATCAACCCTGGACAGTTTGGGCCGATGATGCGGGTCTTACCGCTGCGTTGGGAGTAGGCGAAGAAGTACGCGGTGTCGTGCACCGGCACACCCTCGGTAATAACCACACATAGCGGAATCTCGGCATCAATCGCCTCGATCACTGCCGCCTTGGTGAAAGCTGGCGGAACGAAGACGACTGATACGTCGGCGCCGGTAGCTTCAATCGCGTCAGCGACAGTGCCGAAGACCGGAATCTCAGTGCCGTCAATATCTACAACCTCGCCTGCCTTGCGCGGGTTAACACCAGCAACGATGTCCGTACCACTGGCCAGCATCCGGCGGGTGTGCTTCATACCCTCGGATCCGGTCATGCCCTGGACAAGCACTTTGGAGTCTTGCGTTAGATAGATCGCCATTTCTTCTTTCGCTCCTAAACGTTCGCGAGTTCGGCGACCCGCGCTGCGGCGTCGTCCATCGTGTCAACAAGTTCGATGATGTCGTGCTCAGCCTCATCGAGGATTCGTCGTCCCTCGTCGGCGTTGTTTCCGTCGAGGCGGCAAACCAACGGTTTCGTGACTGCAACGCCCTCTTGGTTCAGCAAGTCGATGGCGGCGACGATCCCGTTCGCAACAGCGTCACAGGAGGTGATTCCACCGAAGACGTTAACGAATACCGCCTTCACGTCGGGATCCCCGAGGATCACGTTTAGGCCGTTAGCCATCACCTCAGCCGAGGCGCCACCGCCAATGTCCAAGAAGTTCGCGGGCTTCACACCGCCGAACTGTTCACCGGCGTAGGCGACGACATCCAGGGTGCTCATGACGAGTCCGGCGCCATTGCCGATGATGCCAACCTCGCCATCGAGTTTCACGTAGTTCAAACCGAGTTCGGCGGCCTTGAGCTCAAGCGCATCGGTGTTGGCGTTGTCGATCAGCGCCTCGTGATCTGGATGGCGGAACATCGCGTTCTCATCCAGGCTCACCTTGCCGTCCAGAGCCAAGATTTTGCCCTCGGGATCTTTCACAAGTGGGTTGACCTCGACGAGCGTTGCATCTTCGGCAACGAAGGTTTCCCAAAGCGCGACGAGTACGTCGGCGACCTGGTCGGCGACATCCGATGGGAACTTGGCGGCGGCCACGATCTCACGTGCCTTCGCCTTGTCGACACCATCGATCGGATCTATGAGGACCTTGGCCAAAGCCTCCGGGTTGTTGACGGCGACCTCCTCGATCTCAACGCCGCCCTCGACGCTGGCCATCGCTAGGAAGCAGCGGTTGGCACGATCCAACAAGAAGGAGACGTAGTACTCCTCTTCGATATCGCTGGCTTCGGTGATGAGGACCCGCCCAACGATGTGGCCCTTGATATCGAGGCCCAGGATGGCTTCTGCCTTCTCGGCGGCTTCCTCTGGCGTAGCCGCGAGCTTGACGCCACCGGCCTTCCCTCGACCGCCCACTTTGACTTGGGCTTTCACGACGACCGTCTTCCCAATGCGTTCGGCTGCCGCCTGCGCGTCTTGCGCTGCAGTGACGACTTCGCCGCTTTGGGTCGGCACGTCATGTGCCGCGAATAGGTCCTTGGCTTGGTACTCGTACAGATCCACGTGCCAACTCCGCAAGAGACTTCTCGTGGCTACGCCATCGCGTTGGACGCGGTTTCGCCTACGCTGCGTTAGCCGATTTGGGCCCGTCGTATTCAGGGAATTCCCTTACCCGGGCGTGCAAAGCGTAGTCGGTTGCCTATTACGCAGCGGTAGCTGGGCCTGCAGTTGATCGGACCCACTCGACAATCTCGGTGGTCGTCGTGCCTGGAGTGAAGACCTTCGCCACGCCTAGCTCAGTCAGCGGTGCGATGTCGTCCTCGGGAATGATTCCGCCACCAAACACCACGATGTCGCTGGCGTCGCGTTCCTGTAGCAACTTCAGAACAGCAGCAAATAGCGTCATGTGCGCGCCCGAGAGGACCGACATTCCGATTGCGTCAACGTCCTCCTGAATCGCGGCGTCGACGATCATCTCCGGGGTCTGGTGCAGGCCGGTGTAGACAACCTCGATACCGGCATCTCGCAAAGCACGAGCGACCACCTTTGCCCCACGGTCATGCCCATCGAGTCCTGGTTTTGCTACCAGTACGCGGATGTGACCTGTCCCGTTTGCCTGCGCCGATGCGCTTTGGGTTGCTGTGTCAGCCACAAGAACTCCCCTACTCCTATTTTCTGTATTTACCGCAGATATTCACTGCAGACCAGATTCTCCAGCAGACCAGATTCGATGCAGTCCAGGTCACTGCCGTCACCGTCAGTAACAAATCCCCGAATTGAGCCGCGATTTACCTACAGAAAGAGTATCTGGGCAAAAAACAACGTAAGAGTCGAGGTCGATTCGCCCCGCAAAGCCCCGGCGTCCGTTACCTTTCTCCACATGCCTAACGAGCAGGATGGATCTTCGGGTCCGGTGTCGAGAGCAAAAGCTCGAGTTCGCCGCGTTCGCGAGACCGGCCGTAAAGCCCGCAAGGCTGTCCTTACGCCCGCAGGTGTCAAGGGCGTGCTGGTTGAGGCTGCTTGGCTGTCTACTCACGTCGCGATGTACCCGATGGGCCTGCTCGAGGAACGCGCCCGCGACGAGGTACTGCTGCATAACCTGGAGGGCTTGCCCCCCGTTCAACGTGGTCTCATCATCGGCGACGTTGAGGCTGCCGGAACCCCAATCATCATGGTTCACGGGGTCATCGACAACCATTCCATCTTCACCGTGCTGCGCCGCAGCCTGAGCCGTCGCGGTTTCGGACGGGTCATTAGCCTGAATTACTCGCCCCTATCTGATGACATTCGTCGAGTCTCCCGCCGACTCGCGATGCTCGTTGAGTCAGTGTGCCGCGAGACGGGTTACGAACGCGTCCACATCATTGGGCACTCGATGGGCGGCGTCGTGGCACGCCACTACGTGCAATGCGAGGGTGGCGATGAACGCGTTCACACCCTCGTGACGCTGGGATCGCCGCACGAGGGGTCCGCCTACGCCCGCGTCCTGCCGCATTCATTGGCTCGGCAGTTGCGCCCGCAAAGTGAGTTCGTGCAGGAACTCTCCGAGCCGGCACCTGGCTGCCGTACCCGAATGATTGCTATCTGGTCTGACCTCGACCAAGTGATCGTCCCACAACGAAATGCCCGAATCGTGCACCCAGATTTGAACGCACGCAACGTATTCATCCGGGGAGTGGGCCACATGTCGCTTCCTGTCGATGGTCGCGTCGTCCACGAGATCTCGACCGCCCTATCCCACCTCGATCCGGATGGATCCACCGTCGCGGTTGGAGCCACCTCCATCGCGAGCAGTACTGGACGCCAGGCACCTGCAGCGCGCCAACCAGCGGCCAAACCGACGAGTTACCGAGCCACCAGCACCAGCTCTCGCTAGCGCGTATCTAGCGGGCACCCATCAGCCGAACGGATGACCTCGGCGAGCGTCCGTTGTTCAGGTAGCGGTAAGAGATCTCGCGTCGTAAACTCGGTGATCTTATGAAGAGATCGAAACAACTCAGGATCGGCGTCGTCGGTGGCGCCGCCGCAGCTGCCGTAATTGGAGCCGTATTCGTTGGCACGTCGAGTGCGACGGTGCAGTCCAGCGATACAACCAGCCTCGCAGCGCAGGCGCTAGACGACCAAGCCAGCCCCGAACCAACGGATGCGGGACAGCCAACGGTCTCCAAGTACTACCTCCCCGTTCCCCCAGCCGCCCCTGTCGAGGCGGCTGCAGCGGGCTCGAGTGGAGGTAAGAGTGGAAGCAAGCGGAGCAAGAAGCTCACCAAAGCGCTGAAGGAGAAGGGTGATCCGTTCCCGGTCATTGCACCGATCGACGGTGCCCCGGTTACCGGTTCGTTTGGCACCACCGGACCATATTGGGCTGTGGCGCATTCTGGTGCTGACATCTCTGCCACCACGGGCACTCCGGTGAAGGCCGTTGTCGGGGGGAATATCAAGTCCATCTTTGTTCACCCGTCGTACGGCACAGTGGTCCGGTTAGTCCGCAAGGATGGCGTTGAAATCTGGTACTGCCACCTGTCGAAGCCACTCGTCCTGCCTGGTCAGCATGTCGACCAGGGAGCGGTCGTCGGCCTAGTCGGCGCGACCGGCAACACCACTGGACCGCACCTGCATCTTGAGGTGCGGGTCGACCACACGCCGACTGATCCGCTGCAGTTCTTCTTGACGACGCCCGGAAAACCTGCCGCTCCACCAGCCTGGGCGTACGCCTACCGGCAGGATCCTCCGGCAGGCTCGTCCATCCTCTAGCGACAAGTCACTTAAGCCGCTTCAGCACCTTGCCAGTCGGCCAGAGGAAATCCTCTGGGTTCTTCGCTTTGCCGTTGACGCGCACCTCAAGATGAAGGTGCGGTCCGCTAGTTCTGCCTGTCATCCCGACCGTACCGATGGCGTCTCCTGCCTTGATGACATCGCCCTTGGTCACCTTCACTGAGTCGAGGTGGGCCATCCAAATCTCGGTCTTCGGCCCAATCTTGAGTTGCACTAGATTGCCGTAGGCGCCCTCGTACTTCGACGAGATGATCTTTCCGGCAGTCGCCGCGCGCACTGTTCGTCCCTGATTTGTGGCCAGGTCCAGACCTGTGTGGTATCCGCTCGACCAGCTGCCGGGAACACCAAAACGTGCGGTCATGGAGTACTTGGTGACCGGGGTGTACCAGCCGGACTCTAGGTGCGTCGGATCCTTCTCCGCTGTCGGTTGGGCTGCTGGTTCAGCTGCGGCAGTCTGCGGTGCCTCAACTGTGGCTGCCTGGGCGAAAGCCGGCGGAACCTCGCTCGGGCCAGCGAGTGTCTGGCTCGGCGCTGGAACGGTAACGGTGGGCGGCAAACTCGGACTAGCCGCAGCAGAGGACACGGGCGCAGGTGCAGCCTGTGCGTTGGTGGTAGCGGCCCAAGTGACCGCACCGAACGTGGCAGCCACGACTCCTGTCGCAATCGCCGCGTTTTCGACGCGTTTGGATAAGGTCTTGGGTGCAGCAGGCATTGACATCTCCCAGGGGAACTCCCGCGCTGACGTCTCGAGTCAAGGCAGGTCGTTGGTTGGATGTTCGCCGCGGAATCTCTAGGCACATGAGCGAGTCCGACTGATATCTGGATCGCACAAGCTACGGCGGCCGCATGGTGCTCGCGGTCTTATGTGGTTCTTAACCAAGGTACGGAACGCGTTTCCGACAAAACACCCAAACTGTCAGTTTTCGGTCATGTGACTTACGTCCCACGTGTTGGTTACGACCGTCACAGACGTTCAACCGGGGCGTAACGCAGCAAGAGTCGCTTCACGCCCTCGCCACCGAAGTCCACACTGACCTCGGCGCTCTCTCCCTGCCCGGCAGTGGTCAGCACCGTGCCCATGCCGAATCGCGGATGCAGGACCCGCTCTCCCACTGTGAGATCTAGTACCTGACGATTCCCTGGCGACTTCGCGGCCGGGTTGCGCGCTGCACGCGCCAGTTGCGGCGCTGAACCCAACCCGTCCTCGCGTTGCCTCGGTGTCGGCGCGCGGCGGTAGGCATCCGGATCATTGCGGCGCCCGGGCGAGTCGTACCCGGTGGAGTAGGAATTACGAACGCAACCCCGAGTCCGAACGTCGCCGTGACGACAAAACCGTCGCCTCGTCTCGACGCCAGGCCACCAGTTCAACGGGGAGTTCGTCGATGAACCGGCTACCCGGACTGTTCATCGGAGCGCCCCACTGACGACGCACGATGGCCCGTGAGATGTAGAGCCGTTCACGAGCGCGGGTGACGCCCACGTAGGCCAGGCGCCGCTCCTCCTCCATCTCGTTTCTATCGGTCGCCCGCTGATGGGGAAAGATCCCCTCCCCATCCCGGTCAAGAACACAACTGGAAACTCCAGGCCCTTGGCGGTGTGCAAGGTCATGAGAGTTAACAGACCACCATCGGCCTCGGGAATCTCGTCGGAGTCCGCTACCAGCGAGATTCGCTCCAGAAATCCTCCAGGTTCGTTCCTGGGTAGTCCTTCTCAAACTCAGCGGCGACCGACTCTAGCTCCACGAGGTTGTCGATGCGTGCCTCATCTTGCGGGTCTCGGCTGTCCTTCAGCGTCGCCAAGTAGCCGGTCTGGTCCAGGATCTCGTGCACGAGATCGCCCGCTCCGAGTCCACCGGCCCACTCACCCCGCAGGTGATCCATCATCGCCACGAACGCCCTAATCGATTTGAGCGATCGGGCAGCCAAGCCGGTGGACTCGTCGATATGTCGCAGCGCCTCACCAAACGAGATTCGCTCACGACTAGCCACCGCATCGATCGTCGCAATGGCGGTGTCCCCGATACCGCGGCGAGGCGTATTGATGATGCGCCGAATCGCCACATCGTCATGTGGATTCACCAATACCCGCAGGTAGCCAACGATGTCGCGGATTTCTTTGCGCTCGTAGAACCGCACGCCTCCGACTACCCGATACGGGACACCGAGACGGATGAGCACCTCTTCTATCGCTCGCGACTGGGCATTCGTGCGTATAGAAGACGGCCATATCTTCGGCTCGATAGGTCCCATTATTGATTAGATCGACGACCTCATTGACCACGAACGCGGCCTCGTCGTTCTCGTCGTCAGCAACGTAGCCAACGATCTTCTCTCCCTCGCCCGCTGCGGTCCACAACTGCTTCTCTCGCCGGTCGACATTGCGCGAAATTACCGCGTTTGCAGCGTTCAAGATGTTTTGTGTCGATCGATAGTTCTGCTCTAGGAGTACGACGCGGGCATCGGGATAGTCGGTCTCGAAGTCATCGATATTGCGGATAGTTGCGCCTCGGAAGGCATAGATGGACTGATCTGCGTCCCCCACGACACAGAGTTCGGCGACCCCGAGGTCCGCGTTGGGATTGGGCATCCCATCCACCGGCTGAGCATGCCCAGCTAGCTCACGGACCAATACGTACTGAGCATGGTTGGTGTCCTGGTACTCATCCACGAGCACCTGGGTGAAGCGCTGGCGATACGTCCTGGCGACCTCAGGGAACGCTTGCAGCAGAGTGACGGTATGCCCAATCAGATCATCAAAATCCACTGCGCCAGCACGCAGCAATCGCGACTGGTACTCGGAGTAGACGTCGGATATCAGCTTGTCGGTCGAGTTCATTGCCAACGAGGCGAACGTCTCAGGATCGATCAACTCGTTCTTCTGATTCGAAATCGCCGCTGCCAATGAACGCGGGGTGTGGCGCTTGGAGTCAATCTCCAGCGACTTGGAAATATTGGCGAGCAAGCGTTGCGAGTCACTCGAGTCGTAGATCGAAAAGTTCGTCGGCAGATCAAGTTGATCCGCCTCGCGTCGAAGGATTCGCACACATGCCGAGTGAAACGTTGAAACCTGCATCGCGGCGGCACGTGAGCCAACGAGTTCCACGACTCGTTCCCTCATCTCGGCAGCAGCCTTGTTGGTGAAGGTGATGGCGAGAATGCCGTACGGAGCTACTCCTCGGTCCCGTACGACATGACCGATCCGTCGCGTCAGCACGCGCGTTTTCCCCGATCCCGCACCGGCGACAACTAGCAGCGGACTGCCCTCATGCAAAACCGCGTCGCGCTGACGATTGTTGAGGTCGTCGAGAAGAGGATCCGGCATCAGTCGATAGTAGTTCGCCGCGTCCAACCGCGTGTACAGAACATCCGGCATTTCCGTCCCGGCTGCCAGTTGGACGGCTAGCCCACGGTTGAGCACAGCCTGCGCCTACGATTGGCACCTTAGGCAAACTCGCGAAGGGACCCAACACCTGTGAGATCTGAAGATCAGTCGAGTGAACGAATCGAGCGCGTGCTCGTTGTGACGGCACATCCTGACGACGTAGATTTTGGCGCCGGCGGCACGGTCTCGCAGTTTTGTGCCGACGGGGTGGCGGTCACATACTGCATTGTGACTGACGGGGACGCTGGCGGGTTCGATCCTGATGTTCCGCGCAGTGAGATTCCTGGAATCAGGCGCGCCGAGCAGGTGGCCGCTGCCGCCTGCTGCGGCGTATCGGACGTTCGTTTTCTGGGCTACAAGGACGGCGAACTTACTGTGACCCATGACCTGCGCCGCGACATTAGTCGAGTGATCCGCTCAGTGCGCCCACAGTTGGTCATCATGCAATCCCCCGAACGCAACTGGAATCGCATCTACGCCTCCCATCCCGACCACATGGCCGCTGGCGAGGCGGCGATCCAGGCCGTGTACCCCGACGCCCGCAATCCGTTTGCTCACCCGACGCTACTTGCCGACGAGGGCCTGCAAGAGTGGGCCGTGCCGGAGGTTTGGGTGATGGGATCGGACAAACCCAATCACTTCGTGGACATCACAGAGCATTTTGAGAAGAAGATTGCTGCACTGACCGCACACGAGTCGCAGACTGCTCACCTCGACGACTTAGTCGAGCGGCTGCGTGCCTGGGGGCAAGCGATGGCGCAGGCTGGCGGCCTACCTCAGGGACATCTCGCTGAGGGCTTCATGGTGGCCAATACCGCCTAATGTAAGGATGTCGCCATGGCATTCATCTACAACGTGCTCGTTGTCCTGCACTTCATCGGCCTAGCGTCGCTCATCGGCGGCTTTCTCGTTCAGATCAAGAGTTCGCCGCGCGTCATTAACAATGCGATGTTGCATGGTGCGCTGACCCAACTTGTCACGGGCATCTTGCTCGTCGGCCTGCGTTATCCGTTGAACTCCAGCGATCCGGCGGAATGGTCAAAGCCGGACAACGCCAAAATCGGCGTCAAGCTCGTCGTTCTGCTCATCATCCTTGGATTGATCCTGGCTAATCGGAAGAAGGACCAGATCACAAACGCTGTATGGGGTCTGATCGGTGGCCTGTCAATTCTGAACGTCGTCGTCGCCGTCTTCTGGTAGGCGGGCCTACTCCCACTCGATAGTGCCCGGCGGCTTGCTCGTGACATCGAGCGTCACGCGATTGATCGCCGGCACCTCGTTGGTAATCCGTGTCGAGATTCGGGCGACCACCTCGTATGGCAGCCGTGTCCAGTCTGCTGTCATCGCGTCCTCGCTAGACACTGGCCGCAAGACGATCGGGTGTCCGTAGGTACGACCGTCACCCTGGACGCCGACACTTCGTACGTCGGCGAGTAGGACCACTGGGAACTGCCACACGTCTCGGTCGAGGCCCGCGGCAGTCAACTCCTCGCGAGCAATCGCGTCTGCCGCCCGAAGGATCTCTAGTCGCTGAGCATCGACAGCTCCAACGATCCGAATGGCCAGCCCGGGCCCGGGGAACGGGTGACGCCAGACAATCTCAGGTGGCAGACCGAGTTGCAGTCCAACCTCGCGCACTTCGTCTTTGAACAGCAGTCGTAGCGGTTCAACGAGCGTGAAGGCCAAATCATCGGGCAGTCCCCCAACATTGTGGTGACTCTTGATGTTTGCTGTGCCGGATCCACCTCCGGACTCCACGACGTCTGGGTAGAGCGTGCCCTGCACGAGGAACTCGACCTCCTCGCCGTGCTCACCTGCTTCGATAACTACCTCGCGAGCTGCCTGCTCGAATACCCGGATGAACTCCCGCCCAATGATCTTTCGCTTGGTCTCCGGATCACTCACCCCGGCTAATGCGCTCAAGGAATCTCTCGCGAGCGTCAACAACGACTAACTTCACACCTGTGGCCGCCACATAGTCGCGTTCCACCTGCTCGGCCTCACCCTCGCGCAGTAATCCGTGGTCCACGAATACGCAAGTCAGTTGATCGCCGACTGCTTCGTGCACGAGCGCAGCGGCGACCGCAGAGTCAACTCCGCCTGATAGTCCGCAGATAACTCGACCTGAACCGACCTGTTCACGAATCGCCGCGACTTGATCCGCGATCAGCGAGTCCATCGTCCAGTCGCTGCCTAGGCCGGCGATCTCGTGAAGGAACTGCCGCAGCAGCATCTGTCCGCTCTCGGTGTGGATCACCTCCGGATGGAACTGAACTCCGGCAAACCTCCGGTCACTATCTTCGAAGGCCGCTACCGGCGCACCGGGGGTCGAGGCCGTGACGAGGAACCCATCGGGAGCCTCATCGACAGCGTCTCCGTGCGACATCCACACCGATGACTCGGGCGGCTGGTGCGCCAAGAGAACAGACTCGGTTCGACCCACAGTGAGCGGAGTACGTCCGTACTCGCTGCCCCCGGTGTGGGCGACATTGCCGCCGAGTGCGGCCGCCATCGCTTGGAATCCGTAGCAGATACCCATGATGGGAATGCCCTGCTCAAAAAGTGCGGGATCGACCTGCGGCGCCTGCGGTGCATACACGCTCGCCGGTCCGCCTGAGAGCACGATCGCGGACGGTTCGCGGGCCATCAACTCCGCGACACTCTCGGTGTGGGAAACCACCTCTGAGTACACGTTCGCTTCCCTCACCCGACGGGCAATCAGTTGCGCATACTGAGCGCCAAAGTCGATGACGAGAACCTTCTGCTCCTGGGTCATGGGCAAACCCTAATGCCCAGACATACGTCAGCGGCCCTGGCATCACCAGGACCGCTGACGAATAGAGCGTCTGCTAGCCGACGTTGTAGTAGAAGTTGTTGCTCCCTGAAGCAAATCCGACGATCAGCCAGATAATCGACAGCACCACGACTACGGCACCAATGATGATGCCGGCCTTGGCCATTCCCGCACCGCTTTGACCAGTCTCGGCGATCTGCTTGTTGGCGATGACACCGAGCACAATGCCGACGATGCCAGGAATGAATCCCAGACCACAACAGATCAAACCGACCAGCGAAACGACTAGTGAGGCGATTGCCAACGGGTTATTGGAGCGTTGCGCACCAGTACCGCCAGGTGCCGGGTAACCGGGAGGCGGGGGCGGTGGGTAGCCACCACCTGGCGGCGGCGGCGGAGGCGGCGGTGGCGGTGGAACTGAGCCATTGTTGCCGTCAGACGGCGGATTTGGAATAGACACGATTAGACCCTTTCGGTAAGTATCCCGGCGTAACGGAACGCTAGCGCACTTGCGTGGCGTTCTGCGAGCTTTGCCTAACCTCAATGATCGGTAACCTCAAGGCGGCTGGGGCTGACGCTGGAACGACCGGCGCTACCGGTTCGGTGACAGCGACCGGAACGTACGGCTCGCCAAGTGCGGGACGCAGGTCAACTTGGCCCTTATTTGGCCACAGCGCCATAGCTCGTTCGGCCTGTGCGGTGATCGTCAGTGACGGGTTAACTCCCAGGTTCGCCGAGACTGCCGAGCCGTCAACAATGTGCAGCCCCGGATTGCCATACGCGCGATGGTAGGCGTCAATCACGCCCTTTTCAGCGTTCTCACCGATCGCGCATCCGCCAACGAAGTGCGCAGTCATCGGCGCCCCGATTACCTCACCCATGTTGCCCATCGGGAATCCGTTGATCTTGCGGGCAAGCACTCTGACAGCCCGATTCGCTGCAGGGATCCAACTTGGGTTCGGGTCACCTTCGCCTTGGCGACTCGTGAGCTTGAAGCGCCCGAGCAATCCCTTTGCCCCAGACACCGTGACAGAGTTGTCCAGCGTCTGCATGACGAGCGCGATGACGGCCCGCTGGGACCAACCCGCAACCTGGAGAGCCTTGATGGCTCCCTTCGGATCATCGGCCATTTGCTTGGCCCAGGTCTTCCACCGAGGTACGCCTGGCTGTTCATCGGTCAGGATGGTCCCGAGCAATCCCATCGCGTTGGACCCCTTGCCGTAGCGAACCGGCTCAACGTGGGTATGCGGCTCCGGGAAGAAGCTTGAGGTGATCGCAACGCCACGGGTGAAGTCACCCGGAAGATCGCTGCCAGGGACCTGTTTGGGCGCTTTGTCGGCGATCGCACCGAGGAGGGACTCCGAGTTCGTCCGTGATAGGCGCCCGAGACGGTCGGACAAGTGCGGCAAGTGTCCAGTGTCCTTCATCCTGTGCAGAAGCTTCTGTGTGTTGTAAGTACCGGCGGCCATGATTACGTTGTCAGCCGTGAGCGTTCGACGACCGGCTCCGAGCCAGCTTGATGAGTTCTCAACGTCGACGGCCCATCCGCCGTCAACCTGACGCAAACCGCGGACCGTGGTTCGCGCGATGACTTCGGCACCAGCCTGTTCCGCGAGACCCAAGTAGTTCTTCACCAACGTGTTCTTGGCATTGTGGCGGCAACCAGTCATGCACTCACCGCATTCGATACAACCGCTGCGCTCAGGGCCAACTCCACCGAAGAACGGATCCGGTGCGCTCGCACCCGGTTTCGACCCAAAGTAGACACCGACCGGTGTCATTTGAAACGTCTCGCCGACGCCCATCTCGTCCGCGACCTGCTTCATTGCTACATCGGCCGGGGTCATCGTCGGATTCTGAACGACGCCGAGCATCCGCTTGGCTTGCTCGTAGTACGGCATCAGTTCCGAACGCCAGTCCGTGATCCCGGCCCACTGACGGTCCTTGAAGAACGGTTCCGGCGGAACGTAGAGGGTGTTGGCGTACACGAGAGAGCCGCCGCCTACTCCGGCGCCCGCGAGGACGATGACATCACGCAGGAAGTGGATGCGTTGGATGCCATCTAGACCTAGTTTTGGTGCGAACAGGAACTTGCGCAGCCGCCAGGATGTCTTAGCGAAGTCGGCATCTTCGTAGCGGCGACCCGCCTCGATAACGGCGACGCGGTAGCCCTTCTCGGTTAGCCGAAGAGCCGACACCGAGCCGCCAAACCCCGACCCAACAATCAGTACGTCATAGTCACTCATTTGGGACTCCTGTTCGCTTCGCGATCTGTGGTGCTGAGCTTCAATTGTTGTTCGACTCTACTTGCGCCCGATCGCCTTCATACCTCGAACGAACAACACCAACGAATCGGCCCACTGTTTGTGGGTTAGGAACGGCGGTGTTCCCCAGCCCATCAACCGCTGCGTTCCGATCGTTTGCGCCTCGGTGTACTTGAGGATTCCCTCAGTGCCGTGGCGCCGACCCAACCCCGAATCGCCCATTCCGCCCATCGGCGAACCATGCGCCGACCATGCGGTCGCGTAGCCTTCGTTGACGTTAACCGTACCGGCGTGGAGCTTCGAGGCAATCTCGCGACCACGGATCTCGTCCCGCGTTACGACGGATGCGTTGAGCCCGTAGCGAGTCTCGTTCGCCAACGCGATGGCCTCTGCCTCCGTGTCGAATGGGTAGATGCTCACCACCGGACCAAAGGTCTCTTCGCCAAAGCAGATCATGTCCGACGAGACATCTGTCAGCACTGTGGGTTCGAAGTAGAACGGTCCGATGTCCGGTCTGGGCTTGCCTCCAGAAAGCACCGTCGCGCCCTTTGCCACCGCGTCATCGACGTGCTTGTTCACAGTGTCGAGTTGTTTGCGACTGATCAGCGATCCCATGTCGGAGTCCCAACCCACCTCGGCGTTGAGTCGGACCTTCTCCAAGCGCCCACTTAGCGCTGCGACGAACTCATCAAGCACGCTCTTGTGCACGTAGATGCGCTCCATCGAGATACACAGCTGACCGGAGTTAGCGAAACTTGCTCGCTCGGCGATCTCGGCGGCTTTCTTGATATTCGCGTCATCGCAGATAATCATGGCGTTCTTACCGCCAAGCTCCATCGAGCAACCGACGAGGCGCTCACCACAGCGGGCGGCAACTTGACGTCCGACGGCAGTCGATCCGGTGAACATGATGTAATCGCCGCGCTCAGTGATCATCGGTCCGACGACTGGGCCCTCTCCGGCGACCACTCCGAGCAACCCCTCAGGTAGTCCAGCTTCGTAGAGTAAGTCAACTGCCCACAGAGCCGTCAGCGTCGTCTGCAGGTCTGGTTTGAGGACAACTGCGTTGCCTGCCAACAAAGCCGGTATGGCGTCTCCGACAGCCAGCGTGAGGGGGTAGTTCCAGGGAGAGATTGCTCCGACGACGCCCTTTGGATGGCGTAGTTCAACCGCCGAGGTGAGCACTGGGAACGCGCCCGCCTGTCGTCGCGGCTTGAGTAAACCCGCGGCTACTCGTGCGTAATGCCTGGCAGTAATCGCCACATCGAGCAGTTCCTCTACGGCGTGGTTACGCGACTTCCCAGTCTCGAGTTGGACGATATCGAGACCTTCCTGACGGCGGTCAAGCACAAGGTCGTGGAAGCGCAACATGATTCGCGATCGCTGGGCAACTGACGTAAGCGCCCACCGTCGCTGTGCGTTTCGCGCAATCGCGAAGGCGGTGTCGACCGCTGCCTCGCTCGCCATTGGGATTTCAGCGATTGTGCGGCCGGTAAAGGGTGCGATGACCGGCGCGAGTTCGGCATCGTTGTCAACGCACAGATGGCGTAGCAGCGTGGCGAGCCGATCCGGTGCCAAGTAGGCCGAGATGTCCTCGAGCTTGCGATTGTTTTGGCCGGTTTCCTCAACGAGTGCCGTCATAGGCCTCAGCCTATGGTCTCGCGGCCCTCCATCGAAACCCCAAGGTCAGAATCGTCCGCCTCTTGAAGAGACTGTTCGACCTCCTGCGCCGGAGTTTGCAGGTCAACTGTGTTGACGACAGCTTGCTGACTGGCCTCGCCGCCAGGAACGGGTTGCAGGGCATCCCGGCGACCAACAACGGCTAGTACCTGCGCGTCTACCTCATCTTGAGTCCAGTTTGCGTACGGTGCGATGACCTCGGCCACGGACCGGGCGACGTCCACACCCCCGTCTCTAGTCTCAAGCGCCAGGCGGGTCCGGCGAACCAAAACATCGTCGAGTCCCATGGCACCTTCGCGAGTGACTGCTAGCACCGCTTCGGCCATCAGGTACGGAGCCTGCGGGTGCATGGGCTCAGCCAGCGAAGGGTCGTTGGCAACGAGGTCCAGGACGGTAGTCACCCGGTCGCCGTGACGGCGCAGCAGGTGCTCCACCGTCGCCAGCGGCAAGGAACTCTCGCGAGCTGTGCGTTCTCTCGACGCCCAGGCCGCGGCATATCCCCCGGCACCAACTAGTGGGAGGCGGTCCGTGGTGCTTTCGGGAACTGGGTCGGCGAAGACCTCGGAGCGTGCTACCACCGCAGCATCCACGGCGTCTTGTGCCATGACTCGATATGTCGTGTACTTTCCGCCCGCGATCAGCACCAAACCTGGCGCCGGGCGTAGGACAGCGTGTTCGCGCGAGAGCGTCGAAGTCCCGTCCTCTTCGCCGCCCGACTGTAGGAGCGGACGCAATCCCGAGTAGATACCGATGACATCATCGACGGTGATCGCCGTTGCCAACCATTTGTTGGCCTCGCCTAGTAGGTAATCCACATCCGCTTGATCGATCTGCGGCTCCTCGCGATTCCCGTCGTAGTCAGTGTCCGTCGTACCGATCAGCCAGTACTGGCCCCACGGAATCAGGAACAGCACGCTGGTCGGTGTGCGCGCTATCAGCGCACTAGTCGATGGGAATACCTCGCGCCTCACGACCAAATGAATACCCTTACTTTGACGAACTGCGCCGCCAGTCTGAGCACCCGCCATCTCGAGTAACTGGTCGGTCCACACGCCTGCCGCGCCAATCACGACTCGAGCTCGGCACTCAAACTCGCGCCCAGTGAGTTCGTCACGAATGAGCGCTCCTACGACCCGACCGTCCTCGCGCAATAGGCCGAGCACAGTCGCGCGGGTAGCGATCGCAGCACCATGCGCGGCAGCCGTTCGGGCCACGGCAACTGTGTGGCGCGCATCATCAATCTGAGCGTCGTAAAACTTGACAGCGCCGACGAGCGCGTCCTCGTTGATCCCAGGAGCGATCCCCTTCACGACCTTCTTGGACAGCGTCTTAGGCCGAGGCATGGTTCCGCCGTAGGCGCCGAAACGGCTCAACATGTCGTAGACGGTGATCCCGAATCCGACGTAGGGCTTCTCCCAGCCGCGTCGAGCACTGGGTACAGAAATGGCACTGGCTGCACCAAGTGAGGGGCAAGTCGATCTAGCAGCAGGCCGCGTTCAGTCAGGGCCTCATGGACGAGCGAGAACTCGCGCTGCTCCAGGTATCGAAGTCCACCGTGGGCAAGTCGGCTTGAGCGCGACGACGTTCCGGAAGCGAGGTCGTGTTTCTCGACAAGACCAACAGAAAGCCCCCGCGACGCCGCGTAAGTGCGCTACCGCAACCAACAACTCCGCCGCCGATTACTAACACATCCAACGGATTGTCAGCGTCAGCAGCGGCGAGTCGGGCCAGAGAACCGGCCCGCGCCGCGCGGTCTAAGACATCAGAACCTGGAGCAACCATGGGTACGAGCCTACGCGTTAAAAATTCCCCTGGGAACTATGGGATTCGCGGGTGGGGGGGGGGGGCGGCGGGAGGGGTGGGGGGCGGGTAGGAGTGGGAGGGTGGGATGTGGTAGGGGGTCCGGAGTGGGAGTGATGTTCCAGGGTGTTACGAGATGTAGGAGGCAGTTCCCATGCATCATGTCTTGGTGTGATGACATGTATGGTTGGGGGTGAAGGCTGGTACATGACCTTTATCCCGGCGTCCGTTACTCGTTGAAGGTCGGCTGGTTGCATCGCCCCGCAGTTCGCCACGAAACGAACGGCCACGCCGCGCTTTGCGGCGTCGATGACTTGGTTCAGTTGGGGATCGTTAGGGTCAGACAGATACATGTAGACATCGAGCGTCTTTTTGGCATTCGTAATCATCGTTGGAAGCACCGTCCCGGAGTTGCCTGCCGGCTCCCCAGGGAACTGCGGCTCCGTCGGACTCCACACGAGGTTCGGGTTCTGGTATACTCCGGTCTCTTCCTCGACACCGGAGGCCAGTCAGCCTCGAATACGGCTGTCATCTCCTTCACCACAGCTGCATCGGATGGAGATAGACTCCGAAGCCACGCGTGCCACTCTGTTTCGGGTCGTATGGGCTCGTCGCGTCATCGAAGTACGGCGGCTGGAA
The DNA here is from genome assembly GCA_963821045.1 of uncultured Actinomycetes bacterium. Lineage (GTDB taxonomy): Bacteria > Actinomycetota > Actinomycetes > S36-B12 > UBA10799 > UBA10799. Next base: position 342,249 of record CAWGCB010000002.1, on the reverse strand, counting down.
GTTGTAGTCGACAATTAGTGCACGCCCGTCGGGGGTACCCGCGTCAGCTACTACCGACTTCTGATGGGTATAGGGAAACTCTGGGCGACTCCACGCAACTTCGACCCCGCCTTCTGTGAGTGCATTGAACGTGGGTGTGTTCTTGTTGTCAGTTCTTGGCCTTTGGGTCGGTATACGTGTTGTTGGCCAGGTACGTCTGCCAAGTCATCAGGACCCGAACCTTCTTGCCAGCCTTCGCAGCATCCAGGAGCGCGGCCTGAACCTGATCGTCATTGAACTGGTAAATCACGACATCGATCGTTTCGTTTGCCGAGTTGATGAAGTCAATCAGCGGCGCGCGACCGTTGTCCGGCTCCACGCCAGCGATCTGGAACACCACTGGCGGAACCCCCCTCCGCAGCTGGCTGACCCACACTTAGCTGACTGTCGGTACTGCAGCCAGTTAGTACAACCGCCGCCACCACGGACCCGGCAGCCAGAATCTTCGTAGCTCTCGTCTTCATCATGGCGCAAACATAGGGGATTTGCGGTTGGGGTGCTCGCTGCAAGCTCGCTAACTAAGCTGCAAGGGGTGCGCCCGTCGGCCATTCACGACTACGAGTTGAGAATAACCTCGACGCGTTGGAACTCTTTGAGGTCGCTGTAGCCGCAGGTGGCCATCGCCCGACGTAGCGCCGAGATCAGATTCATGGTGCCGTCGCTCACCCGCGATGGCCCGCTGCAGGACTTCACTCAAGGTCCCAACGGCTCCGAGCTCAACCACCTCACCTCGGGGCAGTTCATGGTGAGCTGCCTCCATACCCCAATGCCGCCCGCGGCCGGGGGCGTCCACAGCTCGAGCCAGTGGCGAGCCGACCATGCACGGCGTCCGCTCCACATGCGATGGCTTTGACGATCGCGCCACTCGAGCCCATCGCACCATCAGCGATCACGTGGACGTAGCGGCCTCCCGACTCATCCATGTAGTCGCGTCGAGCCGCGGCAACGTCAGCAACTGCCGACGCCATTGGCACTCTGATACCGAAGACGTCGTGCGTTGTGTGAGCTGCGCCGCCGCCGAATCCGACGAGAACCCCAGCCGCACCGGCCCTCATGAGATGAAGGGCTGTCCGATAGGTCGCGCAGCCACCCACGATGACGGGCACATCGAGCTCAAGGATGAACTGTTTGAGATTCAGCGGCTCACCGGTGACAGCAACATGCTCGGCGCTGACCGTCGTGCCGCGGATGACGAATATGTCCACCCCAGCATCGACCACGGTGGCGTGTAGTTCCTGCGTCTTGTGCGGAGACAGAGCCGCAGCTACTGTCGCGCCGGTCTCGCGGAGTTCTTGCACTCGTTGGCGAACGAGGTCGGGGTCAATGGGAGCAGCGTAGATTTCCTGCAGGCGCGCGTTCGCGTCCGTCTAACGGCATGGCCGCGATCTCGTCATAGAGAGCCGAGGGATCGGCGTATCGCGTCCACAGCCCCTCAAGGTTGAGCACTGCGAGCCCACCCGCATCCGCGAACTGTTTGACCGTCGACGGCGAGACCACCGAATCCATCGGAGCTGCCACGATCGGGTGGGCAAACTGGTAGGCGTCGATCTGCCAGGCCAGTGACACGTCTTCTGGATCGCGGGTGCGACGGCTCGGAGCAACGGCTACATCATCGAAGGAATACGCCGCGGCGCCCGCGCTTGCCTTCGCCGATCTCAACTGTGTTCATCTGCTCACTCACCGGCCGTGGTAGTTGGGGGCTTCGACAGTCATCTGGATGTCGTGCGGGTGGCTCTCTTTGAGCCCCGCTGCGGTAATCCTGACAAATCGCCCGTTGTTTTTCAGATCTTGGACTGTGCTAGAACCGGCGTACCCCATGGCACGCTCGCAGCCCACCAATCAACTGGTGCGCCACGACCTCAAGTCGGACCTCGATACGGAACCTGTCCCTCGATACCTTCCGGAACTAGTTTGTCGTCACTTAAGACATCATCTTGGAAGTAGCGATCCTTGGAGAACGATCGCGCCTCACCACGGCTCTGCATCGCGCCCAGTGACCCCATCCCGCGGTACTGCTTGAACTGCTTGCCGTTCACGAAGACGACATCACCAGGAGCCTCCTCGCACCCGGCGAGCAGCGACCCGAGCATGACCGTGTCGGCCCCGGCAACAATCGCCTTGGCGATATCGCCGGAGTACTGCAGGCCACCGTCGCCAATCACGGGGACGCCCGCAGGCGTCGCCGCCATCGCGGCTTCGTGGATCGCACTGACCTGCGGAACACCCACTCCGGCAACGATTCTTGTCGTGCAGATCGAGCCCGGACCAACGCCAACTTTGATCCCATCGGCACCTGCCTCGATGAGGGACTTGCGCTGCCACCGTAGGTGGCGATGTTCCCACCGATGACTTCGACCGTGGTGTCCCGCTTGAGGCGCGCCACCATCTCCAGAACGGCACGGGAATGGCCGTGAGCTGTATCAACCACGACCACATCAACGCCAGCCTCAACCAAAGCCCGCGCACGTTTGTACGAGTCGTCGCCGACACCGACCGCTGCGCCAACGAGTAGTCGACCGTCGGCATCCTTGGTTGCGTGAGGGTAGAGATCGCGCTTAACGTAGTCCTTCACGGTGATCATGCCCTTGAGGCGACCGGAGGCATCCACGAGCGGCAACTTCTCGATTTTGTTGGCTCGCAGTAGCGCCAAGGCGTCCTCGCCCGCGGTGCCAACCGGGGCGGTGACCAGGGGCATCTGTGTCATGACATCTCGGACCTTACGAGACATGTCGTCCTCGAAACGCATGTCTCGGTTGGTGACAATCCCGACCAAGATGCCATCGTCGTCCACCACTGGAACGCCCGAGATGCGGAACTGCCCGCAGAGACGATCGACATCGGCCAGCGTGTGATCGGGACTACAGGTGACCGGGTTGATGACCATCCCGGCCTCGGAGCGCTTAACGAGGTCGACCTGGGTGGCTTGGTCCTCGATCGACAGGTTGCGGTGCAGCACACCCATTCCGCCGAAGCGCGCCATGGCAATCGCCATCCTCGCCTCGGTGACTGTGTCCATAGCGCTGGAAATCAGCGGGACCGCTAACGTGATGTTGCGCGTCAACTTGGTAGATGTGTCGACGGCACTTGGAATCACATCGGATTCGTTTGGCAACAGCAGCACGTCGTCGTAGGTCAGCCCGAGATAGCCAAACTTTGCTTCTCTGGCACCCTCTAGCCCACCGTCGAAGCTTGCGTGCGAGCCGATATCTTCCGAGCCAACCGTCATTCTTGCCCCTTTGTACTCGTTGTTGAGTACAGGGTAGACCGGTCCTGTGCATCGGCTTCGAGCCGGCGTTTCTGGCGGCGACTCGAGAGCAAGATTGCACCAGATGTGACGATCAGTACCCACCCCAAAGCGAGGAGCCACCCTGCCACCACATCAGAGGTCCAGTGAACGCCGAGCAGCAGCCGACTCGGTGCCATCAGGAGTCCAAAGACGATGAGGACCCAACAGGCGACGGTGCCTGGCCAACCGCGAAACAGATAGACCGCGATGATGCCGAATACTGCCCACGCATAAATGCCGGCCATGGCGTGCCCCGACGGAAACGAGAACCCAGTCTCGGTGAACAGTGGATCCGGCCAAACAGGACGCTCCCGTTCGACTGCGTGCTTGGCCAACTCCGAGATGAGCACCCCACCGAGCGACGTGCAGGCCAGGTAAAGCGCGAATCCCCAGTGTTTCGTCGCCAACAGGATGAGTCCGACAACCAGAATTCTTGGCATGAGCACATTCGTCGTGCCGAGCGTGTGCCAGATCCACGCTGCGTTGGCGACAACCTCGTTGTTGCGCGCGATGTCGAACATGTACTGCCCGATATTTTGATCCGAGTCCATCATCGAATCCCAGTTCGTCGTCACCGCGTAAGCGATGACCCCCGCGCCCACAAAACACATCAGGGCCCAAACCAGATAGGGCGCAATCATTCGTTCGCTCGGTAGTGCGCGACCTGATGCGGGGACGATTACTCGCTGCGAATCCACCGCGAGATTGTCGCAGGCCCATCGTCAAGTCGCCCACTCGCCATGACGCTTCGTTACCCAACGTCACGAGTGCGGCTTCCGGTTGCCCACGTGAGCACGACCCGTAAGAGTATTCCAAGAGCTATCAAAGAAATTGCCTACTAACGGCCTAAAGGATTTCCCCCACTTGGCCGATGCATCAGATCAGAAGCGACAGGTGGCGGAGGAAAAGTGACAACAGTTCTAGTGTGTGACGATGCGCCGATGGCCCGCGAGGCCGTCCGTCGGGCGCTGGCTGGCCTTCCTGGCGTCGAACGGGTTACTGCCGCAGGCAGCGGCGAGGAGGTACTGGCCCGGTATCCCTTGGAACGACCAGATCTCATCCTGATGGACGTTCGAATGCCCGGCATCGGAGGCGTCGAAGCAACGAAGCGCCTCGTCTCCGCGCACCCCGACGCGGCCGTCGTGATGCTCACAATGGGAGAGGATGCAGATGGGGTCGCGCGAGCGGTGAGCGGCGGCGCCCGGGGCTATATCGCGAAAGACGCCTCGCGCGAGGAGCTCGCCTCCACACTGACGCTGGCACTGTCGACTGGTTCGGATGCTCCGGGCCAACGAGGTACACGTATGCGTCCGGGCGGCGCTCCGCCCACACTCACTGAGCGCGAGCAACAAGTGCTCGACGGAATGAGCCGCGGCCTTTCCAACGCCGGGATTGGCAAGGAACTGTTCTTGTCCGAGGACACCGTCAAGACACATGCTCGTCGACTGTTTCGCAAGGTGGGGGCAGCCGATCGCGCCCAGGCTGTGGCACTTGGATTCCGTTGGGGTTTCCTGCACTAGCCGCCGACTACCTCGGCACAGACGCAACCTGTTCGAGACGCGCCAGCATTTCTGAGGCCGGTTCGAGCAGCGGCGCAGCACTCAAATCGCGGCTCAACTCAATCGAGGCGTTCAGCGCACTGCTTGCTGCTCGATAGTCCCCAACATCGACGAACGCCACTCCCGCGAACAGAAGACTCTTGGCTTTGTGCCGGGGTGCGTTGGCTCTGGCGGACAGTTCCGCAGCCGCCATGCTGACTTCGGCCGCTCGTGGCGCGTCGCTGCGCAGCAGTGAAATCTCCGCCTCGACCCACGCCAACCGAACAACCTGACGCCACTCGTCGTCGCTTACATCGTGGCTAGCACCCCAGTACTCTTGCGCACCCTCGGCATCCGCTTCCCCGACCGAGTCCGCAGCGAGTCCGATCAAGGCATCGAAGCGAGTCGTACTATCTCGCCAGGCTAAGCCCACTCGTCGCATTGCCGAGCCTTGGAGTACGACTGCTGCTGACGGTAGACGCTGGCCATCGTCGTACAAGAGAGGACCGCCCACCTATTGGACTTCTTGCGCTGCGTGGCGAGCACGCTGAGCGGTACGAGCTCATCCATAGCTAAGTCGTATTCACCCACTGACGCGTGACATACCCCCAACAGCCAGGTCGCCCGCTGCACGAACGACTGGTCCTCATCCGCCCGTGAGAGCTCCACCGCGGTGCGCAGGGGGCCGACTCCCTCGCTCGGGTAACCATGAAAGGCCATCCGCTCGCCTTGATCAATTAGCGCATTGGTGACTTGGGGAAGTTCCACAACTCAAGCATGCCTCGTTCTAGAAGTGGATTCAGATCGGCCCGGCAAACAGATTGGCTCGGTCACATTTGCGTGACCGAGCCAATCTGCGATAGATCGCGTTACTAGTGCGAGTGGCCATGGCCCCCATGCGAATGGCCATGCTCGTCATCTTCGTCCTCTGCTGGCTTCTCGACCACGAGTGCCTCGGTGGTGAGCAACATGCCGGCGATGGATGCTGCATTGCTGCAAGCGCGGATCGAGTCACCTTGACCGGGTCGATCACACCCTGCTCAACAGGTCGCCGTACTCATCGGTTGCCGCGTTGTAGCCGTTTCCGCACCGAGCTCGCAACCTGTGCGCCACGAACGTAACCTTCGGCTCGCCCGCGTTCTCGGCAATCCAACGCAGCGGCTCGCGACAGGCCTTGCGGACGATCTCAACACCGTGGCCTCGTCGCCGGTCAGGCCGAGGTTGTCATCGAGGACGCTGCCGGCGTGGACCAGCGCTGAACCGCCACCGGCCACAATTCCCTCTTCGATCGCGGCACGAGTCGCCGAGACCGCATCCTCGATGCGGTGCTTCTTCTCTTTGAGCTCAACCTCGGTGTGCCGCACCGACCTTGATCACGACAACACCGCCGGACGAGTTTCGCGAGTCGCTCTTGGAGCTTCTCCCGATCCCAATCAGAATCGGTGTTCTCAATCTCGCGCTTGATCTGCGCGACACGATCGGCCACGGCCTCGTGCGAGCCGCCACCGTCAACGATCGTGGTGTTGTCCTTGGTCACCACGATCACGGCGAGCCTACCGAGCACCTCGAGCCGACCTGGTCGAGCTTGAGTCCGACATCCGCGGAGACGACCTGAGCACCGGTGAGAACCGCCAGGTCCTGCGAGCATCGCCTTGCGGCGATCGCCGAAGGCCGGTGCCTTCACGGCGACCGAAGTGAAGCGTGCCGCGAATCCGGTTGACCACCAGTGTGTAAAGCGCTTCGCCATCGACATCCTCGGCGATGATCAACAGCGGCTTGCCTGCTCTCCACGACCTTCTCGAGCACCGGCAGCATTTCGCTGACGGAGCTGATCTTGCCCTGCACGAGCAGGAGAACGGCGTCCTCGAGAACCGCTTCCATCCGCTCGGTATCCGTCACGAAGTAGGGAGAGATGTAGCCCTTGTCGAACTGCATCCCCTCGGTGAACTCCAGTTCCATCGCGGTGGTGCTGGACTCCTCGACCGAGATCACGCCGTCTTTGCCGACCTTGTCGAAAGCATCGGCGATGAGGCCACCAATCTCAGCGGTCCTGGGACGAGACGGTCGCGACCTGGGGGATCTCTTCTTTACCGGACACCTCCCGAGCGATCTCCGCAACGCTGCGTTGACGGCTTGCACGGCTGCATCCATGCCGCGCTTAAGCGCCATCGGGCGATCCACCAGCGGTGACCCGCGCAATCCTTCGTGCACCATCGCCTGGGCCAGCACCGTTGCAGTGGTCGTACCGTCACCGGCTACATCGTTGGTCTTGGTCGCAACTTCTTTGGCCAGCTGTGCGCCGAGGTTCTCGTAGGGATCTCCAGTTCGATCTCACGGGCGATGGTCACGCCGTCGTTGGTGATCGTGGGTGAGCCCCACTGCTTGTCGATCACGACGTTGCGACCCTTTGGGCCGAGGGTGACCTGACCGCGTTCGCGAGCGCGTCGACTCCGCGCTCGAGGGACTGCGCGGGCCGCTTGTCGAACTCAAGAATCTTCGACATTTCCAGCCTTCTGCTTATTGCTGATGGGGGTCCTTGCGCTACTACGCGCGTGAGCTCTGCTGATCGCCGGGACTTGTCTGGACTGCGGCCCAGCGGCTCGTGGACAGAATGCTGCCTCGCGCTTGCCGAGTTGGCGGGTGCGAGGCAGCGAACTGTTTAGTGCTACTTCTCAGGTTCTACTTCTCGACAACCGCGAGCACGTCGCGGGCTGACAAGATCAAGTACTCCTCACCGTTGTACTTGACTTCGGTGCCACCGTACTTGGAGTAGATGACAATGTCCCCAACAGTGATATCGAGGGGGATGCGCTTCTCGCCATCCTCGTCGAAACGACCTGGGCCAACAGCCAAAACCTTGCCCTCTTGTGGCTTCTCTTTGGCGGTATCCGGAATTACCAGGCCAGACGCGGTGGTCTGTTCGGCATCCAACGGCTGAACGAGAATTCGGTCCTCAAGTGGTTTGATTGATACTGACACGTTGGGACCTCCCCTTGCGGGATTGGATTGAAACGAATCTGACGTCTTGCAACCCTCGCAGTCGACGTCGTCGCGGTGCCGTCTCCCGTGAGGCTTTCAGCACTCTAGCCTGCCGAGTGCTAACGCCTAGTATGCGTGGTCGATTAGCACTCCGTCAAGGAGACTGCCAGCGCGGCGCCCACCCAACCGTCACTGATTGCGGATCGTGTCCAGTTTGCGGCGGCTGTGGGTGTAACTGGACGCGATGCCGTCCGATTCCACCCACACGGAGCGAATTCGGCGCACATGGCCAGCAGCCAGTCGCGCGGTGGGCGCGATAGGGCGCGTCAGGTGTGGACGGGAATGAGGGTGTGGACGAGATAGGCGCGCAATCGCTGGGCTGAGGCAGGATCGGGCCATGGTCGATGAAAGGGATCCTCGTCGATTCGATCGGGTGACATCTGCGGCAATCGGACGCAGTGGCTGCCTCACGAGAAGTCTCGCGTTTGAGGCGGGCGTATCCAAGGCGGAGTTCGCGGCCGCCGTGCACCGCGGACACTTTGTGCCCTATCGCGGGGTGTACACGCTGGCCGGAACGGTCGAGTCGCCGGAAACCCGAGTCTGGGCTGCCGTCTTGCGCAGCGGCCCAGGTGCTGTGGTCACCGGTCCGTCAGCACTCTTTCTTCTCAGATTCTTCGACGACGCGACCAGTCGGGGTGAGCGGGCCTGCTCAGAGGTCTACCTAGCCCTACCCCGTGACCGCCACATTCAGCTAGGTGGTGTCGTCTCCTTACGGGACAAAGTGTTGCCGACCATGGAGCGCTACGTCCGAGGTCTACCAGTGGTGAGTCACGAACGGGCTGTGTCCGACTCCCTTCGACTGCTTCGCCCAGACGACGCCCGTGACATCCTGTATCGAGCCCTGCAAATCCGATGGACCACGCCCGAGAAACTCTCTCTGGCTAGCGAAACCCACTGGGGTGGGCGCGGAAACGCGCAGTTACGCAGGCTCGCTCTTGAGGCCCGAATCGGCAGCCACGCCGAGTCGGAACGACTCGCGGCACGGCTCTTGAAACGCGCCCGATCTCGGGCTGGACATCAAATCTTCGAGTTGATGATGTTCACGGCCTCGTTGGCTACGTTGACTTCGGGTTCGAGGTAACGAGATTGGCGATCGAGGTCGACGGACGCGCCTGGCATAGCGACCGCGAGCGCTTCCAGCGCGACCGAACACGGCAAAACCGTCTCGTCGGCGCCGGTTGGAAAGTCCTGCGTTTCACGTGGGAAGACCTAACCGAGCGCCCCCGCCACGTCGTCGCCACCATCAAATCCCACCTCAGCTAGCTGATTTGTGCAGTTTGCGGCGGCTGTGGGTGTAACTGGACGCGATGTCGTCCGATTCCACCCACACGGAGCGAATTCGAAAACTAGCGAGGGGGCAAGTAGTCCTGCAGGGCGCCGATTTTGAATCCTTGGTTGCGGATGTCTCTCAAGGCGCGCTTGAGGTGGCGGGGTAGGTCATCGCGCCAGTGGCTGAGGATAATGTCGCCAGACTGCAGTTGAGAACCCGCGGCGTAGCGAAGATGACCAGCGGGGAGCGAGACGTTCCAGTTGACGATGTAGTCGATACCGCACGCGGCGGCCGCGGCGCGAGTCGTCTCGTTGTACGAACCGTAGGGCGGACGCAACATCCAGGGTCGGGTTCCCGTCCACTTGGCGTATGCATCGCTGGTCGCGCAGATTTGATTCTCTTGACCCGCTTGATCGAGTCCGGGAAGCGACGGGTGATTGATGGTGTGGTTCTGGATCGCCTGGCCGTCTTGTTCCGAGAGAGCCTGGAAGTAGTCGCGGTTACTACTGATAGCCGCTTGCGTCAGAAACGATGTGACGGGCACGTCGAACTTACGGAGGATCTTGGCAGTCTTCGCGCTATCGGAGTAGCCGTCGTCAAACGTCAGAAACACTACTTTGTCGTTCGTCTTTACGGACCGAATCACCGGTGGTAGTCCGCCACTGCGCGGTGGCACCTGGACCTCGGTCGGCGCCAGGGAGCGCATCGAGACGTTGGTCTCTTCGACCTCAGTTGACTGCGCGGATTGCTGCCCGCTCTGCTCTGTCTGCGCATCTCCCGTATTCGGAGGTGACACTGTTGCACTGCAACCGGCGACCAGTAGTCCGGCACCGGCGACGGCAAGCGAGATTCCGGCGCGGGAAGAGTTCACAAGACCGATGGTAACTCGATTGTCTCGACGCGAAGCGATGACTGCGCGCGAAAGCTCAGACCCGTCGGCTCAACGCCGGCCGTAACCATGGCCGAACCCAATGCCGCCACCATCGCACCGTTGTCGGTGCACAGCCCTGGCCGCGGAACGCGAAGAGTTACGCCAGCAGCGTCACCTCGGGATTTGGCCAACTCTCGCAAACGTGAGTTTGCGGCGACCCCACCGCCGATCATCAAGTGATCCACCCCGAACTCCGAACAGGCGTCGAGCGCTTTACGGGTGAGAACGTCCACGACGGCCTCCTGAAACGCGGCCGCGACATTGGCCACTGGGACCGGCTCCCCCGCCGCTTCTCGAGCCTCGACCCAGCGCGCGACAGCCGTCTTGAGGCCGCTGAAGGAGAAGTCGAATCGATGGCGAGCCATGTCACGCGATCCGCTCAAGCCCCGTGGGAAGTCGATGGTGATTTCGCCGTCGGCCGCCACCCGATCAATGTGAGGGCCCCCTGGGAACGGCAGACCCAGCACACGGGCAACCTTGTCGAACGCCTCCCCCGCGGCGTCGTCCAGTGTCGAACCGAGTGAGCGAATGTCCGTAGCCACGTCGGTGACCATGAGCAAACTGCTGTGCCCACCGGAAACGAGCAGCGCGATGCTGGGCTGCGGCAAGGGACCGTGCTCCAACTGGTCCACCGCGACGTGGGATGCCAGGTGATTTACTGCGTACAGCGGCCGATCGATCGCCCATGACAACGCTTGCGCACTCGACGTTCCGACCAGCAGCGCGCCAACGAGTCCTGGGCCACCCGTCACTGCGACCGCATCGATATCGCTCAGCGCAACACCGGCCTGGCGGCAGGCTCGCTCGATCGTTGGATTCATCGCTTCTAAATGGGCGCGACTCGCGATCTCGGGGACCACGCCGCCGTAGCGAGCGTGCTCATCCACGCTGCTCGCGACGACGTCGGCGAGCAGCGTGCGTCCGGACACGATTCCCACACCGGTCTCATCGCAGGAGGTCTCGATGCCAAGAATCAGTGGCTCATCTCGCCGTGCCATGGCTGCCTCCCATTGAGTCGTCGCCGGCATCAGTGGCAGCCGCGCTGGCAGAAATCCCACTACGGGCACCCGCCGACAGGTTAGCCGCAGCGGATTGGATCCCCCGTGCCAAGACCAAGGCGTCACCGCCGCCTGGGTAGTACCGCTCACGTACCGAGAGATCGTCGAATCCTGCCCCGCGATACAACTCGATCGCATGGGCATTGTCAGCGGCAACCTCGAGTAGGCAACGTGAGCATTGACGCTGGGCCGCCCGCTGGAGCACCGCGTCGAGCAGCAACGCACCAAGCCCGCGGCCACGCCACGGCGCCGCAACAGCGATGGTTTGTAAGTGCGCATCCGAGTCTATGAAGCTGACTCCCGCGTAGCCACCGAGCTCGCGCACCGCTACGGAGTCGTTGTGGGTGACGTGCTCGCTCTGGGCGGCCCGCTCACTGCTGGCGATCTCCTGCTCGCGGCCCGCTGACTCGCAGTGGTGCTCTCACCGACAACGTCGAGCGCCAGGTACAGGGTTCTGTCGGGAACGCCCGCGAGTTCACCCCAGAATGACTCCGCGCTCCACCGGTCCACGGAAAAAGAAGTGCGCTCGATCTGCACTGCTGCCGGAATATCGGTCCACCGAAAATCCCGCACGACGGTGCTAGCCGCCCTCATGAGCTCCCGCCCGGAAGCTTCGCATCGGGTCGGCGTAGGTACATCGGATACGGCGCAAAGATCCGCTGCGTAGTCGGAATTTCTGCCGCTTGCTCACTGTCATGATCCACCAGGCTGGCCCGACTGCCTGCCGATTTCTCGATAGCTGCGTCGTCCCCGCTGATAGCTGCCAAGGCAATGGCGCCGATCCACCGAGCGTCCGCTCCCGGTTGGTGCACGACAGTGAGTTGCCTCCTGCTCCACGAGTTCTGGGTAGCGCTCAAAGCCATTCCCAACCCACGTCTTGATAGCCGACCCGGCCACGACGACGTCTGGTTTCCCGACCGTCGGCCCGTCCACTCTGGTGCCCTCGGAGTCGTAGCGAGCCCAATAGATCTCCCGCCGTCGTGCGTCAGTGGCAACGATGAAGTCCGATGACGGCGTGTGTGCCGATGGCCGTCCATCGAGTGCTGGGGAGCCCCTGTCTGCGCGGCGTTGGTCGCGCTCAGTGGCGAAACCCAAAGCGATCGCGTCGTGGGTGCAGACCCCATAGATCGGCAGGTCCAGTGCGAACGCCAGGGTCGAGGCAATTGCGACCCCGATCCGCGTCGACGTATACGGCCCAGGGCCCACACCAACGGCGATCGCACTCAGATCGCTGCGTTCTACACCCGCCGCACGAACGACCTCGTCGATCTGGGAAACCGTCGTCTCTCCGGGGTTAACGTCCACCAGCACGCTCTGACTCAGGCATAAGTCCCCGTCCAAAACCGCGACACTTGACGTCCCAGTGGCGGTGTCGACAGCGAGTAGCACCAGACCAGGCTAGTTGCGCTGCGGCCCGAGCACGTCACGCAGTCTGGCAAGTCGCGAATCCCACGCATGTCCGACCACCGACCAACCCAGGGTCCGGGTGTCCGCTAGTCCCGCATCGGAGTCATCGACCGGTCCGTTGGCCCGCACCAGACTCAGCGTGAGGTAGGAGTCCGACAGGGTCTCGACTCGGCCACGGCCCCATTCGACGAGAGTCGCGCAGTCCTCAAGTGACGCGTCAAGATCCAGGCTCTCCAGATCGTCTACTGAGCCAACTCGATAGGCGTCGACATGAACGAGAGGAGTGTTGGCTGCACCCGATGGTGGGTGCACCCGGGCAATCACGAAGGTCGGGCTGGTGATGGGCCCCGCGACTCCCATGCCCTGGCCAACCCCGCGCGCCAGCGTTGTCTTTCCCGCCCCTAGCGGACCGTCGAGAATCACTAGGTCACCGGCGGTTAGCAGCTCCCCGAGGGCCCGCCCAACCGCTACCGTGGCCTGCTCGTCGATCAGCTTCACGCGGCCAGACCGGCCCGCTCCCGGACGCGGTCAACGAGCAGCAGCAGCGCGTGGGTGACCTCTGGGAATCGCTCCATCATGATCATGTGGCCAGTCTCTGGTAGCACTTCGAGCTCGGCGTTCGGCAGCAGCCGGGCGATCTCTTGACTGTGCTGCGGCGGGGTCTGCAAATCCGCTTCTCCCACCATCACTAGGACCTCTGTGTCGATCAACGCAGACAGCGCCTGGGTCTTCTCGTGCGCCTCGAGTCCTGGCAAGAACTCAGCCACTACCTCGATCGGCGTAGCGTTGATCATCTCGGCAGTGAAGTTGGTCAGATCGGGCGAGACGGGAGACCCGAAGCTATAACGGTTAGTGAGCATGAGTCCGAGGTCGTTACCGTAGCGGCGACCGAAGTCGATCAAGTCTCCTTGCGCCAAGGCGAGATTCAAAAGTCCGGGCGCAATCTTGTGCAGCGCCTTTCCAATCGGGGCCGGTAGTCCAAGGGGCGTCTCCGAGAGCCCCCCGGCACTCGTTGCTAGAAACGCCACCGCCGCCAACCCGACCGCTCGTGAACAACTCCGGCCGTGCGGCCGCGAGCGCCATGATGGTCATGCCGCCCATCGAGTGCCCCACCAAGACGATCGGACCAGCTCCACCAATGTCATCGATGATCCGCCCGAGATCTAACCCAAGTTGATCAACTGTGCTGTGATCCCGATCGCCGCGATCGGAGCTACCGTGCGAGCGCTGGTCGGCGAAAATCAACCGCGCCGCAGGTCGCAGGTCGCGACGTTGGAAGTGCCAGGAGTTCTGGTTCAGCGTGTATCCGTGACAGAAAATCACCGTGACATCGTCGGCGACGGTATCCGCACGGTGATCATCTACCTCGGCATAGAGCGTTACGCCGTCGTCAGCACTGACTCGCACCGGTTCCCCGTGCAGCAAGCCGAGCCCCTCGCCCACGCCATCCGTCTGACGCACCCGACGTCCGATCACCAACTCCTCGAGGGCCACTCCCGCCACTAACCCGGCGATGGTCACGGCTAGCGGAGCCGCGATTGATTTGATGGTCAACGAACGTCTCCTTAGTAGATTCGGGGTACTCGTGGGCCAACAGTAGTGACCACCTCGTAGGCGATGGTCTCGCAGGCTGCGGCCCAGTCATCGGCAGTAGGTTCGCCGTGCTCGCCCGGCCCAAACAAGATCACCTCGTCGCCCGCCCGAGCAGAGTCGTCACCGAGGTCGACGACGAACTGGTCCATACACACTCGGCCCGCTACTGGGCGAATGCGACCAGCAGCCAGTACCGGCCCTCGGCCGCTCGCGCTGCGCGAAATCCCGTCGGCGTAGCCGAGCGGAACGAGTCCGACGCTGGTCTCGCGAGGGGTCACATATTGGTGCGCGTACGAGACACCGTGCCCCCCTGGCAGGCGCTTGACGAGGGTCAATCGGGCTGCCAACGTCATGGCCGGGCGCAGCCCAAGAGAAGCTGGAGTGCCGACATCAGGTCCAGGGCTAATCCCGTAGATAGCGATCCCTGGCCGCACTAGATCAAAGTGGCTCTCCGGGCATCGCAAGGTCGCCGCCGAGTTGGCAACGTGGCGGAACTCAACATGCAATCCGAGCGCGGCCGCTTGTCTGACGCCCTCATCGAAGACCTCCAGCTGGGAGGCGATTGTTGGATGGTCTGGACTGTCCGCGTAGGCCAAGTGCGTCCAGATTCCCACTACCTCGACGTCACCCTTGCGAGCAGCCGCCAGCGATGCCCTCAACAGTTCGGGCCAGTGCGCTGGGGTGGATCCCGATCGGCCGAGCCCAGTGTCGAGTTTGAGATGGATCCGAGCCGGGCGACCGACACTTCGACCTGCCTCGCTCGCCTCGTGCAGCATCCACGGCGCGGAGACCCCGAGGTCAACATCGCCCTGAACGCAGGCAGCGAACTGATCACCCGGAGTTGGCAACCACGCGAGGATTCGGCCTGAATCTCCAGCCGCCCGCAAACTCAACGCCTCCTCGAGCAGAGCGACTCCAAGCCACTGCGCTCCGCCACCGCGAGCCGCCTGCGCCACCGGAATGAGGCCGTGACCGTAGGCATCAGCCTTAACGACCGCCATGGTTTGAGCCGATTCGGCCATCCGCGAGAGGTGCGCGACATTATCCGAAATCGCCGATAGATCGATCTTGGCCCAAGCTCGCAGTCGACTGGTATCCACCAGGTCTGCCCGCGCGCCTGACTCCAACCCCGAGTTCACTTCAGTCATTGGCGTATCCGGAATCGGCTCGCAACGCGGCGATGGCGGTGCTGACCGAGGCCAGGACATCCAGCGACGTGACCGGCGCA
Source organism: uncultured Actinomycetes bacterium (assembly GCA_963821045.1). Classification (GTDB taxonomy): domain Bacteria; phylum Actinomycetota; class Actinomycetes; order S36-B12; family UBA10799; genus UBA10799. The sequence goes on along the minus strand of CAWGCB010000002.1, from coordinate 326,860 downwards.
AGGTCGGCGGCCGCGATCTTCCCTGCGAGCCCATGGATCAATGCCGCACAGGCCACCACCTCGGCTATCTGGGCGGAGTCAAGGTGCGCAACTCGGGCCACATGGGAACCGACGAGCGAGCCGATTAGGCCCGAGAGGACATCACCAGAACCAGCGGTCGCCAGCGCGCTATCGGCCAGAGTATTGACGAACACCGCACCAGTTGGTGCCGCTACTACGGTGCAGTGGCCCTTGAGCAGGAGCACCGCCCCAAGCTCACGCGCCGCCTGGGCCACAGTGGACACCCGGTCGGCCTGCCCCGCGGTGGGGAGAGTGAAACCGAGCCGGGCGAACTCCCCAGCATGAGGCGTCAGGATCGTTGTCAGACCGTTGTCGTGGCGATCCTTGATTTGCGCCCGCAGGGCGTCGTCTTTGGCGATCAGGGTAAGTCCGTCAGCGTCTACCAAGACTGTTACGTCAATGGCGAGCGCCTCCGCGAGGCGAGCCGCCGCGGCGTCGTCGGTGCCGCCGCCAGGCCCGACCACCCAAACCTGCACTCGGCCAGCGTCGGCGGGAGCATTGCGGGAGATCACCACTTCTGGCCAATGGCTGATCACCTGACCGGGAGCTCCGCCCGCGTAACGAACTAACCCACATCCCCCGAGTCGCGCGGCGCCGGTACACAAGACCCCCGCGCCGGGATAGTCAGCCGATCCGGCAATGACTCCGACCACTCCCCTGGTGTACTTGTCGTCATCGCGGCCAGGTAGCGGAACCAACGCCGCCGCATCATCTCGTTGGACGCGCGTCACCACCGGATCTACTGCGCTCAAAAACGGGCTCAGGCCGATGTCGACGAGGTCGAGTTCGCCAACGTGGTCCGCACCTGGAGCGACCAACAACCCCGGCTTCAACTCACCGAAAGTCACCGTGAGGTCAGCCCACACGCAGCGTTGCGCATCTGCAACGGCGCCAGTATCGGCATCCACGCCACTAGGGAGATCAACAGCGACCACCTTGGCCGCGGACGCGGCAGCGTGCGCAGCCAGAGTCGCAGCAGGTTCTCGCAAGGCTCCGCTACCTCCGATACCGAGAATACCGTCGAGCACAACGTCAGCACGCCGAAGGAGTTCCGCGTGAACATCGGAAACGACCGAACTATCCGCTGCTGGGTTATCCGCCGTTTCGGCCGCTCCGATGGCCGACTCGACGACTCCACCTGCCGCGCGCAACGTCTGGGCACCGGCCTCATGCCACGCAGATGCGACCGTCAAGGCGGTGACTTTCGCGCCTCGACGAGCCAACTCGGCACCTGCATAGAGCGCGTCTCCGCCGTTGTTGCCAGCGCCCACCAACGCCACGACCCTCGCACCTTCGACACCACCGGCAACGCTGATCAGCAGATCACTTGTCCGTTGGGCTAGGCCGTAGGCGGCGCGCCCCATCAGCTCTCCAGGTGCCAACTGCGACATCTTGGACTCTTCAGCGGCGCGGATCGATCTCACATCAAAGGCTGGCTGCACACCTCATAGTCTCGCAAGTGTGGTCCAGATGGCTCAGGAACGGCACTCCGCGACCACATAGGCAACAGCTTGGCCGCCGTCGTGCGCCATCGACATGTGCCAGTCAGTCACGCCAAGCTCGTCGGCAAGGGCGGCCAACTCACCGGAAAGCGAGACCTCAGGGCGACCAGATTCCAACGTGACAATCTCGATGTCTTTCACCCGCAGCGTCGCCCGATCACCCAATGCCTTAACAACCGCTTCCTTGGCCGCGAATCGAGCCGCTAAGGATTCGGCGCTGCGGGCGCGACCTGACGTATCGGAGATCTCGCCGACGGCAAAAGTCGACGACACCATATTCGTCGACTTCCTCATCATCCACTTGAATCTCTCGACATCAACGAGGTCGACGCCAACGCCGACGATCACCTCAAACCCTCACTCAACGGTGACGGACTTGGCGAGATTGCGCGGCTGATCGACGTCGTAGCCCTTCGCCGTCGCCAACTCGCACGCGAACACCTGCAGCGGCACGGTCGCGACCAGCGGCTGCGACAGCGTCGGGCATCGCCGGCATCCGAATGATGTAGTCGGCGTAGGGCGTCAACGATCTCGTCGCCCTCTTCGGCAATCACGATCGTTTCGCGCACCGCGGGCGCGCACTTCCTGAATGTTGGAGATGATCTTGTCGTGCATGATGCTGCCGGCCCTTGGGCGAGGGCACGACACGACCACGGGCATGCCCTCCTCGATCAGGGCAATCGGGCCATGCTTCAACTCGCCGGCCGCGAAGCCCTCGGCATGCATGTAGGCCAGTTCCTTGAGCTTCAATGCGCCTTCAAGCGCAACCGGGAACCCAACGTGGCGCCCGATAAACAGCACCGACTGTCGCGTCGACCAAGTTCGCGGGCAAGTTCCCGGACACCCTCAATCGTGTCCAGCACCAGATCGATCTTCTCGGCATCTGGCGAGTTCGTCTGCACATCGTCGCCGATCTCTTCGCCGCACTTGTTGCCACGAACCTGAGCCAGATAGAGCGCCACCAACTAGCACGGCGACGACTTGCGTCAGGAAAGCCTTCGTCGAGGCCACCGCGATCTCAGGGCCAGCATGGGTGTAGAGCGACCGCATCGGACTCACGGGGGATCGTGGACCCGTCGATATTGCAGATCGCGAGGACCTGCGCGCCCTGCTCCTTCGCGTGACGCAACGCCATCAGCGTGTCCATCGTTTCGCCCGACTGCGAGATGGCGATCACCAGCGTGTCGCGGGTGAGGATCGGGTCGCGATAGCGGAACTCAGAGGCAAGTTCGACCTCGCAAGGAATGCGCGTCCAATGCTCGATCGCGTACTTGGCGATCAGGCCCGCGTGGAACGCCGTGCCGCACGCGATGATGACGATCTTGTCGACAGCGCGCAATTCGTCGTCGGACAACCGCATCTCATCGAGCGCGAGTTCGCCCGATCTCGTCGATGCGCCCGAGCAGGGTCTCGGCCACAGCGCTTGGCTGCTCGGCGATCTCCTTCAGCATGAACAGGTCGTAGCCGCCCTTCTCGGCAGCGGCAGCATCCCAATCGACGTTGTAGGGCTTGATTTCGGCTGGGTTGCCGTCGAAGTCCGTTACGGTCACACCGTCGCGCGCAAGTTCAACGACCTGGTCCTGACCCAGCTCGATGGCGTCGCGGGTGTGGGCGATGAATGCCGCCACATCCGACGCCGAGAAAGTTCTCGCCCTCGCCGACCCCGACAACCAGTGGGGAGTTGCGTCGCGCACCCACTACGACGTCGGGTTCGTCGGCATCGACCGCAACGAGAGTGAACGCTCCATCGAGCCGACGACACACCCGACGCATCGCCTCGGCTAGGTCGTCCGGTCGTTCTCGTAGCTCTCGGCGCCACAGGTGCGCCGCCACCTCGCTGTCGGTTTCCGACGCAACTCGACGCCCGTCGGCCTGCAGTTCGGCGCGCAGTTCCGCGAAGTTCTCGATGATGCCGTTGTGGATGACCGCCACGCGGCCATCCTCGACATGTGCGGGTGGGCGTTGACGATCGTTCGGGCCGCCATGTGTCGCCCATCGGGTGTGGCCGATCCCATTCGTGCTCTGGGGCAGTGGATCCTGCGCCCAGCAGCATCCTCAAGGTTCGCGAGCTTGCCGGCTCGCTTCGCGCATCTCACAACGTCCGTCGGCGACCACCGCGACACCGGCCGAGTCGTACCCGCGGTATTCCAACGGCGCAGGCCCGCGACGACGACCATCTAGGGCCTGTCGTCCCGACGTATCCCACGATTCCGCACATGGCTCCACCCTAGATCTGAGATAGCGTCTTCGACAGTGGAATCAGCGGCGCCGAACGGCGGCTGCCAACTCCTGGCCGACCTCGTCAGCGAGTTGCTGCGTCGGCGCCTCGACCATCACCCGCACTAGCGGTTCGGTTCCCGATGGGCGCAGGAGCACGCGGCCGGTGTCCCCGAGGCGATCGGTGGCTTGCTGCACTCGCGGCAAGCAGATCAGCGTTGGTACTCGAGCGCTGCTCGTCGACCCCTGACACATTGATCAGAACCTGCGGCAGTTTCGTCATGACCGCCGCCAAGTTCGGCCAGGACTGCTACCGGTCTGAGCCATCCTGGCGCCAGCAACTAATGCCGTCAGGATGCCATCGCCTGTCGTGGCGTAATCGCTAACAATCACATGCCCGCTCTGCTCACCACCGAGCGAGAAGTCGCGCTCGCGCATTTCTTCGAGTACGTAGCGATCACCGACCGCGGTCGTGATCAGCTTGATACCGGAGTCGCGCATGGCTATCTGGAATCCGAGGTTTGACATCACCGTTGCCACGACCGTGTTTTCGCGTAGGGTCCCGGACTCCTTCATCGCTAGCGCCAAGATGGCGAGGATCTGGTCCCCATCCACCAATTCACCCGTCGCATCCACCGCTAGACATCGGTCCGCGTCACCGTCATGAGCTAAGCCCAAGTCCGCGCCGTTCGCGAGTACCGCCGCCCGCAGATCGCCCATATGCGTCGAACCACAGTCTTCGTTGATGTTGAGACCGTCTGGTGTGTGGTGAATAGCGACTACCTCTGCACCCGCATCGCGATAAGCGACGGGACCCACACTCGATGCGGCTCCATTCGCGCAGTCAACGACAATCTTCAAGCCAGCCAACGAGTTCGGGACGGCTTCCTCGAGGTGCGCGACATAGCGTGCTGGCGCGTCGAGCAAATCTGTAATCCGGCCGACCCCAGAACCTGTCGGACCTTGGAAAGGTGCGCCAATGAGGTTCTCGATCTCGTCCTCGACCGCGTCTGGCAGTTTGCTGCCACCCCGAGCAAAGAACTTGATCCCATTGTCCGGCATCGGATTGTGGGATGCGGACAGCATCACGCCGAAGTCAGCGTCCATCGCGGCCGTCAAATAGGCAACGGCAGGTGTTGGAAGCACGCCTACTCGCAGAACATCGACGCCTGCGCCCGCTAGGCCGGCACAGACCGCCGCCTCGAGAAACTCGCCACTAGCGCGTGGATCCCGCCCTACGACCGCCTTTGGACGAGCACGAACAGGCTCGCTGCCCAAGACTCGCGCGGCGGCAATCGAAACGTCGAGTGCCAGTTGAGCGGTTAAGACCCCGTTGGCCAAACCACGTACACCATCGGTGCCGAACAATCTCGTCATCCGTGGCCAGTAACCGGTTTAGCGCTTGCTGTATTGCGGAGCCTTACGAGCCTTCTTCAGACCGTACTTCTTACGTTCCTTGGCACGCGGGTCTCGGGTGAGGTAGCCGGCCTTCTTCAGAGCGGGGCGATTGACTTCCTCGTCGATCTCGTTCAGGGAACGAGCGATTCCCAGCCGCAGGGCTCCCGCTTGGCCGCCGATGCCGCCACCATCAAGGTTCGCGACCACGTCGTACTGGTCGTCGGCGCCGATTGCTTTGAACGGCTCGTTGACGATCTGCTGGTGCACCTTGTTCGGAAAGTAGTTCTCGAGAGTGCGGCCGTTGATGACCCACTGGCCAGTGCCGGGCGTAATGCGCACACGCGCAACGGCCTCTTTGCGCCGCCCAGTTGCGCCGCCGGGAGCGACAAGTGCGGGGCGGTCGGTGGATGAAGCAGCAGAGGACGGAGTCGTCTCTGAGGTGTAGCTTGTTGGTTCGCTTTCGACGTCGACGTCAGTCACAGTCAGCGATCCTTCCTGGTAAGTCTGGCGTTATCGGATTGGACGGTTTGGGGAACTACTTGGCAGTGGCGTGAGCTGGCTGAGCAACCTGCTCAAGCTCGTAGACGGTCGGCTCCTGCGCTTGGTGAGGGTGCTCCGGACCTGCGTACACCTTGAGTTTGGTGATCTGCTGTGCTGCCAGCTTGTTGTGCGGGAGCATCCCGGCGACAGCCTTCTCGACGGCGCGGCGCGGATCGTTCTCAAGCAAATCTGCGTACCGAGTTCCGCGCAGACCGCCCGGGTAGCCAGAGTGGTGGTAGGCCATCTTCTGATCCAGTTTTGAACCTGTCAGCGCGACCTTGTCGGCATTGACGATGATGACGAAGTCACCGCAGTCCATGTGGGGGGCAAACGTCGGCTTGTGCTTACCGCGCAGCAGTTTGGCAGTCTGACTGGCAAGACGGCCGAGGACAATGTCAGTCGCGTCGATGACATGCCACTTGCGGTCAATGTCATCTGGCTTGGGGCTGTACGTGCGCACGGAGCAACCTTCGAATCTTTAGATCATGGATGTACATCGGTCAGTTGGCAGGGTTCCCAACTGTGCTGAGTTCCCAACTGTGCCGCAGTGTCTTCCAGACCAGTCGGATAGACCGATCGGATGGACCACTTGACGTGAGCTATTACCTCGCGTTCAAACTGCGGCCCTTCAGGATACCTGGCAAAGCCAACGTCGGTCAAAGCAGGTGGTCAAGCTCACGTGGAGGCTGAGTTCTGAGCGGGCACCTCGCCCCTTCGCGCCCGGGTAAGCAGGGCCCGTTGGGCGAGCTCATCGTCCGGTGGGTACTGCACATGATCGAGGATCAATCCGCGAGCGGCCGCCACGGTGACGAGTGGGCCGCGCACCTGGCCGGCCAGGTACTCAGCGAGCCAATCGAGATCGCGTCGTCCATCAGCGACCGTCAGCATCGCACCCACAAGGGAGCGCACCATCGAATGACAGAAAGCATCCGCAGTGATCGAGAGTTTGATGATTGAGGTCGGCTCCCCATCCCCACGCTCAGCTACCCGATGCCAGCGGGCATCGAGAACAGTTCGGATCGTCGTGGCGAAGGGCTTCTTTCGGCAGAAAGCAGCGAAGTTATGCTCCCCCAGGAACAAGCTCGCAGCTTCGTTAAGAAGGTCCACATCGAGGGGCCGTGGATACTCGAGGGTGTCGCGTCGACGCCACGGATCGAGTTGGCTGGAGTCGTCGCACACTCGGTATCGGTAGCGGCGTGAGAGTGCAGAGAAGCGAGCATCGAAACCGGCGGGCGCGGGGAGCACGGAACGGATCACGATGTCGCGGGGCAAAATCCCGCGTAGTCGGTACGTCAGAGAGTCGATGAACAACTCAGCGGTGCTGGTTCCGGTAGCAGCCGCGGGTAGGTCGACTTGGGCCACTTGAGCTCTCGCGTGCACCCCTGCATCTGTGCGCCCAGCTGCGGTAACGCGTGGTCGCTGCGGTAGTCGGCAAACGGTCGCAATGGCAGACTCCAACTCCTCCTGGACACTGCGCTGTCCGGGCTGTTTGGCCCACCCGACAAAGTCTGTCCCGTCATAGCCGAGGTCAATGCGCAGCCGAGTTAGCGTCTCGCCACGCGGACGCTTCCCACCTTTGGCCCCAATAGCAACGAGCCCGCCATCCTCCTGGTGAGAATGCTCGGGCTCGGTTGCGGACGTCATCTAGCGGTGCCTGCGACACGTCGGACTCCGCAGCGCGAGTTCATCCACGCTGAGGAAGGTGTCCTACTTGTCGTCGGCTGGTGTCTCGTCGGTCTCAGCCGATGATGCGATGGGGGCCTCAGTTGGCTCCTCGGCTTCGTCACCATCATCGATCGCGGCTTGCTCGGCGGCTTCCTGCGAAGCGGACTCCGCAGCTTCTGCTTGTGCTGCAGCGGCCTTCTCCCGTGCCTCGCGCTCTTTGACAGCTCGCTTGGCGGCAGCTTCTGCCTCCGCGACAGCTTGCTCGCTTAGCGGCTCAACTAGCTCGATCTGCGCCATGGGAGCGTTGTCGCCCTTGCGCGGACCCAGCTTCGTGATGCGGGTGTAGCCACCGTTGCGGTTCGCGTAACGCGGAGCGATGTCAGTGAACAGTTCATGCACGACACTCTTGTCGCGAATGACGGTCAGCACTCGACGGCGCGCGCTGAGGTCTCCGCGCTTGCCGAACGTGATCAGACGCTCAGCAAGCGGACGTAGCCGCTTCGCCTTGGCCTCGGTCGTGGTGATGCGGCCGTGCTCGAACAGCGCAGTGGCAAGGTTCGCCAGCATGAGCCGCTCGTGGGCTGGGCCGCCGCCGAGCCGGGCGCCCTTAGTAGGCGTTGGCATGTCGTACTCCTAGGTCTGCTGGTCGCGCCAGATTGCTCTGGCTGCGACTGGCGTGATCGGTTGATTAAAGCTGTTCGTCTTCTGGGAATGCTTCGTCGCTGTCATCAAAGTTCGCGACAGCTGCGGCTGGATCGAACCCGGGAGGGCTGTCCTTAAGCGCCATTCCCATGGAATGAAGCTTTGCCTTGACCTCGTCGATCGACTTCTGCCCGAAGTTGCGAATGTCCATCAAGTCGGCTTCGCTGCGTCCGAGTAGTTCACCAACGGAGTGGACTCCCTCACGCTTGAGGCAGTTGTAGGACCGCACCGTGAAGTCAAGCTGCTCGATTGGCATCGACATCTGCTCGGCCATGAAGGTGTCTGCCGGGCTGGGCCCGATGTCGATTCCTTCGGCTTCGACGTTGAGCTCACGGGCGAGGCCGAACAACTCCACGAGGGTCTTACCAGCGGATGCGACCGCATCTCTTGGCTTGATCGATGACTTTGTCTCAACATCGATGATCAAGCGGTCGAAGTCGGTGCGCTGTTCAACACGAGTGGCCTCAACCTTGTAGGTCACCTTGAGCACCGGCGAGTAGATCGAGTCGACCGGGATGCGGCCAATCTCTTGCCCACCGGCGTTGTTCTGGGCTGCCGAAACGTAGCCACGACCCCGCTCAACGACGAGCTCAATCTCGATCTTTCCCTTGCCATTGACCGTAGCGATCTTCAACTCTGGGTTGTAGATCTCGACGCCCGCAGGTGGCGCGATATCTGCAGCAGTGACGACACCTGGGCCCTGCTTGCGCAGGTACATCACGACTGGCTCGTCGTGCTCGGAAGAGACAACGAGTTCCTTGATGTTCAGGATGATCTCGACGACATCTTCGGTCACACCTGGGATCGTTGAGAACTCGTGGAGAACTCCGTCAATCTCGGATACTCGTGACGGCTGCACCGGGAATCGACGACAGCAATGTGCGTCGCAGCGAGTTCCCAAGGGTGTAGCCGAAACCGGGCTCGAGCGGCTCAAGGATGAACCGTGAACGGCTCTCCGAGATGGACTCTTCGATTAGGCCTGGACGTTGTGCAATAAGCACGGCATTTCCTCCCTGCGGCGACCACCATTTGACGCCGAGTGTTGTTAATGCGGTTATGTGTTAGTTATTTGGAGTACAGCTCGACGATGAGCTGCTCTTGGACCTGGGTGTCGATCTGCTCGCGCGTGGGCATCTGGTGAACCAGAATGCGCATGCGGTTCGGGATGACCTCAAGCCAACCTGGCACGGTGCGTTCGCCCGACTCAGCCTGCGCGACGACGAACGGAGTCATCTCGCGTGACTTTCCTCGAACCTCGACGATGTCGTTTGGTGTCACGCGGTAGGACGGGATGTCCACCTTGCGGCCGTTGACGGTGATGTGGCCGTGGCGCACAAGCTGACGAGCCATGTCGCGGCTCTTGCCAAATCCGGCACGGAATACGACGTTGTCCAGGCGCGTCTCCAGGATGACGAGCAGGTTGTCACCTGTCTTACCCTGGTCGCGGTTTGCCTCGTCGTAGTAGTTACGGAACTGCTTCTCGAGCACACCGTAAATGCGTGCGCACTTCTGCTTCTCACGCATCTGGAGCAAGTACTCGCTCTCTTTGGTGCGGGCGCGTCCGTGTTGTCCTGGCGGGTACGGACGCTTCTCGATCGGGCACTTAGCCGATTCGCACTTGGATCCTTTGAGGAACAGTTTGGTCTTTTCCCGGCGGCAGCGCTTGCAGTCGGGACCGGTGTAACGGGCCATTTCGCTTTATCCTTCCGGGTCAGACTCGACGCCGCTTGGGCGGGCGGCAGCCATTGTGGGCAACTGGGGTGACATCGGCAATCGCGCCAACCTCGAGGCCAGTGGCCTGCAGGGAGCGGATCGCGGTCTCGCGGCCTGAGCCGGGACCCTTAACAAACACGTCAACCTTGCGCATACCGTGGTCCATCGCCTGACGGGCGGCGGCCTCGGCAGCTTGCTGCGCGGCGATATGGGGTTGACTTACGCGACCCCTTGAAGCCGACCTGACCGCTTGAGGACCAAGCGATCACTGCGCCGGAGGGATCAGTGATCGAGACAATCGTGTTGTTGAACGTGCTCTTGATGTGAGCTTGGCCGTAGGCCACGTTCTTTTTCTCTTTGCGCCTAACCTTCTTGGCGCCTTTTGCTGGAGGCATTCGGGTATTTCTCCTACGTTGGTGAGAGGTGATCGGTCCGCGGTCTGCCGGTTGGCAAATGGACCTAGCGGACTACTTAGGCCTTTTTCTTTCCGGCCACGGTCTTGCGAGGACCCTTGCGGGTACGGGCGTTGGTGTGGGTACGTTGCCCACGAACAGGCATCCCGCGACGGTGGCGAATGCCTTGATAGGAACCGATCTCGACCTTGCGACGGATGTCGCCTTGCACCTCGCGGCGCAGGTCACCTTCGGTCTGGTAGTTCGCGACGATGTAGTCGCGAAGTTTGATGATGTCGGACTCTGGAACGTCCTTGACGCGTTGATTTCCATCAACACCGGTCGCCTTGAGGGCCTCGATTGAGCGGCTTCGGCCGATGCCGAAGATTGCGGTTAGTGCGATCTCAAGCCGCTTCTCGCGGGGTAGATCCACACCTACTAGACGTGCCATTTAAGGGCCGTTCCTACTTTCCTTTTTTGGGCGAAGGTGTTCGATACATCATCGGTCCGCCGCTCTCGCTGCGGTCCCCGGCCTTCGCGCCGGAGGTAACGTCCGTCCTGGTGACACCAGGATGGGGTCGGATGATGCGTGACGTTGTTGCGTTACTGCAGATGTTTAGTTGTCTTGTAAGTACGACTTAGCCTTGACGCTGCTTATGGCGAGGGTTCTCGCAAATGACCATGACACGGCCGTGGCGACGGATCACCTTGCACTTGTCACAGATCTTCTTAACGCTTGGATTGACCTTCATCGTCTTCCTTCTAGCTTTGCTGGCGGTTCGGGCTGAATGAACAGATCGAGCCAGTTACTTGTACCGGTAGACGATGCGTCCCCGGGTGAGGTCGTAGGGCGATAGCTCCACGACCACGCGGTCATCGGGGAGGATTCGGATGTAGTGCATCCGCATCTTCCCGGAGATATGTGCGAGCACCTTGTGGCCATTGTCTAGCTCAACTCGAAACATCGCGTTGGGCAGAGACTCGACAATGGTGCCTTCAAGCTCAATGGCACCTTCTTTTTTGGCCATACTGGTACTAGCTCTCCTTAGATGGGTGTTGCGGATGAATCCGCAGGTACTGTGTAACGATCACCGTCGAAACCGGCTAACCTTCTAGGTCCGTTTCCGGACCTAGCGTTTGCACACAATCTTGACGGCATCTGCCAACCACAGTGAACCAATGGATGAGTCTACGGGACGGCCCCTGTGGAAGGGAAGCCCGGGTCAAAGACAGATACATCACGTTTTCCACAGATGTAGGACAGTTCTGGCCTAGACGGGCGCCTGAGCGAAGCCTCCGCTCCACGACATGGGAACTGTGCGGGCAGGTGTAGTGAAGTCCACCTCCGCGAGTTCGACGCAGTAGATGCCCGGATCCCCGTGCGTTCGGTACGAGTAGCGCAGCTTAGTCAAGTTGGAGATGGAGGCCCAGACGGTTACCTCGTCAACGAGTTGACCGGTGCCACTGTCCTCCTGGATCAGACCGGCCGGAATGTCGAACGCGTTGAGGATGTGCAGCGTGGCAAGTTCCGCAGCCATCGAGTCCGTCGGCACCTGGGAAGTCGCAACCATCGTCGCCGCACGAACGAACCTTGAGGGACCTGTGTAGTCCCCTGGTAATCCCATCAGGCCCTGGCCCTGCCCCAGCGGGGCCAACTTCTCCCCCACGACGTCAACCTCGGCCGGCGAGGTAGGTGCCAGCCCGACGTAGTTCTTGAGGTTGGTGAGCTGCCACTGCAGGTAGGGCGCGTTCGTTCCCACTCCGATGGGGTTATCTACGACCTGAACCCCGTCGGAATGAAACTCAATGGCGACTGAAGCCTCCGCGTCGTGCAGCAGGATGTGCGACGGCGGAGCAAAACCCATCCCGGGTCGAACCCCCAGACATTCACCGTCTTCATAGTCTCTTTGACCTCCGCCACGGACGCGCACGTCCCGAGCAGGAAGGCGATCAAATCGACCTCACTCAAATCCGTACCGTTTCCCTTGAAGTCTTGGTAGACGCAGTAGCCGCCCGGCATGTACAAGAAGTGAGCGCTCACGCCCTCGGTGTTCATTCCATCGGTCAAGACTTGGGAATTTCCGAACCCTGACATGCCGACGACCCCATAACTGGCGTGCCAACTCTTCGCTCCGGACTTTCCCGCAGGTAGCGAACCTTGACCCGCGTAGTCCGACGGCAATACCGCCAGGGCTGTTGGAATCCCCATGGGGAACTCCATACTGCGCCCGACAACTACCGCGCCATCAGCTGACTTCTTCATCTTGAAGTTCGTACACATGGTGCAAACGTAGCTGCGGATCTTGCTGTTGTCAGGACCAACTAGCTCACATGCGGACGGCTCGGCCACCGCAACCTACCGGTGCGGTGGCCGAGCCGTCTGACATTTCAGCGCGCTCAGGTGGCCAACTACTGGCCCCTACTGCGGCTAGGCAGCGTCGACGCTGTTCTGGGTGGAGCCGTCGTCGCTCTGGGGTGCTCCTGGTCCGCCGGGGCCGCCAAAGCCCTCTCCGCGTGGACCTCCGTGTCCGCCAGGTCCACCGAACCCACGACTGCCTGGGCCTGCGCGGCCAGCACCCTCTGGGCGCTCGCCGTTGACCATCGCGGTGACGCGTTCCGGGGCGTTCGCCTTCATCTCGTCGGCCTGCTCCTGTGTGAGTCGTCCCTGGGCAACACCTTCATCGATCTTGGCATTCATCTCGTCTACCAGCACTGAGATCAACTCATCGGTCTTGTCGCCAGCGAGGTCGGCGAGGGTCTTGCCCTCTTCGCGGGCGGCTTTTAGCTCGTCTTCGCTGATCCCTAGGGTCGAGCTGATCAGAGCGGCCGTTTCGGCGTGGCGAGCCTCATGCTCGGAACGCATCTCCTCGCGATGATCCTCGAACGCCTTCTCAACCTGGTTTGCCTGCTTCTGAGTCAATGTGCCGTCATCCACCAGCTCGGATAGCACCGAGGCTGGCCCGTTTCCGGAGACTCCTGCTGCGGCTACGAATCCGGCTGCGCTCAGCGTCAGCGCAGTCGCAACTGCGCCTACTGCGATTACTCGCTTCGTTAGCTTCATGATCTTCATTCCTCTCGATCGGTTTTCGCTGTGACCAAAAGATGTCACCGCAAACTAGGAGGAAGCTGTGAAGACCATTTGCGCAACGTAAGGATCGAAGAAACTCTTTGGCGCCACTCTCCCCGCCGACAAGGCCAGCGCGCTAGACCAGGATGTTGGCTTCAGCCGCCGTCATGACGATCGGGCCATCTTCAGTGATTGCGACGGTGTGCTCCCAGTGGGCTGCGTGGCGTCCGTCGCCGGTGACGACCGTCCAGTCGTCGTCGAGCACATCGCACTGTGCCGTACCCAAGGTGATCATTGGCTCGATCGCTAGAGCCATGCCGGTAACCAGTCGGGGACCCGCGACCGGCAGTGCCAACATTCGGCACATTCGGCGGCATATGCATCGATGACCCGATGCCGTGCCCGACGTAATCCACGACAATCCCATACGGGTACCGGTGGGCTTCTACGCTCGCTTGGACGGCTGCTCCGACATCGCCTAAGTGGGCTCCATCAACCACTGCGCGCAAGCCCGCCACCATCGCCTCGCGAGTCACGTCACTGAGGCGAGCCAACTCCGGCGGCACAGTGCCCACAGGCACCGAGATCGCCGCATCACCGTGCCAACCATTGACGATCGCTCCACAATCGATGGATATTAGGTCTCCCGCGACCAGCGTTCGGTCGCTTGGGATCCCGTGGACCACCTCGTCGTTAACAGATGTGCAAATCGAGGCGGGATAACCGTGGTAGCCAAGAAACGACGGTTGCGCACCAGAACCGAGAATCACCTCGTGAGCAATCGCATCGAGTTCACGCGTCGTGACGCCCGGCGCGACGGCTTGCCGCACCTGCTCTAGCGCATCGGCTACGACAAGTCCGGCCTCGCGCATGTACCCAAACTGCTCCGAGGACTTGAGTTCAAACTTGGACTTGCCAACGCGGAACACCATTGCCATAGCCTACGGTGTGAGCACACAGCACCGACACTCCCCGGAAGCGGGAAGCCCAAACTCGACCCAGCGACGAACCACCTGATCTACGCTCGGCCCGTGAGCAGCAGAGAGCACCCGGCACAGGGGCCAGAGGTAGAGCCGAGAGGGCGCCGAACGTGGCCGACTCCGGCACTCTTCGCAACAGCTGCGGTCTTTGTCCTGGGCTTTGCCGTGGCCGTGTACCAGGTCATGACCGGGCGCCCCGAGGATTTCCTCGTCTATCGCACTGGAGCCCAGGTACTTCTGGACGGCGGGTCGCTCTACACCGAAGTACGTATCGGCAGTCGACCACTTGAATTCACCTACCCACCATTCGCTGCGGTGTTGTTCGTGCCTTTTGCCCTCCTGCCGTTTGACCTAGCCCGGTTGCTCTGGGCGTTCGTAACAGTAGGCTCCTTTGCGGTGGCTGCTGTCGTAGTAGGCCGACAGATGCCGCGTTTATCCCTCGACAGGATCACCTGGCCGTGGTGGGCGCTGGCGTGCGTCGTATTCATTGTTGGACTCACGTTCGAGCCCGTGACCGAGAACTTCCTATTCAACCAACCGAACACACTCATACTTGCTGCAGTTCTCACGGATGCGGTTAGCCGCAACCGTGCAACGGGGTTCCTGACTGGCGTGGCCGCAGGTTTCAAAGTCACCCCTGGCATCTTCATCGTGCTCATGTTGGTGACCCGCCGATGGGCGGATGCGGCTCGAGCAATCGCTGGGTTTGTCGGCACAATCGCCGTCGCATCTTTTTTCGGTCTCAATACAGTCTGGATGTACTGGACCGAAATCCTGTTTGACACCGACCGGGTCGGCAAACTAAAGATCGCAACGAACGCTTCCTGGTCGGGCATCGTTGCCGACCGTGCTCCAAAAGACAGCTACGAACTCCTGTGGCTGGCCGGAGCCGTCGTCATCATGGCCGGTTCACTACTTCTCGCAGCGAAGTGGTGGCGACACAGTCCCTTGACCGCCACAGTGATTACCGCTGTTGGCGCACTGATCGTGGCGCCAATCAGTTGGCAGCACCACTGGGTATGGCTCGTGCCGCTTACCGCAATCTTGATCGCCTTGGCGTTCGCAGCATCGTCGACAGGGGACCGCTTGCTCGCCTGGCTCTGCGCAATCTCGGCTGGAGCCACGACGCTGCTGGGATGGGTACACCTGCACAGGCTCGGACCTGAAGACGGGCTACTGCGGTCACAGTTGTACTACGTGGCAGTGGGGATCTTCGCGCTTGTCGTCCTCGCCGCGGCAGCGTACCGAAGGGTATGGCCGTCCGCTGAGGACGCGACTACTGGTCGAGTGCAGCGAGCAGACGAGCGGTGACTTCCTCGACCGAACCCATACCGTCAACCTGAACGAGCAGGCCCTTATCTTCGTAGAGCTTGGTCAGCGGTTCAGTCTGCTCCGCGTAGACCTCCATGCGGCGACGAATAACCTCTTCGGTGTCGTCTGGACGACCCTCGATCTCGGCTCGCTTGAGCAGTCGCTGGATGACCTCTTCAGTGTTCGCGGTGATCTCGACAGCTTTGTTTAGGGCAGTGCCGAGGCCCGCCAAAATCAGCTCGAGCTCGCCGACCTGTTCGGCGGTGCGCGGGTATCCGTCGAGCAGGAACCCGTCGGCAGCATCTGGCTCGGCTAGGCGAGCAGCGACCATTTTGTTGGTGACGGAGTCCGGGACGTACTCACCTTTGTCCATGTACTTCTTCGCCTCGATACCCAGCTCAGTACCTTTGCCGACGTTGGCACGAAAGATCTCGCCTGTCGAGATGTGAGGAATGTTCAGAGCCTCCGAAACGAACTTCGCCTGGGTGCCTTTGCCAGCTCCGGGGGGACCCATCAGAACAATGCGCATCTACTTTGACCTTTCGCGTCGGTGTGGTGCTCTTCGCAGCAGACGTTAGCGACTTTCTTCAATCAGCGCAGGTTTTGCTCACTCAACCGGGGCCAACCAAGCGGGCAGATTCAGCGCAGTCGTGGTCCTACTTGAGGAAGCCCTCGTAGTTGCGCTGTTGTAGTTGCGACTCGATCTGCTTCACCGTGTCTAGACCGACGCCGACCATAATCAACAGCGCCGTCCCACCAAACAGGAACGACTGCCCGAGTCCGAGGCCTCCAAAGGCGATGAACGGGATAATCGCGACGACGGCCAAATAGATCGAACCGGGCAATGTGAGTCGCGTCAGGACGTAGTCCAGGTACTGGGCTGTCGGCTTGCCAGCGCGAATGCCGGGGATGAATCCGCCGTATTTCTTCATGTTGTCCGCGACTTCCTCCGGGTTGAAGGTAATCGAGACGTAGAAGTAGGCGAAGAAGATAATCATCAGGAAGTAGACAACGAGGTACAGCGGCTCGCTGCCGTTCGAAAGGTTCCGCGACACCCACTGAGCCCACTCGGCCTGGCTGCCAGTCAGCGTCACGATGAGTTGCGGGATGTAGAGCAACGACGAGGCGAAGATGACCGGGATAACACCGGCCATGTTGACCTTGAGAGGGATGTAGGTCGAGGCGCCGCCGTACATGCGCGATCCAACCATCCGCTTGGCATATTGCACAGGGATGCGCCGCTGCGCTTGCTCGACGTAGACCACCGCAGCGATAACGACGAGTCCCACGAGAACCACCATCGAGAAGACGAACAGCCCCTCGGTCTGCCAGATCCGCAGGAACTGGCCAGGCATCGTGGAGATGATGGAGACGAAGATGAGCAGCGACATGCCGTTGCCGACACCGCGATCAGTAATGAGCTCACCGAACCACATGATGAGCGCAGTACCGGCGGTCAACGTGATAATCATCGAGACAATCAGCGCGATTGACTGATTGGGGATGAGTTGCTCCTGGCAACCTTGGAACAGCCGCCCTGGAGTACGAGCCAGCGTCAGGATGGTTGTTGCCTGCAGAACCGCTAGTGCAACCGTCAGATAGCGCGTGTACTGCGTCAACTTTCCTTGACCGCTTTGGCCCTCCTTCTTCAGCGCCTCAAGCCGCGGGATTACCACGACCAGGAGTTGAATAATGATGGATGCGGTGATGTACGGCATGATGCCGAGCGCAAACACGCTCAACTGCAGTAGCGCCCCACCACTAAACAAGTTGATGAGGCCATAGAGCGAGTTGTCCTGCACGATGTCGACACAGCGCTGAATCGCCGTGTAGTCGACACCAGGGGTTGGCACAACAGCACCAAGACGGTAGATCGCAAGCAGGCCCAGCGTGAACAGTATTTTGTTCCGCAGTTCAGGCGTGCGAAATGCCGACAACAACCCCGCTAGCACGGCGAGATCAGACCTCTACCGCTGCGCCACCGGCTGCCTCGAGCTTGGCCTTAGCCGACTCAGAGAAAGCATCCGCACTGACTCGTACCGCGACATCGATATCGCCGGAGCCGAGAATCTTGACCGGCTGGTTCTTGCGAACCGCGCCTGCAGCTACGAGATCAGCGATGGAGACGTCTCCACCCTGGGGAACAGCTTGGCCAACTTAGCCACGCTAACGACCTGGAAGGCAACCTTGTTGTTGTTCTTGAAGCCTTTGAGCTTGGGTAGACGCATATGCAGCGGCATCTGACCACCCTCGAAACCAGCTGGAACTTGGTAACGGGCCTTCGTTCCCTTGGTTCCGCGTCCGGCAGTCTTTCCGCGGACACCAGCTTCACCGCGGCCGATACGTGACTTCGCGGTCTTGGCACCAGCAGCGGGGCGTAAGTGATGAACTTTGAGCGCCATGGTTACTTGACCTCCTCTACTGATACCAAATGTGCGACGGTACGTAGCATGCCACGAACCTCTGGCTTGTCCTCGCGCACCGCACTGTCACCGATGCGCTTCAGGCCTAGTGTTTTCAGCGTTGCACGCTGATTGGCAGTCCCACCAATCGGCGAGCGCGTCTGCGTTACTTTGATTTCACTCATGACGATGTACTCATTCCAGCAGCACGAGCGCGCAGCAGCGCTGCTGGTGCTACATCTTCTAGCGGCAGACCGCGGCGTGCCGCAACTTCCTCGGGACGCTCGAGTCCCTGCAAAGCCGCGACCGTGGCATGCACGATGTTGATGGCGTTATCCGATCCCAGCGACTTGCTCAGCACGTCGTGGACTCCGGCACATTCGAGGACGGCGCGCACTGGGCCACCAGCGATCACGCCGGTACCGGGTGACGCGGGTCGCAGCAGCACAACTCCGGCTGCCTTCTCGCCAGTAACGGGGTGAGGGATCGTGCCCTGGATCCGCGGAACCTTGAAGAAGCTCTTCTTTGCTTCTTCAACGCCCTTCGCGATCGCGGCGGGCACCTCCTTGGCCTTGCCGTAACCGACACCGACCTGTCCGTCGCCGTCGCCCACCACTACTAGTGCGGTGAAGCTGAAGCGGCGACCACCCTTCACAACCTTCGAGACGCGGTTAATTGCAACCACGCGCTCGAGGTAGTTGGTCTTCTCAGCGCCGCCTCGACCTGAGTCGCGACGCGATTGGCGCTGTGCAGCCATGTTGCCTTCTTCCGTTGATTAGTCTGTTTAAGTTTTGCGGATCGCTATCGGGTTAGAACGTCAGGCCTGACTCGCGGGCAGAGTCGGCCAGCGCAGCGACCCGGCCGTGGTAGCGGTAACCACCACGGTCGAATACCACGAGGTCAACGCCGGCGCCCTTGGCGCGCTCTGCGACCAGTTCGCCGACCTTCTTGGCAGCTGCGGTCTTGTCACCATCGAAGTCGCGCAACTCAGTTTCCATTGTCGACGCAGACGCCAGGGTCTTGCCAGCGGTGTCGTCGATGACCTGAGCGCTCACGTGACGGGTTGAGCGGAAGACCACCAAACGAGGCCGAGCTTGGGTTCCCGAGACGAGCTTGCGAACACGCGCGTGACGGCGGATACGTCCGGTGGAGCGACGTGTTCCGGTGCCGATTTTTGCACTGATTCCCATGGCTACTTACCAGCCTTTCCGGCCTTGCGACGAATAACCTCACCCGAGTAGCGAACGCCTTTACCCTTGTACGGGTCAGGCTTGCGCAACTTGCGGATGTTCGCGGCGACTTCGCCGACCTTTTGCTTGTCGATACCCTCAACCGCGAACTTGGTGGGGGTCTCGACGACGAACTTGATGCCCTCAGGTGCATCTACCTGCACTGGGTGGCTGAAGCCGAGCTGCATCTCTAGGCCGGCGCCGTTCGCGGCGACACGGTAACCAGTACCAGACACCTCAAGAGTCTTCTTGTATCCCTCAGTTACGCCCGATCACCATGTTGTTGACCAAGGTGCGCGACAGTCCGTGTAACGACTTGCTCATCCGCTCGTCGTTCGGTCGGCTGACGACAAAGCTGCCGTCCTCTTCCTTGACGATCTTGATGGGTTCAGCGATGGTGTGAACCAGCGTTCCCTTGGGACCGGTGACGGTGACGTTTTGGCCGTCAATCTCTAGTTTGACGCCGCTCGGGATAACGATCGGCAGTCTTCCAATACGTGACATAACTGCACCCCTACCAAACGTAGGCGAGGACTTCCCCACCTACGCCTTTCTTGTACGCCTGTCGATCGGTCAGCAGACCCGACGAGGTCGAGATGATGGCGATTCCGAGTCCGCCGAGCACCTTGGGCATGCCCGTGCTCTTTGCGTAGACCCGAAGCCCTGGCTTGCTCACGCGGCGTAGGCCAGCGATGGAGCGCTCGCGGTTGGGTCCGTACTTGAGGTCAACGATCAACGTCTGACCAACGGGCGCTTCCTCCACCCGAACGCCGGCGCAGTAACCCTCTTGGACGAGGATCTTGGCGACGCCCTCTTTAAGTTTGGAGTACGGCATCGACACGGAGTCGTGGTGAGCCGAACTTGCGTTGCGAACACGCGTGAGCATGTCCGCAATCGGATCTGTCATTGTCATGGCCGTCTGGCCCTTCTCGCCGCGGTTTCCCTCAACGGGGACCTTCGGCGTGTCTATTTAGGTGAGTCGTTCTGTTGATCGTGCGGTTTCGCTATTGGTCGATCAGCCCAGTCCTAAGGACTGGTTCTGAGCTACCAGGAACTCTTGGTGACGCCGGGCAGTTCGCCAGCGTGGGCCATCTCGCGCAAGCAGATTCGGCACAGACCGAACTTGCGGTACACCGAATGCGGACGTCCGCAACGGTTACAGCGAGTGTAAGCGCGCACCTTGAACTTCGGCTTGCGCCGTTGCTTCATGAGCAGAGCTGTTTTTGCCATCGGTCAAATCTCCTTGATGCCTACGCGGTCTTGAACGGGAAGCCCAGCGCTTTAAGTAGCGCGCGACCCTCGTCGTTATTTTTGGCCGTAGTCACGACCGTGATGTCCATGCCGCGAACGCGATCAATCTTGTCCTGATCGATCTCGGCGAAAGTTGCTTGTTCGGTCAGACCGAAGGTGTAGTTGCCATTGCCGTCGAACTGCTTTGGCGACAACCCTCGGAAGTCACGAATACGCGGTAGAGATACCGAGAGTAGGCGATCGAGGAACTCCCACATGCGGTCACCCCGCAAAGTCGTGTGTGCACCGATCGGCTGTCCCTCTCGCAGTTTGAACTGAGCGATGGACTTGCGAGCCTTGGTCACTGTTGGCTTCTGGCCCGTGATGGTGGCGAGGTCACGCACCGCACCATCGATCAACTTGGAGTCGCGAGCGGCGTCGCCGACACCCATGTTGACGACGATCTTGACCAGGCCAGGCACCTGCATGATGTTGGCGAGGTGAAGTTCGTCCTGAAGTTGCGCGCGAATCTCGTCGTTGTAACGAGTTTTCAGCCGCGGAACAGCCGGAGCTGCTAGTTCGGTTGTCATGAGATGTCCTTACCGGTACGGGTCGAGACTCGCACTCCGCGAGTTGCCGCGTACGTCGTTCCGTCTGGGCGGTTCTTGTCGACCGTCTCGCGACGTTTGCCGACTCGAGTGGCCTTGCCGTCGTCGCCGACGACCATCACGTTGGAGACGTGAATGTAGGCCTCCTGCGTCACGATTCCACCGGCCTGTCCACCCTGACCTGCTTTGGTGTGGCGCTTCACGCGGTTTACACCCTCAACCAGGATGCGATCAGAGTCAGGCAGCGTCTTGATGACTTTGCCCTTCTGGCCGCGGTCCTTGCCGGTGATGATCTGCACGGTGTCGCCTTTGCGGATCTTCATCTTCTTTGCACCCATCACAGCACCTCCGGTGCCAGCGAAATAATCTTCATGAAGCGCTTGTCGCGCAGTTCGCGACCGACGGGTCCGAAGATGCGCGTCCCGCGAGGTTCGCCGCCCTCAGCCTTGAGCACAACTGCAGCGTTCTCGTCGAAGCGGATGTACGAGCCATCCGGACGACGTCGCTCCTTCTTGGTACGGACGATGACCGCCTTAACGACCTCGCCCTTCTTAACGCCTCCACCGGGGATCGCGTCCTTGACTGTGGCAACAATGACGTCGCCAATCCCGGCATACCTGCGACCCGAACCGCCCAGAACACGAATACAAAGGAGTTCCTTTGCACCCGTGTTGTCGGCGACGCGAACTCGCGACTCTTGCTGAATCACTTTGCCTTCTCCAGGATCTCAACGACGCGCCAGCGCTTCGTGGCCGACAGCGGTCGGGTTTCCATCAGCAAGACGCGGTCACCCGTGCCTGCGCTGTTGTCTTCATCGTGCGCCTTGAGGCGCGAGGTACGGCGAACAACCTTGCCGTACATGGCGTGCTTGTAGCGGTCTTCGACAGCCACAACGACGGTCTTGTCCATCTTGTCGCTGACGACGAGACCTTCGCGGATCTTGCGCTCTCCGCGGACAGACTCGTTATCAGTGCTGGTTTGGGTCGCCTCGCTCATGCGGCGCCCTCCTCGTCATCGTTTGCGGTAATGCCGAGCTCACGCTCACGCATAATCGTGTAAACCCGGGCGATCTCACGGCGCACTGCCTTGAGTCGTCCGTAGCTGTCGAGCTGGCCGGTAGCCGCCTGGAATCGAAGGTTGAAGAGTTCTTCCTTCGCCTCAATCAACTTCGTTTCAAGACCTTGATCGTCCATCTCACGTAGTTCTGAGGTTGAGGTCAACGCTGCCATTAGTCTTCACTCACCTCTCGTCGAACGATCTTGCACTTCATCGGCAGCTTGTGTGCTGCGCGAGTCAGGGCCTCACGTGCTGCTTCTTCGTCTGGGTAGGTCAGCTCAAACATGACGCGACCTGGTTTGACGTTCGCGACCCACCACTCTGGTGAGCCCTTACCGGATCCCATGCGGGTTTCGGCTGGCTTCTTGGTCAGGGGACGGTCTGGGTAGATGTTGATCCAGACGCGGCCACCGCGCTTGATTCGGCGGTTGATCGCAATACGTGCCGATTCAATCTGACGGTTCGTAACGTAGGCCGGTTCCATTGCCTGCAGACCCCACTCGCCAAATGTCACGTTGGTGCCGCCCTTGGCGACGCCGCTGCGCTTGGGATGGTGCTGCTTGCGGTACTTGACCTTACGAGGAATCAACATGAGTTAGGACCCCGCTTCCGCTGGTGCTTGGGCTGCTGCCGGAGCGGCCGCTGGCTGCTCTGCCGCTGGTGCTGCTTGCGCAGGTGCCTGGGCTGGCGCATCGTCGCGGCGTGGCGGACGGCCACCGCGGCCGCCACCATCGCGACGGTTACGTGGACCTGCGCCCGGGCGGGCTAGGCGAGCGGCTTGCTGCTCGCGACGCTCCTCGGTGTTCGAGGAGACCTCACCGTGGTAGACCCAGACCTTGACTCCGATGCGACCGAACGTGGTTCGAGCCTCGTAGAAGCCGTAGTCGATGTCGGCCCGCAGGGTGTGCAGCGGGACGCGTCCCTCACGGTAGAACTCAGTCCGGCTCATCTCAGCGCCACCAAGGCGACCGCTGACCTGAATCCGAATGCCCTTGGCACCGGACTTCATAGCTGACTGCATCGCCTTACGCATCGCTCGACGGAACGACACCCGGCTCGACAACTGCTCTGCGACACCCTGGGCGACCAGTTGCGCATCTACCTCTGGGTTCTTCACCTCGAGGATGTTGAGTTGAACCTGCTTGCCAGTGAGCTTCTCGAGCTCTCCGCGGATGCGGTCGGCCTCGGCCCCACGGCGACCAATCACGATGCCCGGACGAGCAGTGTGAATGTCGACGCGGACCCGCTCACGGGTGCGCTCGATCTCAACCTTGCTGATTCCGGCACGCTCCATGCCTTCGGTCATCAACTTACGAATCTGCACGTCCTCGTTGACGTAATCGCTGTAGCGCTGACCCTCTTTAGCGCTATCGGCGAACCACCGAGAAGTGAAGTCCGTAGAGATCCCGAGACGGAAGCCGTGCGGGTTTACTTTCTGTCCCACTGTGCTACCTCTTCTTCCCGGCTGGCACGTCTTCCGGCGTCCCAACAACAATCGTGATGTGGCTTGTGCGCTTACGGATCCGGTACGCGCGCCCTTGGGCACGGGGCCGGAATCGCTTCATCGTCGGACCCTCGTCAACGCGCGCTTCGGTGATGACGAGAGTGTCGGCATCGAGACCGTCGTTATTCGTCGCGTTGGCGATGGCGCTCTTGAGCACCTTGCCGACCGGCTCGGTCGCAGCCTGCGGTGCGTACCGCAAGATTGCCTGCGCCTCTGCGGCAGGCAAGCCCCTAATCAGGTCCACCACTCGGCGGGCCTTCATGGGCGTTACGCGGACGAACCGCGCCTGGGCCCTGGCTTCCATCGCTATTTCCTCGCTGTAGTTCTTCGTTTGCTTGGTCTGTTTGTGTGTTGCGTGCCAGTTATTGGCGGCGCGACTTGCGGTCGTCCTTGATGTGACCCTTGAAGGTACGGGTCGGGGCGAACTCGCCGAGCTTGTGCCCGATCATGTTCTCGCTGATGAACACCGGCACGTGCTTGCGTCCGTCGTGGACGGCAAGCGTGTGACCGAGCATCGCGGGAACGATCATCGAGCGTCGTGACCACGTCTTGATGACGGTGTTGGTTCCGGCCTCGTTCTGCTTGTCGACCTTCTTCATCAGATGGTCGTCGACGAACGGACCCTTTTTCAGGCTACGTGGCATGAGCTATCGCTTCTTTCCGGTCTTGCGGCGGCGGACGATGAACTTATCGCTCGGCTTGTTCTTTGAGCGAGTACGGCCTTCGGGCTTGCCGTTGGGGTTGACAGGGTGACGGCCACCGGAGGTCTTTCCTTCTCCACCACCGTGCGGGTGATCGACCGGGTTCATGGCGACACCGCGAACGGTTGGGCGCTTGCCCTTCCAGCGCATACGCCCAGCTTTACCCCAGTTGATGTTGGATTGCTCGGCGTTGCCGACCGCACCAACAGTCGCCCGGCAGCGCAGGTCGACGTTGCGGATCTCGCCGGATGGCATACGCAGCTGTGCGTAGGGGCCGTCCTTGGCTACCAACTGAACGGAGGCGCCAGCGGAGCGAGCGATCTTGGCTCCCCCACCTGGACGCAACTCGATCGCGTGGATGACGGTACCGGTCGGGATATTGCGCATCGGCAGGTTGTTGCCTGGCTTGATGTCAGCGTTCGGACCGGTCTCAACGCGAGCGCCCTGCTTGAGCTTCTCCGGGGCGATGATGTAGCGCTTCTCGCCGTCGGCGTAGTGCAGCAAGGCAATACGAGCGGTGCGGTTGGGGTCGTACTCAATGTGAGCGACCTTGGCCGGTACGCCGTCTTTGTCGGCGCGCTTGAAGTCGATGACGCGGTAGGCGCGCTTGTGGCCCCCACCTTGGTGCCGGGTCATGATGCGACCGGAGTTGTTACGGCCACCCTTCTTCGGCAGCGGACGTACCAGCGACTTCTCGGGGGTCGAACGGGTGACTTCAGCGAAGTCGGCCACGCTCGAGCCACGACGAGATGGTGTCGTTGGCTTGTACTTACGGATACCCATGACTAGTCCTATTCACGCGCCGATCGCCTAAGCGACCGGGCCTCCGAAGATGTCGATGCGATCGCCCTGTGCAACAGAGACGATTGCTCGCTTGCTGTCGGCGCGCTTGCCGTAACCAGACTTGGTTCGGACTCGCTTGCCGCCACGGTTCAGGGTGTTGACCCCGGTTACCTTGACCTTGAATGCCTCTTCAACCGCAATCTTGATGGCGGTCTTGTTGGCATCTGGGTGCACCAAGAACGTGTACTTGTTCTCGTCGAGCAGGCTGTAGCTCTTCTCGGACACAACGGGCCCTAGGAGAACATCGCTCGGGTTTGGGATACGCATCAGGCTGCCCCTTCCGCTCCAGCGGTTGCCCGCTTGCTCAATGACGCCGTCGCGCGTTCCACGAAGGCATCGAATGCCGACTTGGTGAACACGACATCGTCGTTGCACAACACGTCGTAGGTGTTGAGCTGATCTGGTGTCAGTAGGTGCACATCGCTGGCATTGCGCAGTGACTTCCACGCAGCATCGTCGGCTACATCGAGGACGACCAACAGTTTGGCGTTCCCACTGATTGCCCGAAGGGTCGCGACAGCCGACTTGGTGGAGGGTGTGTCCTCGCTCAAGAAGCCAGTTGTCACGTGGATGCGTTCGTCGCGTGCCCGGTCCGATAGAGCGCCTCGCAGAGCGGCCGCCTTCATCTTCTTGGGGGTGCGTTGTTCGTAGCCGCGCGGCGTCGGTCCGTGGACCGTGCCACCGCCGACGAACTGAGGCGCGCGGGTCGATCCCTGGCGGGCGCGACCGGTGCCTTTTTGCTTGTACGGCTTGCGACCGCCACCGCGAACTTCTGCCCGCGTCTTGGTCGAGTGCGTTCCCTGTCGAGCTGCTGCCAACTGGGCAACAACGACCTGGTGCATCAACGGGATGTTGGCGTCAACATCGAAGATCGCTGCGGGCAGTTCGACGGTGCCGTCGGTGCCTCCGCCTGGAGTATGAACTGAAACGGTGGTCATGCTGAGGCTCCTCTCACTGCGCTACGAACGAGCACGAGCGAACCCTTGGAGCCAGGAATCGCGCCCTTGATGAGCAGCAGGCCCTTCTCCGCGTCGACACCGGCGACCTTGAGGCTCTGAACAGTCTTTGCCTCGTTGCCGTCGCGACCAGCCATCCGCATTCCCTTGAACACACGTCCAGGGGTG
Organism: uncultured Actinomycetes bacterium; assembly: GCA_963821045.1. GTDB lineage: Bacteria > Actinomycetota > Actinomycetes > S36-B12 > UBA10799 > UBA10799. Next base: position 300,616 of record CAWGCB010000002.1, on the reverse strand, counting down.
GCGCAGGCACCGATCGAACCTGGCTTGCGGTGGTTGCGGTGTGCACCGTGGCGCGCGCCAACGCCGTGGAAGCCGTGGCGCTTCATGACACCGGAGTAGCCCTTGCCCTTGGTGGTACCCGAGACGTCGACAAGTTGACCCGCCTCGAAGATATCCGCGGTGACCTCTTGGCCGAGGGTGTACTCGCTGGCATCGTCGGTGCGCAGTTCCACCAGGTGACGCTTTGGCGGCGCACCTGCCTTGGCGAAGTGCCCGGAATCTGGCTTGTTCACCTTGCGTGGCTCGATGCTGCCGAAGCCGAGCTGGACGGCTGAGTAGCCATCCACCTCCGGCGAGCGCACCTGCGTCACGACGCAAGGGCCCGCCTTGATGACGGTGACCGGAACGACGCGATTGCTCTCGTCCCAGATCTGGGTCATGCCGAGCTTCTCGCCCAACACTCCCTTGACGTTCTTACCCATGATTGTCGCTTCCTCGCCTGTTCTAAAGCTTGATCTCGATATCGACCCCGGCCGGCAGGTCGAGACGCATAAGCGAGTCGACTGTCTTTGGCGTGGGATCGAGGATGTCGATGAGGCGCTTATGTGTGCGCATCTCGAAGTGTTCGCGGCTGTCCTTGTACTTGTGTGGTGAGCGAATAACGCAGTACACGTTCTTCTCGGTCGGCAGTGGCACTGGGCCAGCAACCTGCGCACCGGTACGAGTCACCGTCTCGACAATCTTACGCGCCGAGTTATCGATGACCTCGTGGTCATAGGCTTTGAGCCTAATGCGGATCTTCTGTCCCGCCATGGCCGCTTACTTCCTCACTATTGTTTTCAACAAAGGTCTGTGGTCTAGCTCTTGTAACTAATGCTGCTTTCGTGCACCTACCGTGTGGTCGGGATTGACGCTGGCTTCGCGGCCAACGCCAACCCCGTCCGCACGACAGGTTGGTACTACTTGGTGATCTTGGTGACGCGTCCTGCGCCGACCGTGCGTCCACCCTCACGAATGGCGAACTGCAGGCCCTCTTCCATCGCGACTGGCTGAATGAGCTCGACGCTCATTTCGGTGTTGTCGCCTGGCATGACCATCTCGGTGCCCTCTGGGAGGGTCACGACGCCGGTCACGTCCGTGGTGCGGAAGTAGAACTGTGGACGGTAGTTGTTGAAGAACGGCGTGTGACGGCCACCCTCGTCCTTGGACAGGATGTACGCCTGTGCCTCGAAGTTGGTGTGAGGCGTCGTGGTGCCTGGCTTCACGATGACCATGCCGCGCTCGACATCTTCACGCTTGGTTCCACGAAGGAGCAGTCCAACGTTCTCGCCGGCCTGACCCTCGTCGAGCAGCTTGCGGAACATCTCGATGCCGGTGACGGTCGTACGGCTCGAACCCTCGCGGATTCCGACCAGTTCGACCTCTTCGTTGACCTTGACGATGCCACGCTCGATACGACCGGTGACGACTGTTCCACGACCGGTGATCGTGAAGACGTCCTCAACGGGCATCAGGAACGGCTGGTCGATGTCGCGCTCTGGGGTTGGGATGTACTCGTCAACCGCGTTCATGAGCTCGACGATCGACTCGCCCCACTTCTCGTCGCCGTTCAGCGCCGGGAAGGCAGCAACCTGTACCACGGGAACATCGTCGCCGGGGAACTCGTAGCTGGAGAGCAGTTCGCGAACCTCCATCTCAACGAGCTCCAGGATCTCCTCGTCGTCGACCATGTCGCACTTGTTGAGCGCAACCACGATCGATGGGACGCCGACCTGGCGAGCAAGAATGACGTGCTCTTTGGTCTGTGGCATCGGGCCGTCGGTCGCCGCAACCACGAGGATTGCACCGTCCATCTGGGCCGCGCCGGTGATCATGTTCTTGATGTAGTCAGCGTGACCGGGGCAGTCGACGTGTGCGTAGTGACGCGACTCGGTCTGGTACTCGACGTGCGCGATCGAGATCGTGATACCGCGCTGGCGCTCTTCGGGCGCCTTGTCGATCATGTCGAACGCTGAAGCTTCGTTCAGGTCCGGGTACTTGTCGTGCAGCACCTTGGTGATCGCCGCTGTCAGCGTCGTCTTTCCATGGTCAATGTGACCGATGGTGCCGATGTTGACGTGGGGCTTAGTCCGCTCGAACTTTGCCTTCGCCACTGGGGCCTCCTATTTACTGTGATGTGTCCGGTGCTGCCCCACTCCCTTTTGGAGTGAGCCCGTTCGCTTGTGTGGTTGTGGTGCTTAGGTCGTTCTCTGTATTCGGTTATCTCGTTGGGATCGTGCTTAAGTCTTAGGTGTTACTCGCCCCTAACCTTGGCGATGATTTCCTCCGCCACGTTGTTCGGAACCTGTGCGTAGGAGTCGAACTGCATGGTGTAGCTCGCGCGACCCTGGGTGCGCGAGCGCAAATCACCGACGTAGCCGAACATCTCGCGACAGTGGCACTAGTGCGGTGACCACTCGTGCGCCGCAGCGCTCGTCCATGGACTGGATTTGCCCACGGCGCGAGTTCAGGTCGCCGATGACGTCACCCATGAAGTCTTCTGGGGTGATGACCTCAACGGCCATCATCGGCTCCAGCAGTACTGGTCCCGCTCGCGAGCGCCGTCCTTGAATGCCATCGAACCGGCAATCTTGAACGCAAGTTCCGAGGAGTCAACATCGTGGTACGCACCATCGAGCAGGGTGACTTTGACGTCGACCATCGGGTAGCCGGCCAGCACGCCGATTTTGCATTGCGTCTTGGCAACCAGTGTCCACGGATGGGATGTATTCCCGAGGGATACGTCCACCGGTCACCTTGTTGATGAACTCGTAGCCGGTCTCGGCGCGATCCTCGTCGTCTTCGGGAGTCGGAGCGTTGGGGCCCATCGAGATGTGACTCGACCGAACTGACCGGATCCACCCGTCTGCTTCTTGTGGGTGTACTCGATCTTGGGGACCGTCTTTGGTGATGGTCTCGCGGTAGGCAACCTGTGGCTTGCCGACGTTGGCCTCAACGTTGAACTCACGGCGCATCCGGTCAACGAGCACCTCAAGGTGTAGCTCGCCCATGCCCTCGATGATGGTTTGCCCGGTCTCCTCGTCGGAGTGGACGCGGAATGTTGGATCCTCTTCGGACAGGCGCTGGATTGCCGTCGCGAGTTTGTCTTGGTCGCTCTTGGTCTTCGGCTCGATGGCCACCGAGATAACCGGCTCGGGGAAGGTCATTGACTCCAGAACGACCGGGCTCCCTGCATCGCACAGAGTGTCGCCGGTCGTGGTGTCCTTCAGACCCATGACGGCAACGATCTCGCCGGCGCCAACCGAGTCGATCTCTTCGCGCTTGTTCGCGTGCATTCGGTAGATCTTGCCGATGCGCTCTTTGCGGCCCTTCACGCTGTTGGAGACGTGAGGAGCCGGCGGTTAGCGTGCCTGAGTAGATCCGAATGTACGTCAGTTTTCCAAGGTGTGGATCCGCTGCAATCTTGAATGCGAGTGCGGAGAACGGCTCGCTGGAATCTGGGCTGGCGGTCGATGACGACCTCTTCGTCGCCGGGCTTGTGGCCCTTGATTGCCTCGATGTCCAACGGCGAGGGCAGGTACTCAACGACTGCGTCGAGCATGGGCTGCACGCCCTTGTTCTTGAAAGCCGAGCCAGTCAGAATCGGGTTGACCGCGTTGGCCAGCGTCGCGCGACGAATCGCAGCGTGGAGCTCATCGACAGTCGGCTCGACACCCTCGAGGAACTTCTCCATCATCTCGTCGTCGTTCTCCGAGATGGTCTCGATCAGCTTCTCGCGCCATTCGGCGGCCTGATCCGCTAGGTCGGCCGGGATCTCTTCGACTGTGTAGTCCTCGCCGATGGCGGTTTCACCGCGCCATACGAGCGCGCGCATCCCGATCAGGTCAACGACACCAATGAAATCGCCCTCGGCGCCGATAGGAATCTGCAGAACGAAGGCGGTTGCGCCGAGGCGCTTCTTGATGGTGTCGACGCACATGAAGAAGTCAGCACCTGTGCGATCGAGCTTGTTGACGAAACACATGCGGGGAACGTTGTACTTATCGGCCTGACGCCACACGGTCTCGGACTGCGGCTCAACGCCTGCGACACCGTCGAAAACTGCGACGGCACCGTCGAGTACGCGCAGCGAACGCTCAACCTCAACCGTGAAGTCGACGTGGCCGGGGGTGTCAATGATGTTGATCTGGTGGTCTTTCCAGTGGCAGGTCGTGGCGGCCGAGGTAATGGTGATACCGCGCTCTTGCTCCTGCTCCATCCAGTCCATCGTGGCGCCGCCATCGTGAACTTCACCGATCTTGTAGTTGATGCCGGTGTAGAACAAGATGCGCTCAGTGGTCGTGGTTTTGCCCGCGTCAATATGCGCCATGATCCCAATGTTGCGGACCTTGGCGAGGTCGGTAGCGGTTCCGGTTGCCACGGGCGTTCTCCTGCGTCTGTTCTAAATGCTGCGAATATGGAAAGTCTGAGATTTGAGTGGGTTTACCAGCGGTAGTGAGCGAACGCCTTGTTGGCTTCGGCCATCTTGTGGGTGTCCTCGCGCTTCTTAACGCTTGCCCCGAGGCCGTTGCTGGCGTCCAGGATCTCGTTCATGAGGCGCTCGGTCATGGTCTTCTCGCGGCGATCACGTGAGTATCCGATCAACCAGCGCAGAGCGAGGGTGTTGGCTCGCCGAGGCTTGACCTCAACGGGCACCTGGTAGGTGGCGCCACCAACGCGGCGGCTGCGAACCTCGAGGGTGGGCTTGACGTTGTCAAGTGCACGCTTGAGGGTCGAGACGGGATCAACTCCGGTCTTCTCACGGCATCCTTCAAGTGCGCCGTAGACGATGGCTTCGGCGGTCGACTTTTTACCGTCGAGCAGCACCTTGTTGACCAACTGGGATACCAGTGGGGAGCTGTAGACGGGATCTACGACGACTGGCCGCTTCGGGGCGGGACCTTTACGAGGCATGTGCTGTTCTACCTACCCTTTTTCCTTCTTGGCGCCGTAGCGGCTGCGAGCCTGCTTACGGTTCTTCACACCTTGGGTGTCGAGCGCACCGCGCACGACCTTGTATCGAACACCTGGCAAGTCCTTCACACGACCACCGCGAACGAGGACGATCGAGTGCTCCTGCAGGTTGTGGCCAACACCAGGGATGTAGGCCGTGACCTCAATACCGCTGGACAAGCGAACGCGAGCAACCTTGCGCAGAGCAGAGTTGGGCTTCTTGGGCGTCGTTGTGTAGACGCGAGTGCAAACCCCGCGACGTTGGGGGCTGCCTTTAAGCGCAGGGGTCTTGTTCTTCGAGACCTTGTCCTGTCGGCCCTTGCGGACCAACTGCTGAATGGTGGGCACCGAGTCTCCGTTACGTTTCTAAGGCTGTCAGTTGTCTATGTGTCGTGCGGGCCGTGCTGTCGTACTAGTTCTTTCCAGTTTTCGTGCTTTTAGTCCCCCCATTTGCTCCGACCCCCGCGTTCGGGCGTGTCGCGCCCGTAGGCACACAAGCGCCCACCGGCCGATTCGGCCACTGCTACGTGGATCGGTTCGCTACCCCACCGGACGTCCGCCGTACTCGTCCGTCGCGTCAACTCTGCTGAGCAGCGCGCCAGATCCGACACGTTCTTGTGCGGCACATTCCGTCATGTGATGGAGCGAGTGCTGGAGGTTCCCAGGCACAGTCGATAAGGTTACCCGACGCACATCTCATCGGTCAAAGGCGGGCAGGCATGACCCCTGTCACTACTGGTCTTTTTTGCCAATTCCTAGGGGCGGGCGTCAGCCAGAAAGGCCGGTGGGAGTCGGGAATGGACTCGTCGTGACATCGAAATTGGTCACAGTCCCGGCTCCGATGATGATGACGATGACCACGATGTAGAAAACGACGAACAGTGCCATCGCGACGATGTTGATCCACGCGATGACCTTCGCTGCCGTCACGAACCCGGAACCTGTTTGCCAGCCTCCGCTTTGCTCAATCTCCTTGCTGGCCTTGCTGGCGAACACCAAGGCGACAATCGCGGCCACAATCGGACACAGCACCCACGAGACAATCGCCAGCACGAATGCGACGATCGCGTTTTGATTAGTCTGCGGGACTGCGGCGGGTGCGACGGCTCCGTAGCCCGGCGTCTGCGGGTAGCCACCGATCGGCTGTTGATTGATCGGCGATCCATACGGCTGCTGCGCCCCGGGCTGTGCAGCAGGCGGCTGGGGAGGCTGCACGGGCGGCGGCAACGGCGCAGCGGGTGGGGGCGCTGGAGGTTGCTGTGGCGCAGGAGCTTGCTCACTGGGGCCTTGGTCACTGGGGCCTTGGTCACTGGGGCCTTGGGCGCCCGAACTTTCTGGTTCTTGCGGCGGCTGTTGATCGGACACGGCTCCTCCAAGCGTCGATGACCCTGTGCACACTCTGTCAGGGTCGCGCTCACGTGGTCAAATGCTGCGCCGCACTTGCGGTCGATTGCGTTAGGGGGATCAACCCGTCAAGATCACGGATACCTGGTCCCCGCTCGAAACCACACCTTCGCCGGGCTCTACCTCGATGAGGCAATTCATTCCAATAGCCGTTGAACTGCGGTGGGATCCCTGCCGATTTGCTGCCGTGACCTCGCCAGAGACGAAATCGGCGACACCGGGCAAGTAACGAGTCCGATCCGGCCGCCGCACTTGCTCACCGACGAGAATCAGGGCAGCTCGGGGCTGTTCTATGTCGCGGAAGCCTCCTAGTCTTCGCAACGCCGGTTTCACGATTACCTCAAACGTGACGAGCGAACTTAGCGGATTACCCGGCAACGCAATCAGGGGCGTCGACCCAACAAGACCTAGTCCTTGTGGCTTACCCGGCTGCATTGCTACTGAGTGAAAGCTCACACCGCTGTCTTCACCGAATGCCTGTTTGATGGGCTCGTACGCGCCTGCGCTGATCCCACCCATAGTGACTATTAGGTCCACGTGGGGAGCAACCTGGAGCAATCGTTGCGACGCGCGAGTTGGGTCGTCTCCGAGCGACTCGACCACCTCGACGTCGACGAGCTCACGGCGTAGCAGCGCTGACACCAGCGTCGCGTTCGAGTCGTAGATCTTGCCGCGGCTCAGCGGTTCACCGGCCTCGACGAGCTCGTCTCCGGTCGAGAAAACCGCGACTCGTGGTCGCCGGTGCACTACGCACCGGCTGATACCCGCGCTGGCCAACAACGCTAGCCGAGGCGGCGTTAACTCTTGGCCGGTAGTGGCAAGCACGCTGCCGACTGGCAGGTCATCCCCCGCCGGTCGAATGAATGCGTCCGGCTCCACAACTGCGCGGAACTCGACCTCGCGTAGGCCCCCGTCAGTTGCCTCGACCGGCACCACGGCCTGGGCACCGTGAGGGATCGGCGCACCAGTCATGATCCGCGCAGCGCTGCCGGGGGCAAGTTCGAACTGTTGCGTCGACCCAGCTGGGAGATCCGCCACGACCGGCAAGCGCGCACCCGGGTGGACATCTTGCACATGAACCGCATAACCATCCATCGATGAGTTCGCAAACGGCGGCAAGTCCACTGTGCTGGTGATTGACTCGGCCAGTGCTAGCGAAAGCGCATCCGCAACGGGGACGCTCATCTTCTCTGTCACCGAAAGCAGGCTCAACACAAGATTCCGGTAGTGCGGCACGGGAATGAGTTCGGTGTTCGTCAAGACTCCCCCTCCGTGCCAACCTAGGCAGCGAACCGCTCGGGAATAAGTTCCCCATGGATTACGGTGAGCCTATGACAACGGGCCGAGAAGCGCCGGGGCAACTCGTGGACCAGTACGGCCGAGTAGCTCGCGATCTACGGGTCTCGTTGACTGACCGATGCAACCTGCGCTGCTCCTACTGCATGCCCGTCGAAGGTCTGGCGTGGCTCCCGAAGCCGGAGCTACTGACCGACGAGGAACTGATTCGGGTAGTCAGCGTTGGAATCGAATTGCTGGGAGTCCGCAGTGTCCGGCTTACCGGCGGCGAGCCACTGCTGCGTCCGGGCCTGCCCGGGATCGTTCGGGCAATCCGTGACGTGAACTCCGATGTCAGCATCTCGTTGACAACCAATGGGATTGGGCTGGCATCAATGGCAGATGCACTGGCAGCGGCAGGCCTGAATCGAATCAACGTGTCACTGGACACGCTGGTCCGCCAGCGCTTCATCGAGTTGGCTAAACGTGATCGTCTGGAAGACGTTCTAACTGGCCTGGCCGCCGCCGCCAACAGCGGCTTGGCACCAGTCAAGGTCAACGCGGTCCTCCTGCGAGGGGTAAACGACGATGAAGCGGGTGACCTACTGCGCTTCTGCCTCGAGCGGGGATACGAACTGCGCTTCATTGAGCAAATGCCGTTAGACCCCATGCATGGCTGGTCACGAGATTCGATGGTGACCGCCGCTGAAACCAAGAAACTGCTCGACGGCGAGTTCGATCTGACGCCGGACGATGCACACCGTGGCTCAGCACCTGCGCAGTTGTGGCGAGTCAACGGCGGAGCGCACCGGGTCGGCATCATTGCCTCCGTCACTCAACCCTTCTGTGCAGCCTGTGACCGCACTCGACTCACAGCCGACGGACAACTACGCAACTGCCTGTTTGCTCGCCAGGAATCGGACCTTCGAACGACTCTGCGAGCCGGTGCGAATGACGCTGAACTCGCGCAACAGTGGATCGAAGCAACCTGGTCGAAGGCGGCCGGTCACGGAATCGATGACCCGAGCTTCCTGCAGCCGACTCGGCCAATGTCAGCGATCGGGGGCTGAGGTGCAGTGGTCCTGATCCGCTACTTCGCGGCCGCTCGGAGCGCAACGGGGGTCGCCAGCGAGACGATCGATGAATCTGTCGGCGCTCGCAACTTGGACGACGTACTGACGCTAGCTGTACGGCGCCACGGACCTGATCTTGCGCGAGTACTGGTGGGCTGTTCGTTCTTGGTCGACGGCATCAGCGTGCGGGACCGCGGCACCGTGCTTGAACCAGATTGCACGCTTGACGTCCTACCGCCCTTCGCTGGCGGCTGAGCACGACTGGGCGCATCGCTTACGGACAGTTGACCCACTCACTAGTACCGTCCCCGAAGTGCTGCAGTTTCCAGATTGGAACGCGACTCTTCACCTGCTCAACCAGCTCACGCGCTGCCTCGAATGCGGCATCGCGATGAGCAGCAGAGACAGCAACAACGAGTGCCTCCTCGCCGATCGCGAGCCGTCCGACCCGGTGTGAAACGGCGACCCCACCAACGCCGACGCGACTCGCCACCTCGGTCGCTATCTCGGTGAGCACTCGCTCGGCATCTGGGTGGGCTTCGTACTCCAGGCGGAGTACCTCACGCTCTTGATCGTGGTCTCGCACGACGCCCGAGAACGACACAACTGCACCGAACTGTCGACCAGCGACCAAGGACTCGTGGCCCGCAGCGCTGATTGGTGCAGTGGTTACTGCCGCGAGGGCAACGTGGCCGCCGTGGCCAGCGTGGCCAGCCTGGTCAGCATGGCCAACCTGGCCAGCCTGGTCAGTTGCCACGAGGATGGTCCCCGCCGATGATCTGCTCCAGCGCGTGAGGGAGCAGGTCGAGCTAGTACCGCAACTCCGTCCTTGACCCCACCGACTGATCCGGGGAGATTGCAGATTAACGTCGATCCGGCGACTCCGCACACTCCTCGCGATAGCGCTGCCGTAGGGATGGCATCCCACGACCTTGCTCTCAGCATCTGCGCTACCCCAGGGACCTCGAAGTCGAGCACTCGCGAGGTCTCCTCCGGGGTGCGATCAGTGGGTGAAATCCCAGTACCACCACATGTGAGAACAAGATCGAATCCGTCGTCAATTGCTGCTCGCAGGACGTCGCCTACCGCACTCCCGTCGGCAACGATGACAACTCCTGCGGATGTGCTGACGGCAGATCCTCCGCCTTCCGCGAGGTAGTGCGCGAACCGACTCCCATCAGTCCAGCCAACGTCGAATCCCTGGGCAGTGAGCAACTGCGCGGCTACCGGCCCCGAAGTGTCTGGATAGCTCTGGTTCGATGGATCAGCGGCCCGGGTAGAGACTGTGACGACTAGCGCGCGGTGCCTCATCGCCCCGGCGTCCTCTCCCAGTTCCCCGTCTTACCGCCTGTCTTTGCTAACACCCGAACGTGCTCAATGGACGCGTCGGGGTCCTGCCCTTTGACCATGTCAATCACCGTCAAGCCGGCAGCACATACTGCCGTCAAAGCCTCCATCTCTACCCCGGTTCGGTCACGAGTCTTCACCCGAACAGCGATTTTGATGCGATCCCCGTCGGGAACCACGTCGACATCCACCGCTCCAATCGCAATCGGATGGCATAGGGGAACTAAATCGGGGGTCCTCTTGACGGCCATCACTGCCGCGAGTTGTGCGGCAGCCAACACATCACCTTTGGGTGTTGAGTTGGACTTGATCGCATCGACTACCAGCACCGTCGTCTGGACGTATCCAGCAGCCGAGGCGGCTCTGACGGTGCGATCTTTTGCCGTGACATCAACCATGCGCATGGCGACCATCGTATGGGCTCTGCCCACCATTGCTGACAGGTATCGTGGACGAGTGCTGAACCGCCGACCGTACGTCTGGTTGATTAGCGCACTCACTTTGGCAGTGACGGCGAGCGCAACGACGGGCTGCACGAGCGTTGAACCACACTCTGCGAATGACGGGACGATCACTGTCTTCGCAGCCGCATCGCTGCGCCACCCATTTGAGGAACTTGCGACGGTCTTTGAGCGCGAAAATCCGGGTACCAACGTGGTGCTCGTTGTTGCCGGTTCGCCTACCTTGGCCAGGCAGTTGATCGACGGCGCCGACGCGGACGTCTTCGCCTCCGCGGATCCGTCGCACCTGCAACGGGTGCAGTCAGCGGGCCTGCTCGTCGACTCGGCGAGGGACTTCGCAACTAACCGTGCCCAGGCTGTCCGGTCCCCCGGCAGTACGGTCAGGAGTATCAATGACTTCGCGAATAGTGCCTACCAGGTTTCCCTGTGCGCGTCCGCTGTCCCCTGCGGACGATCTGGCGATGCTCTCTTGGCGCAACTCAATATCGTCACGCCCGATGCATCGCGTGAGGCGGACGTGCTCGCGGTTGCGAACAAAGTGGCTAGCGGCGAGGCAGACGCCGGCATTGTGTATGAATCCGATGTCGTCCAAGCGGACGGAAGACTCGTACCGATCACTTCTCCCGTGACCGAGCCAGTGGAGTCGACGTATCAGATCGGCGAGATGCGCAACGACCGGCAAAGCTCACTGTCGGCGTCGTGGATAGCCATGACCTTGAGTCCCGAGGGTCAGTCGATCTTGCGCAGAGCCGGGTTCAGACCTGCCGACTCACTGGCCAGCCCCAGCGCTCTGGCAACAGGCACCGGAGCCGAGAGTGGCTAGTCGCATCGGCAACCGAGTTGATGGCTTACCCCGACTTCTGCTGGTCCCTGCAGGTCTGGCACTGCTCGTCCTGCTCGCTCCGATCGTTGCGTTGTTCATCCGGACTCCGTGGGATTCGTTCCTCGAACGTCTGACCAGCCCCATCCTGCGGGAGGCTTTGGGGCTGTCGCTGTTCACCAGCCTCATCGCGGCTCTGCTGTGCCTCGTCCTCGGCGTTCCGTTAGCGCTGTACCTGGCGAACGGACGTGGGCGCACTCGCGCGGTCATTCGGGCTCTCGTTATCGTGCCGCTCGTTTTGCCGCCAGTCGTCGGAGGCGTCGCGCTACTGGCAGCGTTCGGTCGGACCGGAGTGCTGGGCAGGCCGCATACGAAGCAACCGGACTATCGTTGCCGTTCTCAACCGCCGGCGTCGTGCTCTCGCAGCTATTCGTGGCGCTGCCGTTCATGGTGCTAGCCACGGAGGGAGCTCTTCGCATCCAGGGTCGGGAATACCAGTACGCTGCGGCGACACTGCAAGCCACGCCTTGGCAGACGCTGACCCGAGTCACACTCCCTATCGCTTGGGCCGGGATTGGTGCTGGACTAGTGCTGTCGTGGGCCCGTGCCCTGGGCGAGTTCGGCGCAACGATCACTTTCGCTGGTTCGATTCCTGGGCGCACTCAGACCGTGCCGTTGGCCGTCTACGCCAGCCTCGACGTCGACCAGGGGGACGCAATTGCCCTATCGATCGTGATGATCGTCGTGAGCGTTCTCATCCTCGTTCTCGGTAAGAACTACTGGCTACGAGGCCTGCGATGAGACTGGTCGTCGACTGCACCATTGGATCACTTGCTCCGCCTATTCACGCGAGGTTCAGTTCCTCCGCGCATGTACTCGCTGTGATGGGACCGACCGGTGCCGGCAAGTCGACGGTGGCGGATGCGCTCGCAGGAATTCGATCCATCAGTTCGGGACGCATCGAGTTTGATTCGGAACTCTTCGACGACGGAACAAACACGTTCGTCCCCAGTCACCGCCGACCGATCGCGGCCGTGCGTCAACAGCCAGGACTGTTTGGCCACATGACTGTACTTGGTAACGCGGCGTTCGGACCGCGCTGCTCGGGGATGAGCAAATCGGACGCCGAGGACCGTGCCCAGCACTGGTTGGAGGAAGTTGGCGTCGCCGACTTGGGCAACCGAAGACCGGCACAACTCTCTGGTGGCCAACGCCAACTGGTTGCCCTCGCCAGGGCACTAGCAGTGCAACCCGAGCTGCTGATTCTGGATGAGCCGTTGAGCGGTCTGGATAGACGTTCCCGACGCGACGTCAGCAAGGTGCTCAATGCGCAACTGCGAACTCGCACGGCAATGACGATGGTCATCAGCCATGATTTCCTAGAGATGCGCGCCCTAGCCGACGATGTCGTCGTACTGGGACCTGATCGACACGTCGTTGCGCAGGGGCCGCCATCCGCCGTCGCGGCCACACTGCTGGGTTCTTCGATCGCAGCGGATCTAGGAATCGTCGAACCCTAGATCGGAGAATTTTGGTCCTTGGCACACCGCCCCATTTGGCAGTTGCGGACCACCCATCGCCGGTGATTGAAGTAGACCGGTGGCGACCGCGAGCGGTGCAGCAATGAACACTGTGGTCAAGTAACGCGATTAACTGCAGCCCGTTGTATCGCGTGAAACCCTCGTTGGCTGGCAGATCTAACGAGAGGTACTGCACAGTGGTCGATAGCGCGTTTGGGAACACATCCCACGATTGGGGAACGATCCGCTGCCACTGCCCTGAGCGCAACAGCAGGATGAAGAAGATGATCCCGTTGGCCAGCCAGAAGACATCGAAACTGAAGTGCCACCAGCGGGCAAGACCGATCGAGTGTCGAAAGCCCGGCAGCCCTAGCCAAGAGGGCAGTGCTACTGAGTCGTCCTTAGCCTTCCAGATTTTCTCGGGTTGCGCCGGATCCATCCGATCTGCCGGGACGGGACCACGCAGTCTGAGCCACTCAGTTCCAGGGGTGCTGCCAGCGTTCAAATAGAGCCGCGGATGGTCCGCGAGGATCTGCAATCCGGCCCTCAATGATGAACATCATGAAGATGATGTTGAAGAAGTGCTGCCAGCGCAGCCACCAGGGGTAGCCGGTATCGACGGCTGGGACGTAGTCGCCCGAGGTCCCCGGATAGTCGGCCAGGAACTGCTGCATCCATGGGTAGGTCCGCAACTGCTGGCTCACGGCGATACCGACAAGTAATGCCAGCGCGATGATCGGGAGCAACCAGAGCGCCTTCACCCAGCGTCTGCCAACTCGCACCGACGGCAAACTGGGCTTGCGTCTCCGGAATGCCTCCTGCCCAATCGGCCACGACGATCCGATCAGTATCGGTGCCCTGGTTCACCGAGGAGGAGAGCTCGCGTTCGAGTGGGTCACGATGCTCACCCAGTTCCGGAGCACCATCGGCGGGATCGGCGGGATCGCGATTGTTCTGGGCGGACTCATCGTTAGCGGGGTTCCACCTCCCGATCCAACCGCGCCGTCGGCCGACCGGGAAGGTTCAACAGTCCCGTCTTGGGCGGGACCTTGCGCGTCAACTAGGACAAAAGGCGCGGTGACCAATCGCTCCGTGATGGAGCAACGGTCACCGCGCCTATTCGCCTGGCTATGTTGTCGCCGACTAGCGGTAGTCCGAACCGCCGAAATCGTATTCCTCAAGCGGGACGGCTGGGCCTGACGCTTCGCCGAAGGTTCCGCTGTAGTCGACATCGTCGTAAGCCGTCAGTTGCGCGTACATCGCGGCCTTGGCCTCTTCCGTCGGCTCGACCTTGACGTTGCGGTAGCGGCTCAATCCCGTTCCTGCTGGGATCAGCTTTCCGATGATCACGTTCTCCTTCAGGCCGAGCAGCGGATCTGAACGACCCTCAAGCGCGGCTTGGGTGAGGACACGCGTCGTCTCCTGGAACGATGCCGCCGAGAGCCACGAATCGGTCGCTAGCGACGCTTTCGTGATTCCCATCAGCTCGGGACGCCCAGATGCGGGAGTCTGACCCGACTGCAGAACCTCGCGGTTACGTCGCTGGAAGCGAGCAGCCTCGACCAAGTCGCCGGTGATGAACTCGGAATCGCCAGACTCAATGATGGTGATTCGTCGCAGCATCTGACGAACGATGACCTCGATGTGCTTGTCATGAATCGAGACACCCTGGGAGCGGTAGACCTCTTGCACCTGGTCGACCAAGTGCAACTGCACCTGACGCGGACCGAGGATGCGCAAGACCTGCTTGGGGTCGACGGCACCGTGAATCAGTTGGTCGCCGACCTCTACGCGCCCGCCATCCTCGACGAGCAAACGCGAGCGCTTGCTGACTGGGTAGGCGAACTCCTCGCCATCCTTCTCATCTGGACGGATGACAATCTTGCGGATCTTCTCGGAGTCGTCGATCGTGACCGTTCCGGCGATCTCGGTGATCGGGGCAACACCCTTGGGAGTACGCGCCTCGAACAACTCGACGACACGCGGCAGACCGTGGGTGATGTCCTCTCCAGCGACACCGCCGGTGTGGAAGGTACGCATCGTGAGCTGAGTACCGGGCTCACCGATGGACTGCGCTGCAACGATTCCAATGGCCTCACCGACGTCAACGAGTTGACCGGTAGCCAGCGAACGGCCGTAGCAAGCAGCACAGGCGCCGACCCGGCTCTCACAGATGAGGACCGAGCGCGCTTTGACGGTCTGAACACCGGCAGCGACAAGTTCGTCGATGAGTGCCAGGCTCAACTCGTCGCCACGCGATGCCAGCGTCTTGCCGCCAACGACCACGTCGTCGGACAGAACGCGGGAGGCAGCGGAGGTGTCGACGTTGTCGATAACTCCGATGGTCCCGTCAGCCTTCTCGTAACCAATGTGCGTCGCGAGTCCACGCTCCGTGCCACAGTCCTCCTCGCGAATGATCACGTCTTGGGAGACGTCAACCAGACGACGAGTCAGGTAGCCGGAGTCAGCGGTCCGAAGTGCGGTGTCGGCCAGACCCTTACGAGCACCGTGAGTCGAGATGAAGTACTCGAGCACGCTCAAGCCCTCACGGAAGTTCGACTTAATCGGGCGAGGGATGATCTCACCCTTCGGGTTCGCCACCAGACCGCGCATACCGGCGATCTGACGGATCTGGTTCATGTTTCCGCGAGCTCCCGAGTCGACCATCATGAAGACAGCGTTGTCGGTCGGGAAGTTCTCGTTCATCGCATTCGCGATGTCATCGGTTGCCGCATTCCAGATGTCGATGAGCTCTTGGCGACGCTCTGACTCGGTGATGACACCTCGGTCGTACTGCTTTTGCAGTTTGTCGTCGCGCTCCTCCGCAGCAGCCAGCAAAGCGGCCTTGGCGGGTGGAGTAACAACGTCAGAGATCGAGATGGTGACACCACGAGCGAGTTGCCCAGTGGAAGCCGAGCTCCTTGAGGGCGTCCAGCGTTGCCGCGACCTGAACCTTCGGTTGCGTCTCAGCCAACTCATTGACGATTGCACCGAGCTTCTTCTTGTCCACCGAGGCGTTCACGAAGGGGAAACCGGCTGGCATTGCCTCGTTGAACAAGGCGCGACCGAGCGTGGTCTCCTGAATGAACGGCATTCCTGGCTCCCAGCCTTCGGGAGCATCGAAATCAAGCGGAGGAGTGGAATCCCCGTCCAGGCGGATCCTGACCTTCGCGCGGATCCCGAGCTGGTGAGCGTCGAACGCCATGATGGCTTCCGCGACCGACCCAAAGACCCGGCCCTCGCCGTCAGCGCCCTCGTCCAAGCCAGTCAGGAAGTAGATGCCAAGCACCATGTCCTGCGTCGGGCTAGTGATCGGGCGACCGTTTGCCGGGGACAAGATGTTGTTCGCCGACAGCATCAAGATGCGGGCCTCAGCTTGCGCCTCAGCCGACAGTGGCAAGTGGACTGCCATCTGGTCACCATCGAAGTCCGCGTTGAACGCAGTACAGACCAGCGGGTGAATCTGGATGGCCTTGCCCTCGATGAGTTGTGGCTCGAAGGCTTGGATTCCAAGGCGGTGCAGGGTGGGCGCACGGTTCAACATGACCGGGTGCTCGGCGATGACCTCTTCGAGGACATCCCACACGACGGGGCGCGAGCGCTCCACCATGCGCTTGGCACTCTTGATGTTCTGCGCGTGGTTGAGGTCCACGAGCCGCTTCATCACGAACGGCTTGAACAGTTCAAGCGCCATCTGCTTGGGCAACCCACACTGGTGCAGTTTGAGCTGCGGACCAACGACGATGACCGAACGTCCGGAGTAGTCCACGCGCTTTCCGAGCAGGTTCTGACGGAAGCGACCTTGCTTGCCCTTGAGCATGTCCGACAGCGACTTCAACGGCCGGTTACCTGGACCGGTGACCGGACGGCCACGGCGACCATTGTCGAACAGCGCGTCCACTGCCTCTTGCAGCATCCGCTTCTCGTTGTTGACGATGATCTCAGGAGCCCCGAGGTCGATCAGTCGCTTCAACCGGTTGTTGCGGTTGATGACACGGCGGTAGAGGTCGTTCAGGTCGCTGGTGGCGAATCGTCCACCGTCGAGCTGAACCATCGGACGCAGATCCGGCGGGATGACTGGCACGGAGTCCAGGACCATACCCATCGGCGAGTTGTTCGTCGCCAGGAATGCGTTCACGACGCTTGCAGTCGCTTGACCGCTCGGGTCTTCTTCTGACCCTTTCCGGTGGCGATGATCTCGCGCAGCTTCTCGGCCTCGGCCTGAAGGTCGAAGGTCTGCAGGCGGGCTTGGATCGCCGCAGCGCCCATACCGCCCTTGAAGTAGCGACCGTAGCGATCGCGCATCTCGCGGTAGAGCATCTCGTTGCCCTCAAGGTCTTGGACCTTGAGAGTGCGGAAGCGATCGAAGACCTCGCTGAGTGCGGTCGATCTTGGCGTCGGCGCGACGACGAATACCGTTCATCTCACGCTCGGCAGCTTCGCGCACCTTGCGCTTGCGCATCCGCCTTGGCGCCCTCGGCCTCGAGTACAGCGAGTGTCCTCTTCAAGCTTGACTTGGCGCTTGTCTCGATGTCCGCGTCGCGACGCTTGTCGGAGCTGCTTCTTCTCGACCTGCAATCTTGGCTTCCAGGCTCGGCAGGTCGCTGGTGGCGCGCCTCCTCGTCAACCGCGGTGATCATGTAGGCAGCGAAGTAGATGACCTTCTCGAGGTCCTTCGGCGCGAGGTCAAGCAGGTAACCCAATCGACTTGGGACACCCTTGAAGTACCAGATGTGCGTGACGGGGGCGGCCAGCTCAATGTGGCCCATCCGCTCACGACGCACCTTGGCGCGAGTTACCTCGACGCCACAGCGCTCACAGATGATGCCCTTGAACCGGACGCGCTTGTACTTGCCGCAGTAGCACTCCCAGTCCCGAGTAGGACCGAAGATCTTCTCGCAGAAGAGGCCGTCCTTCTCCGGCTTCAGGGTGCGGTAGTTGATGGTTTCGGGCTTCTTGACCTCACCGTGGGACCAGTCCGGATGTCGTCCGCAGTGGCCAGGCCGATTCGTATCTCGTCGAAGAAGTTGACGTCAAGCACGTGTCGTGTCCTTCGTTTCGTGGTGTCGATGGGTCTCGTCGTGGGGGGATGCCTGCAGCGGTAGTGCCGGCGTGACTCAGACTTCCTCGACGCTGCTCGGCTCACGCCGGGACAGGTCGATGCCGAGTTCCTCCGCGGCGCGGAAGACGTCCTCGTCGCTGTCCTGCATCTCGATGGCTGTGCCGTCTCCGGACAAGCACCTCGACATTGAGACACAGCGACTGCATTTCCTTGATCAAGCACCTTGAACGACTCGGGGATACCGGGCTCGGGGATGTTCTCGCCCTTGACGATGGCCTCGTAGACCTTCACGCGACCGAGGACGTCGTCGGACTTGATGGTGAGCAGCTCCTGCAGCGCGTAGGCGGCGCCGTATGCCTCGAGCGCCCACACCTCCATCTCACCGAATCGCTGGCCACCGAACTGGGCCTTACCGCCCAGCGGCTGCTGGGTGATCATCGAGTACGGGCCGGTGGAGCGAGCGTGGATCTTGTCGTCCACCAAGTGGTGCAGCTTCAGGATGTACATGTAGCCCACGCGAGATCGGCGCCGGGTACGGCTCACCGGATCGGCCGTCGAACGAGCTTGGCCTTACCGTTGCCGTCGACCAGCTGATCACCGTCGTCGGTCGGGCGGAGTCGACTCCAGCAGACCGTGATTTCCTCCTCGCGCGCACCGTCGAACACCGGGGTAGCGACCTTGCGTGCCAGCGGGCAGCCTGACTTGGCACCTGCTGGCAGATGCGCTCGGCCCACGCGGGGTCTGCCCTCGACCTCCCAGCCCGGCTGGCGACCCAACCGAGGTGAGTCTCGAGCACCTGACCGAGTTCATCCGGCCGGGAACACCGAGCGGGTTCAAGACGACGTCAACCGGAGTGCCGTCCTCGAGGAATGGCATGTCCTCCACCGGGAGGATCTTGGCGATGACGCCCTTGTTGCCGTGGCGTCCGGCGAGCTTGTCACCGTCGGTGATCTTGCGCTTCTGGGCGATGTAGACCCGCACCAACTGGTTCACACCAGGCGGCAGTTCGTCGCCCTCTCTCGCGTCGAACACCCGAACGCCAATGACGATTGCCGGATTCACCGTGCGGCACCTTCAGCGAGGTGTCGCGCACTTCGCGCGCCTTCTCACCGAAGATCGCGCGCAGCAAGCGCTCTTCGGGGGTCAGCTCGGTCTCGCCCTTCGGCGTGACCTTGCCGACCAAGATGTCGCCCGGAACCACCTCGGCACCGATGCGGATGATGCCGCGCTCGTCGAGGTCCGCCAGCACCTCCTCGGAGACATTCGGGATGTCCCGAGTGATCTCCTCCGGGCCGAGCTTGGTGTCGCGCGCATCGATCTCGTGCTCTTCGATGTGGATCGACGACAGCACGTCGTCCTGCACCAGCGCTGGCTCAAGATGATCGCGTCTTCGTAGTTGTGGCCCTCCCATGGCATGAATGCCACGAGCAGGTTCTCGACCCAGAGCCATCTCGCCGTTCTGGTGCACGGACCATCAGCAATGACCTGGCCAGCTCAGACGCGGTCGCCCTCGTCAACGATGGACCGCTGGTTGTAAGCAGGTGCCCTGGTTCGAACGACGGAACTTGCGCAACCTGTAGGTCGTGTAGGTACCGTCATCGTTGGCCACATCGATCGTGTCGGCGCTGACCTCGGTCACCACGCCCGCCTTGCTCGACGACAATGACGTCGCCCGCATCGTTGGCGGCGCGGTATTCCATGCCGGTACCGACCAGCGGCGACTCCGCGCGTAAGCAACGGCACTGCCTGGCGCTGCATGTTGGAGCCCATCAGCGCACGGTTG
This sequence comes from uncultured Actinomycetes bacterium, assembly GCA_963821045.1. Classification (GTDB taxonomy): domain Bacteria; phylum Actinomycetota; class Actinomycetes; order S36-B12; family UBA10799; genus UBA10799. The sequence goes on along the minus strand of CAWGCB010000002.1, from coordinate 280,900 downwards.
GCGTCGTCATGCTCCAGGAAGGGAATCATGGCCGTGGCCACCGACACCATCTGGCGCGGCGAGACGTCCATGTAGTCGACGTCGTTGGCGCGACGAAGTCAACTTCGCCGCCCTTGCGACGCACGAGCACCTTCGTCCTCGGCGAACGTGCCATCGGCGTTCAACGGCGAGTTCGCCTGCGCGATGACGTGAACGGTCTTCCTCGTCAGCAGTCAAGTAGTCGATGTCGTCGGTGACGCTTGCCCTTGCTCACCTTGCGGTACGGGGTCTCAATGAAACCGAACGCGTTGATGCGAGCGAACGTCGACAACGATCCGATCAGGCCAATGTTCGGGCCTTCGGGCGTCTCGATCGGGCACATGCGGCCGTAGTGCGATGGGTGAACGTCGCGGACCTCGAAGCCAGCACGCTCACGGGACAAACCACCAGGGCCCAGCGCGGACAACCGACGCTTGTGGGTCAAGCCCGCCAGCGGGTTGGTCTGGTCCATGAACTGCGACAACTGGGTGGTGCCGAAGAACTCCTTGATGGCGGCAACAACCGGCCGGATGTTGATCAGCGTCTGCGGCGTGATCGCCTCGACGTCCTGAGTGGTCATCCGCTCCCGCACCACACGCTCCATACGGGAAAGCCCGGTACGGATCTGGTTCTGGATCAGTTCGCCGACCGTGCGAAGACGACGGTTACCGAAGTGGTCGATGTCGTCGGTCTCGACGCGGACCTCGCCGCGGGGCCATCGATCGTCGGTCTCGCCTGCGTGCAGCGCCACCAGGTACTCGATGGTGGCGACGATGTCCTCGACGGTGAGCACACTCTGCGTGGAGGGTCGCATCGCGCCCAGCTTCTTGTTCACCTTGTAGCGGCCGACCTTGGCAAGGTCGTAGCGCTTGGGGTTGAAGTAGTAGTTGTCGAGCAGGTGCGAGCAGCGTCAACCGTGGGCGGTTCGCCCGGACGCAGCTTGCGGTAGATGTCGAGCAGCGCTTCTTCCTCGAGTGCGTCGGTCGTGGTCCTTTTCCAGCGTCGCTCGGATGGACTCGTACTGACCGAAACGCTTCGACGGATCTGCTCCGTTCGTCAGCCCAGCGCCTTCAGCAAGATGGTGACTGGCTGCTTGCGCTTGCGGTCGACGCGAACGCCAACGATATCCTTCTTGTCGATCTCGAATTCCAGCCATGCGCCACGGCTCGGAATGATCTTCGCGACGAAGATGTCTTTGTCGGCGTCTTGTCGATGCGACGACTCGAAGTAGACGCCCGGCGAGCGCACCAACTGCGACACCACGACACGCTCGGTGCCGTTGATAATGAAGGTGCCCTTGTCGGTCATCAGCGGGAAGTCGCCCATGAAGACCGTCTGGGACTTGATCTCGCCGGTCTCATTGTTCATGAACTCAGCGGTGACGAACAGCGGCGCCGAGTAGGTGAAGTCCTTCTCTCGACATTCTTCGACGGTGTTCTTGGGGGCTCAAATCGGTGATCGCGGAAGGACAACGACATCGTCCGCTGGAAGTCCTCGATCGGCCAGATCTCTTCGAAGATCTCCGCCAGTCCGGACTTCGTGGGATGGTCTGTGCGACCGGCGGCGACAGCCGCGTCGATGCGCTGACCAGCGTTCGTTGCCAAGCACGGTGTCGAACGCTGTCCGTCTGAAGCGCAAGAGGTCCGGGACCTCAAGCGGTTCACGGATCTTGGCAAATGAGACGCGGGTGAGAGGGCGGTGGGGGTAGTGCTCGGCGGAACGCGAGGCGGCCAAAACGGTCCTTCCGACTGCAGAAATGGCGTACTCATGCAGCGAGGCTTTTTTGCACCCCGAGTACACGGTTTCAAGCTTCAGTTCCCCCGGGTCCAACGTCCGACAGCAGAGTTGACGACTCAACAGGCACGCTCTGGACAGCAGGCGCAGTTGCTAGGGGCCCCAACATCTGGGCCGAGACGGCCCACCGCCATGCGCGGGCCCTCCAGCCCGCCAAGCACGCAGGACTATGACGCCAGCCACCGCCCCAGGTCAAGCACCCACGGCCAAATGGGTGGGGTGCATCCGGCCGGGCCAGCCTGTGGACAACGCCCCAACCGGTTCCGGGGCAGCTAGGGCCCGAAGAGCGGAGGAGCCGCCGCGCCACAGCGGAACGGCCCCTCCTCATGACCCGAGGGTCAGGAAATGACGGGTGATCACTTGACGCTGACGCTGGCGCCGGCGGCCTCGAGGGCCTCCTTGGCCTTGTCGGCGTCTCCTTTTGACCTTCTCCAGCGACTGGCCTTCGGTGCGCTCTCGACGAGGTCCTTGGCCTCCTTCAGGCCCAGGCTGGTTAGGGCGCGCACCTCCTTGATGACCTGGATCTTCTTGTCGCCGGCGGCTTCAAGGATGACGTCGAACTCGTCCTGCTCGCTCAGCGGCACCGGCGTCGCCACCGGCCAGCTGCGGCACCGGCGGCCGCAACGGCGACCGGAGCAGCGGCGGTGACCTCGAAGGTCTCTTCAAACTTCTTCACGAACTCACTGAGCTCGATCAACGTCATTTCCTTGAACGCGTCAAGCAGCTCGTCGGTGGACAGCTTCGCCATGGTGGCGTTCCTTTCTTAGTGCTCCGGGACGAACGGCTAGCTGGGGGCTAGCCCTGGTGGACCGTCGGCGGGAGTTCGGCGCGTGACTTCGGCCAGCTCTCGGCGACTGCTTCGGGAGCCGCCTCCTGGTGCCTCGACGGGTGCGTCGCTGGGGCCTCGTCGAGCGGCGAGGTCGCCTCGGTGGCGCAGACACCGGACCCTCGGCCTCGGCCTTGGCGCGCAAGGCGTCGACGGTGCGAGCTGCCTGAGCCAGCGGCGCTGCGAACAGGATACGGCCGCGCTTGCAGCGAAGCCTTCATGGCACCGGCCAACTTGGCCAGCAGCACCTCGCGCGACTCGAGGTCGGCGAGCTTGTTGATCTCGTCGGGGCTGATCGGCAGCCCGTCGAGGTACACCGCCCTTGATGACGAGTGCGGGGTTTTCCTTGGCGAAGTCGCGCAGGCCCTTAGCAGCCTCGACCGGGTCACCCTTGACGAACGCGATGGCAGACGGTCCGACGAGTAGATCGTCGAAACCCTCGACACCGGCATCCTTCGCGGCGATCCTGGTCAGCGTGTTCTTCACCACGGCGTAGGTGGCAGCGGTCCCCAACGAGCGACGCAGCTGCTTGAGTTGAGCCACCGTGAGACCGCGATATTCGGTCAGCACCACCGCGTTGCTGGAACGGAACTCGTCCGCCAGCTCGGCAACGGCTGCCGACTTGTCAGCCCTGGCCATGGTCCTCCTTCCGTGCGGGCTCGGTCGCCCAACAACAAAACGCCCCTGCGCAGGAGCGCACGGGGCGTGTCGTGGACGAGATCGGAGACCTCGACCCACGGCGTGAATCGCACCTGCACGGGCCGCTCCGATGCGGAGCCTTCGGTCCCGATCACCTTGCGGGGAGAGACAACCAGCGGTCTTTGGTTCAGGGTGAACGGTACGGGCATCAACGCCGGAGCACTCGGCCGCGGGTCCCGCAGAGTGCCAACGGCCCCGGTGCGATGTAGCGCCAACCTGGGCCGCTGGGACGTCTGGCGGTGCGTCAGGCTTGCCCGTCGTCGGCAACGTTGCAGCTGCGGTCGATCGACCGGGATACCCGGGCCCATCGTGGTACTGAGACGATCTTCTTGATGTAGCGAGCCCTTCGACGACGACGGCTTCAACCGCAGCACTTCGTCAAGTGCCGCCGCGTAGTTCTCGGCCAACGCCTTCTCGTCGAACGATGCCTTGCCGATGATGAAGTGCAGGTTGGAGTGCCGATCGACACGGAACTCGATCTTGCCGCCCTTGATCTCGTTCACGGCCTTGGCGATGTCCTGCGTGACCGTGCCGGTCTTGGGGTTCGGCATCAGGCCACGCGGGCCCAGCACCCTTCCGAGCGACCGACCTTGGCCATCATGTCCGGTGCCGCCACGGCGGCATCGAAGTCGGTCCAGCCGTCCGCCACCTTGGCGATCAGCGTCATCCGGCCGACGAAGTCAGCGCCTGCCTGCCGAGCCTGCTCGGCGTTGTCACCCGTAGCAAAGACCAAGACCCGTGCGGTCTTGCCGGTGCCGTGCGGCAGGTTCACGGTGCCGCGCACCATCTGATCCGCCTTGCGCGGGTCGACGCCCAAGCGCATCGACGACCTCGACGGTGGCATCGAACTTCATGGTGCGGTCTCCTTGGCCAAGTCGAACCGCCTGGACCGGCGAGTACGTGCCACTCGGCGTCAATCAGCTCAGCAGACTTTCGGTAGTTCCTTCCTGCGTGTCATGGCTTCCCCTTCTTCTGGAGCGAGAGCGTGGTCACGAGCCTGCGGGCGCTCTGCCCGGACCAGACGGTTCTGGACGTTCGTCATGCAGGTGGCGCTGTGCTTCGAGTTGATCACTTGCCGCTGACGCGGCTCGTCTCAGCTTCAACAGTGATCCCCATCGAACGAGCCGTACCCTCAATGATCTTCGATCGCCGCTTCGATGTCATTGGCGTTGAGGTCGGCCATCTTGGTCTCGGCGATCTCGCGCACCTGGTCCTTGGTGATCGTGGCGACCTTGACTTGTGCGGGTCGGCCGAACCCTTCTCAATCCCCACGGCCTTGAGGATCAGCTTCGCGGCCGGCGGGGTCTTGGTGATGAAGTCGAACGAGCGGTCTTCGTAGACCGTGATCTCGACAGGGACGACCTGCGCCGCGCTGCGACTCCGTAGCCGCGTTATACGCCTTGCAGAACTCCATGATGTTGACGCCGTGCTGGCCCAACGCGGGGCCAACGGGCGGCGCCGGGTTGGCCTGACCGGCCGGGATCTGGAGCTTGATCAGCCCCGTGACCTTCTTCTTTTTTGGGTGGCATGGTTCGGGTCCTTGCTTGTCTCTTTACGCTGCACCGGGCGTCGGAGTATCGTGCGTTGTGACGCTGCCGCCGTCGTGACGTCAGATCTTTTGCACCTGGTTGAAGGCAAGTTCAACCGGGGTCTCGCGGCCGAAGATCGACACCAACACCTTGAGTTTCTGGGTGTCGAGGCTGATTTCGGAAATCGTGGCGGGCAGCGTGGCAAACGCACCGTCGATGACGGTGACGGTCCGCCGACTCGAGGTCGATGACCGTGGCATCCGCCGAGGTCGCGCCCGGAGTACAGCTGGCGCGGCACCGGCAACGGGTTCGGGCTTCGGCGCCAAGATGTGGACGACCTCGTCCAACGGCAGCGGCGCCGGGGTGTGTGCGTGGCCCACGAAGCCAGTGACGTTCGGCGTATTGCGCACCGCACCCCACGACTCGTCGGTGAGTTCCATGCGCACCAGGACGTAGCCGGGGAAGTTGTTGCGCTTCCCTGTCTTGCGCTGGCCGTTCTTGATCTCGGTGTCGTCCTCTTTCGGCACCTCGATCTGGAAGATGAACTCCTCCATGTTCAAGGACGCCATCGCGCGGCTTTCGAGGTTGGCCTTCACCTTGTTCTCGTAGCCCGCATAGGTGTGGATGACGTACCAATCACCGGGTGCGTTACGAACGGTCTCGCGGAACTCCGCGACGGGATCGAGGACCTCGTCGGCTTCGTTGGCGATGGCTTCAGCGTCGGCAATGACGTCGGCATCGGCTTGTTCGTCTAGGTCGGCTGCCTCGTCGGCGATTTCTTGCGCCTCGGCCACCACATCCTGCTCCGCGTCCCGCTCTGCCACCTCCTCGGCGATGAAGTCCACGGCGGAGTCTTCTATCTCCTGCTCGGCCTGCGCGCCCTCGGCGACGATTTCAGCGACTGTCTCGACGAGTTCGTCCTCGACGACAGCCTCTGCCGCCGCTGCCGCATCGATGGCCGCCTCGGCGGTCTCATCGTCGGGTGCGTTGCGAACCTCATCGGCAAGCTCTGACTCGATGATTGATTCCGCGACCGCCGCCTCGAAGACAGCCTCAATCACGGCCTCTTCGACTACCTCTTCGACGATGGCTTCCTGCGCATCGACGGCCTCGGCGACATCCTCGATCAGTTCCTCGGTCGTTGGATCGTCGATTGGCTCGTTGCTGTTCTCGTCGGACACGTCAGTCCTCGCTCATCGGGGTTGTAGTTAGTACGGATCGATCATTCATCATTACTTCGCGTCCTAGGACCTACCGAAGACGAAGAGCACACCACGGGTGAACACGAAGTCCAGCACCCCGATGTAGGCACCCATGATGAGTACAAACACCAAGACGATCCACGTGTAGCTGACGAGTTCTCGCCGCGTTGGCCAGATGACCTTGCGTAGCTCAGCAACCACCTGGCGGAAGAACAGCGCCATCCGGGCAAAGATGCCCTTGTACTCGCCAGACTCCTTTTGCTGCTTTTTCTCCAGTTTCTTAGCGGCCTTGTCAGCCTTGAGCTTCTCGCGCTCGGCCTCGCGCTCCTCTTTGCGCTCAGCTTTGGCAAGTGCGCGTGGGGAGACGACTTCTTCTTCGCCGTCGGCGCCGTTGACGTCGCCATCGGGCCGACCGTCGGGCTTGCTACCGCCGTCGCTCACGCGTACCTCCGCTCATTTCTCGTCGTCGTCACGCTCGATTGCCTCGACCGCGTCTGGCAGGGCAGGAGGGACTTGAACCCCCAACCGCCGGTTTTGGAGACCGATACTCTACCAATTGAGCTACTGCCCTTAAGTGGTTGCAGAAACCGAGAACTAGCAGGCACGGCTTCGCCGGCGAAATCAGCATATTGCCGCCCGCCGGAAGGGTCCATGATTGCCAAGAACTAGGTGACACTTCACCACTGGAAACGCAAGTCTACGACAGACACTTGCCAGAGGTGAGTCGCTGGGGTCAATCTTTTCGAGTCGGTTGCGTCCACGCGGCGCTCGATCGGGCAAGCTCCGCACCGAACTTCCTCCGTACTCCTCAAAAGGTTGCGCCGATTCGGGGCGTCCAGATGTTTACATCGACGGCAAATACGGGAGGATAGCGGTATGAGTTTTCCGCGGATCTCCGCTCGCATCGGGTCAATCACTGAATCAGCCACGCTTGGCGGTGGATGCCAAGGCCAAGGCCCTCAAGGCCGCAGGTAAGCCCGTCATCGGGTTCGGCGCCGGCGAACCCGACTTCCCCACCCCGGAGTACATCGTTGATGCCGCCGCTGCCGCCTGCCACGAGCCGAAGTGGCACCGGTATACCCCCGCAGGCGGACTGCCGATTCTAAAAGAGGCGATCGCCGCCAAGACGCTGCGCGACTCCGGCTATGCGGTCGAACCAAACCAGGTACTCGTGACCAATGGTGGAAAACAAGCCCTGTACAACGCCTTTGCCACGCTGCTCGATCCTGGCGATGAGGTTCTTCGCCGGCGCCCTACTGGACGACGTACCCCGAGTCGATTCGCCTGGCTGGTGGCGTGCCCGTGATCGTGGAAACCGACGAATCCAGTGGCTACCTGGCCAGCATCGAACAACTCGAGGCCGCCCGCACGGACAAGACCAAGATGCTCGTTTTCGTCTCCCCGTCAAACCCCACGGGTGCCGTCTACCCGCCCGAGCAGGTCAAAGCGATTGGCGAGTGGGCCAACCAACACGGAATGTGGGTCGTGACCGATGAGATCTACGAGCACCTCGTGTACGGCGGCGCCCAGTTCAGCTCAATGCCAGCCCTCGTTCCTGAACTTGCCGATCGGTGCATCGTCGTCAACGGAGTCGCCAAGACCTACGCGATGACCGGCTGGAGAGTTGGCTGGATGCTTGGCCCGGCGGATGTTGTGAAGGCCGCAACAAACCTGCAATCTCACGCCACCTCCAATGTTGCGAACGTCTCCCAGATCGCCGCACTCGCTGCTGTGTCGGGGGACCTAACGGCTGTGGATGAGATGCGGGCAGCGTTCGACCGTCGCCGGTTGAAGATTGTGGAGATGCTCAACGAGATCGAGGGTGTGACCTGCCCCGAGCCGTTCGGAGCGTTCTACGCCTATCCCAGCGTCAAGGGCCTCATCGGTCGGCGGCTACGAGGCCAAGAGATCACCAGCTCCATCGACTTGGCAGCGATCCTGCTTGACGAGGCTGAGGTCGCTGTTGTCCCAGGAGAGGCTTTCGGCACCAACGGTTACCTGCGCCTCTCGTATGCGCTCAGCGATGGAGATCTCATCACTGGCGTGACCCGAATCGCGAACTTGCTCTCCGAGGTCGAATAACAACTCGCGGGGGAAGTCACTCCCAACCGAGGGAGCGCAGCCAGACGTCAACTAGCGCGTTGTAGTAGACCTGACGATGTTGTTCTGTGTCGGCTATTACATTCTCAAGTTGACCGGACAGTTCGAATGAGATCGCGCCGAACATCGCCGAAAAAGTACCCACCGCTGCGGCCAGCACCTGAGTTGGAACGGTCGAAGGTACTAGCGCTCGTATCGGCGCGAGCGCAGTTCCTAGATCCTGCGGCTCCGGGCTTTCAGCGGCTTCGGTTAGCCGCTCGGGCAATGAGGTAGTTGCAGGAGCCTGATCGAGCAAAGCGAGCAACAGATTCGCCACGCGAGTGGCTGGCTCGATCGTGTCTTGGGGAGCAGCGTAGCCAGCCACTGGAGTGCCGTAGATCAAGAAGAACTCGTGACGATTGGCCAATGCCCATTGGCGAACTGAGTTACAGATTGCCCTGAACTGGTCCGGCCGCGACGTCCCGGACGCGGCGATGCTCGCCCGCTCGGCAGCCTCCCCCAACGAGTTGTAGGAATCGATGATCAATGTCGTGAGCAGCGCGTCTCGGCTGGGGAAGTATCGGTACAGCGCCGACGAGGCCATCTGCAGTTCTCGGGCGATGGCCCGAAGTGACAGCCCTGAGGCACCGACCTCGGCAATCTGGCGCCGAGCGTCCGCCAGGATCGCTGCAGTGATCCGTTCGCGATTTTGCGCTCTGATTGAGACTGCTGTTTCTGCTACCACTCCGCCGATTTTGCCATAAACAAGACTGGTGCGCACAAATAAGAGCACTGCTCTTGACACTGGGTGTCGTCCAAGTACAGAATGAGAGCACTGCTCGCGTTTTACATTCAGTGTCTGGAGAAGAAGATGAATCACTACCTCGTTGTTCGAGCCAGGCCCAGTGGGATCCGCCGTCGCTAGTCAGTTGTCGAGTCGAGGTGACACGGTGACATTGGTTTCCCGATCCGGCAGTGGACCCAAGGACTCCAACATCTCGCTCGTGTCAGCAGATGCCGCCGACGCCAACCAGATGGCTGACCTCGCTCGCGGGAGCCAGGCGATCTTCAACTGCGTCAACCCGGCGTACTCAAAATGGGTCACTGACTGGCCCCCGATCGCATCGTCGCTATTGAACGCTGCAAAACACAGTGATGCCGTACTGGCTACATGCTCGAACCTCTATGGCTACGGGCCCGTCGCCTCACCGATTACCGACAATTTACCGCTGTCTACCTCCGGCACCAAGGGACGAGTCCGCGCCCAAATGTGGTCCGATGCCCTAGCCGCGTTTGAGCGTGGCGAGGCGCGGATCGTTGAGGTTCGGGGCTCGGACTATCTCGGGGCGGGGGCCAACGCGCACCTCGGCGAGCGAGTAACCAGCAAGCTGCGCAGTGGCAAGACGGTGACAGTCGTCGGCAGCCCGGACCAACCTCACAGTTGGACGTTCACCTCGGATATGGCCGCGACCCTGATCGCAGCCGCTGACACTCCAGCTGCCTGGGGACACGCGTGGCACACTCCGGTGAATGCGCCGCGCACCCAACGCGAAGTGATCTCGGACATGGCGGCTGCACTCGGGGTACCCACTCCCAAGGTGAAGTCCCTCTCACGGCCAATGCTCAGCGTCGCGGGATTGTTCGTGCCGATGATTCGCGAACTCAAAGAGACCTACTACCAGTTCGACGAACCCTTCGTCCTCGACGATTCGCACACACGCGAGGTGCTCGGTTTAGAGCCGACCGGATGGTCGGACATCATCGCCGACAACCTGGGTTTGGCCGCTCGGCACTAGGCAGCTCGGCATTAGGTCGCTGCAGTCACAAGGCGGTGTTGATGAGGCGAGGTTCGGGCTCGAGGGTTATTCCGTAGGCGTCGAACACGCCTCGCCGGATCATTCTTGCGAGAGCGACAATATCCTCGGTCCTGGCGTGACCCCGGTTAGTTATCGCGAGCGTGTGCTTAGTCGATGTGCTCGCTGCCGCGTCAGGAGAAACCCGGTGGCCGCGGCCGAATCCCGCATGCTCGATGAGCCACGCAGCGCTGAGTTTGATGCGGTCATCGCCTACCGGCCAACGAGGAGCATCCTCGGGAACCCGAGCCAGTTGCGACGGCTCAACGATCGGGTTCGTAAAGAACGATCCGACGCTCCAAGTGTCGACGTCATCAATGTCGAGCACCATGCCTTTGCTTCGCCGCACAGCGAGAACAGCTCGACGCACAGCTGCAGGCTCGTGGGTGTCCCCAACCGAGACTCCGAGGGTGTGCGCAAGGTCCTTGTACTCAAGAGCGACCGACTGCGGGCGACGTTCCAGTCGAAATGTCACGGCCAATATCAGCCAACGGTCAAGGTCGGCCTTAAACACCGAGTTGCGGTAGGCGAAACCGCACTCGGGAGCTGACATCGAGTAGGTCCGATCCTCGAGGCGGTCGTAGACCTCAACTGATTCGATCACCGAGGCCACTTCGGTCCCGTACGCACCGACGTTTTGAACCGGAGTAGCTCCGACAGATCCCGGTATTCCAGAAAGCGTCTCTATCCCCGAGTATCCCTGCGCCACCATCGCAGCAACGAAGCGATCCCAGCCTTCGCCCGCGGCAGCCGTGACGAGTACGGCATAGCCACTGCCGTCGCGAGCCTTCTCGATGTCAATGCCGCTAGTTGCTACCCGTACGACCGTGCCACTGAAACCGTCATCGCTGATCACCAGGTTGCTGCCGCCGGCGATGAGCAGTACCGGCTCACCACGGCGATCGCAGTCGTGGACAACCTCGACTAACTCCCCCGCTGTCCTCGCCTCGACAAAGCGCGTCGCGGGTCCGCCCACGCGCAGGGTCGTCCATGCGGAGAGGCGCTCGGGGGCCGTCGGCAATACCACCCGCTCAGCGTACCGGCGGCCTGCTAGGCCAGGCTGACAACTCCCTGTGCCTTGCCGAGAACATCGACACCGTTGCTCGTGGCTGTCAACTCAATGACAACAGACTTGTCGTCGCGCTTCTCCGTCACGACTCCAGTAACAGTTAGGACAGTCCCGGCATCGTCGTCGGGAACGACCACTGGCTTCGTGAAGCGCACACCGTATTCCCGCAACCGAGCGGGGTCACCGGCGAAGTCAGTGAGTACTCGACCTGCCTGGGCCATCGTGAACATCCCGTGCGCGATGACGTCGGGCAGACCTACTGCCTTGGCAATCCGCTCGTTCCAGTGGATTAGGTTGAAGTCTCCTGAGGCGCCTGCGTACATGATCAGGTGCATACGTTGAATTGGAAAATCCGTCGGTCCGACCGTGTCTCCCACCGAGACAGAATCGAAGCCGGGAATGTTCAGAGCCTCGTTCGACATGTCCTAGCCCTCCTGTTCCGGAGCGGAGCCACGTGAGACGGTGACGTTCGTCGTCGTGACGATTAACTCACCATCTGCTGCCAGGACCTGCTGCTCCATTTTGATCAGTTCGTTTCGACCGGCAGTAGAGATGTTGGCGATCGTCGACTTGACGGTTACTTCGTCGTTTGCGTACAACGGGCGGCTGTAGGCGAAGCTCTGTTCACCGTGCACGACCATCGCATAGTTGAGGTTCAACTCTGGATCGCCGATTGCCCCCACCATCGCCCGGTAGGTGATGATGAACGGGAAGGTAGGCGGTGCGACAAGATCGCGGTGTCCCATTCGCTTGGCCTCGGCCAAGTCGTGGTACATCGGATTGTGATCGCCAATCGCTGTCGCGAACTCGCGAACCTTCTCTCGGCCGACGTGATACGTCTGCCCGTACTCATACGTGCGACCGATGAAGTCGCGATTGACTGACATGCGTTACATGCCTCCGATCTGGCCGCCCGTGACCGGAATGGTCACCCCGGAGACGAAGTCCGAATCCGATGAAGCCAAGAATGCCGTGACATTGGCGATGTCTTCAGGTTGACCGAGCCGTCCGAGTGAAATCATCATCTTCGCCATCTGACGCATCTCCTCGGGAATACCGAGTTCGTTGCCTGGCGCTTTAGCTGCAGTCAGTCGGGTCTCTACGAATCCTGGCGCTACGGCGTTGACGTTGATTCCGAACGCTCCGAGTTCCCGTGCCAGCGTTTTTGTCGTGGCGATTACGGCGCCCTTCGCTGCGGTGTAGTTGAACTGGCCGGGATTGCCCATAAGCGCGGCGACACTCGAGGTGAAGATGATCTTCCGGTTGTAGGCAACTGCGCCGTTCGCCGCGATCTCTTGTTTGGCGACCTCGCGCATGTAGGGCATCGCGGCGAGTGTGGTGTGGAAGCCCGTCTTGAGGTTCGCGTCGAATACGAAGTCGAACTGCGCGTCATCGAGACCGTGGAACATCTTGTCGCGCGTGACACCCGCGTTATTCACCACGATGTCGATCTTCCCGAAAGCGTCGATCGTGCCATCGATGAGCGCCTTGGCTTGCTCCATATCGACGGTGTTCGCGACGATCCCGACTGCTCTACCGCCGGCTTCCTCGATGAGCGCGACGGTCTCACTAGCTGGCGCATCGTCGATGTCGTTAACCACAACAGCTGCCCCATCGGCTGCCAAACGAAGCGAAGTCGCCTGCCCAATTCCGCGACCGCCGCCGGTGACGATTGCTACTCGATCATCAAGTCGACCCATGAGTTGTGTGCCTTTCGCGTTAGGTGAGACCGCGAACCGCGGTCAATCGATACCGATCGCACGTTATCGGAAGAACAAACGCGCGCCCCCGAGTGACCCACCGACTGTGGTTCTCCGGGGCGTCAGTGCGTACTCGGCTCTGGCATGGTCGTTCCCAACCAGGGCGCCAACGTCCACGCGGTACCGGCCGCCGCAGCTGTGGCCGCTGCCAGAAGGGCGACCAGAACGAGCAGTTGCACCTGCGCCGCCTGCGCAGGGGTCGCCCCGCCAAGCAGCATCCCGACGAAGGCCCCCGGCAACACCACCAGGCCCGCGCTACGAGTCTGGTCCAGGCCAGGAATGAGCGAGTGGGCCGCGGACTCTCGCATCACTTCGCGAACGGCCTGAGCCGGGGAGGCGCCGAGCGCCAAGTACCCCTCAACGATCGGCCACTGCTCATAAGTCTTCTGCTTGGCATAGTTTCCGGTCAGGGAAACCGCAGTCATCGCGCCGCCGATGATCTGCGCGGTGAAGGGCACTATTGACTGGGCTTCCACCGGCAGCGCCCCAGACGCGAGTACTGGGATGAGCGCCAGCAGTGTCCCGCCGATCAGCGGCCCAGCCAACAAGAGGCTGCGACGCCACCCGCACCCGACGCGTCGAACCGAGGTTGCAGTCGCCGCGACCACCATGATGCCCAGATACAGCGCCGTGCCCTCGGGATGGGCGAAGACCCAGGCGATGATGGCGGCAACGACGATCAGTTGGACGACTGAACGCCCGGCCGCCCCTAGGTAGTCCAGTCGCTGGCGGATCCCGGCCAGGCTCATTACAAGAACGGTCAAGCCTGCCAAGATGACTATGGCAACTGCTGTTTGCAGCCCCGACCCAAACGCCATAGTCGAAGGATGTCCTAGGTGCGTGCCGTTCGCCAAGTATTGGACGAGTGACGAGCGACGCGGTGGCGACTACAGCCCAGCCAGCGACCAGGCGATTCCGTCCAAAATGTCGTGTTCACTAACGAGCACGAAGCTGAACTCCGTCGAGGCCATGATTCGGTCGAGCACCAAGGCTCCACCTCCGATTACGTCGACCCGTCCAGGGTGCATCACTGGGAACTGCGCTCTCTCAGCGCGGCTCATCGCGAGGAGTTCGTTCGTGAGCTCAAAGACCTCGGCGGCGGACAGTTCACTGCCGTGGGTCTGCTCTGGGTCGTACTGCGGCAACTGCAGTGCCAGTGCTGCCAGCGTGGTAACCGAACCGGCTAACCCAATTATCAAGTCCGCCGCCCGCAGGTCCACCACATCGTCGGCCGCCAAAACCGCATTGTCGATGTCCACGATTGCTGCCCCGACTTCAGGGCTCGTGGGCGGATCTGATCGCAAGGCTCGTTCGGTCATTCTGACGCAGCCGATGTCGACACTCTTAGCGGCGATTACGCCATCGGCAATCGATCCTCGAACAAACTCTGTCGATCCGCCACCGATGTCAACGACAAGCGCCTGCTGATCACCCACCTGATGCGCCAGCGATCTGACGGCTCCGGTGAAGGACAGCCGCGCCTCCTCATCGCCGCTGATGATGTCGGGCTCCACCCCTAGGCGATCCTTCACCCCGGCAACGAAGTCTGCCCGATTACTAACATCGCGGCTCGCTGACGTCGCGACGAAACGAACTGCGTCTACCTGCGCAGCGTCGATGGCGGCGGCGTAGCCGTCGCAGGCGGCGAAGGTGCGTTCAAGGGCAGCGCTCGAGAAAGAGCCCGATTCGTCGACTCCCTCACCGAGTCGTACGACGGTCATCGTGCGTTCAACATCGCTCAGAGTTGCTTGGGTCGGATCGGCACCTGGCTCTATGTCGGCAATCAACAAGCGAATTGAATTTGTTCCGCAATCAATCGCGGCAACTCTGGTCATCCTTGCTCTCCTTCGTTAACGCAGTCACCGGTATGTGGCCACACACCGCGGGCGGCCACCTGCTCCAACGCGATGTCTCCAACTGGGTTGACGCCCGGCCCAGCGGCTAGTGAATGAGCTACGAGGGCATGCAGACACTTGACGCGCTGCGGCATACCGCCCGCCGTGTAATCGGCGATCTCGTCGACCACAGCTACGGATTCCCTCGCCCGCAGATAGCTAACGTGAGCAGCCTCGTACTGTTGTCGAAACTCTTTATCCACTTCAAGGCGGTCGGCCAGTTCTCGCATCAGACCCTCCGACTCCAGGGTTGATAGCGCCGCGTTTAGGCGCCGACAGGTCAGGTAGTAAAAGGTAGGGAACGGTGTCCCATCGGGAAGTCTGGGTTCTGTCTCAACGACGGCTGGCCAACCGTTCCCGCAACGGGCAGGGACCGCTCGAACTCCCCGGGGAACCCGACCTAGTTGAGCGGCGAGCCGTTGGGTATCGAGATCGTCGCTAGTTCGTGGAGTCGACACGATCCGCGGCATCCACGCTGTTCCACAACCGGTCGTACCAGGGCCCTCGGGGACCATCAGCCTCGACAGGTTGCTCGGCGAGCTTGTTCTCGACCGCGTTTGGATCAATAACCTTGTAGCCGACCTCGCCGGGCAGCAGGAAGTGCAGTCGTTCCCGAGCTTGCCCACGTACGTAGTCCTCGTCTTGCCATAGGTCAACTTGTCGCTGCAACTCGTCGACGCGTTCGCGTTGCTCGATCGCCTTCGATGCAGCCGAGTTGATCTCCGCCCGTTGGCTGAGATACTCACGCAGCGGCAAGGCCAACAGGATGACAGCGATCACGGCAATGGTTAGCAGGACTGCCGTGCGACCGGAGACGAAAGCACGTCGTGCACCCCCGGACGACATTCCAAACCCAGACACGCCAAATCGACCGACGCCACGGTCGGTCGATTTGCGCGTGTTGTCTGGTTCGGCCATTAGTTACTAGGGTCGCTCAGACCCTCATACGAGGGAACGCCGACGCGCCGGCGTAGGTGCCGGCTTCGGCAAGTTCCTCTTCGATCCGCAATAGCTGGTTGTATTTGGCTACCCGCTCGGATCGGGCGGGTGCACCGGTCTTGATTTGTCCGCAATCGGTTGCCACTGCTAGGTCAGCGATCGTGGTGTCTTCAGTCTCACCGGATCGGTGAGACATCATCGCGGCGTACCCGTTGCGCTGAGCCAAGGACACAGCATCAAGAGTTTCGGTCAGCGTTCCGATCTGGTTGACCTTCACCAGCAGGGCATTTGCCGCTCCAAGGTCGATTCCCTTCCGCAGTCGCAGCGGGTTGGTGACGAATAGATCGTCGCCCACGAGTTGCACCTTGTCTCCGAGAGCGTTGGTGATGTGCACCCAGCCGTCCCAGTCGTTCTCATCGAGCGGATCCTCGATGGACACCATCGGGAAGTCCTCGACAAGTGACTCGTAGTAGGCCGTCATCCACTGCGCCGAGCGAGGCTCGTTCTCGAACCGGTAGGACCCGTCGTCGTAGAACTCGGTTGCTGCCACGTCGAGTGCCAGCGCGATATCCGAGCCCAGCGTCAAGCCGGTCCCGGAAACCGCCTCGGCGATCAGTTCAAGTGCCGCGCGATTACTCGGCAGGCTCGGTGCAAAACCACCCTCGTCGCCGAGCCCGGTCCCGAAGCCTTTTTGCTTGAGCACGGACTTGAGCGCGTGGTAGACCTGCGTGCCCATAGCCAACGCCTCGGAGAAGGTTTGTGCTCCGACGGGGGCGATCATGAACTCTTGGATGTCGACGTCGGTATCAGCGTGCGCCCCACCGTTGAGGATGTTCATCATTGGCACCGGCAACACGTGCGCATTGGGGCCACCGACATAGCGGAACAGGTCCAAATCACTGGATAGGGCGGCGGCCTTGGCAACTGCCAGCGAGACACCCAGAATCGCGTTGGCTCCCAGTCGGGCCTTGTTCGCCGTCCCGTCGAGGTCAATCATCACCTGATCAACGAGTCGCTGATCCGTGGCATCCATACCGATAATTTCGGGGTAAATCTCGTCCTCAATCGCGACACACGCTTTGGTCACGCCTTTGCCGCCGTAGCGTGCGTCGCCGTCACGCAGTTCGACCGCCTCGTGCGCGCCAGTTGACGCACCAGACGGCACCGCTGCCCGTGCCAGAACGCCGTCATCGAGGGCAACCTCGACCTCGACCGTTGGATTTCCACGAGAATCCAGAATCTCTCGGGCGATGATTACGTCAATGCTGGCCACAGTTCTCCTTATGCCGACGAGGTACCGAACCCCTCGATCTTAGGCTGCGCCGCGGCTGTGCCCTAGCGCGCGGCCAATGTTGCGAGCAGTTCGTTGCGTCGCCCGGCCACGACAGTCCCCGACTCAGCGATCAATGCGTCCTGCCCAGGTGCGAAACCGTTAGTGCGCATCCGCACATCTGCGTCCACCGCTTGGTGCAGGTTGTCGACTGCGTTGGCCAGTTGGCGCGTCTTGTAGGCCCGGGCATCCGTGGGCGCCATACTCGCCAAACCGTAGAGTTGCTGGGACAACGTCGTGATCCTGGGCGCACCGTCGCTCCAGACGCTAACGATCTCTGCCGGACTCTTCGTCCGGTCCACCACGGCCAACGTCAAGGAATCGGCGAACCAGCGAGCGTCTGCCTGACGCAGAGTGAACGACTTGTCCCACTTGGATCGATTACCGCCCGCCTTGCTCGAGGCAGCGATAAGGACGATCAGCAGGATCAGTGCCAGGCCGGCCGCGATCCACACCCAGGTCGGCAGATTTAGGAACTCGGTAGGAACCTCAATCGAGGACGATGTTGGCGTGGGGGTCGCAACTTGCGTGGGCTCCGGCGGCACGGTTGGAATGATCTGGGTCGGGGACGGCGGCAGCGTCGGGATCGGCGGTGTTGGATCGTCGGCAGTAATCACCTTCCCATCAAAGCGAACCGCGCGTTGTTCTGCCTGTTGGATGGTCCCGAGGCGAGGGCTAGGCGGCGCCGGTGGTGTTGGTCTTGGGCAGATTCACGTCCCGGCTGTCATCAACTGCCGGGTGTTCCAAGCCCATGGGCCCAGCGGCCATTTGATTGAAGAGGTTCAGCGTCACCGATTTTGCGAAGTCCGTGGTGCTTTGCGGGATTCCCGGCACGGTGGTTGCTCGCGGCAGACTCCGACACCAACCCATCGTCCCAGTGGAGAACACTCCCGCACCAGCGTCGTTTGTGTAGTACGTCATGGTCGACCACGTCTTGTTGCCCTTGCCGATGAGCTCGCTTAGGGCGGGGATTTGTAGCGGCCGAGGGGTGGTCGCAAGGTCGTAATAGCGATCGGTCTCTGGGCCGAGCAGCCCGGGAAAGGTCGTCCCTTGCGAGACTCCTGTGCCGTCGAAAAGGAAGAAGTCCGGGTCGCGAATCTCGAGCGCACCGTTGGCGGGATACGCATCATAAAGTTGGCCGACGACGGTGTTCTCCGGTTGCGGGCGAGGCTGATCTCGCCAGCGTGTGGTCGTCTGACGCGAGTCCTTGACCGGATCTAGTGCAGCTGATTTGTAGCACGTGATGAGTTGACCGGCGTCTGGGCCGCTGTCGTTGACCCTGACCCGCCAGTAACCAGTGTTCGCGCCGAGAAACGCCAGGTTCCCGCCCGCATCCCGAAAACGTGCCAGCGAGTCGCGGTACGGAACTGACCAGTACTCGTCGTGACCGGTCGACACCGCTCCGCGCGCGCCGTCGAGCAGTTCAGGAGTCAATGACAGGTCGATATTGGTCAGGTAAGACAGCGGCACACCGGACTGCTCCGCCACGCGTACCACCGGAATCTCGAAGGCGTACAGCAAGCTTCGACCGGTCTTGTCGAACGGTCGGTGGGTGGATACTGCGTAGCTGCGCCCATCGAATCCCCCACCTTCATTGCGGTACAGCGACCGGCCACCCCACAGGTTGTAGGCCTGCCACGTGGTCACCGACGCGACCACCGCGACGGTGTCACCGATATCGGCTGTTCTGACCACGATCGGAATTTCTGTGCGCTTCTTCTTGGCCATCGCGTGTAAGCAGGTAAAAGCCTGGCTCCCACCCATCGGTGTTCACCGCGACAGCGCTCGGCCAATCCGCTTTTACCGCCTTGGTGTCACTGTCCACCGACGTCTCTGAGTAGCTCTGGCCCGGGAACGGACCGAGCCCCTCCATTTTTGCGCCGCCGAGGCCGTCGTAGTCGCCGATACGGAATACCTCGATCGACCACTCGTCCGCCGACGTCGAGACGTGAATGGGGATGAGGTCACCCGGAAGCACGCTAGTCAACGGGGTGAACGCTTCGATGAGGTCCGCGGGCGCGCGCTTCGATGTCTTGATGAACCACTGCTTAGTCGGCTCACCCCCCGGTGTGGCGACCACTTGAGGTTCGGCCACCGGCTCCCCGGAGGCGCCAACACTTGGACTGCACGCGGCAAGTGCCCCAACTCCGGCGACCGATGCCGCTGCGATGAACGTGCGACGCGAGAGATCTGACACCTAGGAAGGGTAACCCGAGTCCCTCGACTCGGCTGTCCCGGATACGTTCGTTGAGGCGTCGGATGGCGTGTCGCAAAGCCACATCTGCATCGATGCCCACCGTCACGGATCGACCGATGAGAGCGAGCAGGACGTCTCCGAACTGCTCATCCGCCCGGACTGGGTCGAGGTCGGCAATTACCTTCTCAGCGATTTCGACGGCTTCGGCTGAGGCCATTGGGACTTCGACGCCGCCTCGCTGCGCCCGACGCAGCGTCTTGGCTGCCAGCACAGGTCCCGGCAGCGACGCTGGGATTCCGTCAGTGACGGAGGTTCTGCCCTTCTCCCGCGCCTTGTTCTCTTGCCATTGGCGCTCAGAATCTACTGAATCCTCGACATGGCCGTCGGCAAAAACGTGTGGATGACGAGACACGAGCTTATTGGTGATGCCCTGGGCAACGTCATCGATGGACCAGGGCTCGGCTGCCTCCTGAGCGATCCTGGCGTGAAAGACGACTTGGAGCAGCAGATCACCTAGCTCTTCCCGCAGATCTGCGGCGTCGCCCACCTCGATTGCATCGACCGTCTCGTAGGTCTCCTCGATGAGGTACTCCACCAGCGACTCGTGAGTTTGCTCGGCGTCCCACGGACACCCACCGGGCGAACGCAAACGGTCCATGACTGCGACGAGTTCTAGCAGTGCTGACCCCATCTGCGGTGCCACTGCGGCATCTGCATCGCTACTCGGCGAATCGCTCATCGAAAGCGTTCTGAGGCGCTATGGCTGCGTCTGGGGTTGCGGCTGTTGTTGTGGCTGCGGCTGTTGTTGTGGCTGCGGCTGACTGGGATCGATCTGGTCGAACTGCGGATTGCCCTGCGTCAGCACCGGCGCGGATAGATCATTAGGAATCGGGCCCACCGACAAGCGAGCTGGATCCCAGGTGCCAAACCGAGGACTGACACGGGTGTCGAGCTCCTCCGAGAGCGCTACTGCCTCCGCTGCCAGCGCCTCGCCTTGCTGATCTTGAGATCCGCCAGGAACCAGCTTCTCAGCGATCCGCTGCTGGAGCAGGAACGTCCGCGCGAAGCTATCTGATGGCCTCGGCCGGAACGCCGGACTGCAACAACTGATCCTCGAGCGCCTCGCGCCCGCCAACCTGTTCAGCGGTGGTCGCGAGAAATGCGTCGACCTCACCATCGGTGACACTCACATCATTGCGTTGCGCCATGATGTTGAACAGGTCCTCGCGGATCGAGCCTGTCGAGTACGACTTGGTTGACCTGATCGGAGGCCGGCAGGTCGAGCGCTTGGGTTACCAACGCGACGTCGTCAGTCAACTGGGTATCAGTGATGCGCTGATCGCCGATGACTGCCGCCGAGCCCGCGAGGTCAACGCCGCAGCCGGTGGCCGAGAAGCCGAGTGCGACGACGGCAACGAGACCTGCCGCGGTGCGCATGGTTCGCTTACTAAGGCGGGCAGTTGGCATTAGCTGGCGACTCACTGACATGAACCCTTCATACACCTAATCGTCTTCCCCGGTCACGTTCACCGCCGATCGTACGGGTGCGAGCCACAAGTTCGCGCACGGGAAGCGACTCGGTGTCCGATTTGGGGGAAATGAATCGGGTATGGAGCCAGCACGTACCTCAACCAGGTAGTCACTCATCCCTCAACCGGGTGAACTGTGGCGAAACGGCCTTGCGCGGGGCGTGTCGCGAAAGTGCTTGGTCTGACTCGTGGGACAGGCTTCAGTGAGTTCGCTCCCACGGGGTAAGGCGAACGCCACCAAACGACGACCGCAACGGGAATGAGCAGCAGGTATGGCCGATCCGCGTGACCCCGGGGTGCGCGAGCAATACCGCACGTTGCTGGCTCGCGAACTCCTGCTCGGTATCGCCGCCCGAGAAGGCGTGGACCTGCGCGAACCGCAAACGCAGACATCGTCACGCCGAGCCGAGATCATCGTCGTTTTTGAGGACGAGTTGGTCGGGCCCGCCTGGCGTGATCTCGCGGCGCGCGATATCACCCGCGCTCACTTGTTCATCGCCCCTGTCGACTTCGCCTCAGGTGGCCTCACCATGGTCACGATCACCGGAGGTAGCACTGACCTCGGCGATGCCAACCACGTCGTGGTCGAGCCGCGGACATTCGGGAGCCTCAGTGCGACGCTCGCCCGCTACCGAGGTGGCGACAACCGAGTCGCGGTCCTTGAAGTTCCTGAATCAATAGACGACCGCGGATTCAGCTACTGCTGCGTCTTCGCCGAACTCGTTGAGGTCTGATTCGCACCAACAATCACGTCGGTCAACAACTCCCTCACCCACGCCAGCAGGTCTCGATTCACTAGCGGTTTTCCTCCGACTCGTCCCGTAGTGGGACGTGGAACAAGTAGCGTTCGGGTAGCTGGCTTGATCTGGCTGCCGGGGTAGAGCCTGGCCAAGCGCATCGCGCGAGAATCCGGCAGGGCAACCGGCGATAGCCGGATCCGAGAACCTGCGAGCACCACCTCGCCCACTGCGGCAGAGCGCGCTAGCAAGCGCACTCTGGCGATCTCGAACAGTGTCTCAACCGGCTCTGGGGGCTCGCCATAACGATCGCGAAGCTCCGCGATTACCGCGTCGATGTCCTCCTCGGTTAGCACCGAGGCAATCCGCTTGTAGGCCTCCAATCGCAGTCGCTCCTCCGGAACGTACTTCTCCGGAATGTGTGCGTCGATCGGCAGTTCGATGCTGACGTCCATCGGTTCTTCTTCGGTATCACCCTTGACGGCGGACAGGGCCTCGCCAACCATCCGCACATAGAGATCAAAGCCGACGTCAGCGATATGCCCGGACTGCTCGCCACCGAGCAAGTTACCCGCCCCGCGAATCTCGAGGTCCTTCATCGCCACCGCCATGCCGGAGCCCAGGTCGGTGTGGGAGGCGATCGTGGCCAGTCGCTCGTGAGCTGTCTCGCTGAGCGTCTTCTCCTCCGGGTAGAAGAAGTAGGCGTAGGCCCGATCACGGCCTCTGCCGACCCGGCCTCGCAACTGGTGCATCTGGCTGGCTCCAAACGTGTCAGCACGGTCGACGATCAACGTGTTGGCATTAGTGATGTCGAGGCCGCTTTCCACGATGGTGGTGCAGACGAGAACGTCGACTTTGCGCTCCCAAAAGTCGTCGATGACCTGCTCAAGAACGTGCTCGCCCATTTGGCCGTGCGCGACGGCGACCCGCGCCTCTGGCACCAACTCGGTGATTCGTTTCGCGGTGCGGTCGATGCTCTCGACGCGGTTATGGACGAAGAACACCTGACCATCTCGCAGCAGTTCTCGCCTAATCGCAGCGGTGATCTGCTTGTTCTCGAATGGGCCCACGTACGTCAACACTGGTAGGCGCTGCTCGGGCGGTGTAGCGATCGTGGACATCTCCCGGATTCCCGTGACAGCCATCTCCAGCGTTCGCGGAATCGGGGTGGCCGACATTGTGAGAACGTCCACGTTCGTGCGCAGCGCCTTCAAGTGCTCTTTGTGCTCAACTCCGAAGCGCTGCTCCTCATCGACAATCACCAAGCCAAGATTCTTGAATTGGGTGGACGGGGACAGCAACCGATGAGTGGCGATGACCACGTCTACTGTCCCGTCGTGGATGCCCTCCTGAATCTTCTTCGTCTCGGCTGCCGTCTGGAATCGAGAGAGCGCCTCAACCCGAATAGGGAATGGCGCGAACCGCTCAGCGAAGGTCTGCGCATGTTGACGAACGAGCAGGGTTGTCGGCACGAGAACGGCGACCTGCTTGCCATCCTGAACCGCCTTGAATGCGGCCCGCACAGCAATCTCGGTTTTGCCGTAGCCCACATCACCACAGATGATGCGGTCCATCGGAACTGGCTTCTCCATGTCGCTCTTGACCTCATCGATGGTCGCGAGCTGGTCGCGAGTCTCGGCGAACGGGAACGCATCCTCAAGCTCGCTTTGCCAAGGAGTGTCGGGACCGAACGCGTGCCCCTGCGCATTGTGGCGGGCAGCGTACAGGCGGACTAGCTCACCAGCGATTTCACGAACGGCCTTGCGCGCTCGTGACTTGGCTTTGCCCCAATCTGCTCCGCCAAGTCGATGCACGCTCGGCGCCTCGCCACCGACATAGCGGGTGATTTGATCGAGTTGATCAGTTGGCACGTAGAGCCGGTCCGGGGGCTGGCCTCGTTTGCTGGCGGCATACTCCACCACGATGTACTCGCGCGTGGCACCGCTGACGGTGCGCTGAGCCATCTCAACGAACTGTCCGACTCCATGCTTCTCGTGAACGATGTAGTCCCCAGGAGACAGCGCCAGGGGGTCGATCGCTCGCTTGCGCCGAGACGGCATCTTGCCTTCGACCCGGCTGGTCTTCGCCCTCGTTCCGAGCAGGTCCGACTCCGTCACGACGACCAAGCCGACAGCGGCCGCGTCGAAGCCGTTGCGTAACGGACCAGTGACGACGGTGACCACGTTCTGATTGGGCGGTACGTCTAGCGAGGTGACGAGGCGCGCGGGAATCTCTCGGTCAGCGAGCTGTTCGGCAATACGAGTTGCCGGTCCGTGACCCGCCGTCACAATCACCGCTCGGCTACCAGATTTCACTCTCGTTCCGAGCATGCGCAGCGCGGAGTTGAGATCGCCGCGGAAACTAGGAAGTGCGACGATGGCCGCGCGTTCATCAACGTCTAGACCAAAAGGCGCCACCGTCCACCAGGCAATTTTGCGTTGCGAAGCGACCTGCGCCATCTCGTCCAGGGATCGGTAAGAGGCGGCCGATACGTCGACCGGGACTGCCGCACCTACTGCTGCGGCCTGCCAGCCAGCGGCCAAGAACTCATCGCTGGTGGCCAGGAGATCCTCGGCACGCTTTCGAACCCGCTCCGGTTCGTTCACCAAAACCATCGTGTCGCCGGGAACGACATCGAGCAGGGTCTGCATCCCGTCGCACAGGACCGGCGCGAGGGACTCCATCCCCTCCACGTGGATTCCTTGAGCGAGTGATCCGAGCACATCCTCCAATTCAGGGTGATCAGCAATGAGCGCCTGCGCTCGCGATCTGACCTCCGGCGTTAGCAGCACCTCGCGGCATGGCGGAGCCCACAGACCACGTTCTACGACGTCGAGTGATCGTTGGTCGGTTACCGAGAACGAACGAACCTCGTCGACCTCATCACCGAAGAACTCCACCCGCAGTGGGTGATCATCTGTTGGAACGAACACATCGACAATGCCACCGCGCACGGCGATCTCGCCACGGCGAGTCACGAGATCGGTACGTTCGTAGCCGATCTCCACTAGGCGCTGCACTGTGTGCTCGAGTCCCGGGCTCTGACCTACCTTCGCTGCGACCGGCTCGAGGTCCCCGAGGCCGACAACAATCGGTTGAACGAGAGCCCGCACACCTGCCACCACGACGCGCACGCGAGCCGATCCCGACCACTCGTCGTCCGGATGGGCCAATCTGCGCAAGACGTGCAGACGGCGCCCGACTGTGTCGTGGGTTGGGCTCAGCCGCTCATGCGGCAGCGTCTCCCAAGCAGGGAACTCTACGACCGATTCGGGCGGCAGAAATCCACGCAGTTCGGCCGCTAGGTCCTCGGCGTCGCGGGTCGTGGCGGTCACCAAGAGGACCGATCGATCACCTAAGTCGCCATCGGCCAAGATCCCAGTGAGTAGCGCGGTGAGTTCGCCTGGACCCACCACGCTGTACTCACGTTCACTGCGACTAGCCGCAGCGAGTGCATCGGCGAGTTGTGGATCGCGCGCGACAACTGGCAGTAATCCCCGAAGACTCACAACAGCGAGGGTACGCCGGGCATTAGTCGATCATGAATGGAGCGAGGGTTGGCAGCGCGACAACCAAGTTAGTGACCCACGGTGGCCGGTGGTTGAACGTGACCTCGGAACTGTCCAGATGAGATGCCACAAGCCCGTAGTGCTGTGCCACGGCCAGCGGCGCAGCGACGTCCCACTCGTAGAAGCCCGTGTCGTGAACGTAGGCGTCGGCCCGATCAGCGAGCACCTCCGCCACCTTGGCTCCGACGGAACCTGAGTTCACGACCTCAACACCGTGTTGGTTTTGGCCCTCCACGCTAAGCACGTTGGCCAGCGCGAGGCGTCCAGCATCTTTGGCCAGTTCTGGCGGACGCGAGCGAGAAACAATGAGCTTGACGGGCCGATCGGCATCGATTGCTCGAGGCGCGTGCACCTCATCGATCGTGCTCAGCGTTCGATTCTGGGCGGGGAGTTCAACAACTCCGACCGTTACCTGACCGTTCTCGCCAACATTGCGATCCCACAGCGCGATGTGCACAGCAAAGTCGGACCGGCCCAAACCGTATTCCTTCGTCCCGTCGAGTGGATCAACAATCCAGACCCGTGATGCGCTATCTCGGGCCACCTCGTCCACGCCCTCTTCACTGAGGATGGCGTCTTGGGGCCGGGCGGTGGAAAGCATGCTCATGATCAGGTCATGCGATGCTGCGTCGGCCGCGTCTTTGAGCTCAGTGCGCCGCACCTTGTCCTGCGGGTCCACCGGGCCAAAGTCCTCGCGTAGATCCAGCAGGAGTGCTCCCGCCTGTTTTGCCACTGTCACTGCTAGTTCGGCATCACTTACGCGTGCGGCATCTGGGTTCACCCGGGCAACGCTACTTGCTGTGGTGACGGTTCTGCGCGACCGCTAGCCCCTCGGTGATGATTGCCTCGACTGCGTCGGCACCAGATTCGAGCACGTCAGGGAGGTTCTTGCGCTGATCTGCGCTAAACGAGCGCAGCACGTAGTCGGCCGCATCTTGGCGCCCTGGTGGCCGACCAATACCCACGCGGACCCGGTAGAAATCGGGCGATCCGAGCGACTTCTTGGCCGACTTGATGCCGTTGTGGCCACCGTCACCCCCGCCGACCTTAATTTTTATCGCACCGAACTCAATATCGAGTTCGTCGTGAACGACGATCACGTTCGTCAACGGGATCTGCGCGTAATCTGCTGCCGCCCGGATCGGTCCGCCAGATTCGTTCATGTACGTCCGCGAGCGAAGCAACGCGATCCGGTGACCGTCGAGGCGCCCTTCGGCAACGTCGGCATTGGCCCTTCGGTGCTTCGAGAAGCGTGCAGCAATGCGCTCGGCCAGCACATCGATGACCTGGTAGCCGACGTTGTGTCGAGTACCGGCGTACTCCTTACCCGGATTTCCTAAACCGACCACGAGCCACGGTGTCTGGGACATGTTCACGCGCTAGCGAGGCGAACCGCTAACTAGGAGGCGTCGCCTTCGGATGACTCGCCGTCGCCGGAGCCTTCGCCCTCGCCTGCCTCGGCAGCAGCCGCGTCGGCGGCCTCTTCCGCAGCAGCGGCGGCGGCCGAAGCAACGGCAGCGGCAGCAATCTCTTCGCGAACAGCAGCAACAGCTTGCTCGATTGCATCGTCAGGCTCGACGCCCTCATCGAGCAGTTCGCGTACTGCCATCACGACGGTGACCTTGTCGAGATCCTCCTCGACCGCGACCTTCTCAGCCTTGGCAACGGCGGCGCCAACGACCAATCGCTCGCGCACCTCTGTGTCGGACAAGACCATCAGGTCAACATGCTCGAGGAATCCGCGAACTGGGTCCTTCTGGACCTGGCGAGGAGCGGTATTCACGGCGTTGCCGTCAATCTGAACCTCAAGGACGACGCCAGCGCTGCGAAGCGCGATCATCAGCTCGTGGCCGGGAAGGGAGATGTGTGCTTCGGGAGCTGAACCGCCGTACACCACAGCCGGAACCATGCCGTCGCGGCGAATGCGCCGGGCTGCTCCCTTGCCGAAGTCAGTGCGTGCGACAGCGTCGATTTGTACTTTTGCCATGTGAGTCATTCCTTCGTCGATAACGGCTCTTCCGCGAGCGTACGTGCTCGCGGCGCCCTCGCCTACTGGGTTTGTTTTGGCGTCTAGACAACGCCTGAGGTTACGTTTGTGCTTGGTTGTGCACCGGTAGCTTACGCGCTAGCCGTGCGCCGATCCGAAGAGGCTGGTTACTGAGCCGTCGGTGAACACCTCATTGATCGCCCGAGCAACGAGCGGAGCGATGGACAGAATCGTCAGTTTGTCTGAGATGCGCTCGCTCGGAATCGGCAGCGTGTCGGTCACAACGACCTCACTGATCCGCGAGTTCTTGATCCGCTCGGTTGCCGGATCGGAGAGGACCCCGTGGGTCGCAGCGACAATGACCTCCGCCGCGCCCTGGTCAAAGAGCGTGTCGGCAGCCTTGGTGATGGTGCCGCCAGTGTCGATCATGTCGTCCACCAGGACACATACCCGGTCACGCACGTCGCCAACTACCTCGAACACCTTAACCTCGTTAGCGATATCGGGGTCGCGGCGCTTGTGGATGATTGCCAATGGGGCATTGAGGACATCCGTCCAGCGTTCCGCGACGCGGACGCGCCCGGCGTCCGGCGACACGACCGTGATGCGCTCATTGTCGACGCGACTAGCGATGTACTCCGAGAGCAGCGGCAGCGCGAACAGGTGGTCGACGGGGCCGTCGAAGAAACCCTGAATCTGGGAGGTATGCAGGTCCACTGCCATTAAGCGATCAGCGCCGGCTGTCTTGAATAGGTCCGCCATCAAGCGGGCCGTGATCGGCTCACGACCTCGGTGCTTCTTGTCTTGGCGGGCGTAGCCGTAGAAGGGCGTGATCACCGTAATTCGCTCGGCTGAGGCCCGCTTTAGGGCATCCACCATGATGAGCTGTTCCATGATGGCCGTGTTGATGTTGTCGCAGTGGCTTTGAATGACGAAAGCATCACAACCGCGCACACTCTCGTGGAAGCGAACGAAGATCTCGCCGTTGGCAAAGTCATAAGCGCTCATCGGGGTGAGCTCGGTGCCGACCTCCTCCGCGACTGCCCGCGCAAGTTCGGGATTTCCCCGGCCACCAAATAGCATCAACCGACTCTGCGGCGTGCGAATTACACCGTTCACGAGGTTAGTCTCTCCCGCCGTTACTGCGATCCGATATCTGGGGGTCGTGCGACT
Organism: uncultured Actinomycetes bacterium; assembly: GCA_963821045.1. Taxonomy (GTDB): domain Bacteria; phylum Actinomycetota; class Actinomycetes; order S36-B12; family UBA10799; genus UBA10799. The sequence goes on along the minus strand of CAWGCB010000002.1, from coordinate 252,715 downwards.
TGAGCCGCTCTTGCTCAGCGTCCCTATCCTGCTCTGTCTCTCCAGCTAATTCGTCGGCGAGTTCTTGAGCGGATTTGGCGGCTGCCGCCGACGTTGACCCAGGACGATTGTGCGCCACCCAGTTCACGACGTTTGCCTGACGCCCCCTTCCGATGCCGATGGCACCGGGTGGTACGTCTTGGGTGATGACGGACCCGGCCGCCGTGTACGCGCCATCGCCGACCGTCACCGGGGCTACCAGAATCGAGTCGCTACCGATGCGAACTGAGCTACCGATGATCGTCTTGTGTTTGTCCTCGCCGTCGTAATTGGCGAAGATCGTGGCCGCCCCAATGTTGGAGTTTGAGCCGATTTGCGCGTCCCCGACATACGACAGATGCGGAACCTTGCTGCCTGGTCCCACTGTTGAGTTCTTCACTTCCACGTAGGCGCCGACCTTTGCGCGGGGGGCCAGTACCGTGCCTGGTCGCAGGAAAGAGAATGGCCCGACGTTCGCGTCAGGACCAATCTGCGCCCCATCACAGTGACTGCGCACAACGTGAGCACCGGCACCGACTCGGACACCAATCAACGTCGTATCAGGTCCGACGACAGCATTGGGCCCGACGTATACATCAGCATCCAACGAGCAGTTTCGCTCAATGATCGCGTCCGGCTCAATAACCGCTCCAGGCGAAATCCAGGTGGTCGCCGGATCGACGATGCTGACGCCCGCGCGCATGTACTCGTCGTTCGTTCGTTCGCGCAGCAGCGCGGCAGCCTGCGCGAGTTGTCGCCGATCGTTGATTCCGTGCACCTCGTTGACATCACCGATCACGAGTGCGCCGACGGCGTGGCCTTCGCTGCGAAGAATGCCGAGCACATCGGTCAGATACTCCTCGCCTTGGGAGTTGTCGGTCGTGAGTTGGTTGATCGCCTTGCTCAGCAGTACGCCATCGAAGGCGAACATGCCGCTATTGATCTCCCGAATTTCACGTTGCGCATCGCTGGCGTCCTTCTGCTCAACGATGCCGATCACCGATCCGTCGCCATCTCGAACGATGCGTCCGTAGCCGGTCGGATCATTGAGTTCGGCCGACAGCACCGTTGCCGCGGCACCCGAGGCGACTTGTACGTCGATCAACTCTGCAAGTGTGTTGCCACTCAGCAATGGGGTGTCCCCCGCGATGACCACTACCGGCCCATCGGGTGTCTCGATGCCCTGAGCAGTCAACGACTCGAGAGCACATCGGACCGCGTGGCCGGTGCCGTTCTGCTCGTCTTGCACTGCCGTGCGAGCCGCCGGGAACGCGTCATTGACGTAGCCGCGGACCTGATCGCGCTGGTGACCGACGACGACAACGATGTTCTCGGGATTAGTACTGCTGGCTGCTCGCAGCACATGCCCCAGGATTGGGCTGCCAAGGATGGGGTGCAACACCTTGGCCAGCCCAGACTTCATGCGGGTGCCAGCTCCAGCGGCGAGGATAATGATCAGCGCTGCTCTGGGATCTGTAGGCGGCAGAGGAACTCACGTGCTTGAGGATAACGCCCGAACAGCAATGCGGCGGGCTTTTGCCGTGATGCGTCCCGTTGTGGACGGCAGGGATACCAACTGGCTCCCCGTCGAGGACTCGAACCTCGAATTACGGCTCCAAAGGCCGCTGTGTTGCCAATTACACCAACGGGGACTGTGCAGGACTTTCTAGGCGCGCCTATCTTAGGGCAGAGCCAACCCGAGACACACGGCGCGCAACGGCACCGAACATCTGGACCACCCGAGAGGGCACACTAGACAATCATGAGCACCGCTGAGCAAGCGCCACCCGATGACACTTCGCCCACCCAGCGGAAGCCGCGAGTACGAATGTCCGGTTCCCAGCGCCGCGAACAGCTCGTCGAGGTTGGGCGCAAACTGTTCGCAGCTAAGGGATACGAGGCCGTCAGTGTCGAGGAGATCGCCGCGAAGGCCGAGGTTTCCAAACCCGTGATCTACGAACATTTCGGCGGCAAGGAGGGGCTCTACGCCGTCATCGTCGACCGTGAAGTCACATCACTAATCGGCACGATCATGGACGCGCTGTCGCCTGGCACCACCCATCCGCGTGAACTTCTTGAGAACGCTGCACTGGGAATGTTGACCTACATCGAGAGTTCCACCGACGGCTTCCGGATCCTCGTTCGAGATTCTCCCCCTGGGACCGTCCCAGGGAGCTTCGCAAGCACCATTCAGGACATCGCGGACAAGGTCGAGGGCCGGTTAGCCTCCGAGTTCGGCTCGCGGGGGTACTCCAAGAAGTTGGCCCCGATGTACGCGCAGATGCTCGTTGGGATGGTGAGTCTGACCGGACAGTGGTGGGTCGACGTCCGCAAACCCAAGAAAGAGGAGGTGGCCGCGCACCTGGTGAATCTCGCTTGGAACGGCTTAGGCCACCTCGACCCAAAGCCAGCAGTGTCCAAGAGTTAGTAGCCCCACATGCCAGGTCGTCCGCTCAGTGAGACCGTCGACTCTGGCTGGGCGGCTGCTCTACAACCTGTCGCAGCAAACATCGCCGCGATGGGTGACTTCCTACGACAGGAGGTGGAACTCGACCGAGGCTACCTACCTGCGGGACCCGATGTCCTGGCTGCGTTCAAGCGACCGCTCGCCGATGTGCGCGTCCTGATTGTCGGACAAGACCCGTACCCGACACCCGGTCATGCGATGGGCTTGGCATTCTCCGTGCGACCCGATGTCGATCCGATCCCCCGTAGCCTGGCGAACATTTACCGCGAGTTGACCACCGACGTGATGGTGCCCATGCCGTCGAACGGTGATTTACGGCCGTGGGCAGATCAGGGAGTGCTGTTGCTCAACCGCGTCCTCACCTGCGAACCGGGGGTCTCTGGGTCACACCGAGGAGTCGGCTGGGAGGAGATCACAGCATTCGCGATCGAAGCACTCGTCGCCCGCCAGCGCCCGCTAGTTGCTGTTCTGTGGGGCAATGACGCCGCCAAGTGTCGGGCGTACCTGGCCGACACCCCGATCATTGCATCGGCTCACCCGAGCCCTTTGTCAGCGCATCGCGGGTTCTATGGATCACGCCCCTTTAGCCGAGTGAACGCGGCGCTTCGCGAGTTGGGCACGCAGCCAATCAACTGGGAGTTGCCCTGAGGCGTACGCGACAGGGCGAGGAGCAGCTAGTGGTCCAGCAATGACCCGCTGCCGGCGCCTGCCGAGGTCGACGTTTCCACCACGCGCGCACCGTGAACCGGCCCAATCGCGTGTCGCACACCATCGCAGGTTCCTGAGCCGGACAGCGCAGTGGCGATGTCGAGGGCATGATCCTCATCGCGCGCCAAGAACGCACACGTTGGCCCGCTGCCGGACACGATTCCACCAAGCGCACCAAAGGCCAGTCCGGTCTCCAAGACCAACTCGAGGCTGGGCCGCAACTGGATCGCAGCCGCCTGCAGGTCGTTACTGAGGGCAGCACCGACAGCGACCGGGTCGCCGCGCCGCAGACCGGCCATCAGCGCCTCGCTCACCTCAGGGCCAGGAATCCCTCGACCCTCCCGCAACCGGTCACACTCGGCGTAGACCATCGGGGTCGATAGGCCCTCGTTTGACGTGGCAAAAACCCAGTTGTAGTGACCGCTGATCAGTGCGGCAGTGAGGTTCTCGCCACGACCAGTTCCGATGGCGGTGCCGCCGTGGAGAGCGAAGGTCACATCGGCGCCTAGCCGCCCCGCGAGAGTCTCGAGTTCCTCCCGACCGAGCCCCGTTCGCCAAAGCGCGTCGCAGGCAACTAGCGTCCCAGCCGCGTCGGCGGAACCACCAGCCATTCCTCCGGCGATCGGAATCGCCTTGCGAATGTGGATGGCAACGTCTAACGCCACGTCGGCGTAGTCGCCGAGGGCTTGGGCGGCTTGGTAGGCGAGGTTCTCTGGGCCGGCGCCAATGTCTTCGGTTCCTGGGCCCTCCATGGTCAACGTAATGCCCTCGCCAGGCACCCCGTCACAAACAATAATCTCGTCAAAGATCGCGACGGCGTGAAAGACGCTGACGACCTCGTGGTAACCGTCGGGGCGCCTTGGGCCTACCGCTAGCTGCAGATTGACCTTTGCCGGTGAGCGAACGGTCACGGTACGGGCGAACGGAGGCACGCTTTCATGTTAGGCGGGATCAACCTGTAGCCGCGCGTCGGCGATGCTCACAAAGCTCGCAAGAGTGAGGTCCTCCCCGCGGGCTGACGGATCGACGGAGGCGAGTTCGAGGATGTGGTCCGCGTTTTGAACCCCACCCGCCCAGGTTGCCAGCGCCGAGCGCAACTTCTTGCGGCGCTGTGAGAACGCTGCATCGATCACGCCGAATACCCGCTCCCTGCCTGCCTCACTGTCTGGCGGCGCATGCCTCGTGATGCGGACTAGGCCGGAATCCACGCGTGGCGCTGGCCAGAAGACCGAGGGCCCCACCGTCCCGGCGAACTCCACATGTCCGAACCACTGCATCTTGACGCTGGGTACCCCGTAGACCCGCGAGCCGGGGGTGGCAGCTAGCCGCTGGGCGACCTCTAGTTGAACCATCACCAGCCCCCTGGCAAGCGAGGGCAACTGCGCGAACATCCGCAAGACGATGGGGACGGCGACGTTGTAGGGCAAGTTCGCCACCATCGTCGTCGGGAGCGGCGGGGGCGGTGTCGCAGGTTGCACCGGGGCTTGGTCGGCTGCTAACTCGACCGCCATCGCATCAGCTGCAGTGACCCACAGGGCTGGGGATCGTTGCGGCATACGCTGCGCCACGGTATCGGCCAACACCTCGGCGAGACGGTGATCGATCTCAATCGCATGGACTCGAGCACCAGATTCCAGCAGTCCCAGGGTCAGCGAACCGAGCCCCGGACCGATCTCCAGCACAACATCGTTTGGGGTCACGTTGGCCATCCGAACGATTCGCCGCACGGTATTGGGGTCAATGACGAAGTTCTGGCCGTGGCGTTTGGTCGGCGTCAAATCCAACGAGGCCGCCAGGGACCGGATCTGTGCTGGGCCGAGTAGTCCCGATTCGCTGGCCATCAACAGTCCTAGAGCGGTCCGAAAGCTCGTTCGGAGTTGCGGAACAGCACCTCAGTCAGTTCAAGGTCGGAAACATCGCGGACATCGGCGATCTGTCGAACGGTGTAGGGAACGAGGTATGGCGCGTTGGGTTTGCCACGGTTCGGGGCTGGGGTGAGAAACGGAGCGTCCGTCTCAACCAGTAACTGGGACAGCGGAACGACGGCTGCTGCCTCGCGCAGGTCCTGCGCGTTCTTGAAGGTCACGACCCCCGCGAACGAGCAGTACCAGCCGCGTTCGCTCACCGCAGCGGCGAACGCGGCATCGCCGCTGAAGCAGTGCATGACGACCGTGGCGGGTGGCCCTCATCATCCAGAATCCGCAAGACATCGTCGTGCGCCTCGCGGTCGTGGACGACGAGCGCCTTTCCCAACTCCTTGGCTAGGCGAATGTGAGTCCGAAACGACTCCTCCTGAATGGCCCGACCTTGCGGTGGAGTTCGGTAGAAGTCCATTCCGGTTTCACCGATCGCTCTAACCTGTGGAAGTGCCGCGAGCTCGCTGATCTCACGCCACGCCGCCTCCAGCAAGACGAGCCCACCCTCATCATGAATGCGTGGCGCCTCGTTCGGGTGTAACGCGACGGCGGCCCAAATATTCGGGTATTCCTCGGCAATCTGTGCTGCCCAGCGTGATCCGGCAACATCGCAACCCACCTGAATGATCCGAGTGATGCCAACCTCGGCAGCGAGCAGTAGTGCATCTGACACGGATGGTCCGTCGTCCGCGGCGCACATGTCGAGATGGCAGTGGGTATCAACGACCGGTCCGGGTAGCGGTTTGGGTAACGGGGGCAGACCCTCGGCGGGGGTGATCATTCGACTGGATCCTCAAGACGTGGGAACAAACTGTCCCCCTTCGAAACGAGCGCACCCGGAGGCAACAGACCCCAGTGCCCAGCGCTGGCAATCGTGTTGTCTGTGATCGGCCCCAGATGGGGCGTTGCCCCCAGGCGTCCCCACAACGCTGACATCGCCTTTGGCATGACCGGGTTATGCAAGATGGCGATACCCCGAAGCGCATCGCACATCACGTACAGCACAGTGCGTAACCGTTCCACCTTTGCGGGATCCTTGGCCAGCTTCCACGGCTCCTGTTCGGTGACGTACATGTTCACGGCGTCAACGAGCGCCTTCATCGCCGCGAGGGCTCCGGCGAAGTCGAACTCAGATATCGCTGCGTCCGCTTGTTCGGTAGCCGCCACCAACTGGTCCTGCAGTCCAAGGTCAGCGTTCGCGTACGGACCCGGTTCTGGTAGGACACCCTCGAAATACTTGCCCACCATCGCGGTCGCCCGGGACGCCAGATTCCCTAGACCGTTGGCGAGTTCGGCCGTGTAGCGAGCGGAGAGGTCCTCCCAGGAGAACGAGCCGTCGGAACCGAAAATGATGGAGCGCAGGAAGTAGTAGCGAAACGCATCGGAGCCGAAGTGGTCAACGATCTGCTCGGGAGCGATACCCGTGAGCTTGGTCTTGCTCATCTTCTCGCCGCCGACCAGCAACCAGCCGTGGGCGAACACGTGTTTGGGTAGTGGCAAGTCCGCCGCCATCAACATGGCTGGCCAGTAGACAGCGTGAAAGCGCAGGATGTCCTTGCCAACGAGGTGAACGTTGGCCGGCCAGGTTCGCTGGAACTGCTCAGCTTCGGGAGTCCCCTCGGCTGCGCCGTAACCCACCGCCGTGATGTAGTTCAAAAGCGCATCGAACCACACGTATACGACTTGTTCGGAGTCCCACGGCAGCGGGATTCCCCAACCGACGCTGCTGACGGCGCGGGACATCGAGATGTCCTTGAGCCCTTGCTTGATGAACGAGATCACCTCGTTTCGGGCACTCGCCGGTTGGATTGCCTCCGGGTGACGCGCATAGTGCTCGAGTAACCGGTCGGTGAAGGACTCGAGTTTGAAGAACCAGTTGCGCTCCTGGAGCATCTCGACCGGGCGCCCGTGGATGGGGCACAGCTTCTCGCCGTCGGGTCCATCGATCAGGTCACCAGCGAGTTTGAACTCCTCACAACCGACGCAGTAGGGCCCCTCAAACTTCCCCTCGTAGACGTCGCCGTTCTCGCGCACCTTCTCCCAGAAGGCCTCCACTCCGCGCTTATGCCGACCACTCGTAGTGCGAATGAAGTCATCTGTGGCTGCATCGATCGTCTTGAGAACAGGCTTCCACTCATCCTCGACGAGTCTGTCGACCCACTGCTGTGGTTCGACACCGTTCTCCAGAGCGGTCCGTTCAACCTTGGTGCCGTGCTCATCAGTCCCGGTGAGGTACCAAGTGCTCTCGCCACGCTGGCGATGCCAGCGAGCCAGCACATCGCCAGCGAGCGTCGTGTACGCGTGCCCAATATGCGGAGAATCGTTGACGTAGTAGATCGGAGTGGTGACGTAGTAGGTCTGGGACTCCGGCATGTGGCTGATCCTAATGACTCGACTTGGCAGCGAGCACGGCGTCATACACCTGTCGCTTTGGGCGTGCTGTCTGTTTGGCGACCGCCGATATTGCAGCTTTGCGGTCGGTGCCCTGCTCGACGAGGTCAGCAACTCGTTGCGCGAGTTGCTCGTCGGACAGTTCCAGGGCCACTGGCTGCGCGCCAGCGACGACAATCGTAATCTCTCCCCGCAAGCCCTCGCTGGCCCATTGGGCTAACTCGCCGAGGGTTCCCGGTCGGACCTCCTCGTACGTTTTAGTTAGTTCTCGGCAAACGACCGCCGATCGGTTCTCACCCAGGACCTGCGCCATGGCTCGTAGCGATACGGCGATCCGATGAGGCGCCTCAAAAAAGACCATCGTGCGTTGTTCCTCAGCGAGCGACTCGAGTCGACGAGTTCGCTCGCCAGATTTTCGCGGCAGGAATCCCTCGAAACAGAATCGGTCGCAGGGCAGTCCCGACACCGCCAAGGCCGTTGTCACTGCCGACGGGCCGGGTAGCACCGATACTGGCACGTTCGCTGCGCGGCAAGCCTCGACCAACCTGTACCCCGGATCACTGACCGAGGGCATTCCGGCATCGGTCACCATCAGGACCAAAGCACCATCAGCAGCCGCTGCCGCGAGCTCTGCGGACTTCTCCTGCTCCACCGCTTCGTAGAACGAGACAATCCGAGCACGATAGGTGACACCCAAGTCACTGGCCAGACGTCTGAACCGGCGAGTGTCCTCAGCCGCCACGACATCCGCCTGCGCGATCAGGTCTCTGAGTCGAACACTGGCGTCGCCTGGATTTCCCAAGGGTGTTGCCGCGAGGATGACTTGCCCACAACGACTCACGGGTCTAGTTCTAGCGCACTAACGCTCGCGACACCCGGGCAGATGCATACGATGACCGACGTGAGCACAGCGACCGTCGACGAGCCCGCCGCTGGCGCGCTCGCGCTGCAGCGTCGCCTGGTACCGGATATGCCGACCGGAGGCTGGCGGGGCTGGACGGGTCCACTGCTCGTCACGGTGATTGCTGCGGTCCTGCGCCTCGTCGACTTGGCTCGACCCAATGCGGTCGTCTTCGACGAGACGTACTACGCAAAGGACGCCCTGAGCCTGCTGCTCTTCGGATACGAACGGCAGGCTGTTGACGGCGCCAATGAGCGACTTATCGACTCCAGCGGATCAGGCACCGTCGACGGACTGGCTGACGTCTTTAAAGACGATGCCTCATTTGTCGTCCACCCACCACTCGGAAAGTGGGTTATCGCTAGCGGCGAGCAAGTCTTCGGGATGACGCCATTCGGGTGGCGGATAGCGGTAGCAGTCCTTGGCATCTTGAGTGTGCTGCTACTAGCGCGAATCGTGCGGCGGCTAACACGATCGAACCTGCTCGGAACACTCGCCGGGTTGTTCATGGCGCTCGACGGCCTCGCGATCGTGATGAGTCGTACGGCTCTGCTGGACAACTCACTGATGTTCTTCGTACTCGTCGCTTTTGGCTGTCTGCTGATCGACAGGGATCGCACACGTGCCCGGTTCGCCGCACTCGGTGAAACAACGTCAGCGATGGGGGCGCGGTTCTTGTGGCGCCCGTGGCGGATCGGCGCGGCGGTCAGTTTGGGACTCGCCTGCGGCGTCAAGTGGAGTGGGCTGTACTTCATCGCTGCCTTTGGACTACTGACGGTGTTGTGGGACGTCGGGACGCGTAGAGCTGTGGGTGTGCGGATGCCTTGGCGAGCGAGCTTCGTGCAAGACGCAGTTCCAGCCTTCTTCACCATCGTTGGAGTAGCGCTGATTACGTATCTGGTGACGTGGACTGGGTGGTTCCTGACCGACGGTGGCTGGGACCGCAACTGGGCAGCAGCCAACCCCAGCGGCTTGCGCTGGATCCCGGATTCGCTGCGCGGACTGTGGCACTACCACGTTGAAGCGTGGAACTTCCACACCTCCTTGGACTCCGATCATGCGTACGAGGCCAACGCCTGGGGGTGGCCCCTGCAAGCCCGTCCAACGTCCTTCTTCTACGAGTCGCCCTCCGATGTCTGCGGGGAGCCCAAGTGCGCCCAAGAGGTTCTTGCCCTCGGCAACCCCCTGATCTGGTGGGCGGGCACGATCGCTCTTGTCCACCAACTCTGGCGCTGGGTTGGGCGTCGCGACTGGCGTTCCGGAGCGGTGCTATGCGGGTTCGCTGCCGGGTGGGTGCCGTGGTTGTTTTTCGAGAACCGAACCATCTTCAGCTTCTACTCGATCGTCCTGCTGCCCTTCCTCATCATGGCTCTCACGTTGAGTATCGGAGTCGTGCTCGGCCCGGCCGACGCCCCTAGGGCGCGCCGAACGAGGGGCGCAGTCGCTGTGGGAGTGTTCGTGGTTGTGGTCGTCGCCGTGAGCTGGTTCTTCTACCCAATCTGGGTGGGGGACCCGATCCCGTACTCGGATTGGAATCTGCGCATGTGGTTCCCAAGTTGGGTGTAGATCTGCGCCGCCTGGGTAGCCGATGATCGCGCTCGTAGGGTTGCTGGCGAGCCTGTCGTGGGGCGGCGCCGACTTCCTCGGCGGACTCAAAGCAAAGCGGCTTCCGGCGCTGGCCGTCGTCGGCTTCACCCAACTTTTCGGCTTGATATTTGCCGCGGTACTAGTACTTGCGACGGGGTCTCTTGGGGGATCCTTGGCCTACTTGCCGTGGTCAGTCCTGGGAGCGATCGCGGGCGTCTCGGGTTTGACCTTGCTCTACGGCGCCCTCGCCACCGGCACCATGGGAGTAGTTGCTCCAATCGCCGCGTCGAGCGCATTCGTGCCTATGACGGTGGGACTGGTGACCGGCATCCCACCTAGCACCATCGAGTTCGTCGGGCTGGGTTTGGCTCTGGTGGGTCTTATCCTGTCGGTAGGGCCACAACTGCGAAATGACTCCCCCGTTGACCGGCGATCCTTGGTGATGGCTGGCGGCGCGGCCCTGATGTTCGGTTTCGCGGTGACTGCAGTTCAACAGGGCGCGGTGACGAACACCATCATGACGGCGAGTGCGATGCGGCTCACTGCCGTACTGATCTTCTCGGTGATACTCATTTTTGCCCGGTCGTTCGGCGGCGTCACCGCACGCGATTTCCCAGTGCTGGTGGTGATCGGCTGCGGAGACTTCGCCGGAAACATCTTCCTCGGCATAGCTACTTCCGGTGGTGAGGTTGCCGCTGCAGCCGTGACGTCGTCGCTGTTTCCGGTAGTCACGGTGTTGCTGGCGTGGAGGTTCCTACATGAGCGGCTCAGGTTCATCCAGTACCTCGGAATAGCCCTAGTCGTAGTCGGAGTCACCGGCATCGCCGTCGGGTAAGTCAAAGTCTCCATCAGCAGCACGAACGGTGTTAGTTTTCGCCAGTGAACAAGCATCGACTCCAGATGGCTCTGCGGTTTGTGGCAGTGCCCACTACTTTGGCGATCGCGGGCAGCATTGCTCTTGCTGCCCCGGCGAGTGCAAAGACCTGCACACTGCAGGCCAAGGCTTCCTGTGCTGGTGCGAACCTGAACTGGTCCGCGACGGCTCACGGCAATCTCAAGAAGGCCAACTTCAAGAACGCCAAACTCAAGGGGGCCGACTTCCGATCCGCCAACCTCACCAAGGCCAACTTCAAGGGTGCGGTGCTCAAAGGCGCAGACTTCACTGGCGCGACCATGACCAAGGCTCAGTTGAGCAAGGCCAAGGCGAGCAATGCGAACTTCTCGGGTGTCACCTTCGAGAAAGCGAAGCTGAAGAATGCAGACTTCACCAACTCGAACCTGCAGGGAGCAGACCTGACTGCAGCGATCCTCAAGGGCTCTAATCCGGCTAGTCCGCCGCCGCCGTTCGGACCACCCGGGAAGCCCAAACCAACCACTTTGATGGTGAACGTGAACCTCTTCGGGGGGACTCTCAACGGCGCCAACCTAACCAACGCGAATCTGGACAATGTGAATCTCACGGGCGCGTTCATCGTGGAGGCCAACCTCAAGGGTGCCTTCCTCTACGGAGCCACACTCAACGGCGCCATTCTCGATGGCACAAGTCTTGCCTCGACGTTCGCCCTCGGTGCGTCGTTCAACGGAGCCGGGATGAGTGGCGTCAATCTCTCTGGGTCCGATTTGCGGTACGCACTGTTCGTTGGGGCCAACTTGGAAGGCGCGAACCTATCCGGCGTCGACGCAGAGGGCGCAACCTGGAACAACACGACCTGCCCGAACGGCACCGTCACAGACAGCAGCTGCCTGAGCTGATCGGCCTGGCGACTATGGCTTGCCAGGCCGCGCACTAGCTCGGAGTCGTCGCGCCCGGGTCCGCAGGTTCGGGGCTCTTCAGCTGCGCAGTCCATCGCTGCTCGACGTTGCCGACTCGATATCCGATGATCGCGACGAGCCACGTGACCACGAACAATCCGACGATGATGAAGCCGATCGCGCCTAGATCCAGGCTCGCGATATAGCCGAGTGGTCCGGTGGTGATTCCAGCCTTCTCCGCGAACACGCCCACTAGCTCAATGACGCCGATAACGAGTGCGATGAACACTGACAGCGCCGTGATGGTGATGTTGTAGTAGACCTTTCGGACGGGCTGACTGAAGGCCCAGCCGTAGGCAAAGTTCATGAAACAGCCATCGATCGTGTCCAGCAGTGTCATACCAGCAGCGAATAGCACCGGCAGACACAGGATCGCGTACCACGGCAATGCGAATGCTGCTGCACCGCCGGCGAGCACCAGCAGCGAGACCTCAGTGGCGGTGTCGAAGCCCAGCCCAAACAGAATCCCGAGCGGGTACATCTGCCATGGCTTCTTGATCGACTTAGTGATCTTACCGAGGAAGCGGTTCATGAATCCGCGCTTGTGCAGGTGCTCCTCTAGTTCCTGCTCGGAATACTCGCCCTGCTTCATCCGCCGGAAGACACCCAGAATCTTGCGCAGCACAAAGAGGTTGATCACCCCGATGAGGACGAGGAAGACGCCGCTGACAAGCGTTCCGATCAGACCGAACGTCGTCTGCAACGTGGAGTCTGAGTCCTCAACCTGACCGGCGAGTGCCCGTACCCCAAAGCTCAGCAGTAAGCAGAGTCCGAAGACAACCGAGGAGTGCCCGAGCGAGAACCAGAAGCCAACTGAAACAGGCTTCTGCCCGTCCTCCATAAACTTGCGGGTGGTGTTGTCAATGGCCGCGATGTGGTCAGCATCGAATGCGTGGCGCATTCCCAGCATGTATGCCGTCAGCCCGATCCCGACACCGAGAGCACCACTGGCGCCCACGCTCAAGTTTTGGGGAGCGACGAACAGGATCAGCACTCCCCATCCGACGACCGTGAGCAGCAGGATCACGGTGGTCATACCAGCGATGGCGATCCATTGGGGTCTACCAAGACTCGTCGGACTGTCCGAACCGGTTGCCTTGCCGGAGGCTGGTGGGCTGGAGGTGGTGGCGCTTGTCACCGCGTTAGCCTAGATGCAAATAGTTCGCATCTAGGGCGTCGGGGTACCCGATGCATCAGAAAGCTGCTGCCCCCGCCACGGGCAGCAGCCGTCGCCGACTCCTGGGCTACCAGTTGTAGAGGCGCAGACCTTCCTTATTGCGGAATGAACCGATCAGGATCATGATGAAGTCGATCAGTACCCAGATGCCGAGACCGCCGAGTGTCACGATCATCAAAATGCCCGTTCCGATCTTCCCGACGTAGAAGCGGTGAATACCGAATACGCCGAGGAACCAGCATAGGATGGCGGCAGCGAGTCTGCTCTGCGTCGCGATCGGCTCACCAAATGCATCAACGCTCGGTTTACCGTTGGCGAACCGCGGAACCTGATCGTACTCAAGGTTGGCTGCTGGCGCAGTACCCCCAGCAGGAGGTTCGGGAACGGCTTCCGGTGTTGGCGTTAGTGGCTCGTTCGACGGTTGCGCACCGTCGGTTGATTTCGGAGTCTCACTCATAGCTGCCCATCCCTTCAGGATCACGCTGATCCTCGTCACCCGATTCTAAAGCCTGTCGCATAAGTCTTGGTGCGACTGCACCCTTCTCGGGTGTCCCGCGTTTTCAGGCCGCGGGGGCGGCGTGATGTTTGCGGGTTCCCGCTTCATCCAGACTGGTTTCGTCGCGGGGTGAGCCGTGACCAGAGCCTTTCTGTCTGCGGGCGTTGGTTTCCGGGCCTGCTGCTTGCGGGTCCCGGGCAGCATGAGCATGTGCCCATGTTGCGAGATTGATAGCGGCGTTCAAATCCCGGTCGATGCTCAGAGCGCAGCTCGCGCACTGAAACATTCGATCCGCCAGAGTCAAATCATGTTCGATCCCGCCGCATGACGAGCACGTTTTCGATGAAGGGAACCACCTGTCGACCAAAGTGAGTTCCCCTGCGCGCCATGCTTGTTTGTAGGCCAGGATGCGAGCTAGTTCACTCCACGCCGCGTCCGAAATTGAGCGGGCGAGCCGATGATTAGTGAGCATTCCCGCGATGTTGAGGTCTTCAATCGCGACCCGTGGGTATTGGGCGAGACGATTGGTCACCTCGTGCAGGAAATGATGCCGCCGGTTACGAACCTGTTCGTGATGTCGACCGAGCCGTGCTGCCGCTTTCCTCCTGTTCGCTGAGCCGCGTCGCTTGCGAGTCACCGCCCGTGAGAGGCGGCGCTGCTTGGCTAATCCGTCCTTGTGATGGTGTGGGGCCTGCATGCGTTCAACTTCGTCACCGTCGACTGTGGCGGCGACCGCGAATGCGTGCAGGCCGCGATCCACCCCGACCCATGCGCTGGCAGCGGTGGCTCCAGGAGCGTGCTGGCGCGCGAGGTGCAGATCAGCCGCCTCAACGTTCAGGCTCACCCACCAGCGGCCCGCTCGCCGCGAAACGGTGGCGAACAGAATTTTTCCTCGGCTCTTGGCGAGCAGTCGACGTAGTTTGCGGGTGTCGTCGTGGACCCGAATCGGCCCGATTCCCGGCAGTGTGAGCGAGCGGGAAATGCCGCCATCGCCGACGCGGATCGCTGCTTTGCCACCTTTGGGGTGTTTGTTGCGCAGTCGGAACGAGTCCACGCATCTGCCTTTGCGTTTCGCGTGCGGGAACCCGACCTTGCGACCTTTGCGGTCGCCTTTCTTCGAAGCGCTAAATGCCTGCAATGCTTTGCCGAGGTCTACGGCGGCTTCCTCGAACACTTGCTGGCAGACCTCGGCGCGCCAACGCAACCCAGCGTCGACCTGCTCGGCATCGCCATTGGCATCCACGGCGAACACTCGCCCGGCGTCGTCGGTCTTCTTCCACCCGTTGAACGTGTTGATCAGGTCGAACCCTGACCACGGCACCTCCACCGAGTCATCCCGCCGTTTCGCGGTCAACGACCGCTTCACCAGGCGCAGGTTGGTGTTGTACGCGAAGCGTGATGCTCCCGCATGCCGTCCCAGCGCGGCGGACTGCTCGACCGTGGGATCGAGGCAGAACTTGAACGTGGAATGTCGCACAACCACACCCAATCAGAGGGCTCCGACATTTCTGCTCTTCGTTGATCGAATGGCTGCCCCTGGTGTTACCCACGGCTGGTGTGAATCCACTTCCCCGAACCAGTTACCCGTCCGATCTGACCGACGAGGCGTGGGCCGTGATCGCGCCAATGCTGCTGACCCAGACCCACCTCGGTCGCCCTGTCGAGGCCGAACGTGTCCGTGAGTACCTCGCTGCGATCCTCTACGTGCTGCGATCGGGTTGCCCGTGGCGGCATCTGCCCCACGACGACGAGGTTAACTGGTCCTCGGCCCATAAACGGTTCCTGCGTTGGACACGTCTCGGAGTGTTCGATGCCGTGTTGCACGAACTGCGCGAGCGTGTTCGCGAAGCGAAAGGTCGCGCTCGCACACCAACCGCTGCCGTGGTCGATTCCTCCAGCGTGAAAGCCAGCCCCGTGACCGGTCCGCGAGGCTTTGAGGGAGCCAAGAAGATCGACGGCGTCAAACGCCACATCCTGGTTGATACTGATGGGTTGCTCCTATCTGTCGAGGTCACTGCTGCCGACACCCAGGACCGCGCGATCCTGCCAGGACTGATCAAGGCGGCGAAGCAACACTGCCCAGGACTGGCAAAGATCTGGGCGGACAAGGGCTACCAAGGCCCCGCAAACCCGCGACCTCGCAGCCTCAACTGGCATCGACCACGACATCGTGTCCGGTCCGAAAGACCAGACCGGGTTCAAAGTCCAACCCCGAAGATGGGTCGTGGAACGGACCCACGCATGGATCAACCGGAACCGGCGGCTCGTACGGCAATGGGAAACCACTCTCGAAGCGCACACCGGATTCTTGATCCTCAGCCAAATCGCCGTGCTACTCAGCCGACTCACCTCCGACTTATGCGACAGGCTTTAGGCGCCGGGTCGATGGAGTAGTCGTGAACGGGTGTGGCCTACCGGAAGTCTGGACTTGAATCGTTTACGGTCGCCTGCTTGTGGGTATCCAATACATATGATGAAATCAATCGCAGTCGCTGGAATGTTAGTCACTCTACTAGGGGTCGGTGCTATGGTCCCCGCATCCGCTCAGGAACACGCCCCCGAATCTACGATTGGGGCAACGGCGGAGTTCGGAGTGCCACCCTCGAAGATGCCTGATGCTCCACCGGCCACCGGCCCATCCGGGAACTGCGCAATCGATTCCCGCGAGTTCCTCAATCTTCAGGGGTGCGACTTGCGAACAAGCCTGCTCCAGCACCAGAACCTCACAGGTGCGAACATGGCGTACTCAAAGGTCCAAGGCAACCGTCTCAACGTGTCGCTCTTGTGGAATGCCAACCTGACAGGAGCAGATCTCACAGACGTGTACGGCAGGTCCGCCTTCTTCGATGGCGCTAATCTGACTCGCGCCAACTTCAGTGGCGCCGACCTTCGATCTGCAGCCTTCTCCAAAGCGACAATAAGTCACACCGACTTCAGCGGTGCAAGTTTGGTGAACGCAAGCTTCATTGACTTCGGCAGCACACAGATCGAGGATGCGACGTTCGCGAACGCGGACATGACCCGGGTCAACCTCAGCTACTCCACGTTGTCGAACGTCGACTTCACCGGGGCAGATCTCAGCGGAGCTGACCTCAGGGGCGCGGTGCTCGATGGAACCGATCTGAGTCAAACGAATCTCACAGGAACGATCATGCCTGACGGCACAGTCCACGCGTACCGCTAACCCGACGATCGGCCACGCAACTGCGGGAACATCGAGTACGCGTTGCCGCTAAGGATTTTGGTTCGGTCTTCGGGCGCAAGACCCAGCTCCTGGAGCCCACCAATGGTCGCAGCTGGATCCATAAACGGATGTCAGTCCCCAAGAGGAGTTGGCTGGAGGTTGCCATCTGGCTAACCGCCTTGCCCGGGGAAGAATTGTTTGGTGGAGCTGAGGGGATTCGAACCCCTGACCCCCTCGATGCGAACGAGGTGCGCTACCGAACTGCGCCACAGCCCCTTACGTGAACAGCCTTGAGGATAGCCCTGCGCTAGTCGTTGACTGCGCGGCGGTGTGAGTATCCGTGCTCGTCAGCGTCATAGCCGGGTACGGAAACAAAGTCATCGAGGCCGAGTTCGTACTCAGCATCTGCGTCGGGAGTGCGCAGCGCCTCGGCCTGCTCGACCATTCGCTCTCCGGTCCAGTCGCCATTGGCATTTGAGTCGAGGTTGCGCGGCATCCTCGTAGCTCGAGCACTGTCGAGGTAGCCCGGTAGCGGGGCCTCGGACGGCTCCCAATCTGAACCTGCGGCCGCGCTCGCACGACGAGTCTCGACCTCTTCGTTGGAGAGCAGTCGGAAGTCATCGCCGACTAGATCTTCGCTAGCTCCGCCGACCGTCGCTGCCTCGTAGGCAATGTCGGGGGTGTGGACGGCTGGCGCATCGACGTGACGTCGAGCGCGCGAGCGACCGGAACGGCCCCGTGAGGAACGCGAAGCTGACCGAGAAGTCGCCGACCTCTCTCGCCGTTCACTGCTTGCGTCGGCCTCAAACTCAGCCTCGCCGGTGCGCGTGCGCTCCCGCCGGACTCGGCGTTGTTGAGCTTGCTGGGCCGCAGCTGCTTGACGCCGACCGAGGTACCAGAATCCAGCGAGAGCCGCAACGGGCAGTACCGCGAGCAGGAGTGGCACGACGCCCATCACGAACAGAATGAATGCGATGACAGCGATACCCACGAGTGCTTGTTGGACTTGTCGTCGACGCTGGGTCGCCTGAGCAGCAGCGTGAGACTTGGCTCGGAGTAGCCGAACATGGCGCAGTCGCTCCTCGGAGGAGGTCCCGCGAAACGGGTCCTCCCCGGAATCGAGGTGCTCATCGATGGGCGAACGACCTGAGTCATCCATAGCCACTCGATCATGTACACGTGATCGTGCGCCGGCGACGGTCACATCGACGTCGTGGCGGGCTTTGCTGACACCTCGGTTGCCCCGACGTCGCTCTAACGTGCGCATTGCGCGGTGAAACGTCAGCGTGGTGCGGTGCTCGGCGTTTCGCTCGTGGCGACGCAGCCACTGCGGGACCAGAACCACGGCCCAAAGGAGAATGACCGCTGCGTATACCAAGCCTGTGAGCACGGGCCAAACACTAGACAAACGTGACGCGACGCACAGGCTTTTGGCTCGGTGTTTCGACAAAAGTTCCCGGCTTCGTCAGCAAAAATCCCCCCTCGACCAGCAAATACGCGATTTCACCAGCAAAGTAGTGCGATTTAGCACCGCGATCGCGACCAAGTGAATCGCTAGCTGTTGGTTGAGTGCTGCGCCAACCTGCTCATCAAGGATTGCGGCACCTCTTCGGACGTGAGGGCAAATGCGACGTGATCGCGCCACTGGCCGTTGATGTGCAAGAACCGCTCCCGGACGCCTTCGTGGCGAAACCCGAGCTTCTCAACAACCCGTCGCGACGCTGCGTTCTCGGGCCGCAGATTGATTTCCATTCGATGCAGACCCAGGACGGAGAAGCAATAGTCAGTACCGAGGGCCACCGCCGTTGGCACAATGCCCCGACCGGCGTAACTCTGGTCGATCCAGTAGCCAACGTGCGCGCTGCGCAACGACCCGTAGGCGATCCCACCGACAGTCAACTGCCCAACGAGCCGCTCGTCGTAGGTGATGACCCAGGGCAGCGTGCGCCCACCCCGAGCCTCTGCACGCAAGGCTCTGACCATCGCCGAGAACGTAGGCGGCACATCTTCGGCGCCCTTTGGCGACGTCGCGTCCCATTGCTGGAGCCACTCACGGTTGCGAATGCGCAGCGCCCGCCATTGGGGAGCATCTCGCATGCGGATCGCCCGCAGCCCGATCAAGCCGGCACGAAGTGACGGGGTGTGGGCATCGCCGATCATCGCGTCGCCGCCGGGCTAACGCTTGCGGTGTCCCCACCGATTGTTACGGAGACGTTCGACGATGTGACCATGATTGGGTCAGCACGATACATCCACTCCGCTGGAATACCCTGCCATCCGGGCGTTGGACTGCCACAAGAGTCCAAGCGGCCACTCTCGCTCGGTACTGCGCGACTCTCTGGCTCCCGACCTGCTAACCGAGTGATCGCCGGGCGCACGACGCGTTCGAAACTGTGCCAAGCGGCCTGAATCGTCGCGGGGATCGAGATCAGTGGCGTCTGCTTTGGGCCGATCAACTCGATCGGTAAGGCTCGTCGATTCGCGGCGACCACAACGAGGTCCGCACTGGCGATGTGATCCGCGATAGCCCGTTCTAGCGCTCGAGCGGAATCCGGTATGGGGCCGCCCCGTATTGCGATGCCGCCCGCTTGACGGACTGCGGCAAGCAGCATCGCAGTCGTCGCGTCAGGTACGAGTCCGGTGGCCACTGTTCGGCCTAGGGGTACGAGCTCGTCTCCGAGGGTCACTACGACCACTCGCGGTGCGGGGTGCACCAGAACGCGGTCGCATCCAACGGCCGCAGCCACGCCAACGGCACGCGCATCTAGCTGCGACCCGCGCACAAGGACGACTCGTCCCATTGGGATAGCTGAGCCAACCTCGGCTACCCCCTCGCCTACCCTCACTGGCTGGGTGATCTCGACCTGCGAGGACCAACTTGGCGCACCGTCAACCTTGAACACCGCGTCGCACGTCGGCGGCAGCATCGCGCCGACTTCGACGTAAACACCTTCACCGGCTATGACGTCGGTCTCGCATTGGAATCCGGGTCGCAGCGCGTCAAGGATCTGGACTGCGACCGGCCGCCCAGGGCTGGCCGACACAGTGGACTGCGCAAATAGCGCCACACCACCAGAAGTCGCGGTCCGGAAGGCGGGAACCGGGTACTGAGCCTTCACATCGTCGGCAAGCACGCAGCCAACCGCGTCACGCAGCGGCACCGCAAGTGGTTCGAGTGCGCGCCAAGCCCCGGTGCCGCGAGGGGCACACGAACTATCGACAACGTCAACGCTGATCATGCGCTCAAAGCCCCCGCGTCGGCTATCCGTTAGTCCCGCAACGTGTTGACGTAATCGACCAGCCACTCCCGCAACGGTTCCCCTAGTTCGGCATGTTCGGCTGCCAACGTGATGTTCGCCTTGAGGTAAGAGAGCTTGTCGCCGGTGTCGTAGCGACGCCCGTCAAACACCACTCCGTGAACCCCTCCACCATCGCGATCTGGCGTGGCGGCCAATGTCTGGAGTGCATCCGTCAGTTGGATCTCGCCACCTCGACCAGGTCCAGTGGACTCCAGCACTTCGAATACTGCCGGATCGAGCACGTAGCGGCCAATGATTACTAGATTCGAGGGCTCCTCCCCTGGGGGTGGCTTCTCAACAAGATCTAGAACACGCACCACTCCCTCTACGTCGGTGGACTCAACTGCCGCACACCCGTATAGGTGGACAGACTCCGTCGGAACCTCCATCAGGCACAACACGCTGCCGCCGAACGTCTCTCGTACCTGTGCCATGGTGGGCAGGATCTCGTCGCGAGCGTCGATAAGGTCGTCTCCGAGCAGCACCGCGAACGGCTCGTTACCCACGTGCGCTTTTGCACACAAAACCGCGTGGCCAAGCCCGAGGGGCTCACCCTGCCTGACGTAGTGGAGTTGACCGAGCCCTGCCGTGTCGATGATGGCGTCGAGTCGTTGCTCGTCCCCCTTGCGCTCTAACGCCCGCTCTAGCGACGGGTGCCGATCAAAGTGATCCTCTAGGGAACCCTTATTGCGACCTGTCACCATCAAAATGTCGTCGAGTCCCGCCGCAACCGCCTCTTCCACGACGTACTGGATCGCCGGCTTGTCGACAACCGGGAGCATCTCTTTGGGCTGAGCCTTGGTCGCCGGAAGGAATCGCGTACCGAGCCCAGCGGCCGGAATAACTGCCTTTGTCATTGCACGTGAGTTGTCCGCGCCTGATTTGTCCGTGCCTGATTCGTCCGTGCCTGATTTGTCCGCTTCGTCATGTTGTGTCGCCATACTCCCGACTCTACCGAGGTTGCGCCGGATGGGGAAAGTCACCACGATGAGCCTGTGGACAAGCAGACACTGCGCGCCCAGGTTCTCAGCGATCGGCGTCGCAGTTTGCAGGCAACCAACGCGGCAGACCAAGACCTGACCAGCGATGCGGTGGTCGCGGGGGCCTTGGCGAACACCCTTATCACCGCAGCATGCGAGAAGGGTCGATACATCGCCAGCTACCAATCGTTTGGCACTGAGCCACCAACTACCGACCTCAACGCTGAACTGAGCCGCCGGGGAGCGAAGGTGCTGCTCCCGCAGTACCGAAACGAGCGCGGAGACCGACTAGCCCACATGGAGTGGACGGGTTTCGATGCAGTTGATCCGACCGCCGCCGCGAAACCTGTGAAGCTTGCCGACGTCGACCTAGCTGTCGTGATCATTCCGGCACTCGCTGTTGGAAACGATTTGTTTCGACTCGGCCGCGGCGGCGGCTACTACGACCGGGCACTCGAGGCGGTGCCGAGGTACCCGCAGGGGCCGTGGCGGATCGCACTGGTCTACGCAACCGAGGTACTCGAGCGTGTGCCAACAGAAAGCCACGACCAACCAATGGACGACTACCTGGCGATCTGATCAGCCGAGCGCCTGGCCGATGACGTATCCCAGTGATGCCAGCCCGAAGCCAAAAACTACGGACGTCAACGCATAAACCGACCCACGCCAGTTCGGGTGATCCGTCGATGCTTCGGCGATCTGGGCGACCCAGCCGCTGAAGGTCGTCAGCGCACCACAGAAGCCCGTCCCGACGAGTGTGGTGAAGAGCAACCAGGTCTGGGATTCGGCGCTGGCTATCGATGCGCTTATTCCGGTGAGCAGTCCCAAAATCAGTGACCCGGCGAGGTTCACCACGAACGTTCCGTAGGGCCAGAACAGGTACCCGCGTCGCACGAACCATCGATCGATGGCGAACCGCGTCGGCGCCCCGGCGGCGGCCCCAACTGCAACGGCGATCCAGAACATCGTGACTAGCCCTCATCCTCAGCGACGAGTCGCTTGTTTAGGGTTTGCCGCCACGTTTCTCGGTCCGTCTCGTTGCCGAGCCGACCGATCAGCCACCGTCCTACTTTCATCCCGAGCGCAACGAGGAGCACACCAAGAAAGAGTGATCCGAACAGGTAGAGGGCCGATCTCAGCGGTTGGCCGGCGTTCAGCAGGTCGTGTGTCTCGACCATGTAGGTCGAGAACGTCGTGTAACCGCCGAAGACCCCCGTCACCAAGAACGGACGGATACGTCGAGACAGGCGCCCAGTGTTCGTTTCTGGCACCAGACGCACAAGCAGGATGATTGCGATGCCCAGCAAGAAGGCACCCGAAAGGTTCACGATGAAGGTCGCTGTTGGCCATCCACCCGACGTGTTGGGGATCAGCAACTCCATCGCGTAGCGCGCGCTGGCCCCGATGGCTCCGCCAAGGGCGGCGACCACGTACAGGTCGATGTCGCTGCGAGAACTACTGGTCATCGCCGGACGCACCCTCGAATCCATCGAGCACGTTCGGTCCGCCACACAAGGCAGGCACCCTATGCATCACGCTTTGTGAACATCACATAGGAGACGGCCAGCAGCCCGAGCGACCATGCTGCGAACACGAGTCCACCCCGAACGATCGACTCCCCGCTCGCAAAGTCCAACCCTGCGGCGAAGGGGAGCGCTTTGGGCAACCACTCAACGTAGCTAGACAGTAGGCCACTAATGAGTGGCTCGAATACGGCGGCAAAGACGAGCGGGATGACTATGCCCAGCGCCAGGATTCGAGTCATCACCGTGACCGCGAACACGATGAAACAGAATCCCATCACGTAGAGCCACGAGCGGAAGATGAAGCCCAGCAAATCGTCGCTCGCGCCGCTCACGTTTCCGCCGACCTGCAGGATCAGCGCTGCCACGGCCAACGAGATCGCGAATGCCACAGTAATGAATAGGCAGCAGATAATGATCTTCGAGATGAAGACCTGCGTCCGATTCGGGAACTCGGTGAGCACCACTCGAATCGTTCCGTGCCGATAGTCTTGGCCGAATGCTTGCGCGGCGATGGTGCCAAGCGCAATCAAGACCAACAGGTTCGTCGCCGACTGGGTAATGCCCTGGGTCAGGTTGAACGAGACATCCGAACCGCCGGACTCTCCACTGCCGTCGTTGAGGGCTGAGCTCAAGGACGAAATCAAGATTGCGAAACCGGCTGACAAGGCAACAGCGATACCGATGAGAATCCAGGTGGAGCGAATCGAGGTGATCCGCCGCCACTCAAAGCGCAGGGAGGAGCTCATCAGATCTGACCTCCAGTGGCGAAATCCTGTTTGTCGGCGGTCAACTCAAGGAACGCCTCTTCCAAACTCGCCGACCTTCGGGTGAGCTCATGTAGCGCTATCCCATTGGCGAAGGCGACATCGCCGACAGCTGCAGTTTCGTGTGCCGTCACGGCGAGCCCGTCCTCGCCCTCTGCCACTGCCTTAATACCGGCTGCTTTCAGAGCCGCCTCAAGCTGATCCCGCTGCGGGCTGCGCACCAGGACGTCGTTGCGCAGACTGCGATTAATGAATGACTGAGCGGATTCATCGGCCACCAAACTCCCACGGGAGATAACCACGACATGTTCAGCCATCTGCTGCATCTCAGTGAGCAAATGACTGGAGACGAAAACGACATTTCCAGCGCTGGCGTAGAAGCGCAAGAAGTCGCGCAGCCATTGGATCGACTGAGGGTCGAGCCCATTGGCAGGTTCATCAAGTAGCAGCACCTTCGGCTTGGCCAGAATCGCTCCGGCCAGACCGAGACGTTGTCCCATCCCGAGCGAGAACGTCTTCGGGCGCTTCTTAGCCTCCGCCGCGAGCCCGACCAGGTCAAGTACCTCGTCAACGCGCGCATTCGAAACGTTTGCGCCCGCCCCAAGCATCCGCAGATGCGCGCGGGCGGTTCGGTTGGGGTTGAAGAAGCGGGCATCAAGATGCGCTCCAACTACCTCGGTTGCGTGTCGGTGCGCCCGCAGGGACTTACCGTCCCACAGGGTCGAACCCTCCCCATGGTCCAACCCGAGCATCAGCCGCATCGTCGTGGACTTGCCGGATCCGTTTGGTCCAAGGAAGCCAGTGACGACACCTGGTTCAAGCGTGAACGACAAGTTGTTGACGGCCTTTTTCTGACCGAATGATTTGGACAGGCCGCGCGCCTCTACCGCCACCAGTACTCCCTTCAACGAGTACGAGCGAGATTAGTCCAGTTGCTAGGCGTATTCTCTGCGCAGCGCGCAATCGTCGAAGAAAACAACAAGGAGAGCACGTGCCTACATACGAATACTCATGTCGCGACTGTGGAGAGCCACTTGAGGTTGTCCAGTCGATCCATGACGATTCGCTCACCACGTGTCCACGTTGTGGCGGCAGTCTTCGCAAGTTGTTCGGCAATGTCGGTGTGGTCTTCAAAGGCAGCGGCTTCTACAAGAACGACTCCCGTTCCGGGAGCAAGGGCGCCGACAGCTCCCACAAAGAGGTCGTTCGCAAGGACGCCTCTAAATCCCAGGTCGCCAAGACCGATGGCGGGTCGAGCAGTTCAGGAGGCTCGGCAGCGGCCTCTTCATCGCCGAAATCCGACGTCGGCAACAAAGGTTCTTCGAGTTCCAGCGGTGCAAAGAAATCAGCATCTTCTACTGACTAGTTGCTGATTGCCGAGCCGGGCAGCTGTGGAAAACGAAACCGGGCCGACTACATCAGGATTACCGTCGGTGCATGTTCATCAAACCAGCGGATTCCATTCGCACCGCAACCCTCGGCGAACTAGCCGGTCGGGGGCTGCGGCGCTTTCGCAGGATCGTGGTCGCGGTGCTGGCCGGACTAGCAACGCTCATCATCCTGAGCCAACTCAGCCCAGGAAAAGTCGAAACGGTCACATATGTGGCGGCAGCATCAGCGATTCCAGCGGGCCACGTCGTTACCGCACAGGACGTCAACGAGGCACTTTGGCCGACGGACCTCGCGGCTCCGACTGCGTATACCTCAGTCGATGAGGTTCTCGGCCGCACGACTGCTGGGCCGGTAGCCGCGGGCGAGTTGATAGGGCAAACGCGCCTGGTCGGGCCCGGGCTGCTCAGCATCGCTAACGCCACCACACCTAGTGGGCAAGCCAACGTGGTTGCTGCTCCCGTTCGACTGGCGGATCCAGATCAGGTTGCGCTGGTCCGCCCCGGCGATGTAGTGGACGTATTGGCCGCGCGGGCAATCGACGGTGGCGGACAATCCGCAACACTTGTGGCATCTGGGGTGACCGTCATTACGGTCCCGGACCTGGCCTCCGAGGATGGTTCGACCGGGCTGCTCGGCGCTGGCGGCTCCGCGTCGTCAAGTATCGGCGCGGGCCGATTGGTCGTCTTGGCTGTAGATAGTGCAACGGCGACCGACCTAGCCGCAGCGGCTACCCGCAGTCAGCTCAGCATCGTGATCAAACCGGACCGCGCCAACATGCCGCGGTCCGGTTTGAAGTGAGTGCCTCTTTGAAAGAGCGTCCTAGCGCGGGACTACCGGTCGTCAGTCGCGCCGGGATCGTCCGTCTTGGGCAGTTGGGCGTTTCCGGTCGCAGATGTAGCCAAGAGTGAGTCGCGAATCTCCCGCAACAGGGCGATCTCTTCGTCTACTTCTTCCTCTACCTCCGTTTTGTTGCGGTCCTTCCATGCGTTCATGGGAGCCACGAAAATGAAGTAGACGACTGCGGCGGTAATCAAGAACGTGATGAACCCGTTCAGGATGGCGCCGAAGTTGAAGACTTGCCCGTTGATGAGCACCTTTCCACCGTCGACTCCGCCGCCGAGAGCAAGGTTGATCAGCGGCTGAATGAGGTTGTCGGTGAACGCTGCGACTAGCGCCGTGAATGCTGCGCCAATGACGACGGCGACAGCCAAATCGATGACGTTTCCGCGCATAATAAAATCGCGAAAGCCCTTGATCATGTGTTCTCCAGTTTGGGTAGTTTGAGTATTTTGGGTACTTTGGGTAGTTGTCAGTGATACCAGGACGTGCTCATGGCGGAAAACCGCAATCGAACTAGTCCCCGTGGTGAGGTGGACGTTCGGCAAGGTAGCGGGCTGACCCGTCGCCTTCCTCCGGACGTTCTTCCCATGATTCGGGGTCGTTATTCATCGATTGACCCGGGTCTAGCGAGATGTTACGAAGATCACTGGATCGATTCGCGGGTGACGACGAGCGAACGTCGGCGCGGTCGCCGGGATCATCTGCCGACTGATCATCTGATTGCGGCGCATCACTGCTTTGACTTCGCACGATTGGATCTCCAGTCGTAGGGCACCTCGGGTCTACCGAACTGCCGAATACTACGAATGCTATCGCGCAACGGGGCGAGGGCCGTCCGCATCTCTCGACGGCGACTGTCGGGCAGATTCGCCCGCCACCGGGAACGAACTCGCAATGCCCAGAGGGTCGTCACGAGCACATCAAAGGCCAGCAGAAGAAAGTAGTAGGCATCCACCGAGTCAGCATTGGCAACGATCTCCTCGACATTTCTGACGAAGTTCTCCGCACCGCCAGCACCACCGATCAGAATAATCGTCACGACAACAAGCGGGATCGTCTTGCTGATCTCGTGCGCAGCTACCGGCGAAAGGTGGGCCAATAGTCGCGTCGCACCAATGACGACAGCGGCGGCCAAAGCGATCTCCTCACCCGTTCGCTCACTCGTCGCAATGGTCAGGATCGTAATCAGCGCGATGAGCCACACCAGCAGGGCTACCGGCGTGGTCACTGCGTACCGGATGATCGATTCGGATGACGCGTGCGGCTCACCCAGCTGCGGCCCCGTGGAAACACCCAGATACAAACGCGGCCGCTGCATGGAGTGGTACACCCAGATCAGCAGCGCCATCAACAAACTGAGGGCGATGATCCCGGTCAGCAACTGGGCCCAGCCGGATGTCCACTCGGTGACGGATTGTTCGAACTCCGACACTTCCTGGGCGGCAAAGTGGCGCAGGTGCATGACGGCTGCTTATCACAAGAAGCGGCTCAGCCTGCGCAAGTGCCACTCAACACGCACACCAGCAATGGTGCTCTTTGTCACGGAACCCGCTAGGACTTATCGGGAACCGATTTAGATCTTTGAAGCGTCCTAAGTACGGCGCAGATCAGGCATGACCTTGTAGCAATCAGCTACGCAGCGTCACGTGATCAGTGCCATACGCCGGGTGACGTTCACCAGCTCGCGAGCTGGGAAGAACGCACAGGTCGCCGAAATCCGGGGGAAGCCGGCGGCCACGCAGGCCGACGCAGTCAGTCGTTCGGGGGGATGGACTAGACAGCGTCGGCCGCGTCCCGGCGGAGCTTTTGCTCGGCAACGCTAGGCGCCACCGACTAGGGCTACTTAGCCCGCTGCCAACAGGTCGATGACGAAAATCAATGTCTTGCCCGACAGTCGGTGCCCGCCCGTCTCGCCGTACGCCAAGGCGGGTGGAATGATCAACTCACGTCGCCCGCCGACCTTCATGCCCGGGATGCCCTCCTGCCAGCCAGCAATCAGGCCGTTGAGTGGGAACTGGATCGACTCGCCCCGGTCCCACGAGGCGTCAAACTGCTCGCCGGTGTCGTACTCGACGCCCACGTAGTGCACCTCGACTTGGCCACCAGGTACGGCTTCTGGCCCGTCCCCGACGATCAGGTCCTTGATGACCAACTCGGTGGGCGCTTCCCCAGCGGGGAACTCAATCTCTGGTTTCTCTCGTTTCTCCATGACCGCATCGTTCCAGGCGACCAACACCGGTGTCGCTGTGGGATTCTCTTGAGGTGACACGTTGGTTATATGGCATCGGGCGAACCTGCGCCCGACGATCCCGTCTCGTGATCGTCGCTTGGATCCTCGCCGCGCTCACGATCATGGGCGCCAACCAACTGCTGCCCGGTTCCTCCATCGAATCATTCAGTCTGCGCGGAACCGACTCGACAACGGCTCAAGAGTTGCTGGCCCAGGCATTCCCCGGCAGTTCGACAGAAGCAAACCCCATCGTCTTGTCCAGTGACACCCTGAACTTCGGGCAGGGTGCGGGCAAGGCAGCCGTTGACTCGGTAGCGGACGCGGTGGCCCAACTCCCGACCGTCGCTGCAGTGAGCACACCAAGCGAGCAACCGACTCTGTTGTCCGAGGACGGAAAGACCGCGATTGTCCAAGTGACGGTCAATGACCAATCCATCGGACAAGAAGACGTAGCTGCCGAGGTGTTCGACACTGCCAAAGCGGCAGCGCCGCCGGGTGTGACCGTCGATATCGGCGGCATCTTGGGTACCCAGCTATCCCAACCAGATACCCGTTCTAGCGAGGCAATTGGGCTGCTCGCGGCACTCGTGGTGCTGTTCTTTGCAATGCGCCGAGCGTGGGCAGTCGCTCTACCACTAATCAACGCTGTCGTCGCCGTTGGCGTTGGACTCGCGATCATCGGACTCCTGGGCCGAGTTGTCTTCATCCCAGATGTGGCGCCGACGCTGGGCACGATGTTGGGCCTGGGCGTCGGCATCGACTACGCACTCTTCCTGGTGACCCGCCATCGCAAGTTGCTCAGCCAAGGTTTCGAGGTCAACGATGCTGTCGGTCGGACCTCTGGAACTGCCGGTGCTGGAATGGTCTTCGCCGGCGGAACGCTGATCGCCGCCGTGGTTGGTCTGACGCTCACTGGAATCAGCTTCCTGGCGTGGCTCGGGTACGCAGCCGCCATCGTGGTAGCGGTTGCGGTTCTTGCCTCGCTCACGCTGTTGCCAGCGATGCTCGGGGCGCTAGGACCAAAAGTGCTGCCCAAGAAAGCGCAACTCGATGAAGACCCCGACCATGAATCACTAGACAAGACCTGGTGGGCACGGTTGGCAACGGTTGTCACCGACAAGCCCTGGACGTTCGCTATCAGTTCAACAACGGTGCTACTGATATTGGCCGCTCCCACCCTGACCCTGGAACTCGGTCACAGCGATGCCAGCGACCTGCCCGAAAGTACGGTCTCTAGACAGGCGTACGACGCGATGGCTGCCGGTTTCGGGCCCGGTAGCACTGCACCGCTCGCCGTAGTGAGCCAGATGTACACCATCGCCACGGCACCACCCGGCGTGACAGGCCCCGGCGACCCTCGGACTCAGGATCCGCGACTGACGAACCTGGCGGCCGATTTGGCAGCGTCCCCCGGTGTTGTCAGTGTTGGCGAGCCAATCGTGTCAACTGACGGTGGAGTCGCTGTCATCCGTGTCACACCAGAATGGAACTCGGCCGATCCCCAGACAGCGGAGTTGGTTCAGCGATTGCGAGTCGACGTCATCCCACCCGCCACGGCCGGCGAAGGTATGCAGTCCTACGTCGGTGGGGTCACGGCGTTGACCACAGACTTATCCGAGCTCATTGCCGCCCGAACTCTCGGCTTCATCATCGGCGTCGTGGTTTTGTCGTTCGTCCTGTTGATGCTCGCCTATCGCTCGCTACTCATCCCGTTCAAAGCTGCCGTCATGAACCTACTGTCGATCGCCGCGGCGTACGGCGTCGTGACAGCGGTCTTCCAGTGGGGCTGGGGAGCCGGAACTCATTGGCGTCACCGAACTCGTGCCCATTGAGTCCTACGTGCCGATGATGATGTTCGCCGTGCTGTTCGGCCTGTCGATGGACTATGAGGTGTTCTTGCTCACCGCATTCCGCGAACACTGGGAACGCACCGCAGACATGCACGTCGCGGTGCGCCGCGGACTAGCCGACACCGGCCGACTCGTGACCTCCGCAGCTCTCATCATGGTCGCGGTCTTCGCGAGCTTCATCCTCAGTGACAACGTCTCAGTCAAGATCTTTGGTGTGGGCCTAGCGACCGCAGTCCTCGTCGATGCCACGATCGTTCGCTGCCTGCTCGTTCCAGCAATCATGGTGCTGGCCGCCAAGGGGACGTGGTGGTTGCCGGGCTGGCTCGACCGTTTGCTACCCCACCTCCATGTCGAAGGTGATCCCGCCGCCCTCAGCGACGCGGCCACCGCGGGCGGCACCAAGGACACGAGCAAACGGCCCGCCGTTCTGCACCGACCG
This sequence comes from uncultured Actinomycetes bacterium, assembly GCA_963821045.1. Lineage (GTDB taxonomy): Bacteria > Actinomycetota > Actinomycetes > S36-B12 > UBA10799 > UBA10799. The sequence continues at coordinate 222,738 of CAWGCB010000002.1, read as the reverse complement.
GCGCTGGTCGTCGGAACCATCCTGGGCGCATTCATCGCCTGGATAGTCGTTCCTCGCCTGCCCGGTTTGCCCATCGACTCCACGACGGCGATTGCCTTGTCGGCGGTTCTGGCGGGGGTGGCGATACTGCTCCCAGGGGGCGCGGACGGTGCCCGCATCGGACGCCCGATCAGGGCACTTGGCTACGCGATCGGGGTGCTGCTTGGTCTGGTCGTGCTCGGGCTGCTGTCGTTGTTCATCCCGCCGGTAGCCGCCGACAACGGGGCGATCACCTCCTGGTCCATCGTGCTGGTTGGTCTGCTGGCCGTCCTCGTCGTCGGGCGCACCTTGGCACTGCCAACACTGCTCGGTGCGATCAGCACGGCGATCGCTGTGGGTCTGCTTTCCGGCGCTGCTCCCGACTCGTTGACGATCATTCTGGTGACTCTGCTCCCTGCGATGACCACGTTCATGGTCGCCAGTATCGTCGTTGGGATCGTGAACAAACCAGACCCAGACGCCCTCGAGGCGCAGTCGACAGATGTCCCGGTCGATTCCCAACCGGGACATGCAATCGATGAGGCCCAACCAGCGCATCGCCCAGAACAACTCGTTCCGATGCTCGACCTCGATGAGCCACAACCGTCGAGCGCAGATCGCGAGACGCGATGAGGTCGATAACTGCGAGCAGTCGCAAGAGGCCAGTTGGACGATTCCTTGCAGTTGTCCTAGCTGGACTGTTGGCTGCCAGCGCGCCGGCAACCACGATCCATGCCGTTTCACTGGAGAACGACCCGTCGCCCACTCAGACCTCAGCCGGGAAATCGAAGAACAAGAAAGCCAAGTCCGCTCCTAGCCCTGGTCTAGTCAATGAGCAGTTGGTGACAGCTGACCTAGGTCCGTCGGGACTACCCACTCAATCGCAGCTGTTCAACCGGATTGTGGCCAACGACCTTCCGGCGACGGAGGTCTCGGCGCAGACCTCGACCGTTGACCTGCGCTATCTCGATCAGCGCGGCGCTCCCCCAGTTGATGGTGCGACCGTCACCTACTCGGTCGGTGGCTCCGCTCAGACGAGCACCTCTACGCAGGCGACCTTCGACAAGCCCCTGCCGGTGGCGTTCCACGCGGAGTACGCGACCAGTGGCGAGGGCGCGAACGGAGTGAACCCGGACGTGATCAGTGGCTTCGACGGTGATGTCAAGATCACCTATACCGCCACGAATACCGTCGTGGAGAACCAGTCGATCACCTACACCGACGCTGACGGAACCTCCCGAACACAAGAACAACCGGTATTCGCACCCTTCGTCGGGACCGTCATAGCGACGGTGCCGAGCGACGTGCGGATCAAGAGCGCGGGCACTGCGGTCGTGTCCACCACGACGGAGGGCCAGACGGCACTTCAGTGGAACCTCGTTCTCTACCCACCACTGGGCAACTTCCAGCAGGTGATGGACTTCGAGATCAGCGGCAGCGACCTCGATGTCCCGGCCGTGCTAATGGAAGTCATCCCAGTCACCACCGACCAAGACCCGGCCGTGGGCTTCTCGTCCACGCTGTTGAGCGAATCGGTCAGCGGCAGCGCGGAGCTAGCATCGGGACTGGCAGCGATCAACGAATCCACCCTTGAACTCGCAGATGGTGCCGCGCAGCTTGCCGCAGCCCAATCCGCAGCAGCGAAAGGAGCGAGTGAGGCGGCCACTGGCTCCGAGGGACTCGCCCTCGGAGCTGCTCTGCTCACGGAAGGCCTCGTCGACCTGTCCGGTGGCCTTGACCAACTCGCTGGCTCCTCAGGACTTCCAGCTGCCGCGGATGCCACCGCTGCCTTGGCCGAGGCCGTCAGCGAGATAACCGACATCATCGGGTCGGCGGACGACCCACCGATCAATCCCTTCCCGCCGTTTCCCAACACAATCACCCTCGTTCAGGCCAGCCGGATCGCTGAACTCAGCGCTCAGGGGCTGAGTCAGCTGGCTGCCTCAGCGGCTCGCAACGATGCCGACGCGGTCGCGGCTTTGACTAGCGCCTACGCGCAACTCTGCGCAGTTCCAGCGACCAGCGGCTGTAGTGAACTGCACACTGGGCTTCAGAAAGCGACCGCCGCCGGTGCCTCCTCAGGACTTGTGGCTCTCGGCCTAAAAGTGATGGACGAACAGCTGCTGAGTCGCATCACAGCTGGGTTGATTGCTGTTAGCACCGGGCTCAAGAGCACCGCAGGCGAGAGCGTCTACGGCGGCCTCACGGAGCTGGAAAAGGCTCTGAACAAGGCTGCCAAGGCAACCAAAGAGCTTGCGGCGGGTTCGGCGGCGGCAACCGGATTAGCCGAAGGACTCACCGTGGGTAACGACGAGTTGGCGAGCGGACTGTCCAAACTGGCGACCAGATCTGAGGCGTTAGTTACAGGCACGGACGGACTTGCCCAGGGTGCACAAAAGCTGCAATCCGAGGGCACATCCACGGCACTGAACCAAGTGATCGATTCTTCGCAGCAACCCGCGATGGCCAACGCCTACCTCAAAGCTGCCAGCGCGAGGGCCTCCGACGCTAGCCCGTACCCTCCGCCAGCCGATGCCATTGCGCGAGTCGCCTACGTTTACACCTTAGATCCACCGGCCCCGGAGCCAGGGTTGAGCCCGGCAGCGATCGCCATCGGGGTAATCGCGCTAGCGGCTCTTGGCCTGGTGGCCGTACGCCGCTTGCGCCGCCCAGTCGAGTGACTCGAAAGTTACCCACCGGACGGCGCACTAGTTAGTTCTGCCGAGAACCCAATGAGGTGTTCTAACTACGAGCCTTCAGTCGCTTGAAGGCTTTTAGATGATTCTGACTTGCCGCTTCGAGGCGTTCCAGAGTCTGCTTGACCTCTGAACTGTCAGCTTGCGCGATCGCAACCCTGAGATCAGCAATGTCGGTCTTCTCAATAATCACGCCGACCTTCGCCGCCTTCTTGGCAGACTTACTCACCTTCTTGGCGAGCTTGTCGTACAGCGCCTGCAGGTCGGCATCCTGGAACTCCCCCGCAGCCATACCCTCGCTCGGGTCGTCGAGTCCGTAGCCGGCGAGCAACTGGCGCACTGCATCTTGGTGAGTTGATTCCGAGCGGGAGATGTTGTCGAATACCCGCTCCGAGTAGAGCGTTCCCGCGAGCACATAGATGTCGTGGGCTAGCTTCTCCTCCTCGACGAGGTAGGCCAACTGAGCCGCCGTTGCAGCACTCGCAGTACCTAGCGAGCCCGGTTCGATGGCGACTGAATGTGATCCACCTGATTGTCCACCGCCATTACCCCAACTACCCCGGTTTCCCGGTCCTCGCGATTTACCCGCCTTCGATGACACTGACGCGCTGACCGCATCCACACCGGTGGTCGCGCTTGCCGAGTACGACTGACCCACCCCTGAACTGGTCGACGTTGTTGCCGATGCGAGTGCACCGCCAGCGACAACCGCCCCAGCGGCGACTGCTGTTCCCACAACCAATCCCGCAGTACGCAGTCGCCCACGCCGGTTCGTCTGGCTCACTCCTGAGTGCTCGCCTTGTACGTCATTGGAGGTGTTCGCTTCGCCCTCTTCGCTGTTCATTTCAACCGCCACCCTTCAGTTTTGTTGGCTGCATCTAGTATCTCGCAGATACCCCATGGGGTATGGTAAAACTGATTAGGGATGGGTTAAGGAATGCGCACAATAGTGTGAAGGTGCGAAGGTTCCCGTAGTTGACTAGTCAGCGAGGGAGCCGGGTTTAGGCAGCTTGAACGCCTTGCGCTCAAGACCCTCCTGCACAGCCTCCGGCAGCTTCGCCAATCCCGCGGCCAAGTGCGACTTAGAGCCGGTCAAGTAGTGGCGTTTGGGGTGCGCGGTGGAGAGCGCGTGAACGATCACGTCAGCCACTCCGGCTGGGTCGCTGCCAGCCGCCTGCACAGCCTTTCCCGCTTGTGTCGCGGAGGCAAACATGGCGCCGTAGAGTTCCCGCTGCTCTGGCGTGAACCGGGCGGCCACCTGGTCGATCATCGCGCCCGTCGCCTCATCCGCACCGGTCGAGATGAAGCCCGGCTCCACGAGCACCACATCGATACTCCACGGCGACAGTTCCACCCGCAATGTCTCACTGATCGAGGCGATAGCCGACTTCGAGGCAGACAACGCACCGAAGAATGGTGGGGTGATGCGGTCCGCAATCGATCCGATAAAGACGATGCGTCCGGTGGCTTTTCGCAAGCTCGGCAAGAGCGCCTGGGTGAGCGCGACTTGGCCGATCACGTCGACCTCGAATGAAGCTCGCAGTTTGTCTAGCGCCAATGTCTCTATTGGGCCTGGGACGCCAATGCCGGCAATATTCGCCAGCCCATTCAGGCCCATATCCCCGACATGTTCACCAATAACCGTCGCGGCTGCGGCGACCTGGTCGGCCTTTGTCACGTCCACGTGAATGGGTGTAAGCAAACCTCCCCCGGACTCTACGGTCGCCGCATCGTCAGGGGACGTGCGATCACCCGCAAAGACGTGCCAGCCCTGGGCAAGTGCTGCAACCTTCGTTGCCTCGCCGATACCCGAAGACGTTCCGGTCAGCATCACATGGGTGAGATCGCATTCCACGTCTTGCTCCTATCTCCCGCGACATCGTTGCGGTGTAGTGGCAGTGACTAATCGGTGGCGCCGTGACAGCGCCAACACTGCCGACATCACCGTGAGAACAGCGTAGTTCGCCGAAGCGCCGAATGCGCCCGCAAGCAGTGGCACCCAAGGTGCATACCGCGCAACGGTCAGACACGATGGAACGACGGGCTGGACGAGTTGGCAGCAGCAATCGATCGGTGGCCCCGCAACCAGAACCTGGGCACTAGGGGTAGAGCAACCGGGCGATGGAGAATCAAGTCGGTTCGATTAGGGCTGGCAAGAGCGCGGACTTCACTGTGGTGGATCGCGACCCTGTGGCGGATCTCGGCAACACTCGCGTGCTTGGCTCGGTCTTCAAGGGAACGCCAGTTGCGACGAAGACGGCCACCACACGTTGACCGCGCCCCACCAAGATGATTCGCTTAGCGAGTGACAACTGCGCCGATGTTTCCACTCGGAAGTGTGCTGCTTCCGTACATGCCCTTGGCTCTGCGTTTGTTTGAGCCACGCTACCTGCAGATGTTGGGCGACCTACTCGACTCCGACGATGCGCAGTTCGGCGTGGTCCTGATCGAGCGCGGACACGAGGTCGGTGGCGGCGATCAGCGCGCTGAGGTCGGAACATTGGCACGCGTCATCGAGGTCAAGGCGCCCGAGGGATTCATGGCGGTTGTCGCGACGGGAACCAAGCGATTCGAGGTTACCCAGTGGCTGGAGGACGACCCGTACCCAAGAGCACAGATCAAAGAACTGCCCGACCTTGAATGGAGCGACGCTCTCGCAGGCAAGCGCGACACAACGGAGACCCTGGTCCGCAACGCGCTACGCCTTCATAATGAACACGGCCAGGGCTGGCCCCATGACGTGGAAATCTCCAATGACCCGCTCGAATCAAGCTGGCAGTTGGCTGCCTTGGTCCCCGTTGGGGCGTTAGATCAGTACGCCTTGCTGCGCTCGCAATCCACCGAACAACTACTCGATCAGACCAGCGAGTTCGCCCGCACCTCAATTGAGACCATTGACATGATTTGGGGCAACAACTGACGAACGATTGAGCGCGCACACCCTCGTTAGGCCATCTGCACACGACGGATCTCGCTGAGCAGGAGGGTCGACGCTCAACTCGCTAGCCTTGCCCGAGCGCACATCTCGTACCCGGGAACTCAGGAGGCTGTTGTGGAAGTTGTTGTCGTCGATTCCAAAGCTGAAGGAAGCGAAATCGCGGGCGGTGCAATCGCCAAACTCCTCACCGAAAAGCCATCTGCGGTTCTCGGACTCGCGACCGGCAGCACTCCACTGGGCGTCTACGACGACCTCGTCCGCCGATACGAGAACGACGGACTGTCCTTCGCACAGGCAAAGGGATTCGCCCTCGACGAGTACGTCGGGCTGCCGGATGACGACCCCGAGTCCTACCGCGCTGTCATCAAGCGGGAGATCGCCGATCGCGTCGACTTTGCGCCCGGATCGGTGCACGGCCCCGATGGCTGGTCAGACAACATCCCAGCGGCCTGCGTTGCCTACGAGAAGGCCATCAACGCTGCTGGTGGAATCGATCTGCAAATCCTTGGAGTGGGCAGCGACGGTCACATCGGCTTCAACGAACCGGTGTCGTCACTAGCCTCGTTGACCCGAATCAAGACGCTCACGGAACAAACGCGAGAGGACAATGCTCGCTTCTTCGACGACGACTTGGCCCGCGTACCCACCCACGTCCTGACTCAAGGAGTCGGCACCATCCTGCGTGCTCGACACTTGGTCCTGCTGGCGTGGGGCGAGGGCAAAGCTGAAGCAATTCGAGCAACCGTTGAGGGCCCCGTCACATCGATGGTTCCCTCGACGGCATTGCAGTTGCACCCGCACGCAACGGTGATCGTCGACGAGGGCGCTGCCTCCAAGCTCGCCGACCGGGAGCACTACAAGTGGACCTACGCCAACAAACCAAGTTGGCAAGGGATCTAGGCGGCGCCAACATTCAACCTCTAGTCCAACCTCTAGTCGAAAGGTCAACGTCCCAGTGCGCGATGCCACCGAGATCGTCGCCGAACTAGATCTCGAAGAACACCCAGAGGGCGGCTGGTTTCGACGGTTCTGGCAGTCACCACTTGCGGTTGAGACACCCCGCGGTGAGCGAAGTCTGGTTACCAGCATCCACTACCTACTGCCTGCTGGGCAGCAGTCACAGTGGCACCGCATACATGGCAGCCAGGAGACATGGGTGTGGCAGGACGGCGGCGATTTGGTACTAAGCAATGGTGGCACCGGCCGCCGCCCACAGCAATCGGAGGAGTTCCACCTCGGATCAGCGTCGCTGGGCATGCGCACTCAGGCGATTATTGAGCCGTCTCAATGGCAGATGGCTCGGGTAGCCGCTGGGGACTGGGTGCTCGTTGCGTGCTTCGTATCTCCAGGTTTCGACTTCGCCGATTGGGAGATGCCCCAACTGGATTGATGGCCTCTCTCACTCTGTTGCACCACTGGCGCGCGAGCACAGTTGGGCTGCACCCGAAGGGGATCTGATTCCTCGTGGGGTAACTTATGCTGACGCTCACGCCCCGGTAGCTCAGTCGGATAGAGCGACCGCCTCCTAAGCGGTAGGCCAGCGGTTCGATTCCGCTCCGGGGCACGCTCTGCGCAACGCAGTTGGGCCAAATCCGAGGCGCATTATTGGCCTCCCCATGGCCACTAGTCCACTATCGGATCATGCCCGGGAGTCAGTACGCCACCGACGCGTCGGTGATCACCTGGTTCAACGACCTGAACATCAAGAACAACGCCACCGTGATCCTCTTCCTCATCCTCTTCGTGGCCGTATTGATCTGGACGTGGTCGAGAGCAAGGCATCACAAACGCTGGTACTTCTGGCCACTCCCACTCGCGCTGCCGATCATCCTGCTCGCAGCGGCCGCGGCTGCGAACGTCTACTTTGGCCTCTATACCCGCATGGGCGACCTGTATGGCGCCTACCCGTTCCCCACCGCCTCGATCGAGCAGGTCCAAAACCCACAGGGCCAATACGCGCGAGGGATCTCCGTACAGACAGACATCCCCGGGACCAAGAGCGGCGTCGAGTCATCTCCAGCACTTGTGTGGCTTCCGCCGCAATACTTCACTGAGCCTGAAAAGAACTACCCCGTGGTCTACCTATACCCAGGCAGCCCCGGAGGGTTCACGGATTGGACGCTCGGCGGGAACGCGATCCGAACGGGCCAAGCCAGCGCCGCTAACGGCCAACCGGTGATCATCGTCTCGCCGAGCGTTGGCTACACCGAACTCAGCGACACCGAGTGCGTGAACGGCGTCCAAGGCAACTGGCAGGACTACCTCGCCCAGGACGTTCCAGGCTTCGTGAACGCCAACTTCCGGACCTTGACTGGACCGCGCGGTCAAGCTGTCGCGGGCCTGTCCATGGGTGGCTACTGCGCGCAGGTTCTTGCCCTCCGAAATCCCCAAACATTCGGCTTCTTCGGGAACTTTTCTGGCTCGACCATGCCGACCTACGACGATGGCATGGGTGCACTCTTCGGCCCAGTCGAGAACCTCGACGAGACCGTAAATAGCTACACGTCAACGTGGATCATTGAGAATCAGCCAGCGTCCAGGTCGGTCGCAGGCCAGATCTACATTGGACGACAAGACGATACTGAGCTAATCACCGACGAGCAGCAGTTCACCAAGGCCGCCACCGAACTTGGGATGACCGTTGATTTCATTCAGTTCGACGGCAACCACTCGTTCTACTTCTGGACAACTGCTTTCGAGAAGTTCCTGCCGTGGCTCGTGCCGCAGTTAGAACGGCCGCACCGCAGCGCAGTCTCAGCCCAGCAGGACTAACGCTTTCGGCTGAAGTCCGGGCGTAGCGGCATCCCAGAGGATCCATCAGCTGCAGTATTTGTTCCCAGGAACTGGTGCAACTGAATGATGTTGTGAATGAAGCCGAACTCGGCCGCCGCCATGTAGAGGCGCCAAACTCGAGCCTTGCGTTCACCAACCTCATCCACCGCCTCTGCCCAGTGATCCTCCAGGTTCATCCGCCACGCATTGAGCGTCTTCGCGTAATGCTCGCGAATGTTCTCTTCATGGCGCACCTCCCAACCAGCTGCCGTCATGGCGGTCATGATCTTTGCTGGGCCAGTGAGCTCCCCGTCGGGGAAGATGTAGCGGTTGATGAAGCTGTTGCGGTAGTGCACCTTCTGGTTGTCATCGAACCGGGTGATCGAGTGGTTGAGCAATCGCGCCTCGGGGCGAGCCTTACTGCGCAGAAACGAGAAGTACGCCGGGTAGTTGTGCTCGCCGATATGCTCCGTGAGACCGATGGAGGAGATGGCATCGAAACCTGACTCCGGGACATCTCGGTAGTCGCTGAATCGGACCTCCGCTTGGCCCTCAAGTCCGGCGTCCGCGATGGCCTGCTGTGCCCACTGCGCTTGAGACTCCGACAGCGTGACACCAATCGCCTCAACGCCGTAGTTCTTTGCTGCATGCATCACCATTCCGCCCCAACCACAGCCAACGTCGAGTAGACGCATGCCAGGCTTGAGGTCGAGTTTGCGGCAGACGAGGTCGAACTTCTCTTCCTGCGCTTGCTCAAGCGTGGCATCCTGCGTGGGGAAGACCGCGCAGGTGTAGGCCATCGATGGGCCCAGCACCCACTCGTAGAAGGCGTTGGACACGTCGTAATGATGTTTGATGGCATCGGCGTCGCGACCCTTGGAATGGCGTCGACCACCGAGCTTGGTCTCCTCCGGTGGAACCTCGCCGCGGCGCAGTAGGTCCGCGTTGCGGAAGAAGTACGGCGTGAAAGCCCGCCCGATCTTTGCTCGGGTCGACCACGAGATGGTGTTGGGACGGACATGGTTCAGTGCCTCGAAGAGGTCGACTAGGTCACCGACAACCTCGACCTCACCTGCGACGTAGGCGCGAGCAAGCCCCACTTGGCCTGGATGAGACATGGCCAGATCTACGGCGCGCTCGGAACGGACCTCAACGCGCACAGGAGATCCGGGAACTCCGGCCTTACTACCGTCGTAGGCCAAGAACTCGACCGGCGCATCTGGGCCAGCGATTAGGCTGAATGCTTCTCCCAGTTTCATTAATCCTCCAGTTTAGCTAGTGCCGCATAGTGAGCAGCCGTCCAAAACCGACCCAAGATCCTGCTTCGGCCAACCCTAGCGACGTTGAACCACCTTTGCGAATAGAGCAGTAAGTCGGTTTTGCGGGTCGTACACCTTCTTGATCCGCCGATACTCCTCACCGCCGTAAAGTTCGTCGAATTCGTCTTCGGGGTAGAAGGCACTCGAGTACAACGACTTGTGACCCGATAGTCGCGTTACCTCCTGCTCGATCTTGCGGTTCACGTACCCCTCTTCGGGGTTGATGCCCTCGGGCAACGCAACTGTTGACCAGAATCCGACGTTCACGTACGTCAAGTCAGGGTTCATGTCGTATAGCGGCCAGCGCGTGTGTCCATCTCTGGAGCGCAATGGACACACCCAGATTGGGGAGATTCCGACTTCCCGATGGAAGAACTCTAGGAAATCCGCGAGACGCTCGACGGGCACCTCGACGTCTTGGATGACATCCTCGCGCAGCGGTCGGCGCATGATCTTCGACTGTTTGCCACTGATATCGAATCGCCGGGCCGCAGCGATGATCTTCCAGTAGACATCCGAGCGCAGTTTAGATTTTGGCCAAACGGAACGGACGATCGAGTTCTGCGCTCCGAATGCCCGTGAGCACCAGAACCAATCGGTATCCCATCGCCAGATGTAGTCGCGCGCGGTGAGCACATCTGCGCCTCGTTGCTGGATTGACCGGTAGTAGATCTGCGATCCGGTGTAGTCGCTGGGCTGCTGGTAGCCAGCCGGCAGTTCATCGGTCCAAGCTCCCACGGTGAGGTACTGCTCATCGGAACTGAAGACCGTGCCGTCAAGGAAATCGACATGCCGACCCTCGAAGGTTCCCGCCTCGGTGATCTGCGCGATCGCCGTGGCCATCTGCTGCGCCGTCGCGTAGCGGACATGACGAAGCTGGACGTAGGTCTTGATCGGCATCAGCGCAATCCTCAAGCGCAGGGCGTAACCCAACGACCCGTAGGAGTTGGGAAACGCCAAGTAGAGGTCCCGGTTCGGATCCTCCGGCTGCGAGGTCACCGTGACTATCTCGCCCGCCCCCGTCAGCACGTCCATCTCGATGACAGACTCGTGGGGCAGCCCCTCGCGAAATGACGACGACTCGATCCCCAAGCCCGTGACGGCACCGCCGAGCGTGATGGTCTTTAGCTGCGGAACGACTAGCGGCATGAGCCCAAATGGCAGGGTTGCGTCGACTAAATGCTCATAAGTGGTCATACCCAGCACATCAGCGCTCAAATTCTCTGGGTCGACGCTGATCACTCCGTCGAAAGCGGCAACGTCGAGCCCGGGCGCTTGCACCTGAGTTCGTGTCCGGAACAGGTTCGACGTCTTCTTTGCCAGACGAACCGGACTACCCGCCGGAATCGCCTCGTATTGCTCCCGAATCCTCGTCACCAGTCGCTGGTAACGAGGATCCGCCTGCGGTTGCACAGAATCAGTAGTCGTCACACGATCACCCTAGAGCGATCGGAACCGGAACGAAACCCGACGAGTGCGGCGGTTCGCAGCTACGACATATTCAACGGATAGGAGTTCTCAAAGCCCCCATCAGCCACAATCGTCGCCCCCGAGATGTAGTCCCCGCCTGGGGAGATCAAGAACCCGGCGAGGGCTGCTACATCGTCAGCAGACTGCAACCGTCCGACCGGCATGTTCTCACCCATCGCATCTGGGTCGAGTCCGTAACGTTCCCAAGCTTGTGTGTGGACGATGCCGGGAGCGATAGCCGCCAGGCGGATTCCGTACTGCCCCCACTCAACTGCCCACATGCGAGTCAACGACTCGACACCAGCGCGGGCCGCTGACGAGTGCGACATGCCAGGGATCCCTCGCCGCGGGGTCATCGTTATGGAGACGACTTTGCCGTACTTGCGCGGAATCATCGAGCGGCTCGCAACCTGGGTGGTGACGTACCAGGTTGCGTCGAGGTTGAGCCGAGTTACCGCCCGAAATCCGTTGTAGGTGATCGATTCTGCTGGAGCCAGAAACTGACCACCCGCATTGTTCACCAGCACGTCGACGAACTCGTGCTGAGCAAGCACCGTGTCCAGCATCGCGTCCACGTTCTCTGGTTCGCGCACGTCGCAGGCCACCGCCAGAATCTTGTGAGAGTAGCCAGCCTGCGCACCGAGTTGGGCGGTGTGCGCCAGTTCTGCCTCACGCCGTCCAGTGACAGCCACGCGGGCCCCAAGGCGTGCCAGCAATAACGCAGTTGCGCGTCCAATGCCGCTGCCACCGCCGGTGATCAGGGCACTGCGGCCATCAAGACATCCGTCGGCAAGCGTATTGAGGGCTGCGGGATTCGTAGGTATCGTCACGGCGCCAGACTAGCGGTATGCGAAAGCTGACTTTCGCCGGTTGAAATGTCGAGCGGTGCTCCGCGAGCCAATGCACTAGCCGATCAAATGACGCGCGCGAACAGCACCTTTTTGCTGTAGATCGGATCAAGCGACACAACACGACCAGTGCGCGGAGCGTGCCAGAACATTCCCTTGCCGGCGTAGATTCCGACGTGCCCGAGGAAGTCGTTCGGGTAGTTGTAGAAGAAGACGAGATCACCCTTCTTGGCCTCGCTCTGGCTGATCTTCTGAGCATTGGCGTACTGAGTCACTGTGTATGCGCCACCGAGATCAATTCCGGCTTGCTGGTACACCCACTGGGTGTAGCTGCTGCAGTTGAAACCTTCGGCCGGGGTGTAGCCACCGGCTACATACGGCACACCTTGGTACGACGCTGCGATCGACAGGATCCGTTTGCGCAGCCCGCCGCTCGGCGCCGGTGGCGCTGGGGTCGGCGCGGAACTGGCAGCCGATGCGGGCGGTGGGACAGTGACGCGTTTGGCCTTGCGCCACGTCTTCTTGTTCACAACGCCGGTGACGCGCAGCTTGGCCTTGGCCTGCAAGCTGCGCACATAGGCGTCGGTGAGCGAACCGAAGTATCCGGTCGCTTGTGGCATGTTCATCCGCACCTGAAGCGTGGTGACCGCAGGGTGCGTCATGCCGATGCTCAACTTCGGCCGCTTCTCTTTACTCCGAGCTGGCGAGGAAGCGCCTGCTGCCCCAGACGATTTGATCGCTGCCCAGGTCATGGACGCCACGACGCCGGTACTCGGCACGCCGTTGGCTGCTTGAAAGCTCTTAACGGCCTTCTTCGTCGTCGCACCGAAGTAGCCCGTGGCCGGTGAGACACCGATCTTCTTCTGAAGCTTCACGACCGCCGGGCCTGATGCGCCCTGCTGAAGAACTGGCTTGGCAGCAGGACGGACGACCGTCGCTGTCGCAGCACTGGCGGAATCGGTGGCTACAAGCACACCGGAGGCAGCGAGTCCGAACGTCGCCGCAACCGCGAGGGTCGCGCGCATTCCGGGTCGACGGGTGACCCCCGTGTTCTCGGGTACCGACATCTGTGAATCCTCCAAGTGCGCAACTCCACCGTTTGGTGGATCATCCGAGAAGCTAGCGAGGTTTTACACCTCGCGCCCGGTCAATGCCGAAATCAATGGCAACTTCAAGGACTCCACGCATGAAACGGCGCCGATTTGGCTAAATCTTCGATCTTTTCCTAACTCTTGGTAAGCAAATAACAAGGATGTAGTTCCGACATGCCCACGATTCAGCTAGCACGAATGAACCAATTTCAGATGTTCTTCGGCTGTTTCTGGACGCTCACCGGCCCGTTTTCACTGTCCAGCAGTTGCAGTTCGACCCAACCACCCAACGGCGGACTAGGCCAGCCACAATGTGTGAAAGCGGAATGGAGCGGTATGAGCGACCTGATCGATACCACCGAGATGTACCTGCGCACGATCTTCGAACTTGAAGAGGAGGGCGTCACACCGTTGCGCGCACGCATCGCTGAGAGACTCGGCCAAAGCGGGCCAACCGTCTCACAGACAGTGGCACGGATGGAGCGCGATGGCTTGCTCTCCGTTGAGGGCGACCGGCACCTTGAACTGTCCACCGTAGGTCGCGAACACGCCACCAGAGTGATGCGCAAACACCGCCTATCTGAATGCCTTCTTGTTGACGTTATTGGACTGCCCTACGAACAGGTCCACACGGAAGCCTGCCGCTGGGAACACGTCATGAGTGACACCGTCGAACGGCGCCTATTGGAGATCCTTGGGCATCCAACGACCTCGCCATTCGGGAATCCAATCCCTGGCCTGGCGGAACTCGGCGAGGATACCGACCGAGAAGTGACTGGCCCGCTGGTCACCTTGGCCTCGCTGTTTGGGCGTAAGGGTCCCGACCAGTTGCGGGCAACCATTCGCCGGATCGGCGAACCACTGCAGACCGATACCGAACTCATGGCTGGCCTTCGCCGCGCGGGAGTATGGCCGGGCGAGAAGGTCAAGGCGAGCAAGTCTCCCGGCGGCCTACTGGTTGGTATCGCCGGTGAGTACGCCGAAATTGATGCTGCAACTGCACAACTGATCTTTGTCGATCAACCTTAGGAACGCAGCTATGCCCGCCATCATGTGGTTTCGCCGAGACCTGAGACTTGGCGACAATCCTGCCCTGAACGGTGCTCTCGAGGCCAGCGTAGATGGAACTGTCCTCGGCTTGTTCGTTTTGGATCCGGCTTTGGAGAGCGCGAGCGGACCGGTGCGGATGGAATGGTTGCGCCGCTCCCTGCTGGAACTGGATGACCAACTTCAAGGGCGACTGTTCGTCCTGCGGGGTAACCCGGTGGAGGTCGTCCGCCAGGTCGCAGCTGAGGTCGATGCCAGTCAAGTGTTCGTCAGCAGAGACTTCGGCACCTATGGAACAGCCCGGGACGAACTGGTTTCCGACGCGCTCCGCGCTGATGAACGCAGCCTGACCCAAGTTGGCTCGCCCTACGCGATCGATCCCGGATCTGTCACGAAACCGGACGGCACTCGGTACCGGGTCTACACGCCGTTCTACAAGGCGTGGCTTGCTCACGGCTACGCCGACCCCGCCCAGGTGGATCTGGCAACGATCGACTGGGTGGACCCAGCAGCGACCGGACTGGCCGACGCCGTCACAGCTCAGCTGGGCGAGGTACGGGCCGACGCCTATGCCGCCGATATTGACTTGCCCGAAGTCGGGGAACACGCAGCACTGCGTCGGTGGGAATGGTTCCTCGAGGGTCCGATTGTCGAGTACGGCCACGACCGAAACCGTCCCGACCTCGATGCCACCAGCAACTTGTCGGCGTACCTGCGATGGGGGCAGATCCATCCGCGCACGCTGCTGGCTGACCTGAATCCGCTACTTCTGCAGTCACCCAACAAAGGACCCGAAACGTTTCGCAAAGAGGTTGCCTGGCGGGAGTTCTACGCCGAGGTGTGGCACGCGAACCCATCGAGCATTCGGGCCTCACTGGACTCACGCTACGACTCTGACCTGAAAATCAACTGGGGACCAGTCGCCGAAGAGAACTTCCAGGCATGGTGCGACGGACGCACTGGCTACCCATTCGTGGACGCCGGAATGCGCCAACTACGCGCGACGGGCTGGATGCACAATCGTGTGCGGATGGTGACCGCATCATTCCTAGTCAAAGGACTGCATCTGCCGTGGCAACGCGGAGCCGCCGAGTTCATGTATTGGCTTCGCGATGGCGACTCGGCGAGCAACCAGCAGGGTTGGCAGTGGGTGGCCGGGTGCGGAACGGATGCGGCGCCGTTCTACCGAATCTTCAACCCGGTGCTGCAGGGTCTGAAATTCGATCCAGACGGTGACTACGTGCGTCGCTGGGTACCCGAACTGCGCAGTGTGCCTGGTGCCGCGGTACATGAGCCGTGGAAGCTGGTTGGCACACTCGAGGGCCAGGGAATCGGCGCGTACCCCAGCCCGATCATCGACCACCATGCCGAACGCAACGAAGCTCTAGCCCGCTACGCGGCACTACCCCCGCGGAGCTAAGCCGAGGCCGATGACAGCCTGTCATTGCCGACGGGTTGGGCCCCGCGCAGAATCACCCGTGTTGCCGCCCGTCGATGTCCGGCGCGGCTGCGACACTATCGGGATGACGCAGATAATCGCGGCCCTCTCCCTCAAGGGTGGGGTGGGCAAAACCAGTGTCGTGCTCGGCTTGGCAGGTAGTGCCGCTGCCCAGGGCCTGCGAGTGCTCGTGGTCGACCTCGACCCGCAAGCTAACGCGACCTCGTCGCTAGATCCAGTGCGTACGCCGTACACGACCTCCGATGTCCTGTTCGACGGGCGCGACGGCGTAGCCGCGGATGCGATCGTCGCCTCCGGATGGAATCCGGTGAGCGTTCACCTAGTTCCGAGTGAGCGAGCACTCGAGCATCGCTCAGAATCGAACGGACCAGAATCAGCGCTGCGGCTGCGCAAAACGTTGAGTGGCGTCACGGACAACTACGATCTCGTCCTCATCGACTGTCCGCCCTCACTCGGGGAACTGACTCGTAACGCGCTGTACGCCGCAACTGACGCGCTCGTCGTTACCGAGCCGTCATTCTTCGCGATCCAGGGAGCAGAGCAAGCGCTAGAGGCTGTCTCGATCGTTGCGGCGAACGGGAACCCGGAACTGCGACCGCTGGGAATCATTGCTAACCGAGTTCGCCCGACTTTGGCCGAGCACGCCTACCGGATGGACGAGTTGCGCGCTGCGTTCGGCACCCTGGTGCTCGGCGGCCTACCCGACCGAGCTGCCGTGCAGTTGTCCCAAGGAGCCTGCGTTCCGGTTCAGCGCTGGACGAGTAACGGCGCCGCCGACATCACCGCCGCATTCGACCGCCTGCTGGCCTCGCTGACGCCGCAGGCTCCCGAGGTCCTCTTCTTGACGTCTTCAACCTCACCCGAACCACGGCCGTCGCTGGCCGGCGCCCACAAGGAATAGCCATGACTAACCCCGCACCCCGCCCGGCCTTGCGCAAAGCCCCCGATGCCGATGTCCATCCAGCATCCCCGTCGGCACCCCGTCACCGGCAGATCGATGTCAGAACTGCACCGCCTCCTCCGGCTCCGCTGGCAGTTGATCGGCGAGAAATCGATCTGCGAAGCCGCCAAACGAGCGTTACTGATTCTGAAACCCCCGCAGCGGCAGCGCTAGCGTCGGATCACGTCGTCGGTCACGGCGATACCGATGCGGAGGGAGGCACCCAAGTGGCCAAGAAGTCAAACAAGAAGTCGAATAAGAAGTCCTCGAGCAAGAAGAAGGACGCGAGTAAGAAGAAGGACAAAAAGAAGAAGAAAGGCAAAGGTAAGAAAAAGAAGGGCAAGGGAAAGAAATCCGGCGCACGGGCGGTAGACCGGATCGATCTTCGTACGAGCGTTCCGGCGTCCGTGCGCCGCACCCTGCGCACCGGAGCTAAGGCTCGCGGGACGAGCGTCGAAGGCACCGTAGATTCGGTCCTGACTGGCTGGCAACCCGACACGTCGAACTGACCTCGGTGCGACTCACCTAGGTGCGATACGACAAGATAGCCGCGATCGGGAATGAGGGCCACGAGCCCTGTTCTGCACGCGGCGCAGCACTACTTGACCAGTCAGCTACTGCGCAAACTGCCACGGGAGACATACATGTCGGAATTCGTACCTGGACTCGAAGGCGTCATCGCATTCGAAACCGAAATCGCTGAGCCTGACAAGGACGGTGGCTCACTGCGATATCGCGGTGTCGACATCGAGGACCTCGTCGGCCGGGTTTCATTTGCCCACATCTGGGGTCTGCTCGTGGACAACGAGTTCAATCCCGGACTACCACCGGCTGAACCGTTCCCCATCCCGGTCCACTCTGGCGACGTTCGCGTCGATGTTCAGTCGGCAATCGCCATGCTCGCCCCAGTCTGGGGCCTGCGTCCGCTGCTAGACATCGACGACAAGACTGCGCGTGACAACTTGGCGCATGTATCCGTCATGGCGATGTCGTTCGTTGCTCAGGCCGCTCGCGGCCTCGGAGAGCCAATGGTGTCGCAGGCTCGAATCGACGAAGCCCAGACCATCGTCGAGCGATTCATGGTTCGTTGGCGGGGAGATCCGGACCCCGAGCATGTCCAGGCCGTCGACGCGTACTTCGTGTCCGCCGCCGAACACGGAATGAACGCATCTACCTTCACCTCCCGCGTGATCGCCTCCACCGGAGCGGACGTCGCGGCGGCCATCTCTGGCGCTATTGGTGCCATGAGCGGGCCGCTACATGGCGGAGCACCTAGCCGGGTGCTCGGGATGATCGAAGAGATCGAACGATCTGGCGACGCCGAGGGGTACGTAAAAGGCATCCTCGACCGCGGCGATCGGTTGATGGGCTTTGGCCACCGCGTCTACCGCGCCGAGGACCCGCGTGCGCGTGTTCTGCGCCGCACGGCGCGCGAGTTGGATGCTCCCCGCTACGAGGTCGCACTAGCACTTGAAGAGGCCGCCCTCGCCGAACTGCGCGACCGCCGCCCGGATCGCATCTTGGAAACAAATGTCGAGTTTTGGGCCGCCATCGTGCTCGACTTTGCTGAGGTTCCAGCGCACCTATTTACCTCGATGTTCACCTGCGCACGTTTGGCTGGCTGGAGTGCCCACGTGCTCGAGCAGAAGAAGACCGGCCGACTGATCCGCCCGTCCGCTCGCTACATCGGACCTGGCCCCCGCACGCCCGAACAGGTGCCTGGATGGAACGCCGAGGCGATGATCCCTACCGGATACACACTCGCCTGATTTAGCCGCCCGGGCACATCTGAGGTCCACTCAGATGTGCGCCTGGTCGCACCTGGGCGACCCGGGATCAGCCCGGCCCCATGCCCGGATCTAGCCTTAGCGCGTGACTGAACTTCAGATTCCTGCTGACCTGCTCCCCGCCGACGGCCGATTCGGTGCCGGACCCTCGAAAGTCCGCGCAGAGCAACTGACCGCTCTCGTCGAGGCAGCACCGCTGCTGATGGGAACCTCGCACCGCAAGGCCCCCGTGAAGAATCTCGTGGGTCGAGTCCGTTCCGGGTTGAGTGAGCTCTTCACAATCCCCGACGGCTACGAAGTCGTCTTAGGTAATGGCGGGTCGACTGCGTTTTGGGATATCGCCACCTTCGGCCTGATCGACGATCGAGCCGAGTTCCTCACCTTCGGCGAGTTCGGCGGAAAGTTCGCGAAGTGCGCGCAAAATGCACCCTTCCTCAACGTTCCACGGATCAACAGCAGCGATCCGGGCACCGCTCCGAGCTTCGTTGCCGAGGCCGGCATCGACACCTACGCCACGCCGCAAAACGAGACCTCCACCGGCGTAGCAATCAATCCACAACGCGTTGCGGGCGCCGACGAAGGCGCACTACTACTAGTCGATGCCACGTCGGCAGCTGGTGGACTGCCGATCGACATCAGCCAGACCGATGCCTACTACTTCGCCCCGCAGAAGAACTTCGCCTCCGACGGCGGTATCTGGTTCGCCATCATGTCACCGGCAGCGATCGAGCGGGCAGCCAAGATTAACGACAGCCAGCGCTGGATTCCAGACTTCCTCAACCTGCAGACAGCCATCGACAACTCCCGCCTCAACCAGACCTACAACACCCCCGCCGTCGCGACGTTGTTCCTGATGGCAGAGCAGATCGACTGGTTCAACGCCAATGGCGGACTAGCGTGGACGACCGCGAGAACGGCGCAGTCGGCTGCGAATCTCTACAACTGGGCAGAAGCGACCTCGTACACGACTCCGTACGTCAGCGATCCGGCGCTTCGCTCCAATGTGATCGCAACGATCGACTTCGACGATGCTATTGACGCCGCTGCCGTGGCAAAGGTGCTGCGCGCGAACGGTGTCGTGGACGTTGAGCCATACCGCAAGCTGGGCCGCAACCAACTCCGAGTGGCAATGTTCCCGGCAGTCGATCCGGCCGACGTAACGGCCCTGACCAACTGCATCGACTGGGTCGTCGCCAACAGTTAGCAGATGACCGTCTTCTGCAGGGTGGGATTCTCACCCTCAGGGATCGTCAGCAGGGCACATGAATCAGGGGTGTAAGTGAGCGCCTCTCCTTGGCCCTGTTGCGGAACTTCGACGATCCGTTCGTTGGTTCCAGGCGCAGGGCCTTGGTAGCGACGCACGCTCAGGTAGGTCCGCAGTACGAAACCCTCACCATTTGGCGCGAACGCAGCGTCGGTGGTCAGCCAAGGCGCCGATCCCACCGGCGTCACCCGCGCTGAGGTAGAACCCGGTCCGAAACCAGCGGGTAGGGCATAGAACTTGCCGACGGACGACTGGCGTTTGCTGACGATCCACATCCGACCACCCGGCGTGGGCTCAACGAGTAGCGCCTCAGAGTCCCCCGGGCCATCGGAATAGGTAATCGCCGAGGAACTAACTGTCACGCGCTGGTCTTTGAGTTCCTTGGGCTCAGCCAAACTGTGCAGCCAGACATTCGAGCGGCGCACGGTATTGCCACCAATGTCGGCGACCCAGATGATCGGTTCGCCATTCGCGTCGCGACCGACAGCTATCGCCTCTGGGTCGACTAAGTCCACACCGTCCAAAGTGATGACAGCCTGCACCTCGCACGTCGAGTCATCAAGTGCGTAGATCACCGAGCCACCACCGGAGTCGTTGTGAGTCCACAGCGTGCCCGGGTGCGCGATGGAAGTCGTGATTCCGCTGAGCTCGGTGAGCCGCGAATCCCGGACAGTGCAGACGTCAGTGGACGCGCCCACCTGCGTGGCACTTGTCGCTTCGGCGTTCGCAGAGGACGTTTCATCTTGATTCGTCTGGTCCACCTGCTGACTCGGTGCAGAACAACCGGCCAGGCCGACTGCCATTGATATGGCTACTAGCGTGACGATACGCGGGATCACAGGACTAGCCTGTCAGGTATGTCTACTCCTTCTGGACCCGGTGACCCCACTGAGCCACACGGCATCCCCGCAGTCAACCCGCCTGCCGAGGACCCGCCGACGATGGAGCAGCCAGCCGTCCCGGACCCAACTCAGGTCATGCCCGGCACCGGTGGTGCCGACCCGACGCAGGTTATGCCCGCTGCGGGTGCCGCAGGCGTTGGCGGCGTGAGCCCCGGTTCGCCCGCTCCGCCGAACTATCCGCCCGGCCAAGACCCAATGAATCCCGATGACTCCGGCGATGGATCGGGCCGATCAATCGTTTGGTACGTCGTAGGTGGATTGCTCCTGGTAGCGCTGATCGGACTGGTCGGCGGCGCCATCTGGGCAGCGAGCAGCAACAACGAACCGCAGCCAACCCCGACATTGAGTCCGACAGCGACCTCAAGTTCGGCGACTCCGACCCCGACCCGGACCACGAGCACTCCGACTCCGACCCGAACGACGAGTACGCCAACGCCGACTCGCACCACGCAAACCCCGACGCAGCCGACGACGCCGCCAACAGATCCGCCCACGTCATCACCCGCTGACGTATCGCCGCTGACATCGCCACCCCCATCGGCGCCCTCAACGCCCTAGGGTCACGACCTACCGGACTAGCGCGGCGATCGCGACAACGGCTACCAGACCGAACAAGACGAGCAGAGTCACAAGGCGACGCGAGCGGGGATCCACACGGATAACCCTACGCTGGCGCTAGCCTGGGACGATGGCCCCTAGTGATAGCGAGCAGGAGTTCGATATAGCGTCGGTCAAGCCCCTAGACACCGACGGTGTTGCGGCGATCGCGATCGGCACGGTTCTGTTCGCAATCGCGTTCGTCGTGTCGCTGTTCTGGCGCGAGAGCCTGGCGGCCGACGGCCGCGAGTGGTGGATTTGGGTGTGCGCAGTAGGCGCTGGACTCGGAGTAATTGGCACCGCGTACACCGCTCGACGCCGTGCGGCCTACCGGGCTGCCAAAGCTGACGCCCAGTAAGGGATGATGTCACCTGTGAGCACCCCCGCAGACCAAATTGTCGATCCACACTTGGCGGCGGCAATCGACCAAGCCCGTGAGGTGCTCGCGGCCGATGTACCTGAGGACCAAATCGGCGATCACGTCGACGTTGTCGCCGAGGCTGAACTAGTCGCGACCCATCTCTTTGCGTGCACTAACCCGGGATATGTGGGTTGGAACTGGGCAGTGAGTGTCACGCGAGTGCCAGATAGCGACGATGTCACCGTCAACGAGACTGTCCTCTTGCCAGGGCAGGACTCACTGCTAGCCCCTGCGTGGCTCCCGTGGGAAGAGCGCGTTGCCGCCGGTGACCTGCGTCCCGGCGATGTGCTGCCGACGGCTCCCGACGACCCGCGGCTCGAGCCGGGCTACACGGGCAGCGACCAGGACACCACCGAGGACGATGACCTGGTTCCGGTCCTATGGGAACTTGGACTCGGACGCGTACGGGTCTTGTCGATGCTCGGCCGCGATGAGGCAGCCACCAGGTGGGCGCACGGCGACGGTGGACCTACTTCGCCAATCGCCAAGGCTGCCCGCGACCAGTGTTCCACTTGTGGTTTCCTCGTACCGATGAGCGGCCCGCTCGGACAAGCGTTTGGTCTGTGCGCCAACGAGTACTCCCCGGATGACGGACGGGTCGTCACCCTCGACCATGGCTGCGGAGCACACTCCGAGGCAGTCGCGGAACCCGTCGCGATCGCCACGCTCGAACTGGTCGTCGATGACCGCTCACCGGACAATCTCGACACTTCCGAGCTGACGGAAGCTGAACTGGCTACGCCGGAACCGGATCAAACCGAGCGGGCTGAGGCCTCGGCTTCTACCGACGTATCGAACGCCGACGTATCTGACGCCGACGTATCCGAGGTATCTGACGTATCCGACTCTGAAACACCTGAAACACCTGAATCTGGCGAACAACCTAGCGAGGAGTCTTAAGTGAACACGCGAGCACTTGGCATCGGCCTCACTGCCGTAGCGGCCGTCGCTGGCCTGTCCGCCTGCACCAAGCCCACGCCGGAGGTGACGATCTGGTCCGGTACGAGCAGCGTCATCTCACCTGCGCTGTGCTGGGAGCCGGAGAGTTCAGTCCGCGACGCGGTTGTGTCGTGTATCGCCGATGGCCTTAGCAATCCGACGCCAGAGCTTGACGAACTCGCTGTCTCACCGGGAAACGTCGTTGGCATCAACGTCGACCCAGAGATTGCTGAAGCGGGCTGGGTGCCCGCGATTGGCGAGCAACCCCTCACTGCGAATCCGATCACCGAGACTTACTACCGCTTCACCTTTCCAACTGTGGAGGTCCCTGACAACGGGTACACCCTCACCGTCGTCGCCCGGGGCAACGCAGCTGACAAAGACCGGGGACTGTGGGCGTTTCGCCTCGTCGCACCAACCAGCGAGTAGCGCTGCCGCTGTTCCCAGCGCAGGGGGCCTAAAGATCCTCCGCGTCCACGATCCGGTACGGGTAGCCCTGCTCGGCCAAGAAGCGCTGTCGGTTCGCGGCGAAGTCTGCGTCCACCGTGTCGCGGACCACGACGGTATAGAAGTGAGCAGTTCGCCCGTCACCCTTGGGGCGCAGGATTCTTCCGAGCCGCTGAGCCTCTTCTTGGCGCGACCCGAAGGAGCCCGATACCTGGATTGCGATTGAGGCCTCTGGGAGGTCAATCGAGAAGTTGGCTACCTTGGAGACCAACAGGAGTTCGAGTTCGCCGTTTCGGAACTGATCGAAGAGTTCTTGACGCTCCTTCATCGACGTCTCACCGGTGATTACCGGAGCTCCGAGCGCGTCAGCCAACTCGGCGAGTTGGTCGAGATACTGACCGATCACCAGCGCTGGCTCCCCCTTGTGGTTGGCCAGCAACTTCTTGACCACATCGATCTTTCCTTTGTCCGTTGCGGCCAACCGGTAGCGATCAATCTGCTCGGCGGTGGCGTAGTTGAGGCGCTCGGTCTCGGGCAAGCTCAGGCGAACCTCCACGCAATCAGCAGGAGCAATCCAGCCTTGCGACTCAATCTCTCGCCACGGGACGTCGTAGCGTTTCGGTCCGATCAGGCTGAAGACTTCAGTCTCGTTGCCGTCCTCGCGGACGAGGGTGGCCGTTAAGCCGAGTCTGCGGCGTGCTTGTAGATCCGCGGTGAAGCGGAAGACTGGCGCAGGAAGTAGGTGCACCTCGTCATAGATGATCAATCCCCAATCGCGCGTGTCGAACAAGTCCAGATGCGGGTAGACGCCTTTGCGCCGCGAGGTCAGGACCTGATAAGTGGCGATCGTGACCGGCCGAACGTCTTTCCTGGTTCCGGAGTACTCCCCGATCTCCTCATCGGTCAAGTTGGTAGTCCGCAACAGTTCATTGCGCCACTGTCGGGCCGACACTGAGCTCGTAACGAGAATCAGTGTGGTCGCCTTCGCCAACGACATTGCTGCTGCACCGACGATCGTCTTGCCCGCACCACAGGGCAGCACAACTACACCGGATCCGCCGTGCCAGAAGTTGTCGGCGGCTTGGCGTTGGTAGTCCCGCAACTGCCAGTCAGTTTCGTGCAGATCGATCTGGTGCGCTTCACCGTCAACGTAACCGGCTAGATCCTCGGCCGGCCAGCCGACCTTGAGCAGCGCCTGCTTCAACCGTCCACGTTCACTCGGGTGCACTACCACCGTTAGCTCATCGACGCGGTTCCCGAGCATTCCGGCAGTCTTCTTGGATCGAAGGACTTCCTCGAGGACTGAGAGATTGTTCGAGACGAGCACCAATCCATGCGCCGGGTCCTCGATGAGCTGCAGCCGACCGTATTTGTCCATCGTCTCAGCGATGTCGACGAGCAGCGCGTGCGGAACGGCGTAGCGGGAGTAACGCAGCAAGGTGTCAACCACCCCTTCTGCGTCATGGCCTGCAGCTCTGGCATTCCACAAGCCCAACGGGGTGAGCCGGTAGGTGTGGATGTGCTCGGGAGCCCGCTCTAGCTCAGCGAAGGGAGCGATCTCCCGACGAGCATCTTCAGCCTGCTCGTGATCGACTTCAAGTAGCAGCGTCTTGTCGCTTTGTACGATTAGCGGACCAGCATTCATGCGGACCCCTCCATGGAATGATCAGGTCGATCTTCGGATCGACTAGCTTCTGGCGACACATCGCTGGCAAGTTGGACCCCGGTGATGCGCGAGAGGACCATCGTGCGGATCCTGGCGCTGCTGTGGTCATAGGCCGAAATCGCGCCGTTGGAGATCGCCACCACATCCACGAGTCGACGACTGGTAGACCCCGCGTTGTCGGCGTACCCAACCCACGCCGGCGTTGACGTCTCGTGCGCACGACGCAGCACCTGCGCACTGGCAGCGGAGGCAAGACGCGGCA
The DNA here is from genome assembly GCA_963821045.1 of uncultured Actinomycetes bacterium. Taxonomy (GTDB): domain Bacteria; phylum Actinomycetota; class Actinomycetes; order S36-B12; family UBA10799; genus UBA10799. The sequence goes on along the minus strand of CAWGCB010000002.1, from coordinate 197,855 downwards.
TCTGCGTCGGCGCCCCCTGTAGCGGAATGTCGGCGGCCTCTGGAATAGCTGACCGGGTCAACGCACGAACCAAAGCCGCCACAAAGACCTCGTCCACGTGGGGTGTCTGCTCGGTGTGATGTTCAGCAGTCCGGTGGCGACGACGCGTCGAGGTGATGTCCTGACCGTCAACGCCCGTTGCCATCGGCGCGTGGCCCGCCGACCGTGCCAGGTCAGCTAGTACCTGCGGGGACTCCTGCGCTCCCAACACCGTGGGCGCGAGCCGAAACACGTTCAAGCCTGCAGCACTGCGATGCGACAGAATCTCCGCAAGAGTCTGCTCACTGTCGCAACGCAGATACGAAGTGGCGGCACCGACCCGCACATCGCCGTAGCGTCGCGCCGCATCGTTAACCATGTATTCGAGTGGCTGCGGCAGTGGGGTGGCACTGCGAGTCTGCAGTTCAGCCAACAAGTCGACCGGACTCAGCCCACTGTCCAACCCACGCGCGACGCTCTTGGAGGTCACTCGATACACCGCGGCGCCACCAGTGGACTCGACGTCAGCAACGCTTTCCAGTAGCTGACGCAGGGCCGGGCTAGGTGGTCCTGGAACGACGAGGGTCAGGTCCGCCTGTGCCACAAACTCCTCGGCGACTGGGGGCAACACTTGTTGTGCGGCGCGCTCCCAAGTGCTCTGGTTGTTCGGCTGGTCGATGATGGCGCGGCCTAGCTCGCTCAGCGAGCCACGTACGCATATCCCAAGGAGTTCGGCCTGGTGCAATGTCGTTGGGACGACGTTCGCCAGTCGTTCCCGGCGAATAAGCGGCCGGTGGTCAGCGAGTTGGTCGACGACCTCCCCGACTTGGGCGCCGTGGCTCGGCGGTGCATCGGACAAAACGGTGAGAGTTGCTAGTCGCAACTCAGGTAGCCAATCATGTTTGGGGACATCCCCGAGGACTGAAAGACGCTCTCCTGTCGCTGCGGCCAGCAGCGCAATGTTGCGGCGTTGTCCCAGCCACGCGCCCGCGATCCGCGGCCACTGCCGGGCAGGGTCAAGTTCGCGCCACACGTCGTAGCCGACTGTCGGCATGTAGTGGACCTGATTGTCTCCATCGCCTGCTAGTAGATCGGCCTCAACTGCTAGCTCCACCCAGAAACCAGCAGCGAGTTCGTCGACCCCTAGCTGCTCCGCGGTGGCCAGCAGGTCTTTAACCGCGAGGCCTCCCGCCCGCAGGGACTTAGGCGGTTTGGTCGACCACAACTCCAACAGCGTCGTGATGGTCGTGATAGCCGCGAGCGCATGCTGACCGCTTTGCCCAGTCAAGGTTTGAGGCAGCGACAGCGCCTCGGTATGAAAGTCCCGCGCCGCCAAATCAAGTGGCTGGTCAGTCGCTGGCATCCCAACGGCATCAAAGTGCGCGCCGAGCAGCTCGCGGGCCGAGGTCACCACGTGGAGTTGCTCGCCCTGTCCGCTACCCGAGTAGGGGCGCGGACCCCACAACATGCCCAACTCCCACAACTGCTCAACGATGGCGTGCAGTTGCCTGGTGTCCTCCGCTCGCACCGGTAGGTCGCCAGGATCGCACGGCTGAGAGCGTTGGACTAGGGCTCCCAAGACAGTCAGTGCGGGGCGATCGAGTTGTTCCAGCACTCGCCGTACGGAGGCGTTGGCGGAGGCTTGCGAGGCGAGCTCGGCTAGGTCGGCCGGGACGGGGTCGGTGATATCTGGTCGCGCCCGGATGATCCTGGCCAAGTCTGCGCCCGTGCGAGTGCGCAGATCGTCAGCGAAGCTGCGTAATCGGGTTCGCTTAGCCTGAGTGGACATCAGACCAACGATACGCCGGCCTCCGCGGCGAGACTTCGGTGGCGCTACAACTAGAGCCCCTTGAGCGAAATCGCTAAGCTTGAACTATGAGTGACCAGCAGCCAGCAAACCAGCAGCCCACCTCAGGCGCATCGGGAATCACCGAACAGCAACGCAAGGCGGCGCTGAAACGTATTGAACAGAAACGGGGTTTCTGGCGCTTCGTCGGCCTGTGGCTGCTGATATCCGTCGGCATGGTTGTTATTTGGCTTCTGTCGGGACGCGGCTTCTTTTGGCCAGTTTTTGTGTTCCTAGGAATGGGAGTAGCCGTAGTGGTGATGGCCTTCGCGACCTTCGGACCCCGACGTGGGGCCCCAACTGAGGAACAGATCCAGCGAGAGATCAACAAGATGTAGCTGCTGTTCGCAGCGCGCCCGCCGCATTGCCCAGCTAGCTTCGAAATGTCCGTCACGCTATCTGTGCGTTCGCCACCTGACAAGGTGACCTCACAATCGGGCGATCACGGGTACGCTAGAACAAACAAGACAGAAAATCCCGTCTTCTGCTATCCGCCAAACACCTAGTCACTGAATTGAAAGGGGAACGCCGTGCCCACCGGCAAGGTCAAGTTCTACGACACCGAAAAAGGTTTCGGCTTTCTCGCAACCGACGAGGGTGAGGACGTGTTTGTTCACGCAAGCGCTCTGCCAACCGGGGTCGAGCTACTACGCCCGGGTTCCCGCGTCGACTTCGGCATCGTCGACGGTCAGCGCGGCAAGCAAGCGCTAAGCGTCACTGTCCTGGAGGAAGCTCCAAGCGTCTCGAAGGCCATGCGCAAACCAGCCGAAGACATGGCACCAGTCGTAGAGGATCTGATCAAATTGCTCGACAACGTCTCCAATAGTCTTCGCCGCGGTCGCTACCCCGACGATCAGAAGTCGCGAGCTGTTGCCAAGGTCATGCGCGCTGTCGCGAATGACCTCGACGTTTAGGTCTCGTTGCGCGTCAGCTTTACAAGCCCCTCGAAGTGAATATCCACCGAGTTGACGTGGGTGAATCCGGGGATCGGCAGATGAATATCGTGAAACGTCGCCGTGCCGCCGATCGTGACATCTCGCTCGTTGTGCTCCTCACCCTCGGAGGTGCCGGTCAGCGTCAGCGGTACCTCGACGTTGCCGGCCCAGGCACGACCGGCGAACTCAACGTAGTCATCGCTAACGGTTCCCTCCCCCTCAAAGCGCAGCACACCGTCGGACCCACGATTCACTAGTGCGCGGACCTCGGGGTCAAGCAACATGTTGCCCGTCGTGACCTCGCTAATTCCCACGAGCAGGAGCAGGTTCGCATTCGTGGCAGTCCAATCCGCCTCGCCACCAACGATAGGCGCGTGCGCATCGATCTTGATCAAGCCGATTCGGTTGGTCTTGAGTCGAATATTGCCCTCGCGGGCCTCAACAGCCCACTTCCCATGGTGTTTGCTCGTCGTCATAGGGATGAGCTAATCACGCCTTGAGCGGCTGGTCTTGTCGGCGGCGAGGCGATTGGTACGAACGCCTCACCTGATCTGCCTATTGGCGCGCAAGGTGGCGAGTCCTATGTGCCGATGGCGACTAGGTCAGTAGCTTCCCGACGAGGTCAGTGAGTAACCCATGCCAAGAACGTTGGCCGCTGCGCGCCCAAAAACCGCGTCAGCCGTTACCGCCCTAACAGCGGTCCTCGCCAGTTTCGCGCTGGTGCTCTTCGGTATGGCGTCACCGAGTCATGCAGTGGGCCCAGATGCGCTGGGAACTATCGACCTCACGGAGAACCCGCTCGGGGTGGCCGTCAACACCGCTGGAGATCGCTACGTTGGTGCGAACTACGAGGACTTCGTGTTGGTCTACCCCGACGGACAAGCCAGTCCCGACAATGCTCGGACGCTCACCGGATTGCCGGGACCAGCTGCTGGAATCGCCTTCGATTCCACCGGACGGACCTTCGTCTCGGTGCCAGCGGCCGGTCAAATCTTCGTCTACGAGGTGGGAGCAACCACCCCGAACATCGAACCGCTGATGGGTGACCCGAACGCTCCCGATGAGGAGCAGATGGCCGCTCCCTGGGGGCTAGCGATCAACTCAAGTGACGAGCTGTTTGTTGCAAACACGTCAACAAATGACGACTCCGTCTACGTGTTCGATTCCGGGCAGACCATTCCTAATAGTTCGAAAAAGATTGACGACGCGGACCTACAAAACCCGCAGTCCGTGGCGATCAATTCCACCGGAGACGTATTCATCGGCGCCGACGGCGAGAACGCGAAAGTCTGGGTCGCTCCGGCCGGAACGAATGCCATCGATCCGGATCAAACCAAGACGGGACTGCTGAACGTTCGTGCCCTCGGGATCGGTCCGCTTGATGAACTTTATGCAGCCAATGGCACATCGGTACTCGTCTACGCCGCCGGATCGAACAGTGCAACCGGTTCTCGCACGCTCACCGGAATCGGCAGCGTGCAGGGAATCGCGATCAGCGGTGACGGCGTAACGGACCCGCCCGGAACTGCCTACGTTGCCGACATTGCGAACAACAAACTCCTGCGGTTCAGTCCAGAACCCGTGCTAACTGTGGACCAAGCTGAGGTGAACTACTCGGACAGCTTGGTGGGCACGACCGCCACCGAGACGATCACCATCACAAACGCCGCAGGAGCGGATCTCATCATGGACGCTGCTCCATTCACGATCGACGGTGCCAACCCCGCACGCTTCGCTGTCACTCAAACGGACTGCGCCGATGCGGTCCTAATCCGTGAGGTGGACAGTTGCACGGTCGAAGTGACGTTCAGCCCGACGGCTCGTGGCGAGAAGACGGCCAACCTACAAATCGGCTCTTCGGCACCAGAAGACCCGTATACGGTTCCGCTGACCGGTACAGGTGTGGCGCCAGTTTTCAGTTCCAACCCGGGCACGTACTCGTTCGGCGAGGTGAACGTGGATTCGACGCCGCCGACCAAGGAGTTCGTGATCACCAACGCTGGAGACGCTCCCCTAGTGTTCCCAGCGGGTTCGGTGACCCTGATCGGAACCAACGCCAACCAATACTCGATTACCGCACAAACGTGCAATGACTCCAGTGTTGAGCCGGCGGCGCAGTGCACGGTGACCGTCTCATTCGCACCGACCTCCGAGGGGGCGAAAGCAGCAAGTCTGCGCTTCCTACCAAACGCCCCGGAAACCAGTCGAACCGTGGACCTGTCGGGGACTGGCACACAGCCTGGGTTTGAAGCATCGGCAGCTAGTCATGAGTTCACTACCACGGTCGGCTACCCAACCGATGAGTTTGAGTTCACCATCAGCAGTGACGGCACCGCCCCACTGGTATTCACCGAGGCAGTGAGCCTGTCCGGGGCAGACAGTACGCAGTTCAGCATCGGCACCGATACTTGCTCGAACGCCACCGTCGCCGTGGGCGAGGCGTGCGTCGTTGGTGTCATCTTCTCCCCCGATGAGGTCGGGTCCCTGCAAGCGAGTTTGGACTTCGTGAATAACGCGCCCGACTCACCGCAGAGCATCGTATTGGACGGGTACTCCCTGCCGACAGCACCGGCTGTCTCGCTGTCAGCGTCGGACAAGGAGTTCAGCAATTTCACGTTGGGTGTCTCGGAACCGGAGCCGCACTCGTTCGTCATTACCAACACCGGCACAGCCGCACTCGACATCAGTTCAGTCGGTCTAACCGGTGTGGACGCGGATAGCTTCGAGATTCTGGAAACCTCGGACTGTCTCGTCGACCCAGTCGCTATCGACGGGCAATGCCAGGTGGATGTTGCCTTCAATCCCAGCACGACAGGTGACAAAGAGGCGAACCTGAGGTTGCAGCACAACGCACCCGACACGCCGCACGATCTTCCCCTGACCGGTAGCGCGATCGACGTGCCGTCCGCGCCGACTGCACCGTCGGCCAGCTCTGGAGCGGATAGCCAAGTAGCCGTGAACTGGCAAGCGCCCAATGACAACGGCAACTCACCACTGACCGGCTACCGGATCCAGATCTCAACCGAACCCCACCAGTGGATTTGCCAACGCCGGGGGATCATGCGCCAACGCGCCTAGCTCAACGTCGACTAGCTGCGTGGCAACCGGCCTGGTAAACAACACGACGTACTACTTCAAGGTCGCCGCGATCAACGGCGTCGCTGCTGGGGAGTACTCGGACGCGAGCGCCGGGGCAACTCCCCGTCCGGCTCCTGTCGTGACAGTCACGCAGGCACTTGCGCAATGCAACCTCGGGAGTACGCTCAAGATCAAAGGCGGCTCACGTCTGCTGAAAGGGCCGTGCCTGACAAATGCTGGCCAGGCGGTCACGATCAAGGTGAAGCTCAAGGGCAAGGGCAAGTCAGCCGCTAAGGTCAAGCAGACCAGCACGAAGATCAAGGTAAAGGCGGCTGGACTTCCCCTGAAGATTGTGATGAAGCTAAGCGCTCCGGCAGTCCCAGGGTTCACTGCCTACTCGGGCAAGGTCAAATACAAGGCTAAGTAGTCACCGCACGCAAGACCACGACTGCGGTCATCGACACCGCGACAACACCGGTCGCGACATGCCAATATCGCCGACATGGCAAAGGATGAACCCGCAGGCACTTCGCAAACGACGCCCGGACAACCACCGCAGGCCGCACCTACCTCTTCGCCAGACGTGACCGAAGCAACGATGAGTGAGGCTGCCGCCCAGGCTGCGGCGGATGAGGGACGACCGTTCCTCCGAATAAGGCCTTCGGAGCGACGGCTGTGCCCCAGGGTCTCAAGAACGTCGCCGGTATCACCTGGCGTGTATTCCTAGTCTTATTCGGTATCTTCGTTTTCGTCGCCTTCGTCGGGTTCCTCGGTGGCGTGGCGATTGCCCTGTTTTTCTCAGCGATCGTCGCTGCACTTGGAAGCCCAGTTCAGCGTCGCCTGGCGAAACGGTTGCCGAATGCACTGGCAACCGTGCTGACCCTACTGCTGCTGATCATCAGCACAATCGTAATCTTGACGTTCGTAGTGCGCTCCGTTCTCACCGAGTCCGCCGGCCTTGCGGACGCGGCGCAGTCTGGCCTGACTCAGATCGAGGACTGGCTCAAGACCGGTCCCCTGCAGATGACCGACACTGCCGTCAACAGTCTCCTGCAGCAGGCTCAGGACTGGCTCAGCGGTGAAGGTATTGCGCTCGCCAAATCTGCGCCGGACATCCTTGGTAGCTTCGGCGACTTCATTACGGCCGCATCAGTTGCAATCTTTGGCTGCTTCTTCTTCCTCAATAGCGGCAAGCAGATCTGGGACTGGGTTATCTCGTGGGTCCCTGCCAACATCCGGACTGAGGTAGACGACTGTGGTCACCGCCAGCTGGCAGACACTGTCCGGGTACACACGGGGAATCATCATCGTCGCCTTCTTTGACGGCCTCCTAGTCGGTATTGGACTAGTAATTTTGGGAGTCCCATTGGCTGGCGCCCTCACCGTGGTGGTCATGTTTGGTGCTCTAATCCCAGTGATCGGCGCTCCCATCGCAACTCTCTTTGCGGCTGTGGTTGCGCTCGCGACCGAAGGAGCCTTCACGGCACTACTCGTGGTAGCACTGACGGTCATAGTCGGATCATTCGACGGCGACGTGATGCAGCCACTCATCATGGGACACGCAGTCTCACTGCATCCCTTAGCGATCGTCTCGGCTATCGCCTTCGGGACACTGACCTTTGGCATCATTGGCGCACTGATCGCGGTGCCGATCTTGGGGACCGTCTACTCGGTGGCCAAGTATCTGAGCGGTCGCTCGCTGCCTCCCCGGTTGCTCCCCCCAAGCAAGCCAGGCGACCTCGCTTGCCCAAGTTCATTCGCCGACGTAGAGAAAGGGAGTTGGGCCGACCACAACGGCGACTCCCGCAACGACCTAGGACGCCCCCGAATTCCCTTGCCCCTCTCGGCCCTACCTAGAGAGCCCAGAGCCAACGGGTCATCAGGTAGACGCTGAACAAGATGGCGAATGCCGCCTCAACCTGGCGTGCGTGAGCCGAGATCCAGTGACCAACTGGAGCAAACCAGGCGGTAATTCGCTCGTGCCCCGTGTAGGTATCAGCATCGGCAGCCACGTGGACGCCGACAGAATGCCGATCACTAGCAAGGTGGTCAGCACCCGCTCCCAGAAGGGCAATGGGGCCGACACAATGTGCTGCTGAGCAGAGAAGAACAGCACCAGGGAGGTCACGTTGCGGCCCTGCATGATGGCCCCAAAGGCCACCTGCCGACCATACTCTCCTTTACCCAAGTCCGAGATCTTGAACCTCGACGATTCGGCCCGGGGCTTTGGCGTCGCGAGCAGACGCCAAAGCCCGAATGCGAGCAAGAGTAAGCCCAGAACCGCATCGATGGCAGCCGAGTAATCGTTCAATAGGTTTGTTGAGAACTGTTCGACGTCAGCCTCAAGGCGCTTGATGAGCGACCACATGGCTGACCAAATGATCACCGCCCACACCAGCATGACGCCGACGACTCCGATCGAGGAATGCGGTCGCGCGAGCTTTTGGATGATCTTTACCGGCGAGCAGCGCCACGACGATGACGGTGATACTGGGGCTAATCGCGGCGCCGACAGCCAGCGGCAGCACGATCGCGAGGAGACTGGACATCACGGTTATTGTGGTCGCTGTCTGCTAGTTAATGCCTGCGGAAACCAGAAAGTGGGAGCCACCCGTGAAGGTAACTCCCACTTTCGTTGACTCCCGGCTAGGTCGACTGGTTGGTCAACCTACGTGGGTCAGGTCTATCTATGGTCGGACTAGAAGTCCATCCCGCCCATGCCACCGTCGCCACCGGGCATCGCCGGGGCAGCCTTCTCAGGCTTGTCGGCCACAACGGCCTCGGTGGTCAGGAAGAGAGACGCAATCGATGCCGCGTTCAGTAGAGCCGAACGCGTCACCTTCGCCGGGTCGATGATGCCCGCCTTGATCATGTCGACGTACTCACCGTTTGCGGCATTGAGACCCTCGCCCGCAGGCAGGTTCTTGACGCGCTCGGCAACGACGCCGCCCTCAAGGCCAGCGTTGATCGCAATCTGCTTGAGCGGAGCCTCAACGGCAACCGAAACGATGCGAGCGCCAATGGCCTCGTCGCCCTCAAGCTCCAGCGTCTCGAAGGCAACCTTCGAGGCCTGGATCAAGGCCACGCCACCACCGGCCACGATGCCTTCTTCGACAGCTGCCTTGGCGTTGCGCACGGCGTCTTCGATGCGGTGCTTGCGCTCCTTGAGCTCAACCTCAGTGGCAGCACCCGCCTTGATGACAGCAACGCCACCGGCCAACTTCGCAAGACGCTCCTGGAGCTTCTCGCGGTCGTAGTCGGAGTCGGAGTTGTCGATCTCGGCGCGGATCTGGGCCACGCGGCCTGCGATCTGCTCGGCGTCGCCAGCACCCTCAACGATGGTCGTCTCATCCTTGGTGACGACGATCTTGCGGGCGTGACCCAGCAGGTCCAGGTCGGTTGCCTCAAGCTTGAGGCCGACCTCTTCTGAGATGACCTGTCCACCGGTGAGGATCGCGATGTCCTGCAACATGGCCTTGCGACGGTCACCGAAGCCGGGAGCCTTGACGGCCACCGAACGGAACGTGCCACGGATCTTGTTGACGACCAGGGTCGACAGCGCTTCACCGTCAACGTCCTCGGCCAAGATCACCAGCGGCTTGCCCGACTGCATGACCTTCTCAAGAATCGGCAAGACATCCTTGATGGCGCTGATCTTCTGGTTGGCAATGAGGACGTAGGCGTCCTCAATGACTGCCTCCATGCGCTCTGTGTCAGTGACGAAGTAGGGCGAGATGTAACCCTTGTCGAAGCGCATTCCCTCAGTGAGCTCTAGCTCAAGCCCGAAGGTGTTGCTCTCTTCAACCGTGATGACGCCTTCCTTGCCGACCTTGTCCATCGCCTCGGCGATCTTCTCGCCGATCAACGGGTCAGCGGCGGAGATGCTAGGCCGTGGAAGCAATCTCTTCCTTGGTCTCGATCTCCTTCGCCATCGACAGCAGCTCGGCGCTGACGGCGGCAACTGCGCTATCGATGCCGCGCTTGAGAGCGATCGGGTTGGCGCCAGCGGCAACGTTGCGCAGACCCTCGCGCACGAGAGCCTGGGCCAAGACGGTGGCCGTCGTGGTGCCGTCGCCGGCGACGTCGTCAGTCTTCTTGGCGACTTCCTTAACGAGCTCGGCGCCGATCTTCTCGAAGGGGTCCTCGAGCTCGATCTCCTTGGCGATGGACACACCATCGTTGGTGATCGTGGGGGCGCCCCACTTCTTTTCGAGCACGACGTTGCGGCCCTTGGGGCCGAGCGTGACCTTGACAGCGTCAGCGAGCGTGTTCATTCCGCGCTCGAGACCGCGTCGCGCCTCCTCGTCGAAGGCAATGATCTTGGCCATGTGCAGGGAGTTCCTTCCGAGAACGAAATTCGGGTCCGGTGGCGACGCCCGCGACGGACGGCCGCGCGGGGTCGCCGTGGGGCGAACCGACGCAGACCTCGTCAACTACCGGTCATACGTGCATGTGTCATAAACAATATTGGCACTCATAGGGATCGAGTGCTACCCCAATTATTGGCACTCTCGGTGTGAGAGTGCAAGCCGGGGTCAAGGAATTGCCGGAAATCGACCTGATGAGGTACTTGCGGTGCAGGACCGTCGCACCCACTCCGCGGCGGAACCGCTGCCCAGTCCTTGAGGCTGGTGCCGAAGGGGCGCGCCGGTCATAGGCCCGGAGGCCCCTTCGATGCGTCTGGACTGAGAAGCCCCGGCTGATGGGGACGACAACGTGTGGGGGCAGACACCGGCCACCGCAAGCGCCGAGCTAGAGAAAACTCTGGGGCTAGGAAATTGACCCGGAGGTTGTCCTCTCTGGGTGCCCTTATCGCCCTGCGATCACGTCGAACTCGACCGTGGCCCTCATCAAGCGATCGGAATCCGTCGCCGTTTGAATCTTGGCCTTAATGGACGAAGACGTCCGGCCCTTCGTCCTGCTGGACGAAGCCGTACCCCTTCTCGGCGTTGAACCACTTCACCGTGCCCTGCGGCATGCGCACCTTCCCTGATTCACGACGCCACCCACACTCAATGTGTCTGACTCCTGCCGACTCGTGTGCTGAGTTTCTTTTGCGGAGTCCTAACCCGTAACCGACGTTCACGAACCAGATCCAGCTGCCTACCTGCGGGCCCACCGTCAGCGCCTCACCACCATGTGTCGAGTGCTTGAGGCCTCACTGGGTTCGATGGGAGCCGCGTCGACCAGACACAGCCATTTGAATTTGCGCTACTTTAACCGCCTGCCACCGCCGGGATCACCGAGACGTTTCACGCCGGCCGCAATCAGGCGTGGCTAAGCCATCGGAGAAGCGCACGTCCTCGTCCCCCACATACATGTTGACGAAACGGCGCAACGCGCCAGCGTCGTCCAAGCACCCGCGCGGCGATACCTGGGTGCGCCCCTGCTTCCAGCGCCCAGTCAGGTACATCGCTCATCGTGGCGGTCTCGGGCGTCTCGACGTGTGACCTCGGAGCGCCATCGGTGTAGGTCCGCAAGATGGTCGGGACGCGGACGGTGACGTCATGCATAGCCCTGCCTCCCGAATGACGTCGCGGAACGCGTCGAGCGATGGCGGGATAGTCGCAGTCGGGCCGACCCGGTCGGCGACCGCATCAAGTGTCTTGAGGCCATCCCCGGTATTCAAGATGACGGTCTCGGCGGCTGGGGTCGAGCTCCCGGCAGCGAGTAGTTGCCGCAGTGTGGCGACGGTGACGCCGCCCGCGGTCTCGGCAAAGACGCCCTCGGTACGTGCCAGCATACGCATGCCTTCAACGACTCGTCGTCCGCTACGTCGTCAATGGACGCCGCCTGTGCGGCGCGCTACGTCGAGCGCGTACGGCCCTCCGCGGGATTCCCGATTGCCAACGATTTGGCGATCGTGTCTGGACGCTAACCGGGCGCACGAAGTCTTGGCGCCGTCCCTATACGCCGTCGCGACCGGCGAGCAACCCGTGGCCTGAGCGCCGAAGATCTTGTAGTCGTGTCCTCCACCAGGCCCAGGGATGATCAACTCGCGGAAAGCCTTGTCCACCTTGATCATCAGCGCGCCGGAAGCAATCGGGATCGACTACTTGCGCGGGAAGCCGCCAGCCCAACTGCTCGGCGACTCTCGTAGCCCAGGTCTTCGAGCCCTCGGCGTAGTAGGGGCGCAGATTGACGTTGACGAATCCCCACTCGTCGTCACCGGGTCGCCGACAACTCCGAGCAGAGCGGTTCACGTCGTCGTAGTTGCCCTCGACGGCAACCAGCGTTGCCGCCGTAGATCGCCGTCGTGACTGTCTTGCCGGCCTCGAGGTTGCTCGGGATGAGTACGCACGAGCGCAGACCGGCCCTGGCGGCGGCTGCCGCGACCGCGTTGGCCAGGTTGCCGGTTGACGCGCACGCCAACGGTCGTGAAGCCGATCGCCGACGCGCTGCACTCCAGCGCCACGCGACGACGCGATCCTTGAACGAGTGGGTGGGGTTGCCGCGTCGTCCTTGACCCACAGCTTTGTCATGCCGAGTTCCTCGGCCAAGTTGTGTGCATGGACTAGCCGGGTACACCCTGGCGCGAGGTTGGGCTCGTTCACCGCGTTCGCGCTCACCGGCAGCAGCGCTGAGTAGCGCCACAACGAGTTGGGTCCGGCCTCAATCGACTCGCGGGTGATGTGACCGTAGTCGTACTTGACCTCAAGCGGGCCGAAACACTCCATGCACGCGTAGGCGGCACCAAGTCCGTAGTTCGCTGAACATTCGCGACAAATGAGCCCTGTCGCTGGACCAAAATCTAGGTCGTCCGTCGCGGCGACTTGTGTCGCGGCAAAATCTTCCACTGTCATGTCGAGGCCTTCCCTCATCTGTCCCGGTCGCCGCCTTGTGCGGTCCGGGTCGGAGTTGGCACCTCTTCTACGCACAACAAACGCGGGTGTGCGCGTGCGCGTGAATGGTTGCCGGGGCTTCGTCGGGCCGGTCCCTCTGCCCCTCTGGATGAGCTGTATTCAGTTAGATTTCGTGCGGTCATGCTGCGCAGCCGTTGGCAGCCATTGCTGCTGGTAGAGAACTACGCTGCGCGCAATAGTGTGCCATGGGCTTGCTGCGCTGTGAACGTGAGAGCCGTCACCTTTGGCTAGCCACGAACATTGTTGGTTGAAACGATAGCGCGAAACCGGAACTGAAGTGGAGGCAATACGGCTATGCATGAGCAAGCGGAACAGCTTCTGAACCTTCGGACCAGCGCGGCCCACGAGTGGCAGTTCGACGACCTGTTAGCCAAAAAGCACGCTCTGGGCGCGACCGTTACGGTGATTCTGCCGGCGCTGAACGAGGAAGCCACGGTGGGGTCGATAGTTCGTCAAATCCGCAACGACCTCATGCGCTGCGCAACGTGGGCTTGGGCCGATGGGCTGCACGTCGATGGGCGCCGAGTAGCCCTGGTCGACGAACTTGTTGTGCTGGACTCCGGTTGCACGGATCGGACCGCAGACGTTGCGCTCGAGGCCGGAGCTACCGTGATCCACCGCGACGAGGTGCTGCCTCACCTGCCAGCGGTCACGGGTAAGGGCGAGGCGATGTGGCGCGGATTGGCTGCTACCTCGGGAGATCTCGTCGTGTTCGTAGACGCCGACTTGCGGTCGTTCTCCTCGTCCTACGTCATCGGCTTGTTGGGTCCGTTGCTGAGCGATCCCGCGACTCACCTAGTCAAAGCCGTCTACGAGCGCCCCCTCGTTGGTGATCGCCAAACAATGCCCGCAGGCGGTGGACGTGTGACCGAGCTAGTAGCACGGCCACTGCTGAATCTGAACTGGCCGCAACTCGCCGGCGTGATCCAACCGCTCGCTGGAGAGTATGCGGCTCGTCGCGAGTTGCTTGAAGCCCTGGCGTTCCCCTGCGGGTATGGAGTGGACCTTGGTTTGCTCATCGACACGGAACGGTTGCACGGGGTTCGCGGTATCGCCCAAGTCGACCTGGGAGTCCGAGTGCACCGCCACCACGACACGATGCGGCTCGGACGGATGGCTGCCGAGATCATGGCCACGGCGACAAGTCGGCTTGAACATTCACGCCCCCGCGAAGGGGCAGCGCTCGCGGCGACCGACCTTGGAACGAGCCTCACCCAGTTCGAGCGGGGCGTGGAGGGCTACATGACCCAGAATCACGACGTCACAGCGCTAGAGCGACCACCACTATCGACGGTTGCGCAGTACCGATCCTCGCCGATGCCGACTGCGCTGTCTCGCGAGTCGTAGCCTGCGCAACCTGGCGACGGTTTGTGGATCTTGTCGCATGGCCCCAGGGTCGTCCAGTAGTCGATTGAGGATCTGAAAGTACCGGGTGGAGGTCAGGCCGAACTGTTCGGTGATAGCGGTTTCTTTTGCCCGGGCATCATGGAACCAGTGGCGTTCAAAGGCGAGGATTCGCCGGTCGCGCACACTCATTTCTGACATGCCTCGATACTGCCAAATCCCTCCGACATTCGTCCGCTACCTAGTTCCTCTGGCGACTAGTTCTGCGCCTCGCTAGCGAGGACGTGATCCTCGATACCAGCGAGCACAATCGCAAGTCCGAACTCAAACTCGTCACCGAACGAATATCCCGGCTTGGTGACGTGCTCACGAGCCATCCTCATCAAATTGGGATAGTCGGTCGGACTCACCTTGGCCGTGATTTCATCAATCACCTCCGCTTGGTTGGAGGAGTCAAATGGCAGCGTCATCTCCTGCAGGGCGAACCCGTATATGAAGCTGTCGAGTAGCGCCACGGTGTGCGCCGCCTGCGCGATCGTGAAGCCGCTTTGCAGTAGGCAGCCCGTCACCGCGTCATGATGGGTGAGCGTGTTTGGGCCGGGGTCAACCCGTGACTCCATGAGTGTCAACGCCCAGGGATGCCTGCTCAGGGCGTTACGCATCGACTCCGCACGCTCTCGCATCGCCGGTCGCCAGGACATACCCGGCTCGGGTAGGGCGATCTCACCGAAGACGATGTCGACCATTCCGTCGAGGATGCTCGCCTTGTTCGGTACGTGGTAGTACAAAGACATCGCCTCAACGCCAAGGTTCTGCGCGAGTTTCCGCATGCTCACGGCCGCGAGACCGTCGCTATCAGCGAGTTCTACCGCAGCTTGTAGTGCGCGCTCGCGACTCAGAACTTCCCGCGGGGAATCTCCTAACCGACCCACCGTCACGGAACCCTCCTCCTCGACATTAGTTTGACAACCTTACACCGTACGGGTACATTCGAACACGACCTTACAGTGTAAGAAACGCACATGGAGTCTTCTATGCCGAACCAGCCGAACTCACCCAGTTCTGACCAGACAGACCACCCTCGTTCGGACATGCGAGCCGTCGTGCAAACGGCCTACGGCGATGCGGATGTGCTCACCGTCGGATCCGTGCCGATTCCCCAACCAGGTCCAAAAGACGTCTTGATCGAAGTCGTCGCGGCGGGGCTAGATCGTGGGACCTGGCACCTGATGGAGGGAGTTCCGTACGTGGTGCGACTCGGATTCGGGCTAAAGAAGCCCAAGATGCCGATACCTGGCCTCGACGTGTCTGGAGTAGTGAAATCGGTCGGGCCCGAGGTCACCCGGTTCAAGGCCGGAGACCTGGTCTTTGGCACTGGTAAAGGCACATTCGCCGAGTTCGCCGTCGCCCCCGAGAGCAAACTCGCCCACAAACCAAAGAGCCTGAGCTTCGAACAGGCGGCAGTAACGTCGATATCGGGGCTAACCGCCCTGCAGGCGCTGCGAGATATCGCCAAGGTCCAGTCGGGCCAATCGGTCCTCATCATTGGCGCATCGGGAGGCGTTGGCACCTACGCGGTGCAAATCGCAAAGTCCATGGGCGCCAATGTCTCGGCGGTCTGCAGCAGCGCGAAGACTGCGTTGGTCGAATCGCTGGGGGCTGACTCAGTCATCGCCTACGACGCACAAGACTTCACCAAGATGGGGATCCGATACGACGCGGTGATCGACATCGCCGGGAACACAAAGCTCTCCGATCTGCGCGGCGTACTTACTGAACGAGGAACGCTTGTCATCGTCGGGGGCGAGGAAGCCGGCCCATGGCTGGGTGGACTCGATCGTCAAATCCGCGCAGCGATGCTGTCGCCGCTAGTCAAGCAGCGCTTGGCATTCTTCTTGTCGAGGGAAAACTCAGCCGACGTGCAGGCACTTGCCGAGTTGGCCGAGCAAGGACTCCTTGTGCCTGCCGTGGACAACAGCTTTGCCCTCGAGGACGCGGCCGACGCAATGAGGCGACTCGCTGACGGCGAAGTCCGGGGCAAGATTGCGATCGTCGTCCGACCCGATATGCCGCCCATTGGCGATTGATTGCGCAACGACGACTGTTGCACTGGACGCGAGGTCTGCGAGTCCTCAGAAGCTTGGCGAAGACCCCTTGGCCGCCGTTGAGTTTCCGTCATCGGGACCCACGTCTGCGTTCGCCGTCTGGGAAACCAGGCTGTTGAGCTGAGACTCAATTCTCGCGAGTCGGTCGTGTAGATCGCTGACGTTTACCTCCGGTTCCTGGCTAGTCGAATCGTCCGACCCAAGGACCTTGCTGGCGATGGTGGCAGTGACCGCCGACAGAAGTGCGATCCCGTTGACGAACAATGCCACGGCAACAATTCGGCCGCCCAGCGTCACTGGGTAGTAGTCGCCATACCCGACGGTCGAGACTGTCTCCGTCGTCCACCAGAGCGCGTCGCCAAATGAACGGATATTCGCCCCGGGGGCATTGCGCTCGAACGTCGTGACCAGAACTGCCGAGATGACGATAGTGAGCGTCGTGAGGTAGAGCGCATAGATTCGTACACGGCCACCAAACTTGCGTTGCGCGCCGGTAGCCATCGTGTTGAACACCTTGCCGATCAACAGGATCCGCAGCGGTGGCACGAGCACCGCAAGACCCTGAAGGACGTTGTGAGTCACGAAGTGGACTCGACGCCTTGTTAGAGCGAATCGAACGACGTAATCGCATAGAAACGCCAACCAACTCAACGTCATGAGCTGTTGCCCGATTTGCGCATACTCTGCGTTGCTGCCGGACTCAATGACCATGATCATGCCGACCAGAAAAGCCAGACTCAACACGAACAGCGGGTACTCCGTGTAGTGCTCCCATCGCTGGAGCCAGCGGTCGCGGGCGCTCACGGGTGCGTCGTCAGCCATCCCCACAGCATCCCTGGTTAGCTCGAGTTCTCAACGGATTTGACTGCGCAAGTCGCGACGATTGGCGATAGCGCGTTCGCTGCTGGCCATTCCGGTGAGCTCCAGTGCAACGTGGACCGTCAAGTCACCAAACCCTGCTCACCGCGCGACCGGTAGGCTGAGCACCCTGCCGACGTGGCGCAACTGGTAGCGCACCCGACTTGTAATCGGGCGGTTAGGGGTTCAAGTCCCCTCGTCGGCCCTGAAGAATGTATTAGTTCGGCACCTCCTGGACATTTTGGCTCCGGGAGGTGCTTTACACGTTTCCGGGACGTGTTTGTCGCTGGCTTCGGGACGTTGTTGACACTCTCAGACCATGTTGGTGGAGCTGAGTGTTATGGAGCAGAGGTAGCAGGCCGTGTTGGCTGTTGTTGGTGAGGGAAGAAGAAGCGGCTACGCGCTGACGATGTGGAAGTCACGGCCCTTCCCAGAGACAGAACCGATTTTTCGGGACTCTGGCGTGGCAATGGCAAGTTCCAGACTGTCGACTTCGTGTACTCCGGCGAAAAAGTACTGCATGGGAAACTGGATGGACTCGCGAAGGGGCGGGTGAAGTCCGCCAAGTTCAAGCCCGGCGGCGTGCTCACCAAAACGTCACGCATCGTGTTCAAGACAAACCATGGCGAATTCGTGCTGAAGCTGAAGCTGAAACGAGCTAAGTAGACGAGGACGATGCTGCTCTTGTGCAAATTCAGGGGTGGCCTCTCATGAGCAGCGCCGTGCAGACTGCACGTGACCTCAGTGAACGCGTTCCGCCTTGTCCAGCGCGGCGGAGGGATCGAGCGACAGGTCAGCCGACATGAACTCTTGGGTGGCGGGCAGCGAGATCCTCAGGTCGTCGAGCTCTTGCAGCTCGACGTTGAGGCCAGTACCGCTGAGCTGGAGAACGTGACCGCCCCGCGTGTGAGAGTCATCCAGAAAGTGCAGATGCCAACCGGTGACGTTGAGGTTTCCGGCGTATTCAGGGAACCAGAAGCCGACAATGTCCCCTGAGACGTTCTCGAAGTGGAACTCCGCCTGGGAATCCGTAGCATCGACCAGCCTCGTTCCAGGCGCTACTTTGCAGACGGCTCGCGCGTGCAGAGCGGAGAAGCTGCCCCGGACCCGAACCGCGTAGAAGTCATTGGCGCTACCTCGCTTGGCATCCAGCAGGGCGGTCAGCTCGTCGAACGAGGCAATATCGATCAGTTCGCGTGACTCGGCTCCGTTGAACTGGCACACCACCGCGAAGGGAACTAGGTCAGCGTCGGATGCCTCTCGGACGGGACCGTCGCCGGGGACGCAGTAGACCTGGCCGTCGAGCACGACCATCTCACCGGCGAGGTCGGCAAAGGTTCCGAGACCAAAGTCTCCGTGCTCTTTGAGATCCTCGACCTTCACAGCGCCTTGGAGGACTCCCTCGACCAATGCAGTGGCCGTCGATACTTGATAAATCGTTGAGTGCGCTAAGCCGAGTTGTTCGGCAAGTAGAACGTTGGCGAGCTGATCGACGGAAACACCTGCCTCAGCGGCACGTTCCCTCAGGGCGTCAATGAGCGGAGCCGGAAGGTCCAAAGAAATCTCACTCGTGCTCACTGGTTCACCCTAGCGGCGCTAAACGGTTGTTCCCGATCGACGCTGGAAGGCTCCTTCAATCACAGGTGTCGGCCAGCGTATGGATCAAGCGCCCAAGAGCCCTACGGCTCGGGTCAACTACTCGGCCAAGTAGGGGCAAAGGTCACGATTGTCCATCCCAAAGCCCATCGCACAGGCCGCTATCACGACGTAGCATCAAGCTGTCAGGATTCGCTTGATCGAACGGCAGCGCGGTCGAACCGCTCAGGTTCGCGCAAGGCAGTGCGGCCGCGAGTCGAGCGCGGGCACAACGTCGGGGGCATCGAGTGTCAGTGCGCATCAATCCACAGACCGCGATAGGAGCCGCAACAAGGCGACGGCCGATCAGCGCGGCCTTCACTGCCGTTGCAGCGTGCCTTGCGCTCGCCCTCAGCACCTTGGTGGCCTCCCCTGCCATTGGTGCGGACGGATCCAAGCAGTCACCGCTGCCCCTGCCCACCGCCGTTCCCGGGAGCTTCGTCGGTAGCAATGACGCTGCACCCACCGGATCCGACGTCCTCGAGTCCGATGCAACTCGCTACTGGACCTTCACCGCCCCCTCTACTGGGACACTCAGCATCTGCACGTACGCGAGTGTTTTCGGGTTTACGAATGCCGATACGAGTTTGGAGGTGTGGACCGGCACTGGGGCGACGCAGTTGGTGGCGACCAACGACGACTTCGTGAACGACTATGGCTCGCCATTCGCCTTCAACTCCGGCCTGTCCTTCAATGCGACGGCGCAGGCTCAGTACGTCATCGGATTGGGTGGGTACCGTGCGGCTTCAGGTTCAGCTCGCGTTCACATTGTCACCGGCGGGGGTAGCGACGCCTGTCGACCGAGTTCTTCAGTCACCGGGAACATTCGCGATGGCCTCGGAGCCTCGCTGAGCCCCGAGGAGTACTCACGTATGGCGCTGAGCGCGCGGGACGGCTCGGACCGACTCGTTCGGGGGACCATTGATGACCAGGGCGCGTACCAGGTTCCGCTACTCCCCGATGGCCAGTACTCCCTCGACCTCAGCGATGACTCCGGGACCTTCCAATCGACAACGTCTTCTGTGACCGTATCCACGAACGGTGCGACTGCGACCGTGCAGAACTTTTATCTGCAGCGCGCGGCCACGGCTAGCGGAAAAATAACCGGCCCAGGTGGAGTACCGCTAACCAATCAAGAAGTCGCCGATATTGACGTTTACGCGGTGGATTCGAATGACACTTGGTCCTACGGCTCCCTGGCTCCCAGCGGCGAGTACTCGATAGGTCTTGGCCGCTTTACCGGGGCGTTCTTCACTATTAGGGTCTCTCACGACCAGGGGCGGTATCGCCCATACACGAGTGACTCAATCCCAATGCCGAGCGCAGGACTTGGACCCGTTCGAGACATCTCGCTGCAGACAGCAGGAACCGTGAGCGGGACGGTCCGCAGCGCTGACGGAAGTCCGCTCACTGCAGATGAAGCGCGAGAAGTGTTCGCCCGTTCAACAGATGCGATGGGGAACTCCACGCAAGTCAAAGTCGAACCAGATGGGACCTACACGATTAGCTTGGCCGAGTTGATCGGCCCGACCTACGTCCTCGACGTAACCGATCGCGGCGGGAGCTTCTTGCCCTACACGAGTCCGCTGTTCGATATCGCCGCTGGTGAGTCGCTCGTCGATCAGGATGTGATCCTGCAGGCAGCCGGGACGGTTGGCGGCCAAGTCACTGGACCCGACGGATCAGCTCTATCCCCAGCGCAGACATCGGACCTCTATGCCCAGGTCAGCGACTCTAATGGCGACGCCTCACAGGCGCGGGTCCGTTCCGACGGCACCTACAGCGTGGGCGTATCCGGGCTTGATGGGCCATCATTCACCGTTCGAGTATTCGACAAGAGCGGCAACTTCAAAACGTCAGCGGCACTTTCGGTTGACGTCTCGCAGGGTGAGTCCGTCCTAGGCGCGGACGTGTCACTAGAACCGGCGGGAACGGTCGCAGGCAGGATCACTGGCCCGGGTGGGCTGGCGCTGAGCAACTCTGAACTGACCGACATCCGGGCATTCGTCACCGATGCTGAACTCAATCGGTCCTCCGCCACAATCGACTCGCAAGGCAGCTTCCGGATTGGACTCGGGTCCTTGGTCGGACCTTCCTACACGCTGAGTGTTGTGGACGATAGCGAGCGCTTCGCCAAATATGTCAGCGAACCGTTCGATCTAGCAGATGGCGACGTCCTTTCCGGAATAGCCATAGAGCTTTCCGTGGCGCCTCGAGTTCCGGGGATTCCTGCGGCCCCCAGCGCTACGCCCGGGAACGGCGAGGTCACCCTCACATGGTCGGCCCCTGCGAGTCGGGGAGCAGAGATCACCAGCTACATATTGCGCTATTCCAGCGATGCCGGCACGACCTGGACGACACTGCCACCCACCGGAACTCCGGCCACGACAACGAGTGTTCCTGGTCTCACGAATGGCGCGGGCTACGTGTTCAAGGTTGCTGCCGTGAACTCCGTGGGCACTGGCGCGTACAGCGCCAAATCGGCCAGTGTCATACCAACGGGCCCGATGCCGCCACCCGTGGTCCAACCGCCCGCACCACAGACAATCCCTGGAACGCTACCCAAGAAGGTCAAGAAGCCGGCGAACGGAAAGAAATACCGAAAGATCGGGCTACCCCGACGCACCGACGCTGGCCTACCCATCAGTTGGCGAACCTCCACCCGCCAGGTCTGCAAGGTGAAGGCGAAGAAGAGCAAGGTCGCCTTCAAGAGAAAGGGGCGCTGCAAGTTGGTCGCCACCGCCAACGCGGACCAGACCCGAGCAGCGCTGATCAAGAGGTACAAGATCCGCGTTCGCTAGATCGCTCAAGAGTGCGTCCGAACCAACGACGCTGACGCCAAGAGACCTCCGTCTCCCGACCGCTAGTGGGGATGGTCAACGTGCGCGTTTGAATGTTCGCGTGCCTCGATCATGGCTCGCTCTTTGCTCGCGCGAGGCATGAAGAACGCTGGAATGAGGGCCACCACTCCAACGACGGCGACGACCCAAAAGGCAGCACTCAAACCTTCAGCGACCGTGCCGCCGACAGGAGTCAGCGACACGGCAAACACTGCCGTCACCGCAGCCCCTAGCGCCCCGCCAAAGTTGCGCGCTAGGACCGGCAAGCTTGTCGCCGATCCGACATCTTGCGCGGGGGCAACGTGCTGGCACAGCAACAGCATCGGGATCATCGTCAAGGCCAAAGCGATACCCATGATGAGAGTCCCGACCAGCAACAACGGCACACCCGAGGACGTCGCGACTACCGCTGAAGCCGCAGCTGTGCCAACACCAGCCGCCAAAGCCAGCACGCGCGACCCGTACTTCAGCGCCAGGAAGCCGCTAGCTGCGCCGAGCAAAACGTAGGGCAGCATCAGCGGGACGACCGACAGTCCCGAGTTCAGATCTGGCGCGAAGCTGGTCATCAGCGCGGGTAGGTACGTGAGAAATGCGAACTGTGCGAAACCGATGAGCAGCATCATTAAAGACGCCAGGATGATCGTGCGATTCCGGAGCAGCGAGTGCGGGATCAGGCCATCCTTCGCACCCGCCAAATGGCGAGCCAACAAGGGCAAGACGACAATCGCTATCACGAAACTCACCCATGGCAACCAGCCACCGACGGAGAGCCGCTCAATCCCGACGAGCACTGCGACTAGCGTGATCGTGAGGAGTACGCTGCCTCGGATGTCGAAGGGCTTTCTCTCCCTGGCCACTGGGGCCTTGCGCAGCAAGCCGACGAAGAGCAGCCCGGTGACCACGCAGAAGGGCAGCACGATGACGAACGCCCACCGCCAGGACGAGCTAGCCAATGCCGCTCCCGCCAGGGGTCCCGCGATGGCTGCCACGCCGTAGGCGACCTGGTAATAGATCTGCATCTTGGCGCGCTGCTCTTTGGTACACCTGGAAGCGAGCACGGCTTGGCCGATTGGAACGATCCCGCCGACGCCGATTCCCTGCAGTACCCGGGCTGCAATCAGCAGGCCGAGGTTCGGAGCGAAGACGGCGGCAACTGTTCCGAGGGTGAAGATCGCTAGGGAGCCATACATGGCGGTTCGTTCGCCTTGCAGGTCCATCACCCTGCCCCAAATGGGAATCGTCACAGTGGTAGCAACGAGGTAGGCCGCGATGAGCCAAGAGACGGCTGTTCCTCCACCTAGATCGAGTCCGATCTGGGTCAGGATCGGAACCACAATTGTCAGATCAAGAATCGAGAGCGTCCCCGAGAGAACTGCTCCTGCGACGAGCCTCGGGGAGATTGCCGAACCCACGACTGGAGGACTGGCCATGGGAGCATCGTGGCTGTTCGATGATCCCAGTGTCCAGCCAGCAGCAGCGGTGCAGGAACACTCTGTTGGCTCAGTGATGAGCGTCGCGAGGCGCACGAGAGATAGCGTGGCGCCACACCCTCATTCAAGGAGCGACTTTGACCCATCCATCTGGTCTGAACAACAAGCATTCGGATACCCTCACTGCGATCTTCGCGCACCCCGCCAGCCATAACATTCGGTGGGTGGATGTCGTCCATTTGGTAGAGGCGGCCGGCGATGTCGACGAACGCCATGACGGCCGGTTCAAGTTCACGATTGGCGACCAATCCGAGGTATTCAATCGACCAAAGGACAAGGACATCAGCATCGAACAAATCGAGGATCTGCGCCGAATGTTCCGCGGAACGCAATTCGAGCCAAAACCAGCCGGAAAAGAGGACTAGGGCGATGGACCACGACGTGCACGACAAGCTCGATGTCCGTGACCAACCAGTGATCGTCACAGTCGACTTCCACGAGGCTCGGATCTACCCGCTTAGCGCCGCCCCGCACTCGAAAGCCGAAACGGTTAGCGCCCAGGACCCAAGGGGCTTCTACCACAATGTCTACCACCGTCATGGCAACCCAAATGGGACCTACGAGGCCGACAGTCCCGAGTACTGGCGCACTCTCACCGCGCAGCTTGCCCCGGCCAGTGAGATCCTGCTGCTCGGGCACGGCAAAGGCAAAGCGAACGCCTCCCACCATTTGGTGGGGTGGATGGAGAAGCACGCCAGCTCTGTCGCGGCAAAGATCGTTGCGGAGGTCCGTACTGACATCGACGACATCAGCAACGAGCAGTTGCTGCGCCTCGGTGAGCAGTACTTCGGTACCGCTCCGGCGCGTGACCACGGCGACGATCGCCGCTCGGCGCCGTAGCCTTACTTAGCTCAGGTGCTGGCGCGGGCCGCTGCGACTTCTTGTCGCTGAGCATCAGTCAGATACTTGACGGCTTCCTTGTTCGTGACGGCCGAGCATCGATGGGCGCGTGGAAGCAACCACTCGAAGACGAGCTCTGGACGCCTACGACTCATGTCTCGCAGCACCCAGCCGATGGCTTTTGCGATGAAGAACTCGCGCTGCTCAAGTAGCTGATCGGCGTAAGAGAAGAATCTGCTCGGGTCGCCATCTTTTGACCGAACGATTCGGAGTTGAGATAGGAGTGCGGCCCGGGGCAGCCAGAAATGCTCTTCCTCCACCCACCTGCTCAACGTCGCAGTGACCACCGGATTATCAGGTGCGTCCGCGGCGATCGCCCCCACCACATCGATTGCTAGCGGGTCGACCAGGGCCCATGTGTGAGCCTCGCGCAGCCGAACCTCGCACATGCTGAGGTCACGATCATCCAGCACAGCCCTGCTGGCAATCAGGACCTCAATACTGGCCAGGCGCAACTCAAAAACTGGCTGTGCCCACAGCGTCGCGGCGATATCCAGTACCTGGTCGCGGCCTGAAACCTGGCGTGTTCGAAGCAGCGCCTTCGTCGCTGCCCGAATATCCGGGACCCGCACTCCAAGATGGGACAGGTCGCTCTTGAGGTACCTCTTGGCCCCAACGGCGCGCTCTGGCGAACCCACCCCAGTCAGTTCATTACCTAGCTCGGTGACAAATGACCGTGCATCGCTGGAATAGGCGCTGTCAATCACCGGATCCAACTCCGAGTCGATACGTTTGCACGCCACGAGCCTAGCTCGGGTAGATCGCGACGTGGGCGGAGTTGCCCCATAGCCCCCGAACTTGGAATGATCGGAGTTCTGGAGGTGTGATCGTGGCGAATCATCAACACCGAAACCAGCGAAGCCGGGGGAATTCGGAAGCCAAGTCAACGAAGCGGGACAACCTCCAGAAGGTCGTGCCTGGTCTCGCGGTCTTTACCGAGTACCGACGCTCGTGGCTGCGCGGGGACATTGTCGGTGGCCTGACAGTCGCGGCCTACGCGGTACCGCAAGTCATGGCCTACGCGACCATCGCAGGATTACCGCCCGTCGTCGGGCTGTGGGCTCTGCTGCCCGCGCTGGTTGTCTATGCCCTCTTCGGGTCATCGCGCAAGCTATCCATGGGCCCCGAATCCACCACGGCGCTTGATGACCGCTGTAGCTGTGGGTCCGCTGGCCGATGGCGATCCGGCGAGTTTCGCTGCCCTCAGCGCCTCGCTCGCCCTAGTCGTGGGGGTACTGAGCCTGATCGCCTTTGCGCTTAGAGCGGGCTTCATCGCAGATCTCTTTTCTCGTCCGATCCTGGTCGGCTACATGTCAGGGATCGCCGTGATCATGATCGTGGGGCAACTCGACAAACTCACTGGGGTCACGGTGGATGGCGACGGCTTCATCCCCGAGGTGTCATCTTTCATAAGCAACATCTCGCAACTCGACTGGGCGATCCTGCTCACCGCAGCCGCATTGGTGGCGCTGCTGTTGCTCATGCAGTGGCGCTCGCCATTGATCCCTGGACCACTCGTTGTGGCGCTCGCGGCCACAGCCGTGGTCGGATTGCTCGGTCTACAGGATCAGGGAATTGACGTCATTGGGGAGGTTCCCCAGGGCCTGCCTGGGTTCGCGCTACCCGACCTCAGCGACTTCACTGCCCTTTTGTTGCCGGCTGCTGGCGTACTACTCGTCGGCTACACAGACAACGTCCTAACGGCGCGAACCTTCGCCCGGCGCGACAACGAAACAGTCAATGCCAACCAGGAGTTCCTCGCGCTCGGCCTAGCCAACGCCGGAACGGGAGTGCTCAACGGATTTCCGGTCAGCAGCAGCGCTAGTCGCACAGCGGTGGGTGCTGCCGCGGGAATCAACACGCAGTTGTACTCGTGGGTCGTTGCCCTAGTGATCGTGATTGTCCTGCTGGTGGCAGGCCCGGTGCTAGCTGGATTTCCCACGGTGGCCCTCGGCGCGATCGTCGTCTTTGCCGCGCTGCGCCTAGTCGACATATCGGAGTTCAAAAAGCTCGCAAAGTTTCGCCGGACCGAGTTTGGGCTGGCGGTCGCCTCACTGCTCGGCGTACTCGCGTTCGGGATTCTCTACGGCGTGATGTTCGCAGTCGCACTGTCCGTCGCCGAACTGCTCGTTCGCACCGCCCGCCCGCACGACGCCGTCGAGGGCTTCGTCCCAGACGTGCCCGGGATGCACGACATCGACGACTTTCCTACTGCGACGCAGGAGCCTGGACTCGTAGTCTTCCGGTTCGACTCGCCGCTGTTCTTTGCCAACGCCGAGTTCTTCCTTGACCGGGCTCTCGAGGCGGTCGCGGACAACGAACCCGTCCGATGGTTCCTGCTCAATGCGGAGGCCAACGTCGAGGTGGACAGCACCGCCCTCGAGGCGGTCGACCAACTGCGCGCCCAACTTGAGCAACGCGGGATTCGCTTCGCCATGGCCCGGGTCAAACATGATCTTTACGTCATGTTGGATCGCTACGGTTTAGCCGCCAAGGTGGGCGACGACTACTTCTTCGAGACGCTGCCCACTGCCATCGACGCCTACCGCGCCTGGTGCGAAGAGCACCCGAACTAGCTCTGCCTTGGGAATCCGGACGGCGGCTGCAGAATTGCCTCGGCTGTGGGTGTAAACGGACGACATCGCGTCCATTTACACCCACAGCCGAGTACTTAGTCGCTAGGCGCGCGCCGCGTTGAAGCGTGCTGTGACGTCTTCCCAGTTGACTAGCTTCCAGAGTTCGCTGACGTAGTCGGGGCGAACGTTCTTGTACTGCAGGTAGTAAGCGTGCTCCCAGGCGTCGAACACCAGTAGTGGGGTGGTTCCCATGCCAACGTTGCCGTGGTGGTCATAGACCTGCTCGATGACGAGCCGACGAGCCAGTGGCTCCCACGCCAGAACGCCCCAGCCCGAACCCTGCACACCAGCCGTAGCGGTCGTCAGTTGTGCCTTGAACGCCTCGAACGTCCCGAAGTACTCATCGATTGCAGCAGCCAGCTCGCCGTCGGGACGTCCGCCACCGTCAGGCGACAGGTTGTCCCAGAAAATCGAGTGCAGAACGTGGCCGCTGAGGTTGAAGGCGAAGGTCTTCTCAAGACCGACCAGTCCGCTGAGGTTGTTCTCGTCACGAGCCTCGGCGAGCCGATCGATGGTGTCGTTGGCCCCCTTCACGTAGGCGGCGTGATGCTTGTCGTGATGTAGTTCCATGATCTCGCCGGCAATGACCGGCTGTAGGGCGCCGTAGTCATATGGCAGATCGGGCAGGGTGTAGATAGCCACGAGCTCTCCTTCACGTTGATGCTGCAGATGATGGTCACCTCTGACCCTAGCGACCGTGAGCTTCGCTGCCAATTGACCCCTAGATCCGGACGGTGGATCTCTACTTGTGCGCGTAAGCGAAGGATAAGAATTTCACCTGTTTGGCCCCCGCTCAAAACGAATCCAGCGAAGAGGCCGATTATGGGTACGTGGAGCAAACGACTGTGCTGATCGTCGATGACGACAGAGCCTTGCGGACCTCGGTATGCCGGGCACTTGAGCTTGAGGGATATCAAACACTTGAGGCCAGCGACGGCGAGGCCGCGCTGTGGCAAGTCATCAACAAGGACCCGCAGCTCGTCGTGCTCGACCTCGGACTTCCCGGGATCGGCGGCTTAGCCGTATGCCAGTCGATTCGCAGCCGCGGTTATGACGTCCCCATCTTGGTGCTCACCGCGCGAAGTGAGGTGCAAGATCGCGTTGAGGGTCTCGACGCTGGCGCCGACGACTTCATGACCAAGCCATTCGCTCTCGATGAACTGTTCGCTCGGGTTCGCGCACTCTTGCGCCGACACCGAGCCTCGGAACCACCGGCGCCCGAATCCGATGGCGCCCCTCGGAGGCTGGTGCTGGCTGACCTAGAGATCGACCAAGCCGCCCGACGTGTTTGGCGCGGCGACAAGGAGATCGAGCTAACGAAGACCGAGTTCGACCTTTTGGAGTTCCTGGTAGTCAATGAAGGCGTGGCGCTGAGTCGCTCGACGATCTATCAGCAGATTTGGGGCTACGACTTCGGGCAAGATTCCAAGACGCTCGCCGTCTACATCGGGTACTTGCGCTCGAAGATTGAAGAAGACGGAGCGCCCGCCCTGATTCATACTGTTCGCGGCGTCGGGTACTGCGCGCGAGTGCGATGACACTTCGCGCTCGCGTTGCCATCGCGCTGT
Organism: uncultured Actinomycetes bacterium; assembly: GCA_963821045.1. GTDB lineage: Bacteria > Actinomycetota > Actinomycetes > S36-B12 > UBA10799 > UBA10799. The sequence continues at coordinate 169,739 of CAWGCB010000002.1, read as the reverse complement.
GTGTGATCGCAGCGTCGGCCACCATCGTCGTATCGTTCTTTGCCGTCCAGATCACCCGCGGCAATAGCATCAAAGTCAATCGATCGATCGCTGGAGCGCATCGCCGACATCCAGCAGCTTGAGCCGCGACTGCAGGAGACCTCCGAGCGACCAGTCGAGGAGGCGCTCATCCCCACCGGTACGTTCGTCCAGGTTCAGAAACCTAACGGCAAGAGCGAGATTCTCTGGGGAGAGCAAGCTGTTCAAGTTCCCGCGACGGCGAACGTTCCCGCGCAAGCACAAGAGCAGGCGCGCGAACAGGAGGTTGGGGAGCCCATCTTCCTGAACACGGTCGCGAGTGGACAGAATCTACCGCTCGCTCGTGCAACCGAGCGTCACCGGCGGAACGCTGATCATCAGCCGCGAACTCGCCCCCACCGAGGAACTTGTCCAAGATCTGCATCTTTCAACTTGACCTTGACGGGGGTGGTCGTGACGTTCACCTCCGGACTGTTGGGCTGGTGGGCTGCTTCCTCGATGTTGCGTCCACTCGACCGGCTCACGCACGCAGCCGAATATGTCGCGGAGACCGGCGACCTGCAGGTCGATATCAGAACCGGCAGGACAGACGAAACTGGGCGCTTGTCGCGGGCATTTGATGAGATGCTCGCCGCGCTGATGGCTGCTCAGGACTCTCAGAAGCGCCTACTACAGGACGCCGGGCACGAACTGCGCACGCCTGTGGCCTCGCTGATGTCGAACGCGGAGACTCTCCAGCGCTACCCAGACCTCGACGCTGAGAGCCGCTCACAAATAGCCGAGGACCTGATGAGCGAATCTCAGGAACTCGCTCGCATGATCGAGGCCCTCGTCGATCTGACTGGCGTGCTCGACGACTCCGAGCCCGTACAAGTTGCCAGCGCCAACCAGCTCTGCCAGGCCACCGCTCACCGACTACCGCCTAACGTCCGTGGGCGCATCACCGTCCACGGAGACGCCCGGTTGCAGGGACGTCCCAACCAACTGCAGCGCGCTCTGCTCAACATCTTCTCGAACTCCATCAAGTTCACCCCACCTGAGAGCCCGATCGATGTGGACATCACCCGTGATGACGGCTTTGTGCACATTGAAATCCGCGATCAAGGTCCCGGCGTCCCCGAGGAAGACCTGCCCTTCATCTTTGACCGATTCAAGCGAGCTGCCGAGGCGCGGCAGTTCGATGGCTCTGGACTCGGTCTGGCGATCGTGACCGAAATCTGCCGACACAACGGCGGATCAGTCTCGATGCACAATCACCCTGATGGCGGTGCCGTGGTGCGGATCTCACTGCCGGAGCCGACTGAGGCCGACGCAACACCGCCCATCAACCCATTGGCCTGAGTGTTTGCGGATAGAGTTACGCACGCGGCGAAGGGCCGCGACACCCAGAGCAGGTAGCTGCCCCGTAGTGTGCAGCACGCTCGATCGATGAGCAGGAGCTTGTAGAGATGACACGTGCCGTTCTGCACATTGGAACGACCAAGACCGGTACCAGCTTCCTGCAGGGTCTTTTTCTAGCCAATCGTGAGGCGCTGCTGGAGTCCGGAGTTGTCTACCCTGACCTAGATGGTCGACTGAACCACAGCAACCTAGCTCTGACCTTCAACTCGGCCACCGGTCGGCGGCACGAACAAGTGGGAGTCACCGACCGGGATGCGACCCGGGCGTCTCTTGACGCCTACTTTGTGGAGAACGTCCAACCGGGTCAGCGTTGGCTACTGTCAACCGAGAATGCGTCAAAACTAAACGACGAAGATGCAGCGGACCTGGTCGCGTTTCTGAAGCAGTACTTCGACGAAATCCAAATTATCGTCTACATGCGCAGGCGCGAGTTCTTGCTCGCCAGCCGGTTCTCCCAGCGCCTCAAGGACGGCGGCGGAACTAGGCTCACGTGGGACAAGCTCGTCGCCAACTTGCGCAACGAGGATCCTAATCTGCTCGTTGACCGGTGGGTCGGCATCGCCGGGTCTGACCACGTCACTGTGCGCCCGTACCTTGAGGAGTTCAAACGAGACTCCAGCGCCTTGCTGCAGGACTTCTGCTCGTTCACCGAGCTCGATGTCAGCCTGCTGACTCCAGCGGAGCAGGACGGCGCTCCCCCACTTCGCAACACGAGCTTGAGTGCTGAAGGCGTCGAGTTCCTGCAGAATCTCAACCAGTTTCTTCCCGAGCACACCACCGATGGGTCCGCGAACATCACCTTGCGTCGCAAAGTCGTCAACCGCATCCAGAAACTGACACCGGGCAAGGGCCTGATGGTGCCGGAGGACATCCTGGCGCAAGCCACCGAAGTGTTCGCCGCATCCAACGCCACCTTGGTCTCGCGCTTCGATGATGATGAATGGCGCCGCTGGATTGATCAGGTTCCCAAAGGTGCCGATGTCGACACACCACCGATGACGCCAGCCCGAACTATGGAGATCCTGCTAGGGACTTTCAAAACCAGCCGGCCCAGCCGACTTTACTACCCCGGACTGGCGGCCCCGCCCAAAGCCAAAGCCGCCCACACCGCCAACGTTCGGGCAGCGTGTGAAGCGAAAGCTCGTCGGCAAGAAGTGACTGCTTTGTATCGACCCTCTGGCGGGCGGCTCCAATGACGAAGGCCGTTCTACACATTGGCACATCCAAAACCGGGACCAGCTTCCTACAGACGACACTGTCGGCGAGCCGGGATGCCCTCGCAGCGATCGGGTTCGTCTACCCCGCGCTCGGCAAGCGAAAAAACCACACGAAGCTGTCATTGAGCTTCAATACCCTGCACAGCCAGCGGCACCGGATCTTCAACGTGTCTGTTGGCGAACAGAGTCGTGCTTGGCTCACCACACGACTGACCGACCTGCTGGCGGCCGAATCCGAACGAGGCGGCAACGCAGATGCCACCTGGATCTTCTCCACCGAGAACGCCTCACGACTGCAGGATGAGGATGCTGCTGAACTCGTTGCCTTCTTGCGAGATTCTTTGACGACGTCAGCGTGATCGTCTACTTGCGTCGGCGCGAGTTCCTGCTGGCTAGCCGGTACTCCCAGCGCCGCAAAGCAGGTAGAGGCGCTGACTTCACCTGGGACGACCTGATCGACATTCTGGTACGCGAGGCACCCGAGACTCTGGTCAACCGATGGCAGCGAGTCGTCGGTCCGGACCACCTCATCGTTCGGCCCTACTTTGAGGACTTCAAACGGTCGTCTGAGTCGCTGCTCGCTGACTTCTGCGAGCAGTTGGGAATCGATCGCACGGTCCTGAACGTCTCCGGGGGTGGCCCCGCCTTGCGCAACACCAGTTTGAGCGGCGAGGGTGTCGAGTTCCTGCGTGACCTCAACGATCTGATGCCAACTGACACGATCGAGGGCAAGCCGAATATCAAACTCCGGCGACGGATACTGGCCCGCGTCCAAGAGATCACCGCTGGGCCACCCTTGACGATCCCGCCGACTGTCCTGAGCACCGCAAGACAAAAATTCCGCTCCTCGGATGCATCGCTCGTGGCTGATCTTGGCGATACGACGGAGTGGACGCGTTGGCTAGATCAAACAGTCGATCCCTCCGAGGCAGCGGCGACGCACCCAATGACACCGCAGCGCACAATCGAACTCATGCTCGACCTATCGCTGCCAGCGGGCCCTGTCGACTACACCGAGCCCGACTGGCGTCCAGCACCAAAACCCAAAGCCAAACCAACCACCGACCAGCGAATCCGCCGGAAGGTATCGCGGACACTCAAGGGCATACGAAACTAGTAACGAATAAGCGAGGGGGTACGTCGTGGCGCGCGCCATTTTGCACATCGGCACTCCAAAGACGGGTACCACATTCTTACAACGTACCTTCGCCGCAAACCGCAAACCGTTGAGTCGTGAAGCGATCGTCTACCCGGCGCTTGGCAAGTGGTCCAGCCACACCCCGTTGGCGCTAGCTTTCAACACAGCAAACAGTGATCGACATCAGGTGTGGGGTGTCACCGATCGCGATGCAACACAGCGGGAGTTGGCAACAGTCTTCTCCAAGGCAAAGAAGTCGGCCAGCAACGCGGCTTCGACGGATACCTGGGTGTTGTCTACGGAGAGCGCTGCCCGCCTAGATGACTCGCAGGCCAGGAATCTCTATGACTTTCTGACCCGTTTCTTCGACGATGTCACAGTCTTGGTCTACTTGCGGCGCCGAGAGTTCATGTTGGCCAGTCGCTACTCGCAGCGCCTCAAGGACGGCGGACGCAATCTCACGTGGAAGCGGGCGATTCGTCAACTAGAGACGCACGAGCCCAATCGGTTGATCAATCGCTGGTCCGCGATAGCGGGATCCCAAGCCGTGGTGGCACGACCATACTTTGAGTACTTCAAGTCGGACTCCGGCGCGTTGCTGGCTGACTTCTGCGCGCAGGTTGGGATCAGCCCCGAAGCTTTGACTGCTCCCCCGGAGAACGAATCCGCTGCGGTGCGCAATGCGAGCCTTAGTGCTGAGGGTGTGGAGTTCCTGCGCTCGATCAATCCGATATTCCCAGCCAAAACAAGGACAGGTAAGCCGAACTCGGCTTTGCGACTAGACGTGGTGGACCGGATTCAACAACTGACTCCCGGAGATTCGCTTGTGGTACCTCCCCGAATCCTGCGCCTAGCCCACCAGAAGTTCTCTGAATCGGATCGGGAACTCGTCTCAACCCTCGCGGGACCATCAGAGAGCTCGCAATGGCAAGAGTGGCTCGCTCAGTCTCCCTCGCAGGATGCACCCGCGCGACCAACACTGTCCGCTAGGCGTGCGTGCGAACTCATGGCCGCCCTGTCAGTGCCTGAGGGTCCGGTCGACTTCGCCGCCCCTGATTGGCGTCCCAGCCGAGCGCGAGACACGCTCAAGGCCAACCTTTCGAAGCTTCGACGCTAGCAGCCGTTGCGATGCCACTGTCACAGGCGGATTGCACTGTCACTGACGGCTTGCACAGGAACCCCACAGGAACTTCACAGGAAGCACACAAGACAGGCATAGACTCTCGTGTAAGCATCTGGAATTAATGGCAAGCGACCGGCAGCGAGAGGAAACTACATGAGTGCGGTATCGGGTACGCCCGAGGTGCAGGCACCGCCCGCGCAGTTGCGCCGCAACGACGGGGGGAAGCTGCGAATGCTCGTCGTGGACGACGAGCTCACGCTAACGGAACTCTTGTCGATGGCACTTCGTTACGAAGGATGGGAGGTCCAGACAGCCAACGACGGCCAGAGCGCTGTTCGGATTGCACGCGAGTTCGATCCCGATGCCGTTGTGCTGGACATGATGTTGCCCGACCTCAATGGACTCCAAGTACTGCGCAAGTTGCGCGAGAGCGCGCCCACCCTCCCAGTACTGTTCTTGACTGCCAAAGATGCGGTCGAAGATCGCGTCGCGGGACTTACTGCCGGGGGTGATGATTACGTCACCAAGCCGTTCAGCTTGGAGGAGGTCGTCGCCAGGCTACGAGGTCTGGTTCGCCGCAACGCCCACGAAGTCCGCGAGCCAGACGCGTTACTGCGGGTGGGAGACCTGACTCTCGACGAGGACAGCCACGAGGTCTCCAGGGCGGGCACAGAGATCACGTTGACAGCCACCGAGTTCGAGCTACTGCGCTACTTGATGCGTAACCCTCGGCGGGTATTGAGCAAAGCGCAGATCCTCGATCGCGTGTGGAGTTACGACTTTGGCGGCCAGGCAAATGTCGTCGAGCTCTACATCTCGTACTTGCGCAAGAAGGTCGACGCTGGCCGCGCACCCATGATCCACACCATGCGAGGGGCTGGCTACGTTCTCAAGCCAGCCGATTGACCATGGTTGGCGAAATGAGTCTGTTCACGCCGCGGCGATGGCGACTTCGCACTCGACTCCTGGTGTCCCTCCTGGCACTGCTGACAGCGACCACAGTTGCGATCGGCGCGCTCACCATCTTCTCGCTAGATCGCTATTTGGTGAGCCAACTCGATGACCAACTCGCGGTGGCTGCCGGGAGATCCCAAACCACGATCGACACCGATGATGACGATGAAGACGACCGGCGGCGTCCGCAAGGTCGCCCGGCACCCCCACCGGCGGGCGCTCTCGTTACTCGCGGCCAGCCTGGCGGCACACTGGCGGCGCTCGTTTTCAACGGCCAAGTGCTGCGCGCCGTAGTACTCGACGAAGACGGCTCACCGGAGCAGGTCGATCCCGCGTCCTTGGTCGGACTGTCTCAGGTCGAGGTCGATGATGGGTTCGAGAGCGTGAACCTTGGCGATTCACTCGGTGACTATCGGGTGGCCGCGTCAAGTACGCGCGAGGGAGCGGTGCTGGTCAGTGGGCTGCCACTTGAGCCACTACACGAGACCCTCGGTCGGCTCACGGCGATCATCTCGGCGATTGCGCTCGTGGGCCTAGCCGCCGCTGCCGTCATTGGCGCCTTCATCATCAATGTTTCGTTGCGCCCACTGCGCAGAGTGGCGACAACGGCAACAACGGTGGCGAATCAACCGCTAGACAGCGGCGAGGTTGCTCTGTCCGCGCGGGTTCCGCAGGAGGACACGGACCCAAACAACGAGGTTGGACAAGTCGGCGCCGCGTTGAATCATCTGCTCGAGAACGTCGCCACTGCGCTGAGCGCTCGCCACGCCAGTGAGATGCGCGTACGAAATTTTGTCGCCGATGCTAGCCATGAACTGCGCACCCCCCTAGCTTCCATTCGCGGCTACTCCGAACTTACGCGGCGAGCAGATGCCGACCTGCCGCCAGATATCGTCCACGCGATCGGGCGTATCGAATCGGAGTCGGTTCGGATGACCAGTCTGGTCGATGACTTGCTGTTACTCGCTCGCCTGGACACCGGTCGTCCGATGCAGTCGCGCCCGGTGGACCTGTCAGCCATCGTGGTAGCAGCGCTAAGCGATGCCCACGTTGCCAGTCCCGATCACAACTGGAACCTCTCGATACCGCCGGATCCGGTGACAGTCCAGGGCGACCCCGATCGGCTCGCTCAAGTGGTTTCGAATCTGCTCGCCAACGCGCGGGTGCACACTCCCGCCGGTACCCACATCAACGTCGAGCTGCGAACGCGGGAGCCAGGGCCAGGGCTTGACGCAGCGCCAACCCAGTGGGCCACACTGACTGTGCAAGACAACGGACCTGGGATTCCGCCTGCCCTGGTGTCGGAGGTCTTTGGCCGATTCTCGCGCGGTGACACATCCCGATCTAGGGCCGCTGGTAGCACCGGCCTCGGACTCGCCATTGTGGCGGCGGTAGTCGGCGCCCACGGCGGATCGATCAACGTAAGGTCAACAGTCGGGGACACCGTGTTCACCGTGCGTCTGCCGCTCGCGACCGAAGCTGACGAGGCCGCGGCTACGGACACACCGCTCTAGGCAGAGCGCCCAGAAGTCACTGCGTAAAGCGCGATCCCGGCTGCGACGGCGGCGTTGAGAGACTCGGTGCGATCTGAGATCGGAATCCCCACTCTGAAGTCACATGTCTGCCCGACGAGGCGGCTCAGACCCTTCCCTTCACTTCCCACCACGAGCATCACCGGCTCGTTGCCGAGGTCCGCCTCGGCGATTGGCATTGAGGACTCTCCGGCCAGTCCGACCGTCATGAAACCAGCGGCTTTGGCTGCCTCCACTGCCCGGGTCAGGTTGGTGACTTGAGCCACGGGTAGGTGGGCCAATGCTCCTGCGGACGTGCGCCAAGCTGCAGCGGTCACACTCGCCGAGCGCCGGTTCGGGATTACCAAACCCGTGCCGCCAAAGGCCACCGCAGAGCGCACGATCGCACCAAGGTTGCGAGTATCGGTGATTCCGTCGAGGGCCACGAGAAGCGCCGGTCGCCGATCGGTGCCCAAGCCGAGTAGGTCAGCGAGGTCGGCGTACTCGTAGGGGGCGATTGTTAGCGCGATGCCTTGGTGCACCACCCCGTCGCACAAGTCCGCTAGTTGGTCTCGACCGTGCTCAGCTATCGGAATACCGCGTGTCAAAGCGATTGACATGGCTTGACGGATTCGCGGATCCGAATCGATATTTCGCTGCACATGCAATTTGAGCGCCGGAACCTCGGCGTTTAGCGCCTCAAGAACGGGGTTGCGTCCAGCGACGATCTCGTCGTCGCCAGACGCTACTTTGCGGTTCTTATGAGGTCGGCGGGCTGCCTCCTTCTCTGCCGCCCGAACTTTGGCATCCTCACGCTTCTTTGTGACGTGACCGGGACGGTCGACCGCTTTGGGGGTCGGCCCCTTACCTTCAAGTTTCTGGCGACGATTCCCACCACTGCCGACCGTGGGTTTCTTCTTCTTCTCGGTGTCTCGAATAGCGCCCTGTCGCTTTGAGTTTCCGGCCATTACGACTCCTCTGCTAGCGACCAACGGGCACCGTCAGCGGTGTCCTCTACAACGATTCCGGCGAGTGCAATCCGATTGCGGATTGCGTCGGCTGTGACGAAGTCGCGGTTTTGCCTCGCCTCTTGTCGTGCGGTCAACTCTGCGCGCACCAGAGCATCGAGCGCATCGTGCAGTTCGGACCCACCGTCGTCTTGCCCGTTCCACGGCGGACTTAGCGGGTCGACACCAAGGACGTCGAGCATGGCCCGTACCGCAGTTAGGCTGGCCGTCACCGCATCGTCGTCTCCACTAGCGAGGGCGCGATTGCCCGCCGTAACAGTCTCGTGCAGCACAGCCAGGGCCGCCGGGACTCCGAGGTCCTCGTTCATCGCGGAAACAAATTCGCTCGGTAGTTCGTCGGCATCAGGTTCGCCGTTGGCCCCGACGTGCTCCACCGCGCGCTTCACGAAACCCTCGATTCGCTGGTAGCCCGCTGCCGCCTCACTGAGCGCGCGATCCGAGAACTCGAGGTTACTGCGGTAGTGCGCAGCGACCAGGTACCACCGCAACTCCACGGGGCGCACCCGCGTGAGTACCTCAGAGACAACCAGCGAGTTGCCCAGGGTCTTACTCATCTTCTCGCCAGAGGTCGTCACCCACGCGTTGTGCAGCCAATAGTTCGCGAACGCGTGGCCCGCGGCACGGGACTGCGCCACCTCGTTCTCGTGGTGGGGGAAGACCAGATCCAAGCCACCCCCGTGTATGTCGAACTGGTCGCCGAGGTAGGTCTGCGCCATAGCTGAGCACTCCAGATGCCAACCGGGCCTACCGCGACCCCACGGCGTTGGCCAACTCGGCTCCTCGCCAGCGTCGTCGCGTACTGCCTTCCACAAGGCGAAGTCGCGGGGATCGCGTTTACGCGGGTCCGCCGCACTATCCGCCGCAGGCAGCAAGTCATCGATATCCTGACCTGAAAGTGCCCCGTACTCGGCATATGAACGAACATCGAAGTAGACGTCCCCGTCGACGTCGTAGGCATGGTCGGCCGCGATCAGCTCACTAATCAACTCGACCATCTGCGTCACGTGGCCGGTAGCTCGAGGCTCGATGGTTGGCGGCACACATCCGAGCGCATCGTAGGCGTCAGTGAATGCCCTCTCGTAGTGGGCGGCCACTGCCCACCACGGGCGCCCCTCCTCTTTGGCTTTGGCCAGGATCTTGTCATCGATGTCGGTGACGTTGCGGCAGAGCACGACGTTGTAGCCGTTGGTGCGCAACCACCGGGAGAGCAGATCGAATACCAAGCCAGATCGGATATGACCGACGTGTGGGGCAGATTGGACAGTCGCGCCACACTGATACATCCGCACCTCACCGTCGACGAGCGGCACGAATTCGCGCACAGAACGCGTCGAGGTGTCATAGAGGCGCAGGGTCACAGTTGACTAGCCTAGCGTCGCGACTAGACGCCCATCGACGCAATGTGTTCCGGACGAATCCGCACGACCACCCGAACGTTGTCAGTACCGTCATCGCCGGGGTAGCGATCGGCGCCCATGTAGTCGGCTGCCAACTCGTCGATCAACTCGCGTCCACGCTCCTGCGTCATCGTTGCGACGCCGCGGACTTCCACGTATTGATAGGGACTCTCGGCAGGGTTGACGAGGATCGTCACCCGCGGATCCCGCACCAGGTTGCGGTGTTTCCGGCGACCAACGACGGTAGAAACGACGATGTCATTACCCTCGATTTTGCACCAAACGACCGAGAGTTGCGGTTGGCCATCTGGATTGATCGTGGCGATCACTGCAAAGTTCTTAGCGTCAAACAGGGCGCGTTGCGCATCGGTGAGTTCAGCAGTCATACCGCGACGGTACTGGAGTGAGCTAATCGATAGCAACGATCAGAGCGGTCGCAACTGCAGCCAACCCCTCGCCACGACCAGTCAAGCCGAGGCCATCTGTCGTTGTGGCGGACAGCCTCACTGGGGCGTCTAGCGCGGCACTAAGGATGTCTTGTGCCTCCTGACGACGTTCACTGAGTTTGGGGCGGTTTCCGACCAGTTGAACGGCCACGTTCCCAATCGAGAATCCGGCTTCCCTCACGCGGGCGGCGGTCTCCATGAGCATGGAGACTCCGGACGCCCCAGACCAGAGCGGGTCCTCTGTGCCGAACTGTTTTCCGAGGTCCCCAAGGTCCGCAGCTGAGAGCAAAGCGTCGCAGCATGCGTGTGCCACCACGTCACCGTCTGAGTGCCCGGCCAGGCCAGGTTCATCCGGCCAGTGCAGGCCCGCCACAAAGAGATCGTTAGCTGGCTCGAAGGGGTGCACATCGATGCCCACCCCAATCAATGGCAACTCAGCGTTCATCAGGTTCCTCTCGTTGCATCACAATCGCGCGGGCAATTAACCGGTCGAACGGCGTCGTGATCTTAAACGCGGCATCGCTGCCCCTGACCAGCAGTACATCGTGACCACCCGCTTCAACCATTCCGGCATCGTCAGTCGGAGCCAAATCGCCTGCCCGTGCTACTGCCTGGTGATCTGCGTGGGCCGCGACCAGAACGTCTCGGCGAAATCCCTGCGGTGTCTGCACGGCCCGCAACGAATGACGCGCAACGGTGCGCAGCACGATCTCCTCGCTGTTGACCTCCTTGATGGTGTCTGTGACAGGTAGGGCGGGCACCGCAGCCACGGATCCATTCCGCACCGCGGAGATGACCCGGGAGAACAGTTCGGCCGGAGCAAACGCTCGAGCGGCATCGTGAACGAGCACGACATCGACGTCTTCATCCACCGAAGTTAATGCCGCTGCCACGGAGTCGGCGCGCTCCCGGCCTCCCGCGACCACAGAGACACCTATTCGATCGCCATTCGTTTTGCTGGCACACAGTTGGGTGACCTCATCGATGATATTCGGTCGGTGCAGCAACGACGATCTGCGAGACCTCGACCACGGCGCACACTTGATCCAAGGTATGGGCCAAGAGTGCCTGCCCGGCGACCTCTTCAAGCGCCTTTGGCAGCGCGCCTCCGAAGCGCTCCCCTCGACCCGCAGCCACAACAACAACGGCGACCGATCCATGGGATCGATCGCCGTACGGTGGGTTCATGTAGGTGGCGCGAACGCCTATTAGGAGGCGAGGACCTCGTCGAGCAACGTCTCAGCCTTGTCCTCGTTGGTCTCTTCTGCGAGCGCCAACTCGCTAACCAGGATCTGTCGCGCCTTGGCCAGCATCCGCTTCTCTCCGGCGGACAGCCCACGATCCTTCTCTCGACGCCAGAGATCACGAACAACCTCAGCAACTTTGATGACATCGCCCGAGGCGAGCTTCTCAAGATTTGCCTTGTAGCGACGCGACCAGTTGGTCGGCTCCTCGGTATACGGCTGACGAAGTACGTCGAAAACTCGATCGAGACCTTCCTGATTCACGACGTCTCGCACGCCCACCAAGTCGACATTGTCGGCCGGTACACGAACGGTCAAATCACCTTGCGCAACGCGGAGTACTAAGTACTCGCGTGGCTCGCCTTTGATCACTCGCTGTTCGATCGATTCGATCAACGCAGCGCCGTGATGTGGGTAAACAACGGTGTCACCAACAGAAAACGACATGTGGCAGATTGCCCCTTTCGTACGGATTCAAGGGTAACACGCCGAAAATAACGCTGTGTAGTGGTTCACATTTGCGGTGTTGGCGCCGACGCCGGTTGGATCTGGCTCCCGCCACAGGTGTCTACCTGAGACGAAGCCGCGCCCGACCCGCTAGGCTGCCGGTCGTGACGGGAATTACGAAGCGCGGATCAGTCCGCCGTATTGCTGCTGTTGGAATCGGTGCCGCATCGTTGGCGCTCATCGCTGGCTGTTCAAACGGCTTCGACGCGATGACGAGCACCCAGAGACCATCCGGCGATGGGCTCAGCACTCAGGTCGGACCTATCCAGATCCGCAGCGCAGTGTGGGTCCGCAGCTCGACCGAGCCTGCCAACATGACCTTGAGCGTGACATTCGTTAACACGGGGAACAATGAGGACGTTCTAACAGGTGTCACAACGAACCCGAAGGCATTCGCGGTCGGCATCACGGGCGGCTCGCTGACACTTGAGCCGTTCATTGAGACCCGCGCTGGCTTCAATAGCGACGAGTACATCAACGCCTACGGCCTCAACGTTCCGCCATCGGGCTGGGCCGAGACCACCTTCACGTTCCGGGATGCCGGCGTCGTCAAGGGATCGATTCTGACCGTGCCATCGGAGGGCAACTTCGAGGGCGTCGAGCCGGTTCCGGCAACTATCGATGGCAAGGAGCCAACGGCGACTCCCTCGCCAACGTCCTCCGGTGAACTGCCCCCGATCGAGCCCGAAGAGCCTAACGTCCCGTAACGACGAGACCTCGCTGGTTGAGGACTTCCGGCGTCTCAGGCACGATCAGCACCTTCGCGCTATGCGTTGAACTTGTATCCGAGGCCGCGAACCGTGACCAAATAACGCGGGTTGGACGGATCCGGCTCAATCTTCGAGCGAACTCGTTTGACGTGAACATCAAGCGTTTTGGTGTCACCCACGTAGTTGGAGCCCCAGATTCGGTCGATGAGTTGCGTCCTGGTCAGCACTCGCCCCGCATTACGCAGCAATAGTTCGAGAAGCTCGAACTCTTTCAGCGGCAGCTTTGCCTCCTCGCCATTCACCGTCACGAGGTGGCGTTCAACATCCATCTCAACCGGTCCGGCAATCAACGAGGCCCTTGCATCCGTCTCGTCCCCAATCGGATTCTGGCGTCGCAGCACGGCCCTCACCCGGGCGACCAACTCGCGCGTTGAGAACGGTTTTGTCACGTAGTCATCGGCTCCGAGTTCGAGGCCGACGACCTTGTCGATCTCGCTATCCTTCGCGGTCAACATGATGATTGGAACCTGAGAGGTCTGGCGAAGCTGTCGGCACACCTCGGTGCCGGATACGCCCGGCAACATGACATCCAACAAGACCAGATCCGCTCCATGACGACTGAAGAGATCCAAACCAGCTGCGCCATCGCTAGCTACTGCTACTTCAAATCCCTCCTTGCGCAACATGAAAGACAGCGCATCACTGAAGGACGGCTCGTCCTCAACGATCAACACTTTGCTCATTGGTCTCCTCCTGAGTTTGACCGCTGCGCTAGATCAGTCACTTCTGCAAGTTGTCGCCTCGAGTACTCGAGGCACGGAAGTCTTAGGGTGAAGGTGCTGCCCTCGCCCTCCACTGACCAGACGGAAACGTTCCCCCCGTGGTTCTGGCATACGTGTTTGACAATCGACAGCCCGAGCCCAGTGCCTCCGGTAACCCGGGACCGGGCTTGGTCGACCCGGTAGAACCGCTCAAAGACGCGGTCGATCTCGTTGGACGGGATCCCTATGCCCTGATCGGTCACGGTGATCTCGACGAAGTCGTCCACCAGCCTTGTTCCAACAGCGACCCGCGTTCGGTCACCGGAGTAGTTCACGGCGTTGGACAGCAAGTTGCGTAGGGCCGTTGTCAACTGGCCCTCCACCCCATGCATAACCAGGCCATGCTCACCGCCAGTAACGATCTCGATGTCCTTGGCCTGGGCTGTAGTACGCATCGCGTCGAGCGCCTCCGCGACGACGCGATCAACCTCCACCTCCGACGCCTCGCGCATTGGATCGTCGCCCTGCAACCGTGAGAGGTCGACGAGATCGCCCACCAAATGGGACAGCCGGGCGCTCTCTACCCGCATCCGATCAGCAAAGTGGCGTACCTCGTCGGGCTCATCTGCGGCCGCGATGACAGCCTCGGATAACAACGAGAGTGCCCCCACCGGAGTCTTGAGCTCGTGGCTCACGTTGACGACAAAATCGCGTCGAACATCATCCACCCTGCGCGTGCTCGACACATCCTCGGCCAAGATCACCGCCGTGCTCTTCGTCAGTGGGGCGACGCAGGTCTGTAGGTCCAACCGGCCAGTCGAGAAGGGGTTACGGCGGACCTCCAGCAACTCGTTGCGCACAGAGGCACCGCGGTTCACATCGCCAACCATCGAGGCGATCTGATTGACGGCGATGCGATCACCGATGACCAGACCCATTGAAAATGCCTCTCGTGACGCTAGCTGCACCAAGCCGGTGCTTGAGTTGACCAGGATCACTGCACCGGGAATGGCTTCGAACAGTCGGTGAACCTCGGCTGTACCCATTGGCGTGCTACCTGGTTGTTCCGAACTCTGCGGCGCAGTCGGACCGGGCGGTGACACCGACGCCGCAGCGGCGGATCTGTGAACTCGAATCGCCAGCCACATTGCCAGCGCCCCTAGGAGGATTCCTAACAGCGCCGCAACCACCACGACGACGCTGCTACTCACAGGTGAATCATACGGCCCACGTTCAGGTGGCTCGGACCGTTCACAGTTGCTCGTCGCGAACGCGTCACCTGGAATTCACCTTCGACCCCTGCTGTTCGCACTGGCTCAAACAGACGTTCAACCCATAAGCGTTCCACTGCAACCAGAATCCGGCTACTGTTAGGCATCATGCGAAGCGCGTATCACGAACAACTCGACCACTTTGACGCCGGTTTGGCGCACATGACGACGTTAGTCAACGCCGCCATGATCAAGGCCACGAATGCGCTGTTGGACGCTGACCTGGCCCTCGCCGAGTCCGTGATTGCCGCAGACGAGGCCATCGACACCGTCGCCCATGATCTTGAGGACGAGGCACTTCAACTCGTTGCGTTACAGGCGCCGGTCGCGACCGAACTGCGCGTCCTTCTGTCGGGTCTACGTATCTCGGCATCCCTAGAACGTATGGGGGACCTGGCCGTGCACGTCGCAAAGGCTGCGCGACTGCGCTATCCGGCATCGGCCGTTCCAGCGGAGTTGCGACAGGTCATTATCGACATGGGCGAGGTTGCTGAGCGAATTGTTCAACGCACGGGCGACGTCTTGGCCAATCGCGATGCGGCCGGAGCAACGCAACTGGCAATCATTGACGATGAGATGGACTCGCTGCACCGCCAACTGTTCAACGCGGTGTTATCACCTGACTGGTCGCACGGGGTCGAGGCCGCCATCGACGTCACCCTGGTGTCGCGCTACTACGAGCGATTCGCCGACCACGCTGTCACTATTGGCAAGCGGGTTGTCCACATCGTGACCGGCGAGCCATACAGCACGGCCGGACTGGAATAGTCCCCTCCGGCCCCAGTCATGATGGGCGCCTGCGACACGTCGTGCATCTGTTGGCCGAGTTCGGGAATACCCACCCAGGTAGGCCGTGTTGGCGTCTACGACTGACACTAGCTCTACTGAAACTCGACGGTCCGCAGATCTAACACCGGTTTCGCGGAACTATCTCCAACTGACGGCCTAACCCCAGGCCGAGACAGGCGGTATTCCTGTGGGCTTGAACTCGCTGACGGCTGGCTCTAGCGGGCCAACCGATATCGGGTCCCGGCACCGTCCTAACCGAGTAGCGATGTTGTCGGTGCATACCTCGCCGCTAGATCAGCCGGGAACGGGTGACGCCGGCGGCCTCAACGTCTACGTCGTCGAACTATCCAAACGTCTGGCCAAAGCTGGCACCGACGTTGAGATCTTTACCCGAGCGACCAAGAGCGGTCAGCCGCAAAGAAGCGAACTAGCGCCCGGGGTGATGGTGCACAACGTCGCAGCGGGTCCGCTCCAGCATGTCGACAAGGCAGATCTGCCTGCTCAGCTATGCGCTTTGACGGCAGGAGTCTTGCGCGCAGAGGCGCAGCGTCCAAAGGGCTGGTACGACGTCGTGCACTCCCACTACTGGCTCTCGGGACAGGTCGGATCGGTCGCCAGCGATCGTTGGAATGTGCCGCTAGTTCACACGATGCACACAATGGCCAAGGTCAAGAACCTGGCGCTGGCCGACGGGGACCGCCCGGAGCCCACGATGCGGGTGATGGGCGAGTCGCAGGTAGTCGCTGCCAGCGATCGCATCATCGCCAATACCGACACTGAGGCGCGAGAACTGACCGCCCTGTACGGGGCGCGGCAAGAGCAAACTGCCGTCATCCACCCCGGAGTCGACTTAGAGGTTTTCTCCCCCGGGAATCAACAAGAATCGCGCCGAAGAGTCGGACTTCCCGTTGATGCCCGGATCCTGCTATTCGTTGGTCGGATACAGCCCCTCAAGGCTCCCGATGTGATGATTCGCCTCACCGCGGACCTCGTGGAGCAGGACCCGTCGTTGAGGCACTCGCTCGTTTCGGTTATCTGCGGTGGGCCCTCTGGCGCTGGACCCGAACGCCTCGATGCCTTGCGCAAACTTGCCGCCGACTTGGGTGTGGCCGACGTCGTGCGCTTTGTGCCACCGGCGAACCGAGAGGACCTAGCGCACTGGTACCGCAGTGCCGACGTTGTCTGTGTTCCCTCCTACTCGGAATCGTTTGGACTAGTAGCCATCGAGGCGCAAGCGTGCGGGACACCGGTGGTGGCGGCAGACGTCGGTGGCCTTGCCACGGCAGTGTCACACGACACGTCTGGGCTGCTGGTTCCCGACCATCGACCGGACTCCTGGAGTCGTGTCGTCATCGGTCTTCTCTCTACGCATGGACATCGCGAGAGGCTGGCCCGCGGCGCTCGCGAACATGCCCAGGCGTTCAGTTGGACGGCCACGGCGGCAGCGACGCTGACCGTCTACCGGCAGGCGATCGCCAGCCGAGCACTGAGAGCCGATCGAGTCGGCACAACCCGGAGCACCGCATGACGCAACAGCACGCCACACCAGCAGAGACGATTGCCACCTACCTGACCGACAACGAGATCGAGTACGAGCGCGCCGACGAGCGAACATTCGCCGTCGTACTGCCAGGTGAGCACCGGCTACGGACAACCGTGTCGCTAGTCGTTGGCGACTATTCACTGTCCGTCAACGCGTTTGTTGTGCGCAATCCCGATGAGAACCACGAGCAGGTCTATCGGTGGCTACTTCGCCGCAACCAGCGCTTGTACGCAGTCAGTTACGCGATCGACCATCTTGGCGATGTTTACCTGGTGGGGAAGGTGTCCCTTTCTTCGGTCTCGGCCAGCGAGCTTGACCGACTCTTTGGCACCATCTTGGAGAACTCAGATGGGGTCTTCGACTACCTGCTAGAACTGGGCTTCGAGACGGCCATCCGGCGGGAGTGGAAGTGGCGACTAGATCGCGGCGAGTCCACCCGAAATCTGGCGGCGTTCAAGCACCTGGCGGATCCAACGGATGGCGAATCGTCGGTGCCTGACTCGACGTGACCGATTGGTCCAGCGAGCAGGAAATCGCGATCGGACGACTCACTCGCGTACTCAGATAAGTCGGTGCCGACGTCCGTACGGCAAGATGGACCCATGCCTGCTGACGAAAAACGCACACTGATCCTGCTACGCCACGGCCAGAGTGATTGGAACGCCAAGAATCTGTTCACCGGTTGGGTTGACGTTGCCTTGACTGAGAAGGGCACCACCGAAGCCATCACCGGTGGGGAGTTGCTCGCCGAGGCGGGGCTATTGCCCGATGTGGTTCACACCTCGGTACTGCGCAGGGCCATCACCACCTCTCAACTGGCCCTCGCGGCCTGCGATCGGCAGTGGATTCCGGTACGGCGCTCGTGGCGACTAAACGAGCGGCACTACGGCGCCCTGCAGGGCAAAGACAAGAAGCAGACGTTGCAGGAGTACGGCGAGGAGCAGTTCGCGATCTGGCGCCGTTCATTCGATACACCACCGCCGCCGATCAACCCGGATAGCGAGTTCGCCCAGAATGGTGCTGCTCAATATCACCAACTCCCCCCAGAGCTCGTGCCACTGACTGAGTGCCTGGCTGATGTGATCGACAGGATGCTGCCGTACTGGTACGACAGCATCGTTCCCGATTTGGAGGCAGGACAGACTGTGCTCGTGACTGCTCACGGGAACTCGTTGCGCGGACTTGTGAAGCATTTGGACGGAATTTCCGACGCCGATATCGCTGGTTTGAACATCCCGACTGGGATTCCGCTGGTCTACGAACTAGATGCGCAGATGCGTCCAACAGGACCGAGCCGATATTTGGACCCGGAGGCTGCCGCGACAGCAGCTGCCGCAGTCGCCAATCAGGGTCGGTAGGGCCTACCGGCGAGTAATCTGCACGACCTTGGTACGCACGTCAACGAAGTAGTAGACGGTCAACACCACTGCGGCCATTCCGAGCAGTGAGATGCCGCCGAAGATGAACATCACCACGAGTCCGATTGCCAGGAACGTCAGCCAGGCAACTTTGGTCTGTCGGTCTACTGCGGGGAAGGCTGCCGCTGGGCGCAGCGCACAATCGATGAGCGCCCAGGCACCAAGTCCGAGTAGTAGGTAGTTGATCATGATCTGGGCAAATTCAAGCATGTCGCCAAGGATACCTGGCCGGTCCCATTGGCACTGACTGCCGCACATGCGTGAGCCCCCGACCGCTAGGTCAGGGGCTCACGCATTACAGCGAGGTTGGCCTACTGGGCCAAGGTGCTGTGTCGGATTACAGGCCGACACGCTCGCGAACGGTGACGAGGGCCTCCTCGATGACCTTGCGCAGGTCAGCGGAGCGAACCTCGATTTGCTCGCGCAGTTCTTCTGCTCGCGCCGTGTAGCGCTCGCGGATATCGATGACAGCTTCTTGTGCCCGTGCTGGAGCGGCCACGACGGCTTCTTGGACGTCTTCAAGGCGCTCGGCAAGCTCGGCGCGAACATTGTCTGTCGATGGCAACTCGACGGCCGGGATCTCGACCTCGCGGGTCTCGACCTTGGGACGCTCGCCGTTACGCAGTCCATCAATCGTGGGGAGATCAACGGTCGGCACGGTGACCTTGCGAGCATTCGTCACGGTCACTGGCTTACGCGCTTGTCCAGCCTTGCGGGCCGGGCTCTTCACGGTGGTGGTCTTGGTTGACTTCTTGGCCGTTGCCTTGGCAGTCGTCTTCTTCGCAGCTGGCTTCTTGGCGGCTGGCTTCTTGGCGGCCGTCTTGGTAGCAGCTGGCTTCTTGACTGCTGCCGTGGTCTTCTTGGCCGCAGCCGTAGTCTTCTTGGCGGCGGTCTTGGTGGTCGCGGCCGTCTTCTTCGCGGCTGCCTCGGCTTGTGCGGTCGGCGTAGCAGTCTTCTTGTCGGCGGTGGTCGCCATATTGATCATCCCTCTCGGTTATGCCTCGCTCGAAGCGAGTGCGTTATGCATCGCTCGGTGCGAGTGCTTCGTCTTGGTGGTCGCCTTCGGCGGGCGAGAGCCCGACCGTCGCTGTTCCCCCAGCAGAGCCGGTTACGTTCCCCGGCGCCGTTGCGGCGTTCTCACTTTGAAATGCCGCATAGATTTCTATGAGGACGTGTCGCTGGCGGTCAGTAATGGTCTGGTCTGACAGCAACACTGCCGCCGTGTCGTAGTCGCCACGGTAATCCTCCAGAATTCCGGCTCTGACATACAGCGTCTCGGCCGAGATACGTAATCCGGTTGCGATCTGGCTCAAAATCTCCGCGCTCGGTTTACGCATGCCTCGCTCGATTTGACTCAAATAAGGATTGGAAACCCCAGTCCTCTGGGCCAACTGCCGCAGAGACAGCTGCGCTTGGTTGCGCTGCTCTCGGATGTATTCTCCGAGCCCTCCGACATCGATTCGCGACATATCTTTAGTGTGCCCAGAGTGCTTGCTATTGCAAACATTCCTACCGGATCTTTTTCGTGAACTGTCACACATTGCAACCAAGTAGCAGCGAAACGAACCTCGAGAGCGAGAAAAGGAATCAGAGAGTGGTGGATTCGCTACTTTCTGCGAGCAGCTGCAAGCAAATCGTCGACCTGTGCCGAACCCTCTCGGTACCGCCGCGTCAGTTCAGCGCTCATGCCATTCATCTTGGCGTGGATCTGAGCCCGAGCATGCGACACCTGACGCTCGTAGCGTTGCAGGGTAGCCAGCGAGTTACGCAACTGCGGCTCAGAGAGGTCCTGCAAGTTCGCGCTCGAAAGCTCGTTGGCAGCTCGCTCTGCTTTGATTGCTGTCGCGTGGCGTCGCGCCGGCTGATCCGTCCCGACGTGCCGACTTTGCCCCTTGGCTGTGCTTGGGGCATCCGCGAGGATGCGCCGGCAGGCTGCTTAGCACGTCCGTTCCGTGCCCAGCCCGCCTGCTGAGCTCTGCCCTGATGATGTCGATGCGCCCCTGCAGTAGCCGTCGAACGTAAGACAACTCATTCTCTTCGTCCTCGAGTTCCCGCCTAGCGGTGCGCAACTGCTCGAGGCGCAAGGTTGTCAGGTCAATCACGCGTGGCGGTGGGCCACTGGTCTGGTCGTTCGCCATGGTTTCTCCCCGGATTTCATGATGCGAAACTGTGACGAGAGTAACGCCACTTGCGGCAAACCTCACCCATGGCTCGCCGCCAAAAAAGATGTACTGGCGAAACGACCGTCAATAGTCTTATGCAGAGCCTACCCGCGGACTACACATCGGAAACCAGCGATGCATTGCTGATTCCTCGCGATTCGAAGCTGGCGGCAGGGCTGAATCAGCCTGGCGTCACGATGTCCTGGGCTGTAGCAGCAACACTGTGTCCGTCCGCATCGTCGCGCACCGCGAGGACAGCATCGGTTGGCGTATTGCGCTTGACCACAGCGGTTGCGATGGGCCCGAGTTCGTAGTGTCGGGCACTCGTCCCGACCCAGCCAACGACCCGATCGTCCACCACTACCTCGTCTCCGTGTTTGGGCAGCGTCTCTGCGGATCCGTCGAGGTGTAGAAGGACCATCCGTCGAGGTGCACGTCCCAGGTTATGGACCCGAGCGACCGTCTCTTGGCCTCGGTAGCAACCCTTTGCCAGATGAACGCCAGGACCGATCCACCCTGACTCGTGTGGGAGTGACTTGTGGTCGGTGTCTAGCCCGAGTCGAGGGATACCTGCTGCTACTCGCAGGGCCTCGAGCGCCCAGGTACCGGCTACCTGTGGGAACGAGGCGAGATAGTCCTCAAGTTCACTCCGGGACACGATCACCTCAGATCCGACCAGTGAATCAGGTCGCTGGGGCACGTAACGCAACGCAGTTCCGCCCCGATCCTCACCCGATTCAGTCGTACCGACCCCCGCGAACTCTGCCGGGGGCAGCCAACGGACTTTGTCCCCGACAGGCTCCCGGGTCGACACCCAAACAACGGCCCATAGCGAACTGACGTCGGCGACCTCAACCCGTCGCAAGAACCGCATTCGGTCCAGGTAGCTTGTCAACGTCGGTGCAGTGCGTGGCTCAACAGTGATCCACGTGGTGGTGCCGTCGTCGGTCAAGTGCAGTTCGTGTTCCACGTGGCCCTGCGGATCGAGAACTAGTGCGAGCCGCGATTCGCCGGGTGGAAGCGAATCGACCTTGTGCGAGACCAAATCATTGAGCCACGAGAGTCGATCGGGGCCAGTGACCGTTATGACACCCCGATTCGACAGGTCAACGGCGGTTTGACCATCCGCCGCCGCCAAGCAGCGCTGTTCAGCGTGAGGGTCCCCGTAGTGCCAAGCGACACCCGCGTCGACGGAATCCGGATCTCCCAGAATCGCTCGCGTCCGATCCTGCGAATGCTTGGTCATCGACTCATCCACTTTCCGTGATTCTTCTTGTTGGGGAGCTGTCAGCGTGCGCTGAGGCACTCGTGGCTAATAACGCCGGTTGCCTCAATAACGTTCCCCGACGCCTCAGCCCTCCCGCGTCAGCGGTGGCTCCGCGCACTTGTCGCACATTCCGTGCAGGACGAGGTGACGCAGATCCACAGAGAACCCGACTCGGTCCTGCACCTCGTCTATCGCTGAGCGCACTGTTACGGCGGGCAGGGACGAAACGCCTCCGCAATTGCGACAGACCAGATGAATGTGCGGGTCCTTGTCGAGTGCGTGGTAGGTGGGCGACCCAGATCCGAGGTGAGCATGAGTGACCAGTCCCGCCTCGTTGAGAGACTCAAGCGTGCGATATGCCGTCGAAAGGTTGAGCGATACTCCGGTTGAGGCAGCGGCCTGCGTGACTTCGTCGACGGTTACATGTCGACGGTCATTGACCAGTTCGAGAACGAGGATTCGTTGACCTGTGGCGCGCAGACCCGCATCTCTAAGCTGCTGGCGGGAGTGATCCCGGCTAGACACTAGTCGATCTTTGCCAGCCGAGCCGACAAGTGATTGGTCAGCGGTTCGCCCACGGCCGACATGTCAAAGGCCCACCCCAAGTCACCCTCGATGAGGCCGTACAGGCGAACACCGCCGTCGTACTCTTTGGCCGACTGACTGCGGGCAACGATGTCGGTCTTCAGTTCGCAGCGAGCCCCGGTGATCGTGGCATCAGCGATCCCGGTGACCTCCACTTTGCCGTGATACGTCTCAAGGTGGCCCGTGGAGTGAACCAGCAGGACCTCAAGCTCATTGTCAGGTTGTGGGCGCCAGAACCCGTACTCGCTAGCGGCTGGCCGGAGCCGATTACCCTCGTCATCGATAATCCACGACGTACTCGAGTACGTCAGGAACGGTCGCCCGTCGTTGGTGAACGTGACTTCCTGGCCGAACCGGAAATCCTCGATCGTCGGGTAGGTGCCGAGTCCCACTCCGACCCAGGTCCCAAGCAGCCACGAAATCGGAATGATTTCTTCGGGGAGTTCGCTGGGCAATGGTCCTTTGTCGTTAGGCATGCAGGAGTCCCTCGGGAGGTAGTCGGCTACTCATGAGAAGCCGAGCAGCATCGGATGCGTTTAGCGCGGACCGGTCTTGAACAGTCGGTACAGAACGTACCCGGCGAACCATGCGCTAGCAACAACGACGACCACCATTAGGGCGGTAAAGATGGCATCAATCACGAGTCGAGCGTACCCGAGCCGACGCCATTCGGTGCAGGTGCACCCGGGAGTCTGTCAAGATTGGCGGCATGCGCAGACTCGTGGTCAAACTGACCTGCGGGATGGATACCGGCGCGGACGCCGAACGCAGCGCTCAAGCGTTCACCGTCGCGTCGAGCGCGGTGGCAGCCTGGCGCGCAGGTGTCGATGTGGCTTACCGGCGATTCAGTTTGGTTCGCGGTTGCTGGGCGCGAACCAACGACCAGCCTGCCCGGGTCCCCAGCCCTCGCGGATCTTCGCGACATTGTGCTGGCAGGAGGCGACCTGTTGGTGTGCACTCAATGCGCGAACCGACGCGGGATTAGCAGCAGCGACTTAGTGGTGGGAGCGAGAATCGCTGGATCGAGCAGCTTTGTCGAGGAGATACTCTCCCCCGACACTCAGGCCATCGTGTACTGATCAGATGGCCACGTGCTTACCAATGTCCACCCACACGACGAACGCCCCCGGTTGCAAACCGAGGGCGTTCATCTTTACCTCAGGTCCGGCGGACCTGGTGGATCTATCTGGCGCTTAGGCAGGTAGTTCTACCGCTACGTCGGCTACCTGGCCCTGACTAGCGACCACTGCGGTGTCTAGCGTCGCGCCCGGTGCGAGCGTGCGCAGCGTCCACGACCCGGGAGCCGCGAAGAACCGGAACTGGCCGGTTGCGCTCGTGGGAACCTCCGCAGTGAACTCTCCGCCGCCGTCGAGCAAGCGAACGTAAGCGCCACCTACTGGCTGTCCGCCGCGGGTTACGTTGCCCTGGATCACAGTCTCTTTTGACACATCGATTCCTTCCGTTGAGAGCCCACCGGCTACTGCGCCGCACATCAGGCCTTGCCTCCTTCTGGTGTACCGGCGACGGCACCGAGCTGAACCGGAACGCCGATGAGCGAGCCGTACTCGGTCCACGAACCGTCGTAGTTCTTGACGTTCGGGACGCCCAAGATCTCCTGCAAAACGAACCAGGTGTGCGACGAGCGCTCACCGA
The DNA here is from genome assembly GCA_963821045.1 of uncultured Actinomycetes bacterium. Classification (GTDB taxonomy): domain Bacteria; phylum Actinomycetota; class Actinomycetes; order S36-B12; family UBA10799; genus UBA10799. The sequence continues at coordinate 145,596 of CAWGCB010000002.1, read as the reverse complement.
TGCGGCAGTAGGCGATGGTGTCCTTGCCGAGATCGACACCCTCGGCCTCGTACAGTTCCTTGAGTTCGGCGTCTGATCGGAACGTGCCGTCGTCGTTGGCTGCCTTGCTCCATGGGATGTTGGCAGCGGTCGGGACGTGTCCGGCAGTCTGGGACTGCTCTTGTGGCAAGTGCGCCGGTGCAAGTAGCTTGCCGGAGTACTCGTCAGGAGAGCGCACGTCCACAAGGTTCGCCTCGCCGATAGCGGCTAGGACGTCATCGCGGAACGCCCGGATGCTGGTGTCCTGTGCCGAGGCGGTGAAGCTGGCTGGCTCCCGCACCGGAACAACGTCGACGAGTTCGCGGGAATCGAGTTCCCACTTCTTGCGCCCACCATCGAGCAATTTCACGTTCTCGACACCGTAAAGCTTGAACTCCCAGTAGGCGTAGGCAGCGAACCAGTTGTTGTTACCGCCGTAGAGCACGATCGTGTCGTCGTTGCTGATTCCGTTGCGTGAAAGCAGCTCCTCGAACTGCTCCTTGCTCAGCACATCGTGCCGGACTGGATCGGTCAGATCGGTGTGCCAGTTGAGCTTGATGGCCCCACGAATGTGGTTCTTGTCGTATGCAGTGGTGTCCTCGTCAACCTCCACCAAGACAACACTGTCGTTGTCTAGGTTCTCTTCGACCCAGTCTGCGGTTACTAGCGCGGATTCGCGACTCACTTGTATCTCCAATGTGATCATTAATCTGATGTGATTTGTTGCCCTCGAGAGCCTGTCGACCTCGAGTGCGGCTAACTTTGCGATGACTTACAGGGATTGCATCGAGCTGTTGGTACTGCTGAAATCTGGTCGTGCGTGAGGCATGCGCCGATCTACTCAGACCTGCGGGGCCGTCTTGTTGCCGATACCCAACTTCTTGAGCGTGAGGTACATCTCGCAGCCCAGACAGAAGTTGAAAGCGGCATTGAGGAACGCGGCGCCCAACGCGGCCGCAACGGCGACGTAGAAGACCGGGCTCAGACCAACAAGCATCGCGAAGGCACCAACGGCAGCGAAGATCATGCCGACTGCCTGAGCAAAGCGTGGTGGAGCTTGATCCTCCAACTCAGTGGGCGGCGCCAAGCGAGGACGCACGAAGCGGCGAAAGATCCACCCATACGGCTGCGCACCGAGCCCCAGGACCGCTCCTGCGGCGAAGACCAGCAGTTGCAGTCCTAATAGCACACCTCCAAGCCCAGAAGTTGGCCCCAATATAAGGATCAGCGCCAAGACAGCAGTAGTGATGACTGCCCCGAACCGAGGACCCCTCGGGTCGACTCGACGCGGTTCGGGTCGAGAGGTAGTGACTGGTGCGGTATTCGTTGCCATGGGTATTCCTGTCAGTTCATAGGTGATCGGCCAAAACAAAGCAAGGGCGGTTGCTGGGATTGTTGGCGTGGAGCCGATCTAGCCGATATCCGCCGGGAATACACCTACGAGCGATGAGCGCAGTGGGACCACAGCGGAGAGCGGCAGTGGCCAACGCCAACTGCTGCTAGCACATACAAAGACAGGTGGTGGCGCGGCAGTAGTCAACCGTCCGCCGCTTCACAAGATCCACCTGTTGGAACATGTCGTACAGAGTAAGCGCACTGAGGGGGTCAGGTCCAGCGGGGGTCGACATTTAGCTCGCTCCCCGCGGATCTGGAGCGCCAGGTATGGCTAAACCGAGGGCCGCCACGACGTCCGCGTAGCGCGGCTCGCCCGCCGCACGATGATGAATTGTGCCCCCCGCATCAAGTACTAGGACGGTAGGAGTCCGCAAGATCCCGAGTTCCCTGGTCAACTCGAGTTCGTTCTCCGCATCGACCTCGATGACCGCAACGCCATCAACTGAGTCCGCGACGCGGTCGAGGATCCGACGAGTCGCTCGGCACGGCGCGCAGAATGCGCTGGTGAACTCGACGAGCGTCGCGCGCTCACCGAGGGGTGCGCCAAGTGTGTCCGCGTTCAACTGAGGCGATCCGGCTGCTGATGGTTTTGTCTCCACGAAGCGTCCGTTCGTTCGCCTACGCACTAATGCAAAGGTCGTGGCGGCGACCAACACGACGAGGACGATAATGAGTCCTGTCATTTCGAACCTCGCATCAATCTTGGCCTATGGCGGCCTTGGCGGCCTCGTCTTTGGGAGGAACGACGAACCGGTAGCCAACATTCCGGACCGTGCCAATCAGTGCCTCATGTTCGCTACCGAGTTTGGCGCGCAGACGTCGAACGTGAACATCGACGGTTCGTGTGCCGCCGAAGTAGTCGTACCCCCACACTTCCTGCAAAAGTTGCGCACGAGTGAAGACTCGGCCCGGGTGCTGGGCCAGATACTTGACCAACTCAAACTCTTTGAAAGTCAGATCTAGCGATCGGTTCTTGATTCGAGCTGAGTACGTTCCCTCGTCGATGACGAGTTCGCCGGATCGGATTTCCTCTGTTCCGCCAGCGTTGGTAGCAGCGGCGAGTCTTCCGATTCCCAGTCGCAGGCGTGCCTCTACCTCAGCCGGACCAGCTGAATCCAGGAGCACATCGTCTATCCCCCACTCGGCGGTGACCGCTGCCAAACCGCCTTCAGTGACGATCAGTAGGACTGGGACGTCCACGCCTGTCGTACGCACCACGCGACACAGACTGCGGACCCGAGGTAGGTCGCGGCGACCATCGATCAGCAAGGCGTCGACTCGTGGGGCATCAAGCAGAGCGGCTCCATCGGCGGGCAAAACTCGCACCTGGTGTTGGAGCAGGCCTAGCGCCGGAAGCACTTCAGCGGTTGGAGCTAGAGCATCTGTGAGTACTAAAAGGGAACTCATGCCTCTCCTCCCGAAGTCACGAAACGTGCGCGTCCTAGGTCATAGAGTACCGATACCCACTCGCGGAGCCGAATAAGTCGAGGGAAACGGCGCCGCCCTGCAAGAATCGCCGGCGGCGATTAGACCGAGTTGAGTCAGGAGAGTCGATGATCCCGGCAACCCCCGACATCGTCGGTACAGACCGTCTTGACGTCCGGCAGGTGGACGCGATCGCACTGCTGGTGGAACGTGTGACCGAACTAGACGGGGTTCGCCCGTTGTCAGAGGCCGTCAACTTGGCGCTGTCACAGACGTCAAGTCGCGGGGTCCGGCACTTCTATGTGAACGACCCGCAGGACCCCGATCGGCTTATCGCGTACGCGTTCTTGGACACTCACGATCCGCAGCATCCTCAGCTAGAAGTAGCCCTCGATAGCGCTGCCCGCCGCAGCGACCTCGGCGGTGCCATTGTGGACGCGGCGTTGCGCGAAACCCACGGGCGTCTCGACGTGTGGGTCCACGGCCGCTCGCCAAACCTGACCGAGATCGCCACGTCCCGGGGATTGACCGAAACTCGCAAACTCTTGCGAATGCGTCGATCTCTACTCAGCGACTTGCCGCTGGCACCACTGCCGCAAGGAATCGTCATCCGCTCGTTTGATCGGCGCCGCGACAGCGACGCATGGCTCGAGCTAAATGCCGCCGCGTTCGCTGACCTCCCTGACCAAGGCAGCTGGACGGAGCTAGACCTAGCCCGGCGAACCCTCGAGGACTGGTTTGATCCCGCCGGATTCCTGCTCGCCACCACCGTTGACGGGGAAATCGTCGGCTTCCACTGGACAAAGATCCACTCGCCTAAAGTTGACGAAGGTTTCAACGACCCAGTGGGCGAGGTCTACGTACTGGGAGTCGACCCTCGTTGGCAGGGACGCGGGCTCGGCCGGGCGCTAACGGTCCTTGGGATGGCCCACCTAAAGAAACGGGGGCTGCGCGAGGTCATCCTCTACGTGGACGCCGCGAATGTCGGTGCGATCAAGACCTACGAACGGCTTGGCTTCGTCCGCTACGAGACGGACACGCTGTACTCCTCAGCCGTGCCGAGCCGCCCTTGAGCCACGAACCGGCAGGCTGTACGCCCCAAAGCCTGCGCAGGTCGGGTACGTCTGGCAAGCTCAGATCATGAGCGATGAAGCAGTACTGGACGTAGCACCTGAGGGTGGGGAGCCCGCTAGCAGGAAGCTACCCGCGGACCGATTCATCGATAGAGAACTGTCGTGGCTCGCGTTCAATCAGCGCGTGCTTGAACTGGCTGAGAACCCGGATCTTCCGCTCCTAGAGCGGACCAAGTTTCTGGCAATCTTCGCCAGTAACCTCGATGAGTTTTACATGGTCCGCGTCGCCGGGCTGAAGCGTCGGATCGCGACCGGGATCGCGGTACGCGCAGCATCTGGACTGCTCCCACGCGAGGTGCACGATGCCGTCCTGTCCACGAGTCGACATCTGATGCAGCGTCAAGCGAACTGCTTTCGAGATCAGATCAAACCTGCCCTCTCCGAAGAGGGAATCGAGATGGTTCGGTGGGACGGCCTGTCCTCGCAAGAACGCAAAGAGATGGCCGCGTTCTTTGACGAACGAGTGTTCCCGGTGCTCACACCGTTAGCGGTTGATCCGGCGCATCCGTTCCCATACATCTCGGGGCTCTCACTTAGTTTGGCAATCATCATCCGCAATCCCGAAACTGATTCCGAACTGTTTGCCCGGGTGAAGGTGCCCGAGATGCTGCCACGGTTCATCCAAGTTGGCCCGCAGCGCTTTGTGCCACTAGAAGATGTCATCTCCGCGCACCTCGACCGCCTCTTCCCTGGCCTAGAGGTCCGTCAGAACCACACCTTCCGAGTGACCCGAAACGAGGATGTCGAGGTTGAGGAAGACGATGCGGAGAATCTGCTCAAGGCACTAGAGCGCGAACTGATGCGCCGACGTTTTGGGCCGCCCGTGCGCCTCGAGGTCGAGGAGGGTATCGACCCGCACCTACTCGACCTGTTGGTTCGCGAACTCGGCGTCAGCGACTCGGAGGTATTCGAACTAGCTGGACCGCTCGACCTGACCGGGCTGTGGACGATCGTTGGGCTGGATCGCGACGATCTGAAGGCCCCCGCATTCGTACCCAAAACGAATCGGGAACTGGCCGAGGTCGAAACAGCCTCCGCGCCGGATGTGCTCGACGCGATGCGCCGTGGCGACGTGCTCCTGCACCACCCGTACGACTCATTCTCAACGAGCGTGCTCAGATTTCTTGAGCAAGCAGCTAGTGACCGCAAGGTGCTGGCGATCAAACAGACGCTCTATCGAACATCCGGTGACTCGCCGATTGTGGATGCGCTGATCGATGCAGCACACTCCGGTAAGCAGGTCCTCGTTCTCGTCGAGATCAAGGCTCGATTCGATGAGGAAGCGAATATCTCCTGGGCTCGCAAATTGGAGCGCGCGGGCGTGCACGTGGTGTACGGCCTAGTCGGGCTCAAGACGCACTGCAAGTTATCGATGGTGGTGCGTGACGAGGGCGATTCGCTCAAACGCTACTGCCACATTGGCACCGGGAACTACCACCCGAAGACGGCCCGACTCTACGAGGACCTCGGCTTGCTGACCTGCGACCCTGAGGTCGGTGAAGACGTGGCAAATCTCTTCAATCGACTATCTGGCTATTCGATGAACACTGAGTATTCTCGCCTGCTCGTTGCGCCCCACTCGGTTCGATCAGGTTTGGTGGAGCGTATTGAACGAGAGGTGGAGCACCACCGACACGGACGCGAGGCGCGCATCCGTTTCAAATGCAACTCGATCGTGGATGAGAAGGTCATCGATGCGCTTTACCGAGCGTCCCAAGCCGGGGTTACAGTCGACCTGCTGGTGCGCGGGATTTGCGCATTGCGTCCAGGGGTGCCCGGACTCTCAGAGAACATTCGGGTTCGCAGCATCCTCGGACAGTTCCTTGAGCACTCGCGGATCTACGAGTTCGCTAACGATGGGCGCCCAGAGATCTTTATCGGTTCAGCCGACATGATGCACCGCAACTTGGATCGGCGCATCGAAACCTTGGTGTCCATCACAAACGCCGAGCATCTTGCCGAAATCGAGTACCTCCTTGACCTAAGCTTCGATCCGCAAACAGCGTCCTGGCACCTCGACGAGAACGGCGAGTGGCACGGGGTGCACACCGCCACGAATGGAGCCCCGTTGCGCGATCTACAGCACTTCCTGATCACCTTGCGTCAACGTCCACTAGGTCCCAACCGATGAGCGAAACCGCGCAGAACGCGCCTACCTCGATGCGCGAGGTAGAGGTTAAACTGCGCGTCCACGGGTTGTACAAACTGCCCGACTTGGTCGCCTCCGACATCGGCGTTGCGCGAGCCAAGCGACAGGTCACCCGCACGCTGGCTGCGGCCTACTACGACACCGCTGATCTGCGCCTGTTTCGTTGGGGAGTCACCCTGCGGCGGCGAGAGGGCGGCCACGACGCGGGATGGCATCTAAAACTTCCCGTCAAGGGCGAGGGCGATGGGGTGAGAGACGAACTCGGGCTGCCACTGGATGCCGGAGCCCCGGGAGCCGTACCAGAGGCTCTGATAGCGATCGTATTGCCCTACACCCGAGGCGCGCAGCTATCGCAGATCGCCCAGGTCAACACCGAGCGTGTCCCATATCTGTTGTACGACGCTGATGGCACCGCGATTGCGGAGATGGTGGACGACCGGGTGTCGATCTGCGATATCGCCAACACGCCAGCAGACGACTCTGGCGAGCAGAGCAGCGACCGCGCTGATGACTCAAACCCCGCGTCACCGAAGCCAGGCGAACTAGTCGTCGTCGAGCGATACCGCGAGATTGAGGTCGAGGCGCTGTACGACGGTGCACCCCTAGGCGACATCGTCGCGCAACTCGAAAGCACCGGAGCGACTCGCTCCACACTCAGTAAGGCTGCCAGCGCGCTCGGACCAGACGCGTCCGGGCCGCCGGATGTGCTCGAGCCAGCGAAGGTCGAGCCACAGGATCCTGCAGCGGATGCGATCACCGCGTTCCTGCGCAAGTACATCCGGGCGTTCATCAATCAAGACGTTCGGGTCCGACGGGACCTGCCCGACGCCGTACATCAGATGCGGGTGGCAGCCCGTCGACTTCGCAGTGGATTGAAGGCATTTGGCCCGCTCGTCGAACCCGAATGGGCCGATCACCTGCGCCAGGAGCTTGGTTGGGCCGCCAGCGAACTCGGCGGTGCCCGCGACACCGAGGTACTGCTAGATCGCCTGGACAAGCACAGCCAACACCTAGGATCTCGCGATGGTGCGCTGGTACGTGCTGTCGTCGATCCGCAACTAAGTATCCGGCTGACTGATGCCCGCGGGACGGCCATCGAATCGCTGAGCACCCCGCGCCATTTGGCATTGCTGGACGCGCTGGTCAGTGCCGCGGGTGAGCCGCAGTTGACCGAGCTAGCTAGCGAACCTAGCCGAGATGTCCTGCCCGAACTCGTCGATCGCTCGTATCGTCGACTGGCTCGCCGGGTCAAGGAGCTTGAGTTGGAGGGACCGGCAGAGGTGTGGCACGAAGCTCGCATCAGTGCCAAGCGGGCGCGATACGCGGCCGAGGCGGTGTCTGGAGTGTTTGGCGCACCTGCCAAGCGCCTCGCGGACGCTTTGAGCGAGGTGACCGAGGTGCTGGGCGAGCATCAGGATGCCTGCATTGCTCAAGACGTCCTACGGGAGATGGCCGCCACGAGCGTGATCGACGGTCAAACTGGGTTCGCCCTCGGCCTCCTGCACGAATACGAGTTTGAGAACGAGTTGCACAACCGGTTGGAGTTCAACCGGATCTGGCCATTCGTTCAGAAGGTGCACAAGCGAACCCGTCTGGGGTCCAAGTGAGTCGTTCAAAAAACTCGCCGATTCGCGCAGCCGGTGTCGTGCTGCTGCGCGAGCGCGCTGGCGCGGGTAGGGGCAACAAGGGTGACGGGACAGACAACGTTGAGGTCTGCGTCCTGCACCGGCCGACCCACAAGGACTGGTCACTACCAAAAGGCAAGCTAGAAACCGGCGAACACGTCATTGAGGCGGCTGTTCGCGAGACGCTGGAGGAGACCGGGGAGAGATGCATTCTCGGCGTACCACTAGCCACCGCAAACTACCGCGTCGAGGGACGTCCCAAAGTCGTCCAGTATTGGGTCGCCTGGGTCGTGCCCGGCGGTCCAGGCTTCAGTCCAAATAGCGAGATCGACAAACTTGAATGGCTCTCCCCCGACAAGGCGGCTAAGCGCCTGAGTTACCGACGCGACGTCGCTCTGATGCGGGCGGCGATCGCGGCACCTCGCACGTCCCCGCTAATGATTCTGCGCCACACCCAGGCTCGGCGCCGGTCGAGTTGGGGAAAGAAGCCCGATTCACAGCGGCCGCTGGCAGCTGTCGGTAAGCGTCACGCAAAAGAACTGATTCCGATCCTGTCCGCCTTCGGAATTGACCAGTTGTACTCCTCTGATGCGGTTCGTTGCGTCGACACGATCACGCCGTACGCCGACGTGGTGAAGTCAACGATCGCCACCGAACCCTTGTTCAGCGAAGAGGGGTTCGACAACGGGAAAAACGGATCGTTTGACCGAATTGACGAGTTGCTGAAGGTGCAAGGCGCGCTCGTGCTGTGCACCCATCGCCCGCTGCTACCGGAACTGCTCAAACACCTACAGCGCAAGATCGGCTTCGCAACGTCCAAGCATCTCGACCCTGCGCTACCGCCCGGTGGTTTCACCGTGCTGCACCGCGAGGATCACCCGAAGAAGGGCCTGCGAGTCACGGCGATCGAACGGCACACCCCGTAGGGCGCTGTCGAGCTGATTACTATCCGAAGCGTCCGGAGATGTAGTCCTCGGTCGCCTTCTCCTCGGGGTTAGAGAACATCCGCTGAGTTGGGCCGACCTCAATGAGGTGCCCCGGCTTACCCGCACCGGACAAGTTGAAGAACGCCGTCGTATCCGAGATTCGCGCGGCCTGCTGCATATTGTGGGTGACGATCACGATGGTGTAATCCTCACGCAGTTGCGTGATGAGTTCCTCGATCGCCAGCGTCGAGATCGGATCCAGCGCTGAACACGGCTCATCCATCAAGACCACCTGTGGCTCCACCGCGATAGCGCGGGCGATACATAGGCGCTGCTGTTGACCACCAGAAAGGCCGGCACCTGGACGATCTAGCCGGTCCTTCACCTCGCCCCAAAGGTTCGCCGCCCGCAGCGACTTCTCGACGATGTCGTCGTTCTCCGAACGCTTGGACCTCTTGGATTCCAGCTTGATTCCGGCGATCACGTTGTCGTAGATGGACATCGTGGGGAACGGGTTCGGTCGCTGAAACACCATTCCGATCACCCGGCGCACGTTCACCGGGTCGATGTCGGCTCCGTAGATGTCCTCCCCGTCCAGGAGCACCTTCCCGTCAACACGAGCGTTCGGGATCACCTCGATCATCCGGTTCAGTGAACGCAATACGGTTGACTTTCCGCAACCCGACGGGCCGATGAGTGCGGTGACAGAGCGCGGCTCAACCGCGAGGTTGACCCCCTGAACTGCCTCGAACGCACCGTAGTAGATGTCGAGGTCAGTGATATCGATTCGCTTAGCCATAGCTTGTCCCGTCAGTTCCTGGTGCTTCTTAGTGTGCAGTACATGGGTCTAGGTATCAACGTGTCTTGGGTGCGTATATCTTCGCGATGACTCGGGCTCCCACATAGAGGATCGCGACGAAGAGGATCAGTACCAGTGCCGCGCCCCAAGCGCGGTCTAGCGCAGAGTCCGTCCCGCTGCCGATCTGATCCCAGATAAGCGTCGGAAGTGCGGCTTGGGGACCGTTGAACAGATCCCAGTTCATGCTCTGGGACAAGAAGGTCGTGAGCAGCAACGGCGCCGTCTCGCCAGCGACGCGCGCGACGGCCAGCATCACTCCGGTGATGATGCCGGGGATTGCCGTTGGCAGGACAACGCTGGTGATCGTGCGCCACTTGGGAACGCCGAGGGCCAGCGAGGCCTCGCGCAGATCATTGGGAACAAGCTTGATCATTTCTTCGGTGGTGCGGACCACGACTGGCAACATCAGGATGACCAATGCCAGAGAGGCGGCGAAACCGGAGCGCTCAAGTCCAAAGGTGAGGATTAGGCCGGTGAAGATGAACAGACCGGCAACGATCGAGGGCACACCGGTCATGACGTCGACGAAGAACGAGATCCAGGTGGACAGCTTCCCGCGGCCGTACTCAACGAGGTAGATAGCGACCAAGATCCCGATCGGGACGGCGATGACGGTGGCCATTGCGACTTGTTCGATGGTGCCAACGAGGGCATGCGCAACGCCACCGCCCTCGCTGCGGGCACTGACATTCCGCATCGTTTCAGTCAAGAACGAGATATCGAAAACGGCGAGGCCCTTTACGATGACCGAGGCCAGGATCGCGATCAGTGGGATCACCGCGATGACGAAGGCGGTGTAGACGATGGTTGTGGCAAAGCGATCCGTCGCGTGACGACGACCCTCAACCTGGAAGCTCCAAGCTGTCAGGCCGATAACGAAGAACACTCCCGCCATGACGGCAATCAGTGGCAATCCGGAGATCAGTCCAGTGAAGGACACTAGGAACGAGAGCACGATCGCGCCGGCCGCGACGAACCAGGCGGCGCCCTGCGGTAGGCGACGGCCCGCGAGTTCTGTGTGGAGTTCTTCGGGGGTCAGCGAGTGATCATGTTGGGTCAGGCTCATCCGTTCGCTCCTGAGTAGTCCTTACGGCGGGAGATGATCCAGCGGGCAATCATGTTGACCACCAAGGTGATGATGAACAGCACGAGCCCGGAGGCGATGAGCGCTGACAGACCGTTCGTGCCGGCCTTGTTCCACTTCAACGCGATATTCGCAGCGAACGTGTTACCGCCAGGTTCAGTGACTTGCCAGTTAATCTCGAAGACGGCGGAAAGGATCAAGGCCACGGCGATGGTCTCTCCGAGAGCACGACCAAGTCCGAGCATGGCCGCCGAGATCATTCCTGGCTTGCCGAATGGGAAGACGACCATCTTGACCATCTCCCAGCGGGTCGCACCGAGGGCGAGCGACGCCTCCACGTGCCCCTGAGGAACCTGCATGAAGACTTCACGAGTCACCGCAGAAATGGTAGGCAGGATCATAATGGCCAAGATGACACCAGCGATCAAAATGCTCTTGGTGTAGACCTCCTCCGGATTGGCGAACAGCGGGATCCATCCGAAGTACGTGCTGAGCCAGGCCACGAAACCTTGCATATTTGGCATGAGGATGGACAGCCCCCACAGGCCAAAGATGATCGAGGGAACCGCAGCCAGCAGATCGATGACGAACGCGAGGCTTGAGGCAATACGTCGATGCGCGTAGAACGCGATAAACAGCGCAATGCCGATAGCGACTGGCACGGCCAGCACCATCGCAATCGCGGACGTCATTAGCGTGCCGAACGCTAGCGCGGCGATACCGAATACTGGCGGGGTGGAGTCAGGGAACCAGGATTGCTCGGTGAAGAAGTTGGCGGTGTTCGACTGCAGCGACGGAATGGCCTTCCACAGCAGGAAGACACCGATCGCCCCAGTCAGCGCCAACATGAAGATGCCGGCCCCGCGGGAAAGGTTGAAGAAGATCCGATCGCCACGACGCACGCTCGCGCCCTTGATCGTCACCTCGTCTGGCTCCGACAGCGTCTGTTGCGCCATCCTTTACCCCTACTTCTACTCGTCTTTCGGTGGACCTTGGGTGGAACCGAGTGTGGAGTTGCTGCCCGTCAAGACGGTGGACAGCAACTCCACACTCGCTCACGCCAACAGCGCGCATTGCACGCTGGACGCGTCTAGCTGATCGAACCGATCGAGGTGTTCACCTTCGAGATCAGGTTGGTCGGCATCGGGACGTATCCGATGTCGGTCAACATTGCCTGCGCCTCAGGAGTCGCGGTGTACTCCAGGAAGGACTTGGTCAGTGGCAGTTGATCCGCTGACAATCCCTTCTCACAGGTGATCTGGTAGGTGACGAGCACGATCGGGTATGCGCCTGGTGCGCTCGTCTTGAAGTCAAGCTGCAGAGCCAGGTTGTTGCCAGTGCCGATGACCTCGGCGCTAGAGAGTCCAGCGGACGCCGACTCAGACGTCGGAGCAACTGCGCCACCGCCATTGTCGATACTGGCCATCTTCAGGTTCTGATCCTGAGCGAAGGACAACTCGATGTAGCCAATGGAGTTCGCAGTGCTCTTGATGGCGGCAGAAACGCCGTCGTTGCCCTTGGAACCCTGACCACCAGGAGCGACCCAGTCTTTGCCGGTCTCAGAACTCCAGTCTTGCGGTGCACTGGCCTTCAGGAACTGCGTGAAGTTGTCAGTTGTACCTGAGGAATCGCTGCGGTGGTACTGAACGATGGTGGCATCGGGCAAGTTCACGCCAGGGTTGAGCTTGGCGATCGCGGGATCGTTCCACTTGGTGATCTTGTTGCTGAAGATCTGCGCCAACACAGCTGAACTCAGGTCCAGCTTCTCCACGCCCTCAACGTTGTAGGCAGCGACGATTGCTCCGCCAACTGTCGGGATGTTGATGGCGGGTCCGCCGCCACAACGAGCGTTCGCAGCTGCCAGGTCCTCGTCTTTGATGGCCGAGTCCGAACCAGCGAAGGCAGTCTGGTTGTTGTTGAAGTCTTGGATACCGGCACCGGAGCCATTGGCCTGGTACTCAATCGTCGAGCCTTCGTTCTGCTGCTGGTAGGAGCTAATCCACTCGGTCATAGCGTTCTTCTGCGCACTGGACCCGGAAGCCTTGATACTCGACCCTGCTGAATCGCTGCTGCTGCTACATGCGGTGAGCGCGAGTGCCCCGACCGATGCGACCGCAAGAAGCTGAATCCCACGATTGATCTTCACTTGTCTCCTCATACGTTGTATCGGTACCGGATATCGGCACCGTCGACCCTTCGAAACTGTCGATAGTGAAAACGTAAAGGACTTTGGTGACGAATGAACGCTACCGAGGTGAACACAAAGTGAACGAAATACGACCACCTCGTCGGTAGCGGTCAAGGTGGGGCAACTCGACGAGACACCAGTCACAATTGGCGCTAGCTAGCGGTGGTGGAGTGGATCTGTTGAGCGCTCTCTGTGGCCTAGCTCGGCGGGAAGGGACCAGCCTTTGACACAAGCGCCGGTGTGGGCCGACCAAGTTGCTCGCCTAGCCAATCGCTCGCCCGAATCAACTCGTCTAGGTCTAGGCCAGTATTCACGCCGGAGCGTTCAAGCGCGAAGACCAAATCTTCGGTCGCGATATTTCCCGTCGCTCGGGGGGCAAATGGACACCCACCGATGCCTCCGAGGCTCGAATCCAAGACGCGCACTCCCACCTCGTAGGCGGCCAGCGCACTCGCGTACCCGGTATTCCGGGTGTTGTGAACGTGGACCCGCAAGGTGGTATCGCCAACGACTGCGGAAACGGCGCTCATCCGACGGGTGACATCGCGGGGAACTGCCACACCAATCGTGTCGGCGACAGCGATCTCATCGACGCCGGTTTCAGCTAATCGTGCGGCAACGTCGGCAACTCGCGAGATGGCGACCTCGCCCTCGTATGGACAGCCGAAAGATGCCGACATCGTGACGCTGGTAGCAATCCCAGCTGCTTTGGCCAGCGGCACGATCCGCTCAACCGTGGTAATCGAATCTTCCGTGCTCATCCCCTGGTTTTTCTGCGAGAACGTATCGGTCACCATGACGACGAGGTTGATCTCATCAAGTCCGGTGTCTTTCGCGCGGTGAAACCCTCGCTCGTTGAGCACCAACCCAATTAGAGAAGCGTGCGGGCCCACTGTCCCGCTGTTTGAACGCTGCTCATGTAGGCCCGCTAAAACTGCTTCGGCATCAGCCATCTGCGGTACCCGCTTGGGGTTCACAAACGACGCGACCTCAATACGACGAATGCCTGTGTCAATACACCGGGTCGCCAGCTCAATCTTCTGCCCAGTGGTCAGCATTGCCGGATCGTTCTGAAGTCCGTCGCGGGGTGCAACTTCCACGATTTCGACGTCGCGCTCGGCCGCATTTTCTCCAACTGGTTGAACCATGGTTCTAGGATCACCCATGGTTACCGCAGATGGCCTCGCGGGGTTCACCAGCGAGGCGACCTGAGGTGCTCATCAAGGTTTTGCTGATCAAAGGAGTCCTCTTGCTGCACCACATCGTGCTCTTTACCCTCAAAGACCCAGCTCAGGCCCCACTCGTGGTTGCGCGGCTGCAGTCCATGAGCGGTCAGATCCCGGCACTGATTTCGCTACGTTGCGGCGTCAAGTCCGTAGACAAGCCAGCGGCTAGCGACGTGGTCCTGATTACCGAGCACGCGGATGCGCAAGGTCTTGCCGAGTACGCCAGCGATCCCCTCCACGCCCAGGTCCTCGAATGGCTCGCCCCACTGACGGCGGCGCGCGCGGTCATCGACACCGATAATCTCGGCTGATCAGACTCCTGCCGCTCTCGGCAGCGATACCTAATCAGTTCCTCGCAGCAGCGAGACCCAATATGCCGCTCGCCGCAGCGATACCTAATAGGGTTGTGGGGTGGAGACCGTCGAGGAGATCGTTGCCGATCTGAAGCCCAAACTTCGTGGCTGGTTGCACTTTGGGACCGCGCCGACGGCCTTCGTCCTAGGCCTGGCGCTCTTGGTATTTACACCGTCCCAAGCACACCGAGCCGGGGTGGCGATCTATGTTGGCTCGGCAGTTCTACTCTTCGGGGTCTCGGCTGCGTACCATCTGGGAGCTGGTGGTCCGCGAACTAACGCGTTTCTGCGGCGCCTGGATCACGCGAATATCTACTTGTTCATTGCCGGGAGCTACACGCCCTTCGCGGTTGCGCTGCCGGAGTACGGAACCCTGCTCCTAGTCCTCGTCTGGACGATCGCCATCATCGGAACAACCATCGGAGTCGCCTGGTGGACTGCACCTCGATGGCTCGTTGTTGGCTCCTACTTGGCCCTCGGCTGGGTCGCAGTCCTGTTCTTGCCTGTGCTGTGGCAGGCCTTCGGCGCGGGTGTGGTCATCCTGATCGCCGTGGGGGGAATCCTGTACTCGGTGGGGGCAGTTGTCTATGCGCGCAAGAAACCAGACCCGAGCCCCGATTGGTTCGGATACCACGAGGTATTCCACGCGTTCACGATCGCGGCGTTCCTCGTGCAACTCGTAGCCATCGCCATCGTGGTCGTATAGACGTCTTAGGCGCGACTACCAGTCGATCAGCACGGGATGTCGCGATGCGATCTGGTTGCGATTTCGGCCGGCGCGCGTACCGCGCTTTGCCCTGCTAGCGTCGGCGAGCACTTACCTAGTAGGGGAGCACCGCCGCCATGACTCAAGGGCCCGTCAAGTTGTCCCGTCGCGTAGCCGTGCTTGTCGCGTCTTGTGCAGTAGCAGGCGGAGCTCTGGTCGGGACGTCCCCGGCGCTGGCCGCGCCCCTCGTCGACGATCCATCGGAGGCGAGTGCGGTACCGAGCGTCGAGCCGAGCGCGGAGGTAAGTGCCGAGCCGAGCGCGGAGGCGAGTACCGAACCAAGCGCGGATCCGAGCGCCGCACCGAGCACCGAAGCAAGCGCGGAACCAAGCGCCGAAGCAAGCACGGCGCCTCCCCCCGCAGCCATAAATCCACGCAGCGGTTCAGCTGTGTTCGCCAAGACTGATGCTGGTCCAGACGACATCGTGGTGGATGTGTACGGCAACGTCTACACGGCTAACTCGCGCGCCAACACCGTCACGAAGGTCACTGCGTCCGGCAAGGCGTCGACGCTGGGAACGACCGGAAAGAAGCCTCGCGGAATCGCCGTCGACTCCGTCGGCAACGTGTACACAAGCAACCTCGGTGACAACACCGTCACGAAGATCACCCCCGGTGGTGCATCGAGCGTGCTGGGAACGACCGGTTCCAAGCCCATCGACATTGCCGTAGACACCGTCGGCACTGTGTACACCACCAACTACGCCGACTCGACAGTCACGAAGATCACCGCCGGTGGCGTGTCATCAGTGCTCGCAGCAACCGGGTCACGCCCGCTTGGAATCACTCTCGACCGCCAAGGCAACGTGTACACCGCCAACGAGGGGGCGAACAACGTCACGAAGATTACCCCGGGTGGCGCCGCCTCGACTCTGGGCAAAACCGGTTCATGGCCCCAAGCGATCGCGATCGACAGGTCCGGCAATATCTACACCGCGAACTGGAACTCGCGAAACGTCTCCAAGATCAAACCAAATGGGAAATCTTCCATTTACGGCAAGACTGGCAGACGCCCCATCGGTCTAGTCGTCGATCCATATAAGACAGTGTTCACGACCAACGATGGTGAAAACAGCGTCTCGAAGATCAAGCGCAAGGGCCGCTCAAAAGTGATCGCATCCACCGGTAGGCGTCCTATCGGTATTGCCTCGGACGCGGCCGGGTTCCTCTATACGGCCAACTTCCTGTCGAACACGATCACCGAGATCTACCCCAGCCCGAAGACTTCAACGAGTGTCCTAAAACTGAACACCGTCAGCGTGCTCTCGCCACGTAACCGCAAGGCGTGGATTATTCCGTTCTGGAACGACGTCTACGGCAGTAAAGCCGAGTGCCTCGCGGCGTTCCCGTCGGTACGGGCCATCATCGATGACAACGCCGATCCGGCAGTCCAAGCTGCGTCCGCGACGAACTGTATGGGTGTCGGCAAAGTTCCCTACAAGTACCAGGTCGCTGAGACCGAGCTAACCGTTGCTCAATGGGTGACGTTCCTCAATACCGTTGATCCCAAGGGCCGCAACAAGCACCGCCTGTGGGACGCCGCGCAGAGTTCCCGGGTGTGGCCCAAGTACGGGTCGGTCAACCGAAACAAGCGCGCCCCTCGCGGTCAGCACTACTACGTCGCATCGCCGGAGTGGGCCAACAAGCCGTACAACGTTGCGGACTTCAAGCGCGCAGCACGACTGGCGAACTCCATCAACAACGGACAACTCCTCAAGAGAAAGTCTGGCGTCATAAGAACGTCTACTGGCAAGCGCCTGCTGCGCACCACATTTACCGTACGGCTGTCGAAGAAGACCGCGAACGGTATGTACAAGATGAGCAAGCGCAAGGCGACGAGGACCTCCAAGAAGGGGTTCGCCGTCTCCAGCCAAAACGAGTGGATCAAAGCCGCCTACTTCGACCCGAAGGGCGGCGGGAAGCACTCGTACTGGGACTACCCCACCAACCCGGGAATCTACGTGAACTGTCCAGTGGATGTGTCGGGCTGTGAGGCCGGGGAACAACCGTTCGCGACGCAGTTGGACGGCGATGGAAACGTAATCAACTCCAAGACGCAGCCACTGGCATCCTTTGAGGCAGTTCCCGGAGTAGCTCCGGATTGGTGTCCATCCCAGTTCAGCTCCGCCCAATGCGAGTACACCCCGTTCACGCCGCTGGAGAACATTTACATCGGAAACATGAGCACAGTCGGCCAGGCTCTGACTCGCTCGCCGTGGGGCACCCTCGACCAAGGTGGCAACGTCGTCGAAGTTACTGACACCATCGCACCACCGCCGCCGCTGGGCGACCCCAAGATCGTATGGCGCCGCTGGCACGGCGGCGTCGTGACGGCGACGGCTTACCAGATGTGGCTGTCCGCTGTGGGAGTCACGCCCCAGACTGTCCCCGGGTACGCGGTCAATCCGTGGCGAGGGATTCGGCTTACCGCGCGGGGATTGACGAAGGCTGCACCTGCGTCGAAATCTGGACGCTGAGGCGCATCACGGTCGGTCTTGGGGACTAGCAGCGCCACCAGAAGGCCAGACGGGACGGGAAACGGGACGATCGCCTCAGTCGGCGAGCGGGTACCGCTCGCCACCGACCGACTCGGAATCAATCTCAAGCAGGAGCGGGGTTTCCAACGCGATCAAGGCGCGGGCGGCGACAGCAAACATGCGGAACAACTCTCTTTTGGCATGCGGGCGGCCCAGCCATCCTCGTGGAACGTGTCCCCGCGAACAGTGGGCCTGCAGAACCGCCATCATAGGCTCGAAACGGATTTTTGAGCCCGTGCCTTTCAGCCCGACAACCGTGGCCGTTCGGCCACTTGCCGAACTCGAGCGAATCCGTTTTATGCCTAGCAGACGCCCGTAGCTAGAGGTGAATACCTTTGCCGATGACCGTAATACCGCCGTCGCTGACTGTCAGGCCACGAGCGCGGTCAGCATCGTGATCCACGCCAATCTCGACGCCGTCTGAGATGACGCAGTACTTGTCGATGATCGCGCGTTTGATTGTCGCGCCCTTGCCGATTCGGGTTCCGGGCATGATGACGGCTCCCTCAACGGTCGTTCCCTCGTCAATATGCACGTCGTAGCCGAGCACCGAGTCGCTGATATTCGCCCCAGCGATAATCGAACCGGCGCACACCATCGAGTTGTTCGCCACTCCGCCGACGGCGAACTTGGCCGGTGGCAGCGGCGGCAGATGGCCCAAGATAGGCCAGTGCTGGTTGTAGAGGTTGAAGGTCGGGTGGACGTTAACGAGATCCATATTCGCCTCGTAGTAGGCGTCGATCGTCCCGACGTCGCGCCAGTACCCGCGGTCGCGGTCGGTCGCTCCCGGAACCTGGTTGTCAGCGAAGTCGTAGACGAAGGAACGACCCTGCTCGGTGAGCATCGGAATGATGTTGCCACCCATATCGTGAACCGAATCTGGATCTTCTGCGTCCGCCCGAAGTGCTTCGACCAGCACATCGGTGCTGAATACGTAGTTGCCCATTGACACGTAGGACTCGTCGGGAGAAGCCAGGGATTCCTGGCGGATCTGCTGGCTTCTCGAGGAAGTCCTTGATCTGCTTGCCGTCAGGCTCGGTCTCGATAATGCCGAAGGCGCTCGCCTCCGAGCGCGGCATCCGGATTCCCGCGACCGTTACCCCGGCACCACTGTCGATGTGCTGCTGGACCATCTGGCGCGGATCCATCCGGTAGATGTTGTCTGCACCGAATACACAAATGATGTCGGGGCGTTCATCGTTGACCAAGTTGAGGCTCTGGAAGATCGCGTCAGCACTGCCGGTGAACCACCGTGGGCCGAGTCGCTGCTGGGCGGGAACCGGCGTCACATAGTCGCCGACCATGGCCGACATACGCCACGTCGTGGTGATGTGTCGGTCCAGCGAATGGGACTTGTACTGGGTTAGCACGGCGATTCGCATGTAACCGGCGTTCACCAGATTGCTCAGCACAAAGTCGATGAGCCGATACGCGCCGCCGAAGGGCACGGCTGGTTTGGCTCGATCTGCGGTCAACGGCATGAGGCGCTTTCCTTCGCCACCGGCCAGGACAATTCCTAATACATGAGGTTCGCTACGCACAGGAACAAACCTACTTGCGAACGACCCCCTTTGTCGCCTCACCAATCGCTGCATGACTCCGCCCGAGTTGATCGGGAGGCAACGGTGCCCTTCGTCCCCCTAGGCTGCGTCTTGTGCGAGCAGCGATCCTGACCAAAGAATGGCCCCCAGACGTCTACGGCGGTGCCGGTGTCCACGTGGAACACCTCGTTCCGCAACTTCGTAAGTTCATCGATGTAGATGTGTTCTGCTTCGGTGAGCCTCGCGCGGATGCCACTGCCTATCAGGTGCCGGGCGATCTGTCGGAGGCCAACGCGGCTCTGCAGACGCTTGGCGTCGATCTACAAATGGCTCAGGGCACAAGTGGCGCAGATGTCGTCCACTCACATACCTGGTACGCCAATATGGGTGGACACCTGAGTGCGTTGCTGCACGGGATCCCACATGTGATCACTGCCCATTCCCTTGAGCCGCGCCGTCCTTGGAAAGAAGAACAACTCGGTGGCGGGTACCGGATCTCATCGTGGGTGGAGCGTGATGCCTACGCCCACGCGAACGCGATCATTGCGGTGAGCGGCGGAATGCGCAACGACGTTCTCGACTGCTACCCCAACGTTGATCCAAATAAGGTTCACGTCGTCTATAACGGAATCAACACAGACATCTATCGCAACGAGAAAGCTACCGACGCGCTTGAACGCCACGGTGTGGATCCAGCGAAGCCCTACGTCCTGTTCGTCGGTCGCATCACCCGGCAGAAGGGCATCGCCCACCTGCTGCAGGCGGCCAAGATGTTCGATGAGGACATTCCCCTAGTGCTCTGCGCGGCGTCCCCCGATACCCCAGAACTCGGCGCGGAGGTTGCAGCCGGAATCGAAGAGCTCAAGAAGACCCGCCAAGACGTTCACTGGATTGATGCCCAACTGTCCCGTGACGATGTTGTGCAGTTCCTGTCCCACGCCCTGTTGTTCGCTTGCCCATCGGTCTACGAACCACTTGGAATCGTCAACCTCGAGGCAATGGGTTGTGAAGCGCCTGTGGTGGCGAGTGCGGTCGGTGGGATTCCCGAGGTCGTCGTAGACGGTGAGACGGGCATTCTGGTGCCGTATGACGAGACCGAAACAAAGGCATTCGAGAAAGCCTTCGCTGACGCAGTCAACCGCGTCGCCGCCGATCGAACCGCTGCGCAAGCGATGGGGATCCGAGGGCGTGCCCGAGCCGTTGAGGCATTCGGGTGGGAGGCCATCGCCAAGCAGACCATCGAGGTCTACCGCGCGGCAGGTGCGCGCTAGTCTCACAGCAGCCCCACCCTGAGCGAATCCATACCAAGAAAGGTTCCACGTGACCCAGTTCGGACCAGTAGAAGTAGTAGTCGTCGCATTCCCGGGTAGCAACTTCTCCGGTGGAATCGCGCCAGCCTTGGCCAAGGTGGTGGACAACGGGTCCATCAATATCGTCGATCTAGCCTTCATCACCAAAGACAACGACGAGAACATCAACATCGTCGAACTTAGTGAGACCGAGGGGCCCCTCGCGCTGCTAGCCGAGACTCTGGAAGAGGTGTTCGATCTACTCAACGACGAGGACCTCGACGCAATCGGACAGGGACTGCCGCCTGGCTCATCAGCGGCAGCAATCGTCATCGAACATAAATGGGCGCGAGAACTGGCCGGCGCTGTAATGGATTCCGATGGCCAAGTCGTCCTTAATGAGCGCATCCCGCGCGATGTAGTCCAGGCTGCGCTCGACGCCCTGGACTAGTCTGAACTGAGTTGCCCCAACCTGAAGCACACAACAGCACACACCAGCTAGTCAAGGAGAACAAGACATGAGACGTCGAGGAGTAGGCCGCGTAGGCCGCCCAGGGCTTGTCGGAACTGTTGCCCGTACGGCCGTGATTGCCGGAACCGCGACCGCGGTTTCCAAGGGCGTCAGCGGGAAGATGAACTCAAAACAACAAGCGGAGTACGACCAACAGCAAGCAGCAGCCGCACAGCAACAGCAGGATGCAGCACAGCAGCAGCAACTCCAGGAGCAGCAAGCTCAGATCGACGCGCTAGCGGCCCAACAGAAGCCAGCAGAATCGGCCGCGGCATCAGGAGACACGACGGACGTCGTCGCCGAACTGCAAAAGCTCGCCTCGCTGAAAGAAGCCGGGGTGCTCACCGATGCGGAGTTCGCCGCTGCCAAGGCGAAGCTACTCGCCTAACACGCGTTACTCGGTCGCGTACGCCTGCGATCGGAGCCGCTGACCTGCCTAGTCCAGCCGTGGCCACCTGACCTCAACCGAGGTTCCGGTGGCCACTGCTACGAGCTGTGCGTCTCCCCCGCCCGCGCGCGCAGACTGTCGAACGAGCGCCAGTCCCAGACCGCTGCCACCAGGTGTCGCATTCTCGCCTCGAGCGAACCTGTCGAATACCCGCTCACGCTCATGCTCGGGGATTCCAGGACCATCGTCGGCGACGAGCAACACCACCGAGTCGTCCTGCACCTCGACTGTGATCGCAACCATGCTGGTGGCGTAGTTCAGAGCGTTCCCGACCAACTCATCAAGTACGCGATCGACGGTCCCGATGGGTGCCCTAATGACCCCTGTCTCGTACTCGCAGTTCAGTTCGATCCCACGATCGTTGGCTAGCACCTGCCAGTCCAGCGTTCGCTGGTACGCAGCCCGGCCCACATCCACATCATCTAGGTCTACCGCCGCCTCGGCCGTCGCCAGTGCCATCACTTGGTCGACGCGGCGACTGAGCCGGTCAACTTCCTCAATGGCGGCCTGCGCCTGTCGCGCTGACTGCGGGTCAGTCGTCTCACTGAGATTCTCCAGGCGAAGGCGCATCGCCGCCATAGGTGTTCGGATGTGATGGGACGCCTCCGCAGCAACCGCGCGAGAGGTGTCCAACATCGTTTCGAGTTTGGCGGCAGTTGCGTCTAGCGCCTCGGCCACGTCTTGCACTTCTCGAGTGCCACCCACGTCACCAACCCTCGCGCTGGGGTCGTCTCCAACCCGAGCGGCGCCGCGCAGCTAGGCGACCAAGTGGGCGCGATAGTGCTCTGGCCAGGGCCCAACCCGCAACCAGCGCCGCCGCGAGTACAGCGACCAGGATGGTTACGAAGGCCCACATCAACCGTCGCACTTGGTCGTCGATCACACTCTCTGGCACAGAGAGTCGCGCCGCGCCAAGTATTTGAGATTCATCCCGGATGGGCACCGCAACGTTGCGCAGTTGGGTATCCAACGTCCGCGAAAACCGGACTCCATTGACAATCTCACCAGCGAGGGCTCGATCAAACTCCGGACGGGAGAAACTGGTTCCCGGTGGATCGCCCTCACTGTCGGTTACAACCCGCGCCTGCGCATCCACCACCGTGACGCGAACTCCGGTGCGGTCTTGATACCTCGTGACTCGATCTTGCCATTGGTCGGTCGGCAACTCCGAGAGATCTGACACGACAACGAGCGCATCGCGTTCCAAACTCAGCTGGAGTTTGTCGTACTGGTAGTCGCGAAACATCAGCAACATGGGGATGGAGAGTGCAATCATGAGCAGCCCCATGAGGACGGTGAACGTCACGCCGATGCGTACGGTCATATCCGCATACCTGCTAGTTCTCGTCTGCGGAAACAGTCGACGCCGCAACAACGAGGCGGTACCCGACCCCCCGAACTGCCTCCACTCCAGCTTGCGAAGGCAGCTT
The DNA here is from genome assembly GCA_963821045.1 of uncultured Actinomycetes bacterium. Lineage (GTDB taxonomy): Bacteria > Actinomycetota > Actinomycetes > S36-B12 > UBA10799 > UBA10799. The sequence continues at coordinate 122,693 of CAWGCB010000002.1, read as the reverse complement.
CTTGCGCAAGGTGGCGACGTGTACATCTAGTGACTTGCCACTGCCTACCCACACTGGATCCCACACGCGCGCGTACAACTCGGCTCGCGGGACGACTCTGCCCGGCTCCTCGGCGAGCACATACAGCAGATCGAACTCCTTATTCGTCAGGCCTAGGTCGTTTCCGGCGCAGGTGGCCGAGCGCTGGTCGCGGTCGATGTGGACATCTCCGATGTCTAGCGTCGGCGACGAGGCAGGTCGTCGGCGCGCGTTAGCCCTGATCCGAGCTGCGAGCTCACGCAGTGAGAAGGGCTTCACCACGTAGTCATCGGCGCCCAACTCCAGTCCATGAACGCGGTCGGACTCCTGACCGCGGGCGGAGACGATAATGATCGGCACGTCCGAACGGGAGCGAACTCGCTTGCACACCTCAAGACCATCGATATCGGGCAAACCGAGGTCAAGAACTACAACGTCTGCGCCTCGGGCCGCCTCGATGCCGGTTTGCCCGTTTGCCGCCCAGAGCACGTCGAAGCCGTATCGCTGCAATCCCTCGATCATGGGTTGAGCCATGGACTGATCGTCCTCAATGAGCGTAACCCGCATGGGTTAACGATCCCATGCCAGATGGCTCCGCGGCCGGGTCAAAGGTCCCGATCTGCCGTTGGGAATGACGGACGAAGCTAGACCTTGTCGAGACTTAACCTAAACGCTTGGCGTTCGTGCCGATACTTCTCGTAACGTTCAGGACCTGAAGGATCGGGGAACAACCAGAGGAGGAATCATGGAACGCAGCACGATCGTGGCAAGCGTCGCATCGGGGGTGCTGGTCTTGGCGGCAGGCATCGGGGCGGCATCGGCCGTGTCCTCTCTTCAGTCTGCTCCCTCGCCCGAACAGGCCGTCGGCGTCGCTCAACTTCAAGAACCCGCGGGAGAACCGGGGCTAGTCACCACTACGGATCCGGTAGACCCAGCAGCGGCGTCCAAGCTCAAGGAACCCAAAATCAAGGCGCCCAAGAAGTCGGGCGGCAACGGCGGCAGCGCATCGAGCGGAGGATCAGCCTCGGGCAGCACCGGTACATCGTCATCGAGCTACTCCGCGTCCAGCCCTAGCAGTTCAAGCGGATCCGCGAAGACCTCCGGCAACGGATCAAAGGGGTCCAACTCCGGTAGCGGGTCATCCAGTTCGGGATCGTCAGGATCCAGCAAGTATGACGACGACGACTACGACGATGACGATGACTACGAAGATCATTCTGATGATCGAGACGACGACGATGACGACGACGATCGAGGCGAGGACGATGATGACTAATCCGACTCCCACCCAACCCATCAGGCAAGCCCGCACCGAAACGTCGACCAGGCACTCCGAGTGCAGCGACTCGAATCACCACAGCTGGGATCGCCGTCTCCGTGACGATCGGGATCGGAGCAGCGGTCACAGCGCGCGCGGCAGCAGGACAGGTGGAGAAGGCCACAACCGCCGAGCAGCTCGCCTTGGACGATCTTGCCGTGAGCACAATGACGCAATCGCAAGAATCTCTCGTTCGTGAGCAGGAGCGCGCCCGCTACGACAAGAAGCTCAAGAACACTCGCAAGCGCTTCCAAAAACAGGTGAATACTCTCGCTCGCAAGTATCAGCAGCAACTAAACGCCAGTCGATACTCGGGTTCGGGTGCCTCGTCATCGGGTAGCCCTACGAGTTCGGGTTCAAGTACGTCGTCCGGCGGATCCTCCGGTAGTTGGTCGGGCGGGTCGAGTTCGTCTGGAAGTTCCGGCGGTTCCACATCGGGCGGTTCGAGCAGTTCTGGCAGCTCTGGTGGATCGAGTGGTGGAAGCTCGGCAGGCTCAAGTCGACCCGCTGCACCGGCCCCGCCCACCGTGTCCCGCGGGAGCTAGCGGCACCAGCCATGTCAGCCATCAGCAGCACCTTCGCCAACAGCGGCGGCATTGGTGCCCCGATTCCAGTACTTGTCCCCGCGCACATGCAGTACGCAGGCGCCGGGGGGCACGCCACTCGGCTCCTCGGAACCGCGATGGGCACCGAGTGCGTCATTACCGTGTGCGCCGACGATACGGAAACGTCGCAACTACTTGCCGACGTCGCCTGGCGCACGCTACTGGACTACGACAGGGCGTGGAGCAGGTTCCGGCCCGATTCCGAGCTGAGCCGACTCAACTCGTCGCACAGCGACACGGACACCTGCATCGAGGTCAGCGACGACCTTGCAGTCTTACTCGACGCGATGCTGTGGGCCTACCACTACAGTGCGGGGCTCGTCGATGCCTGCGTGCTGCCGGATCTACTGGCGGCCGGATACGACCGTGACTATTCACTACTTGCCGCGGCGCAGCCGACCCACCGGGAAGTCGATCTTCAACCAGCTGCAGCACCGGTTCGTTCACACCGAAGCACTCTCAGCGATTGCTCCCTAAGTGGTGGACCTGGCGAGCAGCCTGGGCAACCGGGCGAGCACCCCGGGCAACAAACGCAGGTACTGAATCGACCCGTCGGCTTGTTGCTGGACTCGGGGGGAATCGGAAAGGGACTCGCGGCTGACCTGATCGGCGAGGCTGTCTCGCAGGCGGGCGCCTCCGGTGTTGTCATCAACCTCGGAGGAGATGTCCGCGCAATCGGTCACGACCACAACGGCAAGGATCACGTTGTTGAGGTCGGTGACGAGCGCTCGATCGGTTCAATGCCGGTGCAACCGCTCGCAAGCTGGACTTGCTCAGATCATGGTGTTGCGACCAGCAGTATCGCCAGGAGGCGCCTACCCCGCGGCCACCACTTGATCGATCCTCGAACCGGGCTGCCGAGTCGCAGTGACCTGCTTGCAGTCAGCGTCCGACATGACCGGGCTCTCGATGCGGAGGTAGCTGCCAAGACCGTCCTGCTACTCGGCCGTGAACGCGGCGAACGTTGGTTGGTCGCACGCGAGTTTGAGGCCATCCTGACGACCCGAACTGGATCCGTAATCGAGGTCCCTAACCAAGCGCCGCCAGCGGTAGGCCGTACTGAGCGAGTAACACAACTGCCTCATCGCTAGCACGGGTGCCGACAGCCGCAGACTCACCAACCGGAACCGAGTCGATGGGTGCGCCTGGCACATCTCGTAGATCGATGACCGTCATAATCGCGTCGTCTTCGGCTAGGCCCTCGAGCGCCGCCGCGGAACCCACCAAGTACTGCCGCGGAGCTGGCACGCCACCTCCCCAAGCGCGGGTGATGCCGGTAGTGCTCACAGTGGGCCACAGGGTCACAGCGCTGCGACCAGTGGCAAGCGCCTGCGCCCACAACTGGTCTCTTAGCGCCCCGACTTCTTGGGCTGCCTGCGCGCGTTGCTGCTCAGCTGTCTCCGTGGCAGCCTTGACCTCAAGAGTGACCAAAGGTCCAACCTGAGCGCTGACATGGTCAACGGCTTGTTGTACCGCCGTGTCGACGTCTGCCCGAGCAACAGGCTCGAGTGCTTGCGCGAGGGTAGCCATCCGATTGCGCGAGAACATCTTGCTCAACCCGCCCTTGCTCGCTAGCAGCACCAACTCGCTGACCGTTTGGGTCCGGCCAATGTCGGCATCCGAGCCCACCGGCGGCTGCGGTGAAGCGTCCGGTGCCGCCTCTGCCCCACCGCCCAGCAACGCCTGTTCCACTGCTGCCCGAGCGATTCGGGCTAGTGCCGACTCCAACTCAGGAACCAAGCGGCGGTCGAGGTGGTTGAGAGCAGCGGCCAGGTTGTTCTCCGCGCGCATCAAAGCAGGAGCGTCATAGTCGTGCGCAGCAGCGATCAGCGCGCTCGCGGCGTCTCGAGCGACCATCGCGGTGGCATCGTCGGCGGCGACTCTGGCCAGCTCTTGGTTGACCGTCGCGGCAACCGCGACCTGGTCCACAGCGACTATCGAGGCCTCGGATGCGCGCGCCAGGTCACTCGTCGACTCCTTCTTGGCCGTCGTAGTCCCGTTGAGCGGTCCCGGCGAGACAACCGTCGACCCCAGCGCCACATATCGGCAGATGCGGCCGTCGGAGTCCGGCAGCTGCGCCAATACGCTGGCCGGGGCGGGCATCTTGACATGGAGCCAAGCGCTGAGCGCATGCGCCTGCTCATCCGCCGATTCGGTGCCAGTCAACATCAGGACGAGATCACAGATTCCTGACCCGCGGGTCGTCAGCGCCTCGTCGAGGCTTCCTAGCTGCGACGGAGTTCCGGAAGTGAAGGTTGGCCACACTCTTGGCTTCGCGGTCGTCTCGGCGGCATAGATCGCGTCTAGCACCGCGAGGACAGTCTGGTGGTCGGCAGTGTCCGCGATCACGAGCAACCCCGGCAACTCCATGTGCCCCTCAAGTGGCCGGGTCGGACCATCGGTTACCTCGGCGACGACGCGAGCCACAGCCGACTCGTCGGCACCCTGAGGCAGGTGCCGGGTGAGCGCGGGGTAGCTAGCGCCGAGATAACGGGCGACCTGATCGGCGTGATCACCGATCGAGATGATGACTGCGGGTGACAACTTCTGGCTCACATCTGCATCTCTGCTCACCGCAGCAGGCTACCTGCCCAACTCATCGGGCACGCTTAACTCGTGCCAAACAACAGCGAGTCATTTTCGCGAGGTCTGCAGGGTCCAGCCGCCGATACCGCCGAGGGGAAGCGGATGGCCGAATCCGGCGGGATGGTGCAGGGCCCCGAAGAGGCCGGTCCGTGGTACGAGTGGGGCCCCTATTTGTCCGAACGTGCGTGGGGAACTGTTCGCGAGGACTACTCCGACAACGGGGACGCCTGGACGTTCTTCCCGTACGACCAAAGCACAGCTCGAGCCTACCGCTGGAGTGAAGACGGCCTCGCCGGAGTCAGCGATATCTGGCAAGACATCTGTCTGGATATCGGTCTCTGGAACGGTCGCGACTCTCACATTAAGGAGCGACTCTTTGGCCTCACCGGCCACCAAGGTAATCACGGTGAGGACGTCAAGGAGTACTACTGGTATCGAGATGCCACCCCGTCGCACTCGTGGTTACGTTGGCGTTACCACTACCCACAGGCGGCGTTCCCCTACGAAGAACTCGTGCAGGTCAACGCACACCGCGGTCGTGATGAACCCGAGTACGAGTTGATGGACACCGGCGTGTTCGATGAAGACCGCTACTGGCGGGTGGACGTGGACTACGCCAAGAATGATCCAAGCGACCTCTTCATCCGGGTACAGGTCACCAACGAGGGGCCTGAGGCCGACACCATCCATGTGTTTCCGCAGCTATGGTTTCGTGACACGTGGAGTTGGGGTAGGCGGCATCGCCGTCCCGAGGCTCGCCACGTATCTCGGCCCAACGGATCAGGTTCGATCATCGCCGAGCACTGGCGGGCCGGGACGTATCACCTTGACGCTGCGTCGGGGCCCAATGGAGTGAGGCCCACGGCGCTGTTCTGCGATAACGCGACCCACAACAGCGCGGTCTTCGGCGAGGAGGTGCCGAATACGACGCCATATCCAAAGGACGGCATCAACAACCACATCGTCCACGGTGAGGACACGGTCAACCCTGAGCTAACCGGCACCAAGTCGGCTTGGTGGTACCAGTTCGAGGTACCTGCCGGAGAGACCGTCGAGTTGCGGCTGCGACTCTGGTCGCCAAGCGAGGGCGACAGCGTCGACCCCGACTGGGCGGACGGCACGTTCGACGCCGTGATGTCGGCACGGCACAAAGAAGCCGATGAGTTCTACGCTGCCCTCGATCCGGGCGATCGCACCGACCAAGAACTCGCCGTCATGCGCCAAGCGTTCGCCGGCATGATTTGGACCAAGCAGTTTTACCGGTACGACACGAAACTTTGGCTCGACGGCGACCCGATGGAGCCTGCTCCGCCGCCGGGACACGCACAGATCCGGAACCAGGCGTGGCGCCACTTCGACGCCTACGACATTCTGAGCATGCCGGATAAGTGGGAGTATCCGTGGTTCGCTGCGTGGGACTCAGCCTTCCACTCGGTGGTGTTTGCCCACATTGATCCGGAGTTCGCCAAGTACCAACTCAGCGTGTTCCTGCGCGAGTGGTACATGCACCCCAACGGAGCGATACCTGCCTACGAATGGTCCTTTGATGACCGCAATCCCCCGGTGCATGCTTGGGCCGCGCTGCGGGTATACGAGATCGACGGTTCGCGTGATCATGAGTTCCTCTCAGGCGTCTTCCAGAAGCTCCTCATCAACTTCACCTGGTGGGTGAATCGCGTCGATGCCCAAGGCAACAACATCTTCGAAGGCGGGTTCCTAGGCCTAGACAACATCGGGCCAATCGATCGCACCCACGTGCCCGCCGGATCGCGGATCGAACAAGCGGATGGCACAGCCTGGATGGCCTTCTACTGCCTCGGCATGTTGCGGATCGCAATGCGCCTTGCCGCTCATGACAACTCATACCGAGGGATGATGCTCAAGTTTCTTGAGCACTTTGCCGGTATCACCGACGGGATGTCCGACTCTGGGATGTGGGATCCGGCAGACGGTTTCTTCTACGACCAGTTGGTCCTGCCCGATGGGCAGCGAATCCCGCTTCGCGTCAAGAGTGTCGTCGGGGTGATACCCGTACTGGCCGCTGCATTCGTCGAATCAGACTCCGAGACCTACGTAAAGAATGCCGACCGGATCGAGCGTCGGTTCAGTCAGTTCCTCCGGCGAAGAGGGCTGGACAATGCCGACTTGGATCGGACCGGCTTCGTGTACCGATCCGATAGCGAAGCTGGCTCCAAACTCCTGCTCACTGTGGTGGACCCCGAGCGTTTGCGCAGAGTGTTGATTGAGGTGCTTAGCGAAGACTCGATGCTCTCGCCATACGGCATCCGATCACTGTCTCGACGCCACCTCGTTGATCCGTTCGTTGTGTCACTGGATGGCCAGGACTTCCGCATCGACTACGAACCTGCGGAGTCCACGAATGCGATGTATGGCGGAAACTCCAACTGGCGTGGACCCGTCTGGTTCCCCATCAATCACCTAGTGATCGAGGCGCTGGAGCGCTACTACATGTATCTGGGCGACGACTTCGAGGTGGAGTGTCCGACCGGCTCGGGCGTCATGATGAATCTGCAGCAGGTAGCCGAGGAGTTACGGGGACGACTCATCGATCTGTTTCTTCCCGACGCCTCCGGTGCGCGTCCCGCGTACGGAGACATTCCGAAGTTCGTCGACGATCCACGCTGGAACGAGTTGGCGATGTTCTTTGAGTACTTCAACGGCGAGAATGGCGCCGGGATCGGCGCGAGTCACCAGACGGGTTGGACCGGCCTAGTGGCCGACCTGATCATCGGTCGCAAGGGGTAGTAGCTATCGGGGAGCCGATGTGCCCCGGGCCGCGTCCAACCCAAGGAAGCCTGGACGCGGCGTGCCTTGCGTTGGACTAGTCGCAACACGGTGCGTACCGTTAGGGCCTACTACTGCTACATGGGGCCGCCTGAGCAAGCGGCACCGCGAACTGAGTGGATGGGGACGAAGATGGCGCGCAAGACAGCAACGATCCTGGGTACAGCAGCAGTAGCCGGGGCACTTGCCTTCACATCCGTTGCACCAGCGATCGCCTCACCAACGGACGGCTCGGGCAAGCCCGGCAAACGCAACAGCCAGCAAGTAACCGCCAAAATGGTCAAGTCAGGCGAAGTAGTTCTCCAGCGCGGTGTTTCCGGTCCCGCCGTCACCAAACTGCAGACGAAACTGATCAAGGTAGGAATCATCGGTCCCGTCACCGGAACCTTCGACAAGACCACCGGTCTCAACGTTGCGCGATTCAATGAGAAGTTCCGCGGTTTCTCATACAAGGAGAACAAGGTTGTCACAGCAACCGCGTGGCGCAAGCTCATGAAGGAGAGCAAGACCAAGATCCCCAAACAGTGCCGAACACAGAAGGCCGCGCTGTGCATCAGCAAACAGCAGAGAGTTGTTCGCTACTACAAAAAGGGGAACCTAGTCACCGCTTTGGATGCGCGGTTCGGTGCCGAAGGCTTCCGCACCCGCGAGGGCAACTTCCGAATCTTCCGCAAGGTCAAGGATGACTTCTCCAGCCTCTACCAGACCCCCATGCCGTGGTCGATGTACTTCAGCGGTGGTCAGGCTGTGCACTACTCCTTCTACTTCCCCAAGGATGGCTACAACGGCGCATCACATGGCTGCGTGAATATTCGGGACAAGAAGGGCATCAAGAAGCTCTGGAAACAGGTCCGCATTGGCACGTTCACCAAGGTCTACTAGCCCACGCCAGGCTGCGGAGGTCCTCGCCGACGGAAATCTCGTCGCCTTGCCCACCGAAACCGTCTATGGGCTCGGTGGACTCGCAAGTTCAAAGCGTGCCGTCGAACGGATCTTTACCACCAAGGGTCGACCAGCAAATCACCCGCTAATCGTCCATGTGGCCGAGCCCGCGGATCTGTTCGCTTGGTCATCCAATACCCCGCAGACTGCCGTGGACTTAGCTGAGGCATTCTGGCCGGGGCCGCTAACACTGGTCGTGGACCGAGGGCCAAAAGTTCTCGATGTGGTGACCGGCGCCCAGCCGAGCGTGGCACTGCGGGCGCCGTCGCATCCACTGTTCCTTGAGGTCTTGACGCAACTACGGTCGCTGGGTTTCGAGCACCCCGGAATCGCTGCCCCAAGTGCCAACCGATTCGGCCAGGTGAGCCCCACAACAGCCGAACATGTGCAGGCCGAACTCGGCTCGTTTCTCGGATCGCAGGATCTAATCCTCGATGGTGGTCCCAGTTCGATCGGCCTTGAATCGACCATCGTTATCTGCGGACCCGAGGCGGTCAGCGTCGCTCGCAGTGGCGCGATCACCTCCGACCAACTCAGCGCAGTCGTCCCTGTCGTTGCGGACTCAGCAGCGCCCGACGTGCGAAGGTCTGCGAACGCGCCGCCGAGCGCACCGACCGCGCTAAATGCCGACAATCAGGTGCGGGTGCCCGGGTCGCTGGCCTCGCACTACTCCCCACGCGCGAATGTGACGATCGCTGAGCCGACCGAGTTGCCTCGACTGCTCCAAACAATCGCGCGCGGCTTAGCCGATGTCGAGCAGAGCTACGGATTTCTGGGTCTCGATGCCGACTTGCCGACGCTGCCCACCAGCTACGTCGTCCTACAGGCCGCCCGCGACGAGTCCGATCTAGCTCGAGGGTTGTACGCGGCCTTGCGGCGAGCCGATGACCTCCACCTGGACCAGGTGATCGCCATTCTCCCCCCGAGAGTCGGCCTCGGCATCGCCATTCGCGACCGCCTAACCCGCGCCGCCGCCGATTGACGCTGGCAGGTGCGAGTATCCGAGGTCTATGGGTGTAGATGGACGCGATCGCGTCCGAATCCACCCATAGACGGGCAGTTCGGGTGCATGAGGTTAGAGGACGCCGCTGGAGCCGAAGCGTTTTGGGATGAAGTCGGCTTCGGGGTTCACGTCGGCGATCATTGGGGGCTCGAATTGAGTCGAGGCCGTCTGCGGTCGAGACACCCCACGAGGTGAGGGTGCGAGTGATCGAGTCTCGCGCCGAGGCGAACTTGCGGGCCACTAAGCGCCGCGCCGCCCACTCTTGTTCTCGCTCCTTGAGCGCATGCTCGATGGCGGTAGCTTGCACGGGCGTGCACGGCAGTCCAAATGCGAGCGCCGTGGCTGCACAGGAATCGATCCGGTAATCATGGCCCTTGCGGGCAAACTTCCCGGGTTTGAAGTCCATCCCGTTCATCAGGTCAACGAGCGTCAAGACGAAGGTATTGATCGGACGCCACACCGTCTCGCGGGGAACCTTCGGGGGCCGAGAGCTTGGCGGACCCATCCACCAGGGCGGAGCAACCACCAGTCGGTAGGAGAACTTGTTGACCGGATCATCATCGTGAACAATCATGATCTGACTCGGGTTCTCGCCGACAAAGAAGTCATCCGATGACTGGTGGTCATGTCCTGGACTCAACTCTGCTGGCTGCGTAGCCAACGCCATACGCGACTGCGGGTCAAACTGCTCGCGGCTGCTACGCCAGGCGTTCCAGGTGGCTGAGCGGAACGGGACACCAAGGTACAACCCTGCCTCGATTCCCAACGATTCGAAGGCACCTGCGCCGTCTGGGTAGGCCACATCAAGCGCGACTTGAGCGCCCAGACTCTCGCCGAATTGCACGAGCCTGGGTCTTTGCGCGTGGGGCAGCGTCGCGATGTAGTCACGGCTTAGTTCCAGTACCCGGCGCTGCAAGGCAACCCCATCGTGAGTGTCGAACAACGCCATCGCCGACGGGACTAGCGCGTACTGCGGAACGACGATTGCGCAGTTGCCCAGCGTGAGGTACTCCAGCGATTCGGCGAAGGTATAACTGACGTAGCCCACGCCTGTCGGGGCCGCGATGCAGACTAACGAGCGCTCGAACGCCCCGAGCGCCTTCATCTCCTCGAAGCACAACTGGGCTCGCTCTTGGGTTCCCAACGGCGGACCGAAACCCGATACGACACGCACTGGGTCTTGAGCTGGCTCTCGCATGACGTCGGAGATCTCATCTGCGCTCAGCGCCATCAGCACAAATCGGCGGCCCTCCTTGCCGATCGAGTCGAACGGCACCAAGGACTTGGGTCCGGCCGTCACATGCTCACTAGCTGGCGGGTCAGGATAGGCCGGCTCTACGACTGCAGCACCCTGCTCAACTCGACGTTTGGCGATTACGAACGTCGCACCTGCGCCCAGCCCCAGGATTCCCAAGGCGACGCTGTGACCGACCAGCGGACTACCGATGTCGTAGCGGCCCACATTGCGGTCAAGGAAGTTCTTGATCGTGTGGGCAACGACCTGCTCCGCTGTTGCCAGGGTCAGCATCGCTGCCGCAGCACCGACACCGGTCGCGGTTGCTTTGAGGGTGGCGACGGTACCGGCTCGCTTGATGGCCCGGCGCTCTGGATCTACCAGGCCGAACTCTCGGGCATGTTGATGGCGCAGGTACACATTGAGGCCGGCGACCATGCCACCTAGTGCGACGTCCACAGCGATCGGACGCTTCGTCAAGGCTTCACCCGGAAAGATCCGCCCCAACCCTTGGTCAACGACTGCAACGGCGGCACCAGCGGCGCCGCCGAGCATCAACGACTCGGCGCCGAACCTCACCAGCGAGACGGCGAGCGGCTCAGTCGGTTTCGGCGGAATTATCTGATCGACCGCTACCCCGATGGCCACGAACGAGAGGTCAGCAACCATCGTGCGCGTCGGGTCAGGTTCGCGTCCACGCATCCCGTGGGAGCCGCTTGTGAAGAGTGCGATCGTCTCTGCTGCGGCATGAACCGTCGTAGCGACTTGGTACATGATCGCCGTCGAGATGCCGGTCGCTACGGCCTGATCTCCGACAGAACGAGGTAAGAGTCCGCGGGAGAAGGTCGAGGCCACGTTGGCTGAGGCAGCGAGGATTCCGGCGCGCGCAGCGTGGGTAGCAACTATCTTGCTCCCCGGCAGCTTGAAGGAGATACGGACCACCTGAAGAAACTATCGCTCCGAGGGGGGTCGATGCAGGACCGCCAGCACAGGCAATGACGGTGCGTTGAGCGCTACCGTGCCCTCGTGAGCACAGACACTCTGTCCAAAGGTGGACCGACCGAACCGGACTCCGCCACGGCGCGTCCGGAGCATCCATGGCTGGCCCTGACGGCTCTGCTTATTGGACTCTCGATGATCATCATCGACGGCAGCGTCGTCAATGTGCTGCTTCCGACCATGGTGGACGACATTGGGTTGACCCAGACTGATGCCCAGTGGGTCAACTCGATCTACTCACTGATCTTCGCCGCGTTACTCATCACCGTCGGCCTGCTCAGCGACAAGTACGGACGTCGCCTGCTCTTCGTGCTCGGCATCGTCGTGTTCATCATTGGCAGCATCGGTAGCGGGTCCTCGCAAAGTAGCGAGTGGCTCATTAGCGCTCGGGCGATACAGGCCGTCGGTGCCTCCATGATGCTGCCGAGTTCTATCGCCGTCATCAACGTGCTCTTCACCGGCAAGAACCGTGCTGTGGCGTTCGGGCTCTGGGGTGCTGTCTTTGGTGGCGCGGCCGGTCTCGGACCGCTGCTCGGTGGCTGGCTAGCCGAGGACTTCTCGTGGCGCTGGGCGTTCTTCATCAACATTCCGATCGCCATCATCTCGCTGGTTCTGGTGATGCGCACTGTCCCGGAAACCAAAGTCTCAGGTGTGGGGAAGATCGATATTGTCGGAGTCCTGCTGTCTTCGGCTGGTCTGGGACTCATCGTCTTCGGACTCATCGAGGGCCAGCAGTATGGCTGGTGGAATGCCATCGCCGACTTCGATCTCGGGCCTATCTCTCTCGATGTGGGTGGCCTCTCCATCGTGCCGATCACGTTCTTCCTCGGCGCCGCGCTGCTCGTGCTCTTGGTGGCGTTCGAGGCTAGACGATCCAAGACGGATAAGACCCCACTTATCGATCTCGAACTATTTGGAATCCGACGCTACGGTTTCGGTAACGTCGTGGCACTGGTTGTGAGCCTCGGCGAGTTCGGAATCCTTTTCGTCCTCCCGCTGTGGCTAACCTCGGTCGCCGGACTCGATCCGCTGACGACCGGCGCTTTGATCTCGTTCTTGGCGATCGGAACCCTGGCCGCCGGTGGCGCCGCACGGCATGTGTCCGCCGTACTCGGGGCCACTCAGGTGGTGCGCATGGGCATGCTGCTGGAGATCATCGGCATCCTGGGTATCGGTTGGGCATTCAGCACCGAGAGGTCTCCGTGGTGGATGGCGATCCCGTTGGTCATCTATGGCCTGGGAGTTGGCTTTGCCTCCGCACAGCTGACCAACGTGGTGCTGGCCGACGTACCTCCGGAAAAGAGTGGCCAAGCGTCGGCGATGACGTCCACGTTCCGCCAGATTGGATCGGCCCTAGGCGCTGCGGTGCTCGGAGCTGTGCTGTTCACGGGTCTAGCAACGACGCTGACTAGTGAACTCAAGGATGAGCCTGGAATAACCTCCGCACAATCCAGCGAGATCGTGGATACGGTGCGGACTACTGCCGGGCAGGCGATCGTGGTCATGGAGAAGAACCCGACCCTCGCTCCAGTCGTGACCGATGCGAAGGATGCGTACACCGAGTCAGCCAAAATCACCTCAGTGGTCGCTGCAGTCTTCGTGTTCTTCGGGCTGCTGGTCTCTTTTGGACTTCCCAAGGATTCAGTCGAAGACGACACGGCACCGACCGACGACGATGTTCCGGTGGGAACCTGATCGAGATCGCGACCAACCGATCGGCCGCCTCCAACGTCAGCTAAGCAGCGTCGTGTCCGTTAGTTGCTCGGACAAGTCCCACAGTTCGGCCGCCGTCTCTGGGTTTCGGCCCGTTCGATAGACGCCAATGACCTCGGGGGCTCCCCTCGTCTGGCCCAGCGCGTCAGGACCAATAAAGGACCCGGAGGGAATCGTTGGATCAGTCGCGGCCCTGATGGCTGGAGTCGCGCCAGCAGTCGAGCTCTGGAACAGCACCTTTCCGAGGCCGTTAGCCACTGGCGCCAAGAAACCGAGGTTGCGATCCTCGAGCTGGCGAGTGAACAGGTTCGTCGAGCTGACTCCTGGGTGCGCAGCAAAACTCTGCACATTCGAGGAGATAGCGGCGCTTCGTCGGTGCAGTTCCTGGGAGAACAGCAAGTTCGCTTGTTTGCTGTTGGAGTAGACGGTCATTTCCTTATACGGATCCGGATCTGTTAGGTCACGTGTCTGCATCCCGGGTTCAAGAGTTCCGCCCCGAGCGGCAAGGCTGGTGAGGGCGACGACTCGTGCTTCCGGGGCTGCCTCTAGCAACGGCCACAAGCCGGCAGTCAACGCGAAGTGTCCGAGGTGATTCGTTCCGACTTGGAGTTCGTAGCCTTGCGCAGTCTCACGTCGTGGCCCACCCATAATGCCGGCGTTATTGACCAGCACATCGAGGCGCTCGAAGTCGCTATTGATGCCGTCGGCGAAGGCAGCTACTGACACCAAGTCGGCCAAGTTCAGCTCACGCAGTTCCACCGTTCCGGGACCGCTGGTACGAACCCTGTCCAACGCGGGGGCAGAGCGGCTCAGGTCCCGGCAGGCCATCACCACATGTGCCCCGTTCGCGACTAGTGCCGCCGCAGTGTGCAGCCCAACCCCTGAGTTCGCCCCCGTAACAATCGCGGTCTTCCCGGTCTGATCGCCGATTGACTCTACGGTCCAGCTACTCATAGTCGACTCCTCGTGATTGGTGTCCGCCCTGCCAGCGGCCTATGACGCGTCTAAGGTGGTGATACCCATCTTCGCTCATCGATACCCATCGAGATACAACGACTCCGAGGTGCACACCTATGCGGGCTATCCAGATCACCGAGTTCGGCGGACCAGAGGTTCTAGAGATCGCTGAGGTACCCGAGCCACAGCCTGGCGAGAATGAATACCTCTTCGAGGTCAGCCGAGCCGGGGTCAACTATGCCGATACCCACCAAGCAGAGAACTCTTACTTAGCCCCCACGAGTCTGCCGATCATCCCAGGTGGAGAGGTCGTTGGAACCGACTCTCAGGGTCGGCGCTTCGTGGCGCTCGTAGCTAGTGGCGGTTACGCCGAGCGTGCCGTCGCATCCCCCTTTACCTCATTCGAGGTGCCGGACGATGTGGACGACGTGACCGCGCTGGCGTTGGTGGTTCAGGGCACAACTGCCTGGCTGCTACTGCGCCGAAGCACCCACATGAGCGCCGGTGAGTCCGTCGTCGTGCACGCTGGCGCTGGTGGCGTTGGGTCGATTGCCATTCAGTTGGCCAAGGCGTTTGGCGCTGGCAGAGTGATTGCCTCAGCGAGCACCGCCGAAAAGCGCGAACTAGCAATCGACCTCGGAGCAGATGTGGCGATCGACTCCCGCGCCGAGGACATGACAGCAGCGATCCGCGAGGCAAACGCAGGTAAGCGAGTGGACGTCGTGTTGGACATGACGGGCGGACGGATCACCGACCAGAGCATCGCCGCATTGGCGCCGTTTGGCCGTCTCGCCTTCTATGGCCAGGCAAGTCGTGAGGCGCCCAAGCCCATCGTTCCGGCGAGCCTGTTGGCTCACTCGACAACCATCGCGGGTATGTGGCTGCCACACGCGTTCGGCCTACCTGGCAACGTGGTGCACCAAGCGATGGCAGAACTGTTCGAGCTGGTCGCCAACGGCTCGTTGCGGGTGATCGCGGGCGGCGAGTACGCCCTGCAGGATGCGCGCAAGGCTCACGAAGACCTGCGTGCCCGAGCGACTTCAGGCAAACTCGTGCTCAACCCCAGCCTCTAGTACCGCGCGAGGCTGCCCGTCGCAATAGCGTGGAGGCGCAGTGAAGGACGCTGATCGACCCGACCCCCTCATCCCGGCACCAGGCACGTTGGCCGCCGAACAGCGCCGCAACTCATTCGGTGAATGGGCAAAGGAGTACGACCGGCACCGACCTGGGTACCCGGCCGAGTTGTACGAGTACCTGCTCGACCTGGCACCGCGCCGCGGGGGTAGAAGGCCCCAAAGAGTCATCGATATTGGAGCGGGCACCGGACAACTCAGCGTGGGGTTCATCGCAAACGGAGCGGCGGTGACGGCTGTCGAGCCAGATGACCGAATGCGCGAGGTCCTCGCGGCAAAGCCCGGTCTCGGAGCAGCTCTGGCAGGTACCGCCGAACAGCTTCCGCTACCGGATGCCAGCGCTGACTTGATCGTCGGAGCCCAGATGTGGCATTGGGTAGACCAGCAAAAGGCCGCTGCCGAGGCGGCGCGCGTGTTGCGCCCAGGCGGCGTGCTGGCGATTATCTGGAACTTGCGTGATGATCGCGTCCCGTGGGTGAGGTCCCTGTCATCGGTTGTGGATATGCCGGACTCCTACTCGTGGCTGCGTACCCACGGTTCACCGACGCTGGCGCCACTCGGCCAGTTGCAGGCAAAGGAGTTCGACTACCAACAACCCGCCACGGTCGACTCCCTGGTGGGGCTCATCGGCACGTTCTCGCATGTTGCCCTGCGCGAAGACGTCGAGGAAATCAAGTCCGGTGTGCGCGACCTCGCGCGTAGTCACCCCGATCTGCGTGGTTCGGCAGAGTTCACGATCCCCTACGTCTGCCGGGTCTTCACCGCCACCCGAGCGACCGACGCAACGGCATAGCGGCCAAGCGGTTCAGCGAAACAGCAAAACAGCAAAACAGCAAACACAGCAAAACGAGCAAAACAGCGGAGAACACAGCGGAGAACAGCGACATGGCACCAGGCGGTCAGACCCTACGGGTCGGCGGACACGACATCAAGATCGCCAACCTAGACAAAGTGCTGTACCCGGCGACGGGCACCACCAAGAGCGACGTCTTGCACTACTACGCGCAGGTGGCGCCGTACCTGATTGCCCACGCCGCGAATCGGCCAGCAACGCGAAAGCGGTGGCCCGACGGTGTCCGTGCGAAGCCGTTCTTCGAGAAGAACCTCCCCAGCTACGCCCCCGACTGGATCGACACTGCGACCCTGCAGCACAGTGACCGGCTGGTCAGGTACCCCTTGATCAATGACCCGGCAACACTGCTCTGGCTGGTACAAGGCGCCGCGTTGGAACTGCACGTTCCCCAGTGGACCTACGACGTAGCCACCAAAACCCGCAGACGTCCCGACCGCCTAGTGATCGACCTCGACCCAGGCGAACCAGCGGGACTCACCGAATGTGCCACTGTGGCACTGGCAGCGCGTGAACTGTTGGCGGCCGACGGACTCGACCCCGTTGTGCCGGTCACCAGTGGCAGCAAAGGGATGCAACTCTATGCCGCGTTGACCGATACGGGTCCAGCGGACTCAAACGCCTACGCCCGCGACCTAGCCCGCAGGCTCACGTCACGACTGCCCGACTTGGCGCTGTACACGATGGCCAAGGCCGATCGAACGGGCAAGATATTTATCGACTGGAGCCAGAACAATCCAGCCAAGACCACGATTACGCCCTACTCACTGCGGGGGCGCGAGCAACCTTTTGTCGCCACCCCTCGGAAGTGGTCGGAGGTAGAGCAAGCAGCGAACGGAAGTCGTTCTTTGACGCAACTGCAGTACCCGCAAGTTCTCGAACGCCTAGCCGAGCTCGGTGATCTGTTCACCT
Organism: uncultured Actinomycetes bacterium; assembly: GCA_963821045.1. GTDB lineage: Bacteria > Actinomycetota > Actinomycetes > S36-B12 > UBA10799 > UBA10799. The sequence goes on along the minus strand of CAWGCB010000002.1, from coordinate 105,618 downwards.
TTGTTTAGTCGTCGCTACCAGTCTTCTTCTGCTCGAGATTCTGGTCGATACTCGCCTGCAGGGCACCCATCAGGTCCACCACATTCGTTGCTTCTGGACTGGCTTCCTCACCCGCAGAGATGACGATGTCCTCTTTGTTGGCCAGCTTCTGATCGATCAACTCGAGTAGCTGTTCGCGGTACTTATCTGTGTACTTCTCGGGCTCGAAGTCTGCCTCGAGGGTCTCGATGAGCGAAGCCGCCATCTTCAACTCCTGTTCGCGGGGTTCGACCTCGATATCTCGCAGTACCGCAAAGTCCGCAGCGCGAATCTCGTCGCGCCACAGCATCGTCTGCAGCATCAACACATCTTCGTATACCCGCAGCGCAGCTAGCCTCGTCTTGTTACGAAGCGCCACATGAGCGATGGCAGTGCGTTCCGTTCGCTCCAATGCCTGACGCAGCAGGACGTACGGCCTGATCGAATGCTGGTCGGGCTCTAGGTAGTAGCTGCGGTCAAACAGGATGGGATCAACATCGGCCGAAGGAACGAACTCCACCACATCGATCTCTCGAGTGCGCCCAGCTGGCAGCGAGGTCAAATCGTCCTCGGTAATGATCACCGTCTGCCCCGCATCCGACTCATATGCCTTGGCGATGTCGCTGTACTCGACTGCTTGGCCGCACACTTCGCACACACGTCGATACCGAATTCGGCCACCATCCTGGGCGTGCACCTGGTGGAACGACACCGCGTTGTCTTGGGTCGCCGGGTGAACCTTCACTTGCACATTCACTAAGCCGAAACTCAACGATCCCCGCCAGATTGACGCCATGCGTACAGCATGCTCACTCGAGGCGCATCAATGCAACCAGGCAGTCGCAACTAGTCCACCGCAACAACGCGACTACTGCCGTTGCAGCCGTTGATCGATGAACTGCAACTGCCGATAAATCGTCTCCAGAATCGGCGCCTCGACTCCGTGGGCTCGGGCACGCACTAGCGCGCCGCCAACGATTCCATCGACCTCCAATCTGCGCCCCGCGTTGAAGTCCACCTTCATACTTGTTGAGTACGGGCTCATGGTCTTTGTCGCCGCCAGCATGGCCTCGGGTAGATCCGCGGGAAGCTCGCAGCCGTCTGCCTTGGCTGCCGCCATCACCTCGTCCATCATGGCGTGGACCAACTCGTGTGTGGCGGGATCGTTGATCAGTTCAGCTGTCGTTGCGTCCAATACGACTGAAAGCGTGTTGAAGGGGATGTTCCAGACGAGTTTCTGCCAGCGGGCCTGTCGAAGGCTCGGGTTCAACTCGGTGGGAACACCAGCAGCCGTCAGGGCGTCAACTAGTCGGATCGTTCGCTCGTCGGATTCGGCGTCCTGATAGTCGGGAGCGAAAACACCGAGCGTCAGCGAGCCGTAATCGGAGTGGGTGATCTCGTTAGGCCCGGTCTTCTCAGCTCCGATGAATGCCAGACCACCGATTAGCTCAACTGACTCGGGTAGTTCGCGAGCCAGCGCCGCCTCCGCACCCATGCCATTCTGGATGAGCACCACGAGCCCACCCGGCTTAACCACCTGTTCGGCTAGCGGAAACACGTCATCGTTGACGGTGGACTTGACCGAGACGATGACCACGTCGGCACGCGGCATCGAGTTCCACCCCGCGTGGGCGTTGACCGGGTGAATAGTGAAGTCACCACCGACGGATTTGACTATCAGCCCGTCTCGGGCCACTACCTCCGCGTCACTGCGAGCCAGAAAGTGGACGTCGTGGCCCGCACGAGCGAGCATGGCACCGTAGTAGCCGCCAACGGCACCGGCGCCGATCACGTCAACAGTTAGCGGTTCACTCACTCTGATCTCCCTAGGTTCACTCGGACGCGTGGCTCAATCGTTGTTCCGTCGCGAAGACGGCTGGCGCTCCTCCAGTGTGCCAAAAGACTATTGGCCCAGGCGGAAGAGAAGGATCATTCGCCACGATCGCCGCGAACGCCTTTGCCGTATATACCGGGTCGAGCAAGATTCCCTCCCGGCGCAGCATCAGTGCGAGCGCCTCTCGGCCGGGAAGTGTGACCGCACCGTACTCGGGTCCTCGATACCCGGAAAGTAGCGTCGCTGGCTGGCGTGGTTCAAGTTCGACCCCGAGATTCGCGAGTAGGACGTCAGCCAACCCATCGCTGACCGGGGCCATGAGTTCCGCGTCGAGGGAGACAGCGATCCCGATGATCGAAGCTGGTCCCCCGAGCAACTGTTTACCTGCGATGAGGCCCGCTTGAGTTCCGCCCGAACCGTTCGCGTGGATGATCGCACTTGGTGCAAGTCCGATGTCCTCGCACTGATCAAGAAACTCGGCGTAGGCATTTACGTACCCAAGCGCTCCAACCGGCGTTGACCCTCCGGCGGGCATCAGATACGGCCGATGCCCGGTTGCCCGCAGTCGGTCACATGCCGCGTTCGCCGCGTCAAATAGCTGCGCCCAATCGGTTCCGGGAACGAACTCCAGACTGGCTCCGAGGTACTCATCGAGAAGCAGGTTCCCTTGCGAGATTGTCGGCACGTTTCCAGCTAGAACAAGGTGGCATCGCCGCCCAGTCATGCTGGCAGCAGCAGCTACCGCCCGGCAGTGATTCGACTGAACTGCCCCGACCGTGACGAGGACGTCGGCTTCTTGATCGTCAGCCTCGCCGAGCAGGTATTCAAGTTTCCGGATCTTGTTTCCACCGACAGCAACCGCCGTCAGGTCATCGCGCTTGATCCACAACTCTCGTCCGAGCTCGGCTGATAGCCGGGGTAGCCGGTGCAAAGCGGTGGGTCCAGGAAGTAGCGGCACAGCCGGTGGTGGAAAAGGCCTTACTGCGGCAGTTGCACTCGAGACCGAGGGTCCCGTTGAGGCTGCTGCCGCTGCATCGTCTAGCTGCTCGTCGTTGACCGCCATTGAACCCCCTACTCTGTGAGCGAACGAGTCTTAGCGACCGCCCACCACGAACGCCTCCTGACTTCGAGTCAAGTGCCCAAATCCAAACTGTCACAGGATCCAACGAAGGGAAACCCATGCTCTTGCTGCTTCCCCCTTCCGAGGGAAAAAACGGTGACGCAGCGGGACCGCCGCTGAACTTGGCCACCCTGAGCTTCCCTCAGCTAACTGCTGCGCGTCAACAGGCTATTGCGGCACTGATTAGGCTCAGCCGAGGCCGCGAGCGTCGAGCTCTGGCGGTGCTGGGCCTGTCCCCGAGGCAGACCGATGAACTCACCCGCAATCAGCACATCCTGGACGCTCCAACAGACCCTGCTGCGCAGGTGTACACGGGCGTTCTTTTCGCTGCGCTCGGTCTTCCGGAATTAACGGGGCCGACGCTCGCACGCGCGAATGAGCGAATCGTCATCACCTCATCGCTGTTCGGATTAGTGAAACCGCAAGACCCCATTTGCGCCTACCGGCTCGCCGGTTCAGTGAGCGTTCCTGGCCTGGGGAAGACGGGCAAGGTGAGTACCTACTGGCGCAACAAACTCGCCAAGCAGCCTCCAAAAGCGCTATCCGAGGAACTACTGGTGGACTTTCGGTCGAGCACCTACGTCAGTTTTTGGCCCATTCCAAAGGGTCGCGAACAGCGCGCACTGACTGTCAAGATCTGGCAGCAAAGCGCCAATGGTGCACGCACTGCCGTTAGCCATCACAACAAGGCTGCCAAAGGCGAGCTGGCCCGATTGCTGGCCACCGTGGAGCAGCAGCCGAGCTCGATAGATGAGGTCGTGGACTGTGCACGATCAGCGGGGTGGGACGCTGCGCTGGAGCCTGACCCGAGACTGGGCCATTGCCGCCTGGACGTTGTTATTCGGTGACGCCGAAACGAGCGCTCGGGCACCAGTGAGACAGTGGGTAGGTGCCTCGACCCATACCCACCACGGAACCGCCCGCGATCGGCGAGGAGATCGCTCTCACGATTGAAGGCCCAGTTGCCGGTGGCCAATGCATCGCTCGACTCGATGGCAGAGTTGTCTTCGTTCGAGATGCCCTCCCAGGTGAGCAAGTGCTGGCAGTCGTCACCGGTCACGGCAAAGGCGGATCGTTCCTTCGAGCCGATGTTTCCCACGTTCTGGCGGCCTCCCCGCAGCGCGTCACGCCACCTTGTCCGATCGCCAGCGAATGTGGTGGTTGCGATTGGCAACATGCGAGTATCAGCGCCCAGCGAGAGATCAAAGCTCAAGTGATTCTCGACGCTTTGCGCAGAACCGGAGGGGTGAGCCAGGTGGGCGGTCGCCCAGTCGCAGACGCTCTGACGGTTCTCGGCCTCGACGATTCGGACGGACTACATTGGCGAACCCGAATGCGCTACGCGGTGAGCAACACCGGCACAGTGGGGCTTCGAGCGGCCCGCTCCCATCGCATCATCCCCGCTGCGAACTGCCCCCTGGCAGTAACCGAGTTGTCCGAGGAGATCCCGGTGTCGCTGCCCGAACCTGACACCAACCGCGCTCCCCGGGCGCTCATTGCCGCGCACTCCAACACAGGTCAAACCAAGCAAACCGTCAATGAACGCGATCGCGAACTCCTCATCGAACGAGTTGGTGATCGCGACTTTGAGGTGGCACTGACTGGCTTCTGGCAAGTCCACCCTCAAGCACCGCAGGTGCTCGTCGACGCGGTTCTTGCTGCGGCAAATGTCCAGCCCGGCGATCGAGTCCTCGACTTGTACAGCGGGGTAGGACTGTTCGCTGCGTTCCTCGGAATCGAGGCTGGCGTGACCGGTCGGGTAGATGCAGTTGAGGGTGACAAGACTGCCGTCGCACTGGCCAAGCGCAACCTGGCCGACTTGGCCTGGGTGCACCATCACCGCTCTGCGGTGGACTCGTGGATCACCCACTCCCAGCGCGAGGCGGACGTGATCGTGCTGGATCCGCCACGCTCTGGGGCAGGCAAGGATGTTGTCGAGGGAATCGTGAGGACCGCGCCGAGGGTCGTGGTGTACGTCGCGTGCGATCCAGTCGCGTTGGCTCGGGATGTCAAGACTTTTTCGCAGCGCGGCTATGCGTTGACCTACGTGCGGGGCCTAGATCTGTTCCCCATGACCAAGCATGTCGAAACGATCGCGGTGTTCAAGCCCACGCCCCAGTAGTCTCGTCAGTTCTGTCGCAACCATGGCCGCGCTGGCGGGCGACGCTGCAATTGCGACCGCAAGCTCGCCCGCCCTAGCATCAGCGCGTGAGCACAAACTCGACAGTCGACTCGGTCCAAGCGCCAGCGCAGCCCACTCCTGCGCAAGCCAATAGTCACGCACCCGGCGGCCTGGAGCACGCAAACGCCTCATTGGCCAAGCCGATCTCGTTCGAAGCTCGATATGGTGCGGGGTGTCAGCGCACGCTCGTGCTTGGGGGTGGCGGCGTCTACTTCGTTGCGTGGCAAGTTGCCTACCTAAATGGGCTCGCGAAGCGGGGCTTAGCCCTAGACCAGGCAGAGATCATCGTCGGGACATCGGCAGGATCGCTGATCGCATCGATCTTGGCCAATGGCTCCTTGAAGCGATTCAACAAACAGGTCGATTGGATTTCTCGAGTTCCGGCTCTGGTTGGTCTGTTGGCCCCAGCCAACAACTTCCATCCAAGTCAGCTTCGCGCCTTGGACATGTTCCGAGACGCAGACAACGCTCGCAACGAGACTATTCGCGATATCGGCTTCGCGGCGCTGGCCGCTCACACGCCAACTGCTGCCGAGATGCGTCGCAGCACTGGATTCGCCATCGCTGCCCGTGGGTGGCCATCCAAAGCACTCAACATCTCGACTGTTGACTGCTATACCGGGGAGCGCCTCGTCATCACCTCAACTGCTGGCATTTCAGCGATTCGCGCGTCCGCAGCTAGTAGCGCCGTTCCCGGAATATTCAGTCCACAGCCAATCCACGACCGCTTCTGCATGGACGGGGGCGTGAGTGGCACGGGAACGCACTCAGACCTCGTTGCGGGCGCCAAGCGCGCGCTCATCATCTCGCTAGGTGCAAATCAAAGTGCCCCGGCACCAACGATGACGATCCAACCTGATCGGCTACGAACCGAACTCGCGGAGCTGCAGAAGGCTGGAACTACCGCCTACGCTCGCGGTCCGCACAAGGTCGACCTCGCGCAACTCATGGATCCTACTGCCGTGCCGGAAGCACTGGCACTCGGAGACGAGCAGGCGGGCCAAGATGTTGTTGAGCTCGCTGCCTTCTGGAACGCGGTGTAGTCGCGAACTTATCGACAGTGAGCGTTCGAGCATCTTGCTGAGCGCCCAGGGGCAGATCCCCGCCGCGATTGCCGGAAGTATCACATCGGATGGGTCCTGGTAGTACGGTTGAATTCATGCAGTCGGAGCCGTTCGTCCCCGCCGAACGACTGTTGCAGGCAGCCTCAGATGGTGCGGTCATAGGGCAGGCAGTCGTCGGCCTCGACGGCTCGTTCATCAAGGTGAATCCGGCGCTATGCAATCTACTCGGCTACACCGAAAGCGAACTGCTCTCGTTGACTTTCGCGCATGTCACTCACCCTGACGATCTTGCGGCGAGCCTGCGAGCCGCGCAACGAATCGCCTCCGGCGAACTTAGGTCGTTCGTCACCGATAAGCGCTACGTCCGCAGCGACAACTCCGTCGTCTGGGTTCGGTTGCACGTCACGCCGATCTACTCCGAGGACGGCACCCTCACCGCCAACTTCTCTCAGCTGCTGGATATGACTGCTGAAAGGGCCGCGGTCGAGGCTTTGGCGCGCAGCGAGGAACTGTTCCGACTAATCGCAACCAACACTGGCGATCTGGTCGGATCGATCCGAGGCGGACTCGTGACCTGGGCGTCACCGTCAAGTCGTCAGTTCGGTTGGGATCCGGCCGAACTCATCGGCCGAGAAGCGATCTCCCTCGTCCACCCGGACGATCGCTATCTAGTTGAGGCGAACAGTACGGACGTCGAGCAGGGATTTCGTAGCCAATCCGAGTATCGGGTACGGGTCCGCCTAGCGACCAAACTCGATGGCTACCGCTGGATCGAGGCTCACATCACAGCGAATGTCGACGTCAACCTGGAACGCAGAGGCCTCATTGCGGTCGTGCGTGATGTGAGCGAGCAAGTGAGTACCGAAGAGGCGCTGCGGGCAAGTGAAAGGGACTTTCGGCTGCTGGCCGAGAATGCCGCCGACGTCGTTATCCGGTTTGGTGAGGATGGGGCGTGTTGGTGGGTTTCAGGATCGGTGCGTGAGGTACTGGGCTGGACAGCTGAGCAGTTCATCGCGGTTGGCCCGCGCGCCCTGATTCATCCCTCGGATTCCATAGAGATGCACCCAGAGGGTGCTCAGGAAGTTGCTGAGTTCCGAATCCGACACCGTGAGGGGCATTGGGTCTGGGTGGCCATGCGGGCCCGGGAGCTCGCAGACGGCACAAGGATCGAAGCTCTGCGCGCAATAGATGATGAGATGGAATCGCGCGCTGCGGCCCAGATGGCCATCGAACAACTCGCCCACCGATCACGCCACGATGTGCTTACCGACCTGTTGAATCGTGACGAGTTCGTGCGCAGGTTGCAGGCTCATCTCGATGAGCCAGATGCTGTGGGACGGGTAGCTGTCCTCTTCGTGGACTTGGACCGATTCAAGGAGGTCAATGACGGCCTGTCCCATGCCGCCGGCGACGACATCTTGCGCGACGTGGCGCGGCGACTCGGCCATCTAACGCGATCCTGCGACTTTGCGGGACGTCTTGGTGGGGACGAGTTTGCGGTGGTCTTCACCAACATCGAATCACCCCAGGATGCGGTGGAGCGCACTAATCAGATTCGCCACGGGGTTGCCACCCGTGACTTCTGGACCCACCGCCAGCGCGTCCCTGTCACTGTCAGTATGGGCCTGGCAATCGCGGGTACAGGTCAGGATGCTCAGGCATTGCTCTCAGATGCGGACGCCGCGCTCAACCAGGCCAAGCGGGAAGGACGCAACCGCTGGAAGATCGCCGATGACCAAATTCGCCAACAGGCGCAGGAACGCATCGGGCTCAACGGCCGGATCCGGGACGCCCTCGACGCGAATCTGTTCCACGCGTGGTTCCAACCGATCGTTGACTTGAACAGCCTGACGACGATTGGCTACGAGGCACTCGCGCGCTGGCGATCTCCCGAGGGCGTGATTCCTGCGAACCGATTCATTGACGCTGCCGAAGATTCTGGGGCCATTCACGAACTCGGCGGCATCATCATTGCTGAGGCGATCGCACAACTGCGCTCCCTTGAAGCTGGGCAGTTCATTACCGTCAATGCATCCGCTACCCAGCTAACTGAGCGCGGATTCGCTGACAGCGTCCTACGCCAGTTGCGCAACGCGGGTGCGCAACCCACCCAGCTGGCTGTAGAGATCACTGAGCACTCCATCCTCAATTTGGACGCTGAGGCCCGTCATGGACTGCACCTGCTATCGGATGCTGGCGTCGGTCTACTGGTCGACGACTTTGGAACGGGCTACTCGTCACTGTCCCTACTATTGGACTTTCCCGTGTCGGGCCTCAAACTCGACGGGTCGTTCGCGCGCAGACTGACCCAGGAGCCATCGGATCTGGCGATGCGGCTAGTGAGCGGACTGGCAGAGATGACCCGCCGGCTGGAACTGCGCGGCATTGTGGAGGGAATCGAGGGCCTCGAGGAGCAGCGCCTAGTGGCTGAGTTGGGCTGGGAGTACGGCCAAGGCTGGCTTTACGGAAGTGCCCAATCGTCCCTGAGCAGAGCACGCTTTCCCCATATGCGCGAGGAAGCTGCCGACCTCAACGAACAGCGAACATCGTCCTAGCTCGCGATCGTTGTGTTCCTGAGGATCGCTGACTAGTAGGACCACGCGCGGCTTAGCCGCCCCACGGCGCCCAGCCGTGCGATTTGTGCGTACGCCACATGACGTAGTCCTGGGCCCACTTTGGTGCCTTGTTAGCAGTCGTGCTGAACTTCTTGCCGCCGTTGACCTGCCACGTTCGCTTGTCGAACTGGTACGCGCCGTAGTAGCCGTTGCCAGTGTTGATTTTGTACCGACCGTGACTCTCGCGTTGGCGGATGTGCTTGGCCTTCTTCGTATTCGCGAACTTCTTGGCCTTCTCGATGTTCTTCAGTTCCCGCTTTGAAAGTTTGTACTTGGTCACTGCGCGCTTGCTCACTACCTTGGAAGTTGACGCCTTGGCTGCCCCGCTAGGGGATGCTGCAGTCGAGACACTCGTGGTGGTGTCCGCAGGAGCAGCCATCGCGGGTGCTGCACTGAGCGCCACCGCACTGCCAGACAATAGTGCGACTCCGAGAACTGGAGCAGCAATCCGTGCGATCGTTTTGTTGGAACTCATCTCAAACTCCTTGAGGGTGTGCGCGATCTACTGCCATCCGAGCCCAGTGACATGCGGCACTACACAGGTGGTGGTCGCGGCTAACGCTGACGTTGGGGGTCGCAGCCGACGCGGTTCAGGTCACTCGCGCGGCTCGCCACTGGCAACCGAAGAGTCAAGAATCAAAGTGTGGGTTTCGGCTACCCGCTGAACGCTATATAAGTAGGTTGCCCAACTGACGCCGAGGCAATCTGAGCGTTCACTCAGATGGGTGGCCGATGAGACATGGGTCACCGGTCTCGATGGCGAGCCGCGACGTCGGCGAAGAAACGCGGAAGCCGACTACTCCGGATGGGTGGTGATCAGGACCCCGAGGCACATCTCGTCGGTCGTACCTTCGCCCCACAAGACGTAGCGGGGGTCGGTACCAGCTAGGGCTGGCAACAGCGAGCGTAGGGATGGGTCGTGGGTACAGCGAACTCGCACCGTGTCCCCTTCCTGCAACTGGACTGGATTCTTCAGCGGTCTAGCCCCTTGGTCGTCGAAATCCCAATTGTCGATATCGAGGATGTTCTGCTCGCGCGGTGTTCCTGGATTCACATCGATCGAGATCTTCTTACCAAGTAAGTGCATGTGACCTGCGGCAGCGACGATGTTGGTCTTCTGCGGCATGCGTCGCGTGCAAGTCTGGGTGGCCCCAGGAGTCGGATTTAGCGGATCCCCGTCACAGAGCATCTGCAGCCCAGCAATGGTGGCCCCAGAGTCTTGGCCAAAGCGCGACATGACGTCTCCCATTGCGTTTTCGCGTTTACACAGTGGACCGGACTCCGACGGCAAGCAGGGCAGTTCCACCGGGGCCACCAGCAACATCGTGTGCACACTCTCGACGTCCTCGGTGATGTTGCTCAGGCGCAGCCGAACGCCACTAGCGTCCTGGCCCTGAGACTCCCGCAGGTTGTAGTGCATCTGCAGAACGATTTGAGTTCCCGGCTCCATCTCCACGCCAGTACCGCGTTTGTAGACCGACTCTTTTCCACCCGGGGCCCAGGCTGCTAACCAGGGTGCGTCGTCTAACCCATCGAGGGCACTTGCCCCCGCTGGCGAAGGCAACAGCGAGCCACCAAAGCATGTCCAGCCAGAGCCACGATCCTGCTGATCGAGGTACTTGGCGGAGGCTACCTGATCTGGAGTCACCCGGTAGAGAATCGCGTGATGGACGAGATCGAGGTTGTCTGGAACAACCTGGACGCCGGTGAGGGTTTGGTCAGATTCGATTGCAGGATCCAGCAGAAAGCACCGGTAGTCGTCAGTCCCCCCATTGGGTGCAGCCGGGGTGTACGAACCATTCGGCACGCCAAGTGAAACGAATCGTTCGTCGGCACGCAGCGGCGCACTAGCAACCTGCGGACTCACACCGGCACTGTGGCCAGCATGTCCGGCAACTGGCGAGCCGTCAGCCTCGTCCGAGGTCAGGGTTCCGACGAGGGCCATGGTCGCTATGCCAACGACCCCGACGAGCAGGGCCGAGACTGCGGCCACCACTACCCAGGGCCGTCGGTCCGGCAACTGCTCCGCCGTCTTTTGTTGCTCGCCCTCAACCATGGTTCATTGTCACTCGGCTAGCCACACTTTGGCCAGCTTCCCAGATAACTGGCGAAACTGGGTCGACCCGACTGGCTGCCCCATTCAGGGCGGCCGAGGCAGTTAAGAATCCGATTAACCTTCACGGTACCTACGTTCGCAACTTCTTGAGGCCTGCGACGAGTCCCACGAGTTAGTAACGTGGCCATTGCTCGATCTAGCGCGGTTACGCGCGCAGCGGCGCCCCCGCGGTATTCCAACGGGGTCGCCACCGCCAACTTAGGAGATACGTATGGCCCTACACGATGTCGGCACCTCGGATGACAACTCGCCCGAGATGCATAAAATCGAAAAGGACGTGGACGCAGCAGAGCAGCGCGGCAACGCTGATCTCAACTGGATTGAGGAGGTGGTTGGAGCCCGCCACAAAGATCTTGAGTCCGGTTTCATTCCCGATGGTCCGATGCCAGGAATTGTCGCCTACAACACCGTGCACGACGAGGTTGCCCTTGACGGCAACGCGTCACTGAACCTCGCAACATTCGTCAGCACATGGATGGATGACCACGCCAGACGTCTCTACTCCGAGTCCTACGACAAGAACATGATCGACAAGGACGAGTACCCGCAAACCGCTGCTATCGAGGAGAAGTGCGCCAAGGTCATTGCGAACCTCTGGCATGCACCCGAAGGTGGCTTCGGAACGTCGACTATCGGTTCGAGCGAGGCCTGCATGCTGGCCGGGATGGCAATGAAGCGTCGTTGGCAGCAGGCTCGTCGCAAGAACAGCCTGTCCACTGACAAGCCCAACCTCGTCATGAGTTCGGCAGTCCAGGTGGTGTGGGAGAAGTTCTGCAACTACTGGGAGGTGGAGCCGCACTACGTTCCGATCGACGAGGAGCACCTTCTGCTGACGCCCGAAGGCATGTTGCAGGCAATCGACGAGAACACCATCGGAGTCGTCGGGATCCTCGGCCAGACCTACACCGGTGGATACGAACCAATCAAAGAACTCGCTGAGGCGCTCGATGACTTACAGGAGCGCACCGGACTAGACGTGCCGCTTCACGTCGACGCTGCCAGCGGCGGTATGGTCGCGCCGTTTATCCAGCCAGATCTGGTCTGGGACTTTCAGTTGACGCGGGTACGTTCCATCAACACCTCGGGCCACAAGTACGGCATGGTGTATCCCGGGTTGGGCTGGGTCATCTGGCGATCCCCGGACTACGTCCCGGCCGACCTGATCTTCCACGTCTCCTACCTGGGCGGAGATATGCCGACCTTGGCGCTGAACTTCTCGCGTCCTGGTGCCCAAGTGCTGCTGCAGTTCTATCTATTTGCTCGACTGGGGCGCGCGGGTTACGCGGCTATCCAGCAGTTGAACCAAGACATTGCTCTGCAGATCTCCAGCAAGATCGCGGAGATGGGTCCCTTTGAACTAATCACAAAGGGTGATGAGCTGCCGGTTTTCTGCTGGAAGCTCAAGGACGGCTACACCGACAAGTGGGACCTCAAGGATCTATCCGACCGGTTGCGCTACAACGGTTGGCAGGTCCCGGCCTATCCCCTGGCAGACAACCTCAGCGACCTATGGGTGATGCGGATTGTCGTACGCACCGGCATGCTGCCCACCACAGCAGACATCCTAATCCGACAGATTCGCGAGGCCGTCGAATACTTGGACGCACTTGAGGCTCCTATGCCTCGCGAGGGTCGCACCGACAAGCCAACCCACTTCACGTACAGCTAGCGCTCACCCTGCCGTCGCATCCACCAGACACCCCACGAATACTCAGAGCGACCAGACACCCGCAGCGCGCGGCCAGAACCTCCGTATGGTCACAATGAGTGCATGACAACACGTCGTCTGGTTTCTGCAACAGCGGTCGGGCTGAGCCTTGTCGTGATCAGCGCCGGGCAAGTCTCGGGTGCGGTAGCCGCGCCGCCAAGGGACCTCCCTGACCCGGCAGAGCCGGTAGCCTGCGCTACCCAGATTGCTGACATAGGGCCGCAGACGTGGTCGAAACTGCGCAAGAAGTCCAAGCAGGTCGTTGTTGTCCGCGGCTATGGCCAACGCTCGGATCAGAACGATGTTGAGCGCTGGGAGCGCGACGCAGCCGGCTGCTGGACCAAGCTGAGTTCCTGGTGGGGACTAAACGGCGCTCGGGGCTGGCACGAGAAACCCTGGACCGGCAGTTTGTACAGCCCGTCGGGTGTATTCAGCCTGACGAGTGCAGGTGGCCGAAAGAGCAACCCAGGTACCGCGATGAGATACCACCACGCCCCGCAATACTGGGAAAAGGGCGGCTACAAAATGCACTATCCCGTTCAGATTTTCAACTACGTACTAGCCATCAACTACAACCGCTACAACAAGAAGGTCCCTCGCTCCACCCAACAACCAGACCTCACGACCGGCAGCGGGTACTGGTTCCACCAGCGAGGGCTGGGATCAACTCGCGGGTGTGTAGCGCTGAAGAAGCGACAAATGAAGATCGTCCTGCGGTGGATGCAGCCCTCCGCCAAACCGTCAGTAATCATGGGTCCGAGGAAGGTTCTGGCGGTTTAGGTCCGGCTACTCAACTGTGTCGTTGCCGAGTTGGCGAGCGAAGTTCTCCAAGTCAGCAATCACTGCTGAATCTAGTTCCACACGTTGAGAACGCAGGATGCTCGCCTTGATGTCGCGGTAGGTCTGAGCGTGCATCCCACACGACAAACAGGCCTCCAGGTGCGCGATCACCTGCGCCTGCAACTCAGGCTCGAGTTCGCCGTCGATGGCCGCCTGAAGATGCTTCATCGCGCCACGGCAACTAGTCATCTCGTCGTTGCCGAACAGGACAACCCGCATCGGAAGCTTTCCGCTCATGAGACCTCACCGCCAACCCGTTTGCGTTCAGCGACAACTTTCTTGCGAATCTTTGCCCGGGCGCGGTGCAGTCGCGACATCACAGTGCCCTCAGCGATGCCCAGGGTGGCCGCTGCCTCGCGGTAGCTAAGTCCGTCGACGTCCACAAGTACGACGAGTTCGCGCACCTCTGGCTTCAGACTGGCCAAGCCCTCCACCACCGCATGGTCCATCTGCGACACCATCGCCTCAGTTTCGGCAGATGGCTGCGGTGTGGACTCCTTGACTGTCGTTCCGACTGCGACCGGGTCAACCGGATCAGGAACAGCTTTGCGGTGCATATTGCGATGCGCGTTGCGCATGATGGTCAGCAGCCAGGCGCGCGGGTAGCGACCGTCGAACGTGTCGAACGAGCGCCAGGCCCGCAACATAGTGTCCTGCACGAGATCGTTTGCATCGGCTGACTGATTCGTCAGCGACAGTGCAACTCGCAGCAGCATGGGGATCTCCGGAAGAATGAGGTTTTCGAACGCAGCTTTGCTGTCGCGCTCGTCATTGCTCACGACACGAAGGTAACCCGAGGCTGAATCTTTACATTCCATTGGAACCAAATAACTTCTGCTCGCGTCTGGCAGAGCGTGAACAGAAAGATTAGATAATTCGCAGCAAAAAGCGGAATAGCGTTTCCGGTGTGTGGGTTACTCGGGTAAATCCTGGCAAGAAGATCAGCGACCAAATGGGTTGGCAATGGCCGCACCAATGACACATGAGCGAGAGGGCACGATATGCGTACTCGAAAGATTTCTTCCAGAGCGACCTTGGGCGCTGCGGGAGTAGTAGCAGTATTCGGTTTGGCGGCCTGCGGGTCGACCACAGCGGACGACTCCACTACCGAGGCCGCGACCCCACCTGCCGCGACTACCTCCGCCCCCGCGAGCTCCGCCCCAACAGCCGAGGTGCAGAACGCGGCCGTAGCCGGTAGCTACATCACCCTCGATGAGTACGAGGCCAACAAAGCCAAGTACGCCGACACGGACGTGGTGCTGTTCTTCAACGCAAGTTGGTGCCCAACCTGCCAGGCAGCGAACAAGTCCCTCGACGCCAGCAAAGGTGACTTCCCGAACGGCCTGACCGTCGTCAGCGTCGACTACGACAGCAATACCGAGTTGCGCAAGGAATACGGCGTGACCACTCAGCACACATTCGTACTGATCGACTCTGATGGCAACGAGGTCAAGAAGTGGACCGGCTCGGAGAGCGTCGAAGAAATCGAAGCGAAGGTCTAGCTGAGTAACAGATGCTCGTTCTATTAGGGGCGTTCCTCGCCGGGGTGCTCACCACCTTGGCGCCGTGCGTCCTACCGATGCTGCCGGTGATAGTCGGCGGTTCCGTCGTTGGCACTGGCACCGACGGTAACGAGATCGATGCGAAGACGGCCGGTCAGATGGCCCGGCGCCGCGCGTACGTCATCACCGCGTCGCTGGGCATCTCCATCGCCGTCTTCACGTTGATTTTGAAGGCGACCACGGCTCTGATCGATATCCCACCCGAGGTGTGGTCGATTATCGCCGGTGGCATCCTCATCGGCCTCGGTCTCATCGGTTTGTTCCCCGGCGTCTGGGATCGCGTCTCAGCCATGCTGTCGCTGCAATCGCGCAGCACGCAACGGCTGGCGAAAGCCCGCCAACGGGAGGGCGTGACTGGCCAAGTGCTAACTGGCGCGGCCCTCGGTCCAGTATTCTCTAGTTGCAGTCCGCTCTACGGATACGTGATTGTCACGGTTCTGCCGGCCGACTTCTGGTACGGGATGACGCTGCTTGCCGCGTATGTCATCGGCCTATGTGCCACCCTGCTAGCGATCTCGCTGGCCGGACAGCGATTGCTTCGCAACGTCCGCTGGATTGCGGACCCACACGGCTGGTTCCGCCGCGTCTTGGGTGGAGTCTTCGTCCTAGTCGGGGTCATCATCATCACTGGGTTCGACAAGACCATGCAGACCTGGATCTTGGAGAACTCGCCCATCGCCCCTTGGGCTCTGGACTCCGGATTCATCCCCGAGGACGGGTAGCCGCACTGCCCGCTTGGCTGCTCGTCTGTGTACCGGCGCTGCTAGCCGACGCGGGTGAATCCCACCGCATCAATCACGTCGTTGGGTAACGACAGGATCGCCAACTTGCGCCACACCTCAAGGTTTTGTTTGACCAACGGCCCCGTCGTGTAGGGCAGGTCGTACTCCTCGCAGATTGCCCGGACCTGCGGGGCGATCTGGGAGTACCGGTTACTCGGCAGGTCAGGGAACAAGTGGTGTTCGATTTGGTGGCTCAGGTTCCCGGTCATCGTATGGAACAGTTCGCTGCCCTCGATATTGGCTGAGCCAAGCATCTGTCTGATGTACCAATCGCCCTTGCTCTCGCCTTGCACTTGCTCCGGCGTGAAGTAGCGAACCTCATCCGGGAAGTGTCCACAGAAGATCACCGTGTGCGTCCAGACGTTGCGCACAACATTCGCAGTGAAGTTTGCGGCGAAGGTGGTCGGTGCACTGATACCCGATAGCAGCGGGAAGGCGATGTAGTCCTTCACTGCTTGTGGTTTGATCTTGTGCCATGCCTTGGCAATCGCCTGCTTACGACTCGAGAGTCCGTCATGGGCGATCGATTCGGAGTTGACTGCTGAGTCGTACATTGAGATGCCATATTCGAAGAACATGGCCAACAGCAGGTTCGTAGCGACCTGTCCGAGGTGCTCGGGCTTCCACTCCTGGTCTTTGGTCACCCGCAGTCGGCCGTAGCCCACATCGTCGTCCTTGCCGATGACGTTGGTCCATGTGTGGTGCATCGAGTTGTGGGTCATCTTCCAGTCCTCGGAAGTGGCGACGTTGTCCCACTCCCACGTCGTGGAATGGATCTGCGGATCACGCATCCAGTCCCACTGGCCGTGCATGATGTTGTGGCCGAGTTCCATGTTTTCGAGGATCTTGGCCACCGACAGCAGAGCTGTGCCGGCGAACCAGGCGGGCGGCAGAATCGAGGCCATCAGCGTCGCGCGACCAGAGATCTCGAGGTAGCGGTGAATCCTGATGAGTCGCCGAATGTAGGCGGCGTCCTTCTCGCCACGATCAGCGAGCACCTCATCGCGGATGGCGTCGAGACGGCGAGCAATCTCGTTGACCTCATCTTGCGTCAAGTGCGGCATCGTCGGACTCATCTGAGCGGTTCGTTCGATGTTGCGTTGAACTCCGTCAAGGTCAGGGACAGCGTGTAGTGCGGTCATGGTTTCTCCTTCTTGGAATAAGTCATCGTGTTGTTTCCGGCAGCTCGTAGGAGCGGGTCGCTATATCTGAAGCTCGACGTCGCAAGCTGCCGCGTTTACGCAGGTCTGGATGATGTCGCCGGGTTCGCCATGGACCTCGCCGGTTCGCAGGTCTCTAACTTGTCCGGACTTCAATGGGACGACGCAGGTATGACAGATACCCATCCGGCAGCCGCTTGGCATCAACACACCTGCCCGCTCACCGGCGTCGAGCAGCGTTGTGTTCGCGTCGACCGTGGCACTCTTTGCGGAGGCAGTGAACGTAACGTCACCACCACCGCCGTCCACGTGCGTAAGCGGTATTTGAAAGCGCTCGGTCTGCAACAGGTCGGCGATCCCGGCGCGCTCCCAGACGTCGTGCGCCTGGTCCAACAGGTCCCCTGGTCCGCTCATGAAAGTCGGAGCGGTTCGCCACAGCGGGAGGGTTTGGTCGAGCAGTCGGTGATTACCCAGATTGAACCGGCCGCGTTGGGCGGACGGCCACAAGTGCACTGAAAGCCACTGCTGCTGGGAGGCTAGTGCAAGCAACTCGTCGCGGAAGATCATTTCTTCTTCACTGCGTGCACCAAGAAGCAGCCTGACCCGCATCTCGTCGGAGTGCGGTTTGGCAGCGATCGTCCGAATAATGGCCATGATCGGGGTGATCCCGCTGCCGAAGGCCACCAGGTTGGTACTCGTGGTCCGCACATCAGGCAGCACAAAGTCACCGGCCGGGGCCTCTAGATGAACCAGATCGCCCACCTCGGCGTCATTCACCAGGTGCCGCGAGACAACCCCATGAGTGGTTCGCTTGACGGTGATCGCCAGCGTTCGTTTGCCTGGGTTTCCTACAGTGTGGGCGGGCGATGAGATGGAATACGAGCGCCAAGTACGCACACCGTCGACGTCCACGCCGAGGCGCAGGAACTGACCTGCCTGGTGTTGGGGATAGTCCGCAGGTACCTCAAACTCGAACGTCGCACTTTCGGGCGTCTCGTAGTTCTTGGAGCCGAGATGCGCGCGGTATCCACTCATCGTCAGCTTGGGGTCGAGCAAGGTCAAATAGTCTTCGGGTAGTAGCGGTGTCGTCAGTTGGGCAGCCAACCGAGTCAACTGGTTTCGTCGCACATGCGCTCCCGGTGCGTGGCCGTCGTGAATACCTCGGACTCGGGGAGTGTGTTCGCCCGCGAGGACTCAACCTACGGTTTCGTAACTTACTTAACCGTAGCATTGGATCTGGCATTACGGAACCCATGAGTAGCTATCGATTTCTCCAACAATGAGCTGAGCCGCCCGACGCTGCGTTGGCGGGGATTATTCAGTCGCCTGGCACGCGTGATCGGTAGGCGTTAGCGGTTGCCTTCGATAGGTTCGGCATCGGATTCCGGCCCAAGCCCGTCGGTCGGTTTGCCGTCTCCACCGAGCACTGTCGGCACCTCACCCTTGTCGATGATGGCCTCGAGCTCCTCCACTGTGACGGGGGCCGAGGCGCCTCTTCCGAGCCACTGCCCGACTTGCTCCTCGACCTTTGCCTCGGCCTTTTCACGCTTCTTTGGATCGCTTTGCGCTTCTGCGTTCTCCCAGTCGCGAGCGGCCTCCCACTGCAACTCGCGAGTTCTCAACGCATGCTGAACGCTATTCATCTGGTCGCTATTGGCATCGAGTCGAAACACTGTGCGCACGGCTTCCGGAATCTCGATGCGATAGTCGTGTCCGCCCTCGGCGAAGACCCCGGGGGTAGGAGTCAGGGCGTTGAGCATGTCGATGAAGGTCTGCAGGAAGGTGACGAACGGCACCCAGGACGTCTCCTTGGGCGTTCCGAGGGGTCGCGACTCACTCGGTCCCAGCCAATCTGGTCGTCGCCACACCAGGCTCGAACCAAACTTCGGGATCGGGTCGTCGCCATTTTGCAGCAGCAAGTAGCGGACTTCGGCCCGCTGCTGCGTGTCGAGCTCATGCCAGTCCTGAATGTTGCGTGGCAAGTACGAACCTGACGGGTCTACCGACGGCGCATCAGCTAGCGACCTCTTACCCCATAGTTGTTTGCGCCACTTGGAGGCCGACGGTGTCCCCACCCAAACCGCTGCCTCGAGGCCAACAGCTTTGAGTCCGTCGACACCTTGGTCGGTAAACATCCCCTGACTGACCTCTGACCCCAGGCTCTCGCCGAAGAGAACAAATCGAGGTCGATCCTGTTCCGGCGTCGCGAGCAGACGCGCGACGATGCGATCGACAACGAGCCGAGTCTGACGAATACCCAACGGGACGAGTTGCAGCGAGAACGCAGATGGCAGCACCGAATACTCGATGCACGCGCTCGCGCAGTCACCTCGAGTCAAGTACTCGAGAGTCTCGCACGCGACGTAGTTCACATAACCCGATCCCGTGGGCGAGAACAACGCGAGCATCTCTCGATCGAAGGCTCCCGTCCTCTCAAGTTCGGCCATGAGCATGTCGACTCGCTTCTCGTCGGTGTCTGCCGCCTTAATCGATGCGTACACTCGAATGGGCTGTTTAGCGGGTTCAGACATCACGTGAGAGATGGCGTCCGGCTCTAAGACCATGCTCAGCCAACGACGTCCCTCGCGACTTTGAGCACTCCAGGGAATTCCCGATGCTGGTGACCCGGTGACCTCGGGCAACTGAGGTTGGTGGCTGTGGGCCACCTCTTCGGACTCCCCGGCCTTGTTGAGTACCTCCATCAGTCGTCCGAGCAGCAGGCGCCCTCCCGCCAGCGACAAGGTCCACGCGACGACTCTGCCGGCCGTCACGTGGTCCTCGGGGCTACCCCCGAAGATCCGAGCGGCGGCCTTCGACGACTGACCGGTCAGATAGGACTCACCGTGAGCGACACCAATGAGTGCACCCGTAATGCCGACTGCAATCGCGATCGCCTGCTGCGGGTTGACCTCACGGTTCGAGTCCTCAAAGAGTGTCCCGTCGGCCAGTAAGGCACCGACAGTTTGGTTGGGCTTGCGCAAGAACAGATACGTGCCAGTCGCGACGGCAGCAGTCAAACCAGCCGTTATTGCGACTCGTCCGGCACCACTGGCCCTGCCGGTTAGCGCGGAGTTGGCCCGGCTGGCGAGGGCCGAGAATCCCATGGTGCTAGTCGCCAACCCTGCCAACCGAATCGCTGCCCGCCGGTGCGAGCCATGCTCTTTGTACGGAAGGGCTTTGACAACTGCGGCACCGAGTGCCGCCAGGGTGGCCTCGCCCGCTACGTCAGTGCCAGGAATCCGCCGAGTCGCCGACGCGAGTAGGGATGTGCTCGCGGAAGCGAACCCGAAACCCACTGCAGCGCTGAGCCCACTGATAATCGCCTGGTCGCGCGTCCCTCTCGTCAGCAGGTTGGGCTGAAAGGAACTGCCAATGGCCATGGCACCCAAAAAGATTCCGGCGCGGGCCGGTCTGTCCGGGGCGGAGATGTCAGTACTGATGTCTGGAGCGTCTGCTATACCCATGGCCTAATCCTGCCTGCCCGACTCAATCTTTGCTCGCCACGTGCACCTCCTCCGTTGGTTGCTGCACCTCGCACAACGAAACGCCGGGTGATCGGGCTAGGTTGACCCCATGCCCAGACAGTTCTTTGCGCTCATTCCCGTCGTTCGAATCGAATCGGGGCGTGCGAGCTTGCCAGTCGACCCAGTGACGCTGGCCACGAGCCCACCCACCAGCCCCCTAGAAGTAGCCCGGTACTGGAATCAGCAGGGTGCGCAACGGATCCAGGTCGTGGACGTAGATGCCGCCGCGGGCCGCGAGCCCAACACCCACGCGGTCACCGAAATAGTTCGCAAGATGCACAATCACGCGCGCATTGATCTCGTCGCCGGAGCCCATGATCAGGCAACACTCGCTGCCGCCCTCATCGAACGCCCAACGCAGGTTGTCCTGAGCACCAGCACCGTGGCAGACCTGGACTTCTTGTCGGCAGCGATTTCGGCACACGGTAGGGCACTCAGCGTTCGCCTCGTCATCGGAGATGGGGGCGCCCTACACGCGCCCGGTACCGCAGCCGACGGACTAGACGTGTGGGCTCTGTTGCCCAAACTCGATGAACTCGGCGTCCCGCATTATCTGGTTGTGGATGCCGCAACCGGCGGCCACTGGTGGTCACGCCATCACAGCGTGCTGGAACAGTTTGTCCCCGCGACGGCTACACCGGTGACCGCCGGCTCAGGAGTCACTAGTTTGGAGAACATCCACGATTTATGTGATCTGGCGCCTCAGGGTCTCGACGGTGTCGTCATTGGCCACGCGCTGGACACGGGCACGTTCAGCTACGCGGAGGCTCGCACAGCTGCGGAGGCTCGTTACGACCCCTACGAGTGGGGTCCCGCTCAGCCCTAGCCGTCAATCCTTAACTGGGACAGCCGCGCCCAGCATTGGAGCTGGAGTCATTCGGTCTGGTAGCTCTTGCGCCAAATCGGTCGCTGCCGGGACCTCGATCCCTCGAGCCGGATTTCGGTACTCGGCCACCAAGATGATGATTGATGCCACGATGCCGATCACGTTGGTTGCCAAGACCGGAATGTCGCCGAGCATGATCCCGTAAACCATCCACGCGCTCATAGCCGCGATCATCAAGTACCAACTCGCCGGTGAGACGGTGGTTGCCATCCCCTTGCGCGAGGAGTCAATCGAGTCAACGACTTGAGGCCAGCGGGCGATGAATGCCCAAACTGCCGCCATCGCTCCGACCGCGATTGGCGGGATGGCGAACATTGCTGCAACGTAGACAACCGTCACTAGCACGCTCAGAACGACAACTACCGTGGACAACTGCTTGCGGGCAATCAGGGTCACCGCGACGACTCCAAGAGCTCCGGCGACTGGCAGGACGTTGCCCACGACCTGCGGGAGTTGGGCGATGCGCAGTCCGTAAATCAGGAAAGTGAGACAACACAGCGCCTGCATGATCCATGCCGGAACGCTGACTCCGTCGGCCTCCCGTTCGCGCAGAATCTTCACCAACTGCGGCACGGCGATCGCCGCCACAAGTGCCGCTCCGATGTATCCAAAGATCTGTGCATCCATCTAGCGTCTCCATACTGGCGTCTCGCGTAATCTCCAACCGGCCGACGTCGGCTGCCCTATGGACGGCTCACCTCACCCGTGCCCTAGTTGTGCCCACCAGGATCAAACCTAAGCGTGCCTTCTCGTGCCGACGCGCCATAGTGGGGAAGATAGGCGCGCTATAGCCGCTGCCACCTTCCCCATTAACCTCCCGCTGAGCCACGCAGCGAGGCGCAGGGGGCAGTTTCGACTGGCGATTGGCTTTCGGGTGGGCACATCGGGGATGATGTCGGCATGCCGATTCGCCGCAAAGTCATTATTGGGACGTCAACGCGCAATTTGCTGCGCAAACACGAGAACGACGAGTTGACGTACAACAACATCGGGATGAGCCTGACACCTGCGGGCACGCCGACCCCAGAGGGCCGTTGGCACACCTTCGAGGACAGCCGGGTCGTGGGTCACGGCCGCGATGCGTTCGTTGCGGTCGGATACGCGCTGATGCACTGGCAACTCAACGAAAACGCAGGCTTCTTTGTTCAGTCAAAGGGCGGCGTCGTGCGCGAGGGCGAGTCGGTGGGCATTGGCTTGCCCATCTGGTTTATGGGAGTCACGGCAGTCTGCCGGGTCGTAAGGGTCGTGTCCGAGGCTGACCGGATCGGATTCGCTTACGGAACACTTCCGGGGCACCCAGAGACGGGCGAGGAGTCGTTCATTGTTGAACTCAAGGCAGACGGCAGTGTCGTGATGAACATTCGCGCCATCTCTCGGCCAGCAGCGCTGTTCACCAAGCTCGCTGGACCGTTTGGCACCAGAGTCCAGCGCCGGGCCGCCAAGCGATACCTGGACGCCGCCCAACGGATCGGCGAGGCCGCCGATAAGACCACGAAGGCATAGATCTCACGCGCTGCGGCTCAGCTGTGGCTTACTCGGATAGAGCAAGCCACAGCCATCTGAGTCGAAGAGTTAGCTAACTGTCACCTTGACGGCGTTGGACTGGTACACCTTGCCGCTCTTCTTCACGGACATATCGAACGTGTTCACACCCGCGATGCCCGACTTGATCCAAAAGTTACAGGTCCCGCCAGAAGCCACCCGGAACTTGCTCTTCTGCGGCAGGATGCTGCCGTTTTGGTAGAGGGTCACTCGGCCGCCAGCCAAACTCACAGGCGCCTGACACTTGAGTTTGATCTTCTTCATGAGCTGACCAGTCTTTGGCGCCTTCAACTTGATTTGGTTCTTCGCGGTCGCTGACGGCGTTGAGTTCTTGGTCGGCTTGACCTTCACAATGATCGAGTTGGACTGGTAGGTCTGACCGCTCTTCTTGACTGCTACGTCGAGCTCGTTCTTACCCGTAATGCCGGAGATGACGCCGAAGCTGCATACACCGGAGGTCCCGACCCGAACCTTCTTCAGCTTCAGGAGGTTGCCGTTTTGGTACAGCAGAACTTTGCCTCCGGCCAGCGAAGCGGAGGTATCGCAGTTGATTTCGAAGCGCTTGTTGACCTTCGCCTTCTTCGGCCCGCTGATCTGAACAACGTCAGCACCGCGTTCGCCCAGATCGAAATCTGCGTTCGCAGGTGCTAGTGGCAGTGCGGTTCCGGCTGCCACTAGTGCGGCCCCCGAACTAGCGAGAACTACCTTCTTGATGCTCATGATATGAGACTTCCTTCCACTATTAAGCGCCGGACAACGTCGGCCCAGCGTTTCCAGAGTAGAAATATGTGAAGGCTGTCAACGAGCAACACGCCGGCGCAACTCAGTGACTATCGATACCCGGCCGCGAGCACTGCGTTGGCCTGGCTGACACATTCGCCGTCATCTGCGGGTCGCGACGTGGCCGCCGATCCCCCCGCGAAGCCGACGATTGCAGGCGCTCCAACTAGGTCCGCTAAGTCGTACCACTCCGACCAGCGATTCTCTGGGGCACCGGAGATCTGCAGGACTTGATACGCGGGCCACCAGCGCTGTGGGTAAGTGGCCACCACCTTCTCAAGGTTGCCAGTGGCTAGCGAATCGATAGCCGCGCTGGCCTGTGAATCTAGCGGCAGTTGTGGGATCCCTGCTTGCAGTAGTGCGACCGGCACAGCGATCAGGGCAGCGTCAGCGGACTCGCTGCGCGTTACCCCTTCCGAGTCGAGTTGTAGCGTGACCCCCGATGGCGACAACTCTACTCTCGCCGCTGACGTGGACAGGGTGATGTCTAAGCCGTCTGCGAGCATGCGCGGGACCCGGTCGAACCCACCTGAGACCAGCGAGTCACCACCTCGCAGTACCTTGCCCTCCCATAGCGCTTGAGCACCGAGCCGATCAATGTCTAGACCAAACTCCCCGACAATTTCGGTGGCAGTGGCGAACGTATTGGTCGGCGGGAGCGGGTCCCAGCCGCGGGCAACTAGTCCGGCCAATACGGACTCCGCTACTGCCGGACGGCGACGGGTCATAGCTTTGACCTGGCGCCACAAATCCTCGGCCGCAACCTCGGCAGCCTCGTCGTATGCACCCGTCCCGTAGTTGTTCGCGAGCGCATCGTCGTAGTCGGTGGGTGCAAGGGAGAGTCCAGCCCTCTTGACCAATTCAGCTACGGGATTGCCGCTCACCCCGTGTACCCAAGCCGCTCCTAATTCCGCCGGGAATCCCAGCGAGTAGTCGGTACTGATGCGCCCGCCGACTCGGTCGCGCGCCTCGAAGACGCGCACCGCGACGCCAGCTGATCGCAGTTCGGTCGCTGCCGCAAGTCCCGCTAGCCCGGCACCTACGACTACCACCGAGGTGGGACGGGGATTGGCGCCCAGCAGTTGTCGCGCAGCACGCAGTCCGGACAGGTAGGCACCATTAACCGTCGCCGGATAATCGGGCGAGGTGAACTCCCCAGCGATCACGATCCGGTTGGAGATCACGATGTCGGCAAGTTGCTCTCGCACCCTCAGGTCGGTACCAACCGGCAGCGCTGAGTACGAGCCACGCGACCACGGGTCGGTATCCCAGCGCGTCACAATCGATCCTGATGGAGTTCGCGGCGATGTCGCGCTAGACGACTGGTTCGAACTTGATCCTGTGCTTGAGCCGCAGGCCGTCAGGGCTATTCCGGATGCAGCAAGTAACCCGAGTCGCAAAGCTGAACGTCGTTCGAGTTCCATCGCCACGCGGCCCTAGGCACCATGCTGACGTGCGGGGGCATCGGTGTTCATGTGCTCGGTATCCGGAGACTCTGCCCACTGGATAGCGGTGAACAATTCGGCCGTTGGCTCCAAGACTGGCTTGTCGTTCACCGACCCAGTTTTAGCTAGATCAACACACGAATCAATGATCAGGTAGGCCTGACCGTCCGTGGTACCTAGTGCGTAGGTAGGAGGCAGCCAGGTACCCGCCGTGTTGGCCGCCGCGAGGGTCAACCGGTTAACGCAGGGCAGAGCAGTCGGTGTCGCCGAGACCAGGGCGGGTGTGGTTCCATCCGGTTTCGTGACTTGATAGAAGGCTCCGGAGGTTCCAGCGACAGGCTGAATTCCGGCAAGAAACGACGGGCCACCGTAGGAGCCAAGCTTGCCTGAGTCGGGGAACTGCACTGTCTTACCGTCAGTCGAGACCCCGATCTCCGCGCTGCGCCACTGGGAGGGGAAGGTAAGCGGATTAGTGGCCTCGGTCGCTGCCTCCTGAGCGGTAACCTGCACGGCTGCCTTCGTAAGTTCGACCTCAATGGTCGCTGCGAGACCGCGCTGGACAGCGAGGAACCCGTCGAGGTCTGAGTTTGGATCCGGGATTTCGAACTTGCCGTCGGAGTTCTTCAGCGCGGGGATGAGCTCCATCAGGCCGTCCAGGGAGCACAGGTTCTCGCCTGCTGGCGTCGCTGAGCTGGTACCGGAGCAACCGGCGAGTCCTGCGGCCAACGCGATAGCTGTGGCCGCAACCGCCCCTACCGTCCGAATGCCGCTCACAACGCCCAACGCTAGCCGTCACGATCAGCTGATACCACCGGAGGCGCGGCTACCTCCGCGCCAGGCATGCTTCGCGGGGACCTACCGAGGGAATCCGGCTGGAGAGTCGGCTATCGAATTGGCTATCCAGTCGGCTAGGGAGTCGCCAGGGACTCGGGAGTCCGCAACTGCCGGATCGCCGCCGGGAGAAGTTCGGTCGCGCTCAGCACGATCATGATGCCCGCGACCGCCGCCAACAGCCCCGAGAGTCGCTCGACGGTGAGCACCTCCTCAAACGACAACGTGATGAGTGCACCCAGGAACTCACCAGCCGTGGCAATCGCAGTGAACACGAGGGCGCGAAGGCGAGACCCACCAGCAGCGATCACGGTGCTGGACACCGCGATACCTTCTGGAATGTTGTGTAGCCCGATGGCGACCGCAGTGATCACGCCTGCCTGGACGGAGATGAACGTTGCTGCAACTGTGGCCGAGCCTTCCGGAATGTTGTGAACGCTGATCGCTACCGCAACCATTGCGGCACTGCTCGTCGCGCGACTTAAGCCAGGGAAAATTCGGTCTGATGTCCAACGCACGGCGACGACGGCCACCCCGCCCACGCCACCCAGCCAAATACCGCGACCGCGGATGGGGAGCTACCGAGTGCGCTAGGGATCAACTCGAACGCGCTGACAACAACCATGACTCCCGCAGCCACTAGCAGCATGATTCCGCTGGCCCTCGGAGACCATGTTCGCTTGGCAGCGACTACGCCCCACCCAAGCAGCGTTGCTGCGGCAGCGGCTCCTGCGAGCAGGAGCGCGGTCGTTGCGGGCGGCATGGTTAGTGCAGCGTAGCTACTTTGCCTTGACCTTCACCTTATTTGAGGTGGGGCTGGTTCCACGTGGCATCACGCAGGCGATGCCGCAATGCGAAGAACACGTAGATGATCCAGGCGATCATGCCGACGTGCAGCACGTCGTTGTCGGAGAAGTAGATGCCATCGCCACCGTCCCACAAGGTCGCGGTCACGCCGAGCGCTCCCCAACCGAAGTACGCAACCTGAACTGCCACCAAGAAAAGCCCGGCAATGATCAGCGTGCGACTCAAATCGTCACGTTCGCGACGGAACCGAAGCCCCGCGACCACCAGGACAGCGACCAGACCGGGCAGGGCAAAGAGCATCAGCACGACAAAGGACAGCAGGAACGCGCTCGGGATCGCGACAGCCAGCACCGTGATGGCGACGTAAACCGCGGCATTGGCGACCGCGTAAATAATCAAACCCCGGCGCAGTCGACCGCTGGTAAGCGCGTACCCGACGGCAATAACCATGGCGCTGACGCTCAACGCTTGCGTGACGCTGTAGGAGACCTCGTACCCGTTCGTGAGCCGACAGTACTCAAGTCCCGCGCACTTGAGTTCGTAGCTGAACGCCTGATAGCTGATTCCTGCCAGCGCAGCTCCAACCCCGCCGAGAACCAGCGAAACTCCGAACCAAGAACGCGAGCGTTGACCGTGGCGGGTGGCAACAAAGTAGATACCGAGTGCCACCCACATAGCTGCGAGCAAGAAGACCAGGAACGTACTAGAGGGTTCGTTGACGACGAGGTCACCGACCTCTACACACGGTCGCTGATCGCACCACTGCTCAGGGGTGGTCAGCGGCTCGTAAGCGGAGAGAGTCGAGCTTTGCGCATCCGGCCAGCAGCAGTGGGGCGCCGATCACCAGCGCAAACGTTCGGATGCGCGAACCGTTTCCGTTCACTTTTGCTCCCCGAACGTATTCGCGTAAGTGCTGCCCAGTCAGCGTCGAGGCATCCGCCACAAGCTGTTCCGGTGTTCCCTCGAACACGACTGAGCCACCATCGTGTCCGGCCCCGGGTCCTAGGTCGATAATCCAGTCCGCGTGGGCCATGACGGCTTGGTGATGCTCAATCACGATGACGGACTTACCGTCCTGCACCAAGTGGTCGAGCAATCCGAGCAACTGCGCAACATCCGCTAGGTGCAGGCCCGTGGTCGGCTCATCAAGTACGTAAACCGATCCCTTCCCGGCCATCGCGACGGCCAGTTTGATCCGTTGACGTTCACCGCCGGACAGCGTGCTCAACGGTTGACCAAGCGTCAAGTAACCCAGCCCAACCGCAGCGAGCCGCTCCAGGATCTTCGCCGCTGCCGGAGCATTTGCCTCGCCTGAGTTGAAAAACTCCCTCGCCTGCGTGACAGACAAGGCGAGCACCTCGCTGATATCGAGTCCGCCCAGTTTGTACTCCAGCACCTGCGGCTGAAACCGCTTGCCGTCGCAGTCTTCGCAGACTGTCGAGACACTCGCCATCATGCCCAGGTCCGTGTAAATCAGCCCGAGCCCATTGCAGGTGGGGCAGGCGCCCTGTGAGTTGGCGCTGAACAGCGCGGGTTTGACACCGTTCTCCTTGGCGAAGGCCTTGCGGATTGGCTCGAGTAGCCCTGTGTAGGTCGCGGGATTACTGCGACGAGACCCCCGGATCGGGCTTTGATCGACTGCCACCACGTCATCGGCGCCGACAACAGAGCCATCGATCAGCGAACTCTTTCCCGAACCCGCGACGCCGGTGACCACCACGAGCACGCCTAGTGGAATATCGACATCAACGTCTCGCAAGTTATGCGTATCAGCGCCCCTGATCTGCAGGGCATGTGAAGATCCCCGAACCGCCGACCGCAGCGAAACCCGGTCATGAAGGTGCCGACCGGTGACTGTGTCGCTGGCTTGAAGGTCGCTCGCGGAGCCCTCGAAGACCACCTCACCACCGGAACTGCCCGCCCCAGGACCGAGGTCGACGACGTGATCGGCGATAGCGATCACCTCCGGCTTGTGTTCAACGACGAGCACCGTGTTTCCTTTGTCTCGAAGTCTCAGCAGCAACTCATTCATCCTCGCGATGTCGTGCGGGTGCAGACCGATTGTCGGCTCGTCAAACACGTAGGTGACATCTGTCAACGACGACCCCAGGTGACGGATCAACTTTGTGCGCTGCGACTCGCCACCAGACAACGTGCCGGTGGGCCGATCGAGAGACAGGTAGCCCAAGCCGATCTCCACGAATGAGTCCAGAGTCTGCGCTAGCGAATCAAGCAAGGGAGCCAGGTTGGGCTCATCAAGTTGTTGAACCCAATCAAGCAAGTCGGTGATCTGCATGGCACAAACGTCGGCGATGCTCTTGCCACTGATTTTTGACGATCGGGCGCCCTCCGCGAGCCTGGTGCCCTCGCACTCCGGGCAGGTCGTGAAGGTGATAGCGCGGTCGACGAAGGCCCGGATGTGAGGCTGCATCGACTCGCGGTCCTTGGACAGCATGGACTTCGAGATCTTGGGAATGATCCCCTCGTAGGTGAGGTTGATGCCCTCAACTTTGATCTTCGTCGGCTCCTTGTACAGCAGGTCGTGTAGCTCACGCTTGTTGTATTTGCGTATCGACTTGTCCGGGTCTAGGAACCCACACCCTTGAAAGATCCGCCCGTACCACCCGTCCATCGTGTAGCCGGGGATGGTCAGGGCGCCCTCGTTAAGGGACTTATCCTCGTCGTAGAGAGCTGTGAGATCAAAATCGGTGACGGACCCCATTCCCTCGCATCGCGGACACATCCCACCGGTGCGGTTGTAGGTTGCCTTCTCTGCTCTCGTCTTACCCCCGCGTTCAACGGTGATGGCTCCGGATGCGCTCACTGACGGCACGTTGAATGCGTACGCCTGCGGACCACCAATGTGCGGTTCCCCGAGTCGACTGAAGACGATACGCAGCATCGCGTTCACATCTGTGGCGGTACCGACCGTCGATCGAGTGTTGGCGCCCATCGGGTCTTGATCAACGATGATCGCCGTCGTCAACCCCTCCAAGACGTCGACGTCTGGGCGCGACTGTGACGGCATGAACCCCTGTAGAAACGCGCTGTAGGTCTCGTTGATCAAACGCTGGGACTCAGCAGCGATAGTTCCGAAAACTAAGGAACTCTTGCCCGATCCCGAGACCCCGGTAAACACCGTCAGCCGCCGCTTAGGAATGATCTACGCTGACGTCTTTGAGGTTGTTGACGTGGGCACCGCGGACCGAGATCGCGTCATGGCTATCGGCGAGTGGTCGAGCATTCAACTCGGTGATTGGCTGATCTGAAGGCTCCGTCATCGCGGTGAATATACCGCTTGTTACTCCCCTCTAGATACGGCCATGGGCCCGTAGATCATGCGACCGATGCCAGTACAGAACAGCAGACCTCAGCGGAGACGCTTGTAGAATCCATGGCGAAGGTTTCCTCCTGGCGACAGGTTGAGCTAGCACAGTAGGCGGAGCCGGTCGCGTTGCTCAGCGACTGCCAGCGACGTTGGGGGCACGAATGACAGATGACCGACGCCACAGTTCGAGTGCGATGAGCTCGGACGAGGCACCAGCCGAGGGTCGCGACTCGGCTATCAGCGTGATGATCGTTGACGACCACTCCATTACCCGCACGGGCTTGCGCACAGTGATAGCGGCCCAACCAGATATGACAGTTGCGGGCGAGGCGGCGCTCGCGCGGGAGGCGATCGACCTCGCTCCGGCACTACGCCCAGACGTGGTCGTGCTGGACCTGAAACTCCCCGATGACACCGGCATCTCCGTCTGCCGTGCGCTGCGCCAAAAGCTGCCTGATGCGGGGTACCTCATGCTGACCACCCAAGCGACCGAGGAGTCCTTGGTCGAGGCAATCTTGGCTGGCGTGGCTGGTTTCGTCTTCAAGGAGATCGCTGAAGACGAACTCGTCAGCGCGATCCGCATCGTGGGTAACGGCGGTTCGATGCTCGACGCATCGGCCACCGAGGGAGTTCTTCGAAAGGTGCGGCAAGCTGCGGAGACCGAAGGTGATCCGATCTCGAATCTGTCGAAACGCGATCGCGAACTACTTGAGCTGCTAGCCGAGGGGCTCACCAACCGAGAGATAGGTGAGCAGCTATTCCTGTCGGAGAAAACGGTGAAGAACTACGTCTCAGCACTACTGGGAAAACTGGATCTCCAACGCAGGTCCCAGGCTGCTGCACTGGTCGCCGAGCGCAAATCACGCAGGCTCATCGCTGGCGACTAGCGTCGAGAAGATCAACTGATCCCAGCCCAGACGCCTTGCTCCCGATGTGACCGGTAGTTCGCCATCCGCTCGGCGACCTTCTCAAGGCGCTCCCTAGTCATGGCCTGGCGGATCTGCGGGAACATCTCGCTCTCCTCCTCGCCAAAGTGGTGCTCGGTGTTCTCTCTCACGACGGTCGCCTTGGCTTTGTAGAAGTCGTTGTCAGGCGTCATCGCGTTCAACTCGTAAATCAACAGCTTGACGGCGTGGTGCTCCGCAATTCCCTCAAGCACGATGTCCTTGGAGTCGTCCACAGCTTCTCGGACGGCCGGGTAGAAGATTGCTTCTTCCATATCGGAGTGGATTAGTAGTTCGCGACAGAAGTCAGCGACTGCGGCTAGATCGCCGTCCTCGAATTCGCGAAACATTCTCCGGATCATTTTGTGTTCCTCGAGCAGCATCTCGATCGCGTCCATCTTTCTTGCGCCTCCTCTTCTTAGGACCGTCCGCACCATCTTGAGTTGCTCGCGCTCCAGACTTCTCGGATCTAGCAGCGAATCTTCGGGCGGAAGCAGCGCCATCAGGCGACTCCTGCTTGCTACCCACAGAAAAGATCGCGAATCCCATATCCGAAAAGTACCGAGCGACGCCTAGCCCAATCCAGAGCCACGAGTCGACAAAAGATGGGCCGCCTGACCTCCCTCGATCGGGTCGAGTCCCCCGAGCTCGCCAGCCGAGTCCAGCCGATAGTGCAGCAGATTTGCAGACCAGGGAATCCGAGATCGGTGACTCACGGCACTTAACGATCTTGCGTTTGCCCACGAGAGTGGATGTTGAGAGGGAGGTTGGACTATGAGCGATCTGAAGGCGCTAATCCTGTGCTGCACGCTGAAGAAGTCACCCGCGGAATCAAGTTCGCTGCTGATGTCTCAACAAATCGCCGACATGTTCAGTGAACAGCAGGTCGCTACGGAAGTGGTGCGCGTGGCCGACCACGACATTCATTTTGGGGTCAGCACCGACGAGGGTAACGGCGATGAGTGGCCGAGCATTCGCCGCAAGATGTTGGACGCTCAAGTCCTCGTGATCACTACTCCGATCTGGCTAGGCCAACCAGCATCCATCTGCAAGGTTGTCCTTGAGCGGCTCGACGCCGAACTCGGCGAGCACGGTGACGACGGCCTTCCGCTGACCTACGACAAGGTGGCCGTAGCAGGAATCGTCGGCAATGAGGACGGTGCCCACCACAGCATCGCCGAGATCTTCCAGGCGCTAGACGATTGCGGCTTCACGATTCCGGCAGCTGGCTCCACCTACTGGGTCGGCGAGGCAATGGAGACGACCGATTACAAGGATCTGCCAGAGCAACCGGAGACCACTCGTTCGGCGATGACGGCGATGGTCTCCAATGCGACACAGCTCGCGGGACTGCTCAGTACCGAGGGCTACCGAAGCCCCTGAGCGCGCCGCGTCCGCCGCACAGCCCACGAACCGGCACCTCAGGAACTTCAGCCCGAGACCCCAAAGCCAGAGAACTAGTGGTTTCTAAGCGCGTCGATCAGTTCAGACTTGTCCATCGACGAGCGCCCGTCAATTCCGATCTCCCGCGCCCGTTGGTAGAGAGCATCCTTTGTCCAGTCCTCGTACTTGTGCGACGTCCCACCACGGTGGCCAACCTCTGAGCGCGACGAATCAGCGGACGCATTCGATATCCGCGCGGCCTTCTCCTTGCTGGCCCCCTCGCGTCGAAGCGCCTCGTACTGGTCTTCATCTTTGATAGATGGATTCGGCATCGTCCTTGTCTCCCTTCTGCTGGTCTTGTTCTTCCTCCAGGTCTTGTTCTTTCTGCTGGTCTTCTTGCGATTCAGGGCGCGCATCACCGCGGTGGATGTGCACGCTCACAGAGGCGTTCTCCGCTTGGTTCGCACGCTTTGGATACCAGGTGTAGGCGTCAACGTCTACGTCCGTATCCGCCCGCTGCTGCAACACACTGCGCAGACTGCGCGGCCACAGCCGACGCGCAAACACTGAGTTCAGTTCAGCGCAATAAAGGGTGATCTGCGCGAGCAGATAGAACCAGAACAGCAGCCCAACGATTACAGCGAATGGACCATAGGTTTGCTGCGCGCCGCTGACTCTGGAAGTCACTGAGGGCGCTCCCGAGGCCCTGGAGCAGGATCCACGCTACTGCGGCCAGGGCGGCCCCAGGTAGCACTCGCGGCCACGGAAACGGTCTCACGGTAGAGATGCGAAAGGCCCAGGCGATGAGCCCTAAGTCCAGCAAGAACACTACGAGGTACGAACCAGCAACCAGAAACGTGTTGTCCCCCCAACGATGTTCCAAAGCCCAGGGCAATCGTGGTGAGAGTCAGACCCAACCCGACGATGAGGACTAGCGCCAAACTACGCCCAAGCCTGGGACCGAGCGCTAGCCGATTCGTCTTGGAACCTCCTGCACTACGTTCATTGCGTACTGCATACTCTTCGCCACTGCGAGGCCGTTCCACGCCGCGATCGCGATTCCGACGGCGAGCGCCCATCCAGCGACATCCAACGGCTGAACCGACCCTCCATCGCCCACAGCCAAGAACGTCCCGCCCGCCGTTGTGACAATCTGCTCGCTTAGTTCACTGTCCGGGACAAGTTGATTCGACACGACGGTGGTCAACACGAGCAAGAGCGGAAACACGGACAAGAACGCGTGGTAGGCGATCAAGGAGGCAAGCCTGGGCCCCTCGTCTTCACTAAACTTCTTGTAGACGGCGACGGGGAACGCGATCACCACGTGAGATCGGGCAATCTCATCCACCCGCGATGCAACGCTGCCACTGAAGTCGCTCACGACAGTCCCTCCCCGCGCTCCTCTCCTTCACTAAAAAGCAGCGATCATCGCGAGGTGACAGAAGGGCGACAAGTCGGAGCTTTCGGTGACTGCGGGCCCCTGTAGGCGAACTCCAAAACCGCTTAACGTTCATCGTGGTGACGCCCGCAGCCGAGGAGGCGTATGTATGAAGACGTGTGGGTCACTACCTGCTGACCGCGAACCAATCAGCGCGGCTGTCTTCGCAACCTTGCGAGCGAAGCAGTATTCAGATTCTGCTTCGAATGAAACGCTCGCGGCGCAGCAACATGAGCTCCAATCGCTACCTGAAGCAGGCTGATTCCTTGACAACGAGGATGCCCAGCTCGCTCTAAATGTGCTTCTACGAGTTGCACTATCGAGGGTTCGCGGACGTCTCAGACGGGTACGAATGGGATACGGACCTACTGCAGGTGCGCGGTGCGCTGGAAGGCGCGCTACTCGGGGCCCTGAACGCCGTAGTCGATCCGCCAGACTGCGTGGCACATGCGGAGGACCTGCCAGGACTTCTGTTTGAGATGACGCAACCACGCGCCGGACGCAGCCTCTCGACCTATCTGGCCAGCAAGGCTACCGATGAACAGTTCCGAGAGTTCCTCATTCATCGTTGCGCCTACCACCTCAAAGAAGCCGACCCATACACCTGGCAATTCCTCGCCTGGCGGCAGACACCAAAGCCCCGATGGTCGCGATACAAACTGACGAGTACGGCGGCGGTCAACGCGAGCGAATGCACTCGGAGCTCTTCGGTCAGACGCTCCGAGGGATTGGCCTGACCGACGAGTATGGCTACTACCTAGATCGGCTCCCAAGCCGTGCCCTAGCCGCCGTCAACGCAGCATCAATCTTCGGCCTTCATCGCCGACTCCGCTGGCGCCTGCGTCGGCCACTTGGCCGCTTTGGAGATAACGTCATCCATTCCGAATCGGCGATACGGGGATGGATTGCGCAGGTTGGGCTACGCCACCTCTGTCACCAGATTCTTCGACGAGCACGTGGAGGCTGATGCGGTGCACAACAGCTCGCGGTGCTAGGTCTGTGCGTCAACCTTGCTCACGAGGATCCCAGTCAGATGGAAGCCACGGTCTTTGGTGTCGCAACGTACCTGACGCTAGAAGATCGACTCGCAGATTGGATGCTCGACGCCTGGTCGCAGAACGCAGTTCGCTCAGGGAGGTACCGTGCGGCTAACCGTGGAGTTTGACTGTCCTGCCGGGCCGCTGGTTGTTCGACAGCCCATCCCCGAATCGTTGGGACGCGACGACGACACGGTAGAGGACGACGACACGGTCGAGGTGAGAGTGTCGACGAGCACTACTTCGAATCGCGCCAGGTCATTGCGATCTGTCGCTGCGGCAAGTCAAAAATCCACCCACTGTGCGATGCGACCCACAAGTTCCTCCAACGGCCGCAGCGAGAATGAGGTGAAGAGATGTCAGCCAAAAGCGGGCAGGACTTCGCGGCAATAGAAGTCGTGGAACTGCTCGTGGTAGCCGCCCATCTGGCCGACAAAAACCTCGTCGTATCCGGCCTGCGCATAGGCCTCGAGGCGAGCGATGTGGTCGTCCGGTGAGTTTCCACAGACCACTGCTTCACGCGCCGAATCTACTGTGGCCGACTCAGCGAGTTGCTCGAAATGCTTTGGGCTCGGCAGCACCTGCGCGAGCTCTCCCCCGAACTGTGAGTGTCCCCAGAGCCGGTGGGCGGTTTGCGCTCCCTCCTGCGCAGAAGGTGCCCAGGCAACCTTAAACGACGCTTGCGCAGGTCCTACGCCTCCGTGATCGCGGTACTGTTCACGGCGTCAGGGTCGGTAGTTGTGCTGATGAACCCGTCAGCAATATCAGCTGCAAGTTCGATCGCCTTCGGTCCGAACCGGACATGTAGATCGCGATGGACTCCAGCGGCTTGGTGTAGAGCCGGGCATCATCGACTCGGTAAAACTGACCATCCCAGGAGACGACGTCTTCGCTGAACAGAGCGCGTATCAGCGCGACTGCCTCTTCAAGCATGTCTAGTCGGCGACTGGCGTTCGGCCAAGGGCCGCCGAGGATGTGCTCGTTGAGCGCTTCGCCACTGCCTACCCCCAACACGAACTTGCCGTTAAGCATGATGGCGGAGGTCCCAGCAGCCTGGGCGATGATGGCCGGATGGACTCTCACGGTTGGACATGTCACATGGGTCGTGACTGGAAGGTCGGTCGCACTGGAGATGGCACCGATCACCGACCACACGAACGGGCTCTGGCCTTGGGCGTCGTTCCACGGATGGAAGTGATCGGAGATCGCGAGCGCATGAAATCCCGCAGCCTCCGCTAGCTGTGCCTGCTTAACCAGCGCTGCTGGGTCGTTCTCCTCGCTGGAGAGAAAACAACCGACTCGCATGTGCGCCCCCTACGCTGCTCGGTTCCGGCGCCGACAGCAAAGTCGACGCCGAAGACGGTGATCTCACACGATTTGGATGGGTGAGCCCATGGCACGGACCCACCCATCCAAACTGATCTTCGGTGTGCACAGATCGCCTGTGCACATCCGCGACCTGTTGCAGCTAGCGATCACGTGCCGCATCTTTGGCCTGCTCGTTAGCTTGCTTGGCGTCGCTTTCCACCTGCTGCTTTTGGCCTTCGGACTTCATGTCCTCGTTGCCAACCGCGTCGCCCGCGGCCTCCTTGGCCTTACCCAGGGCCTCTTCAGCGGTGTGCTTTGCCTTATCTACGATCCCCATGCTGTTTCTCCTCTCGTAGGGGACTTACCTGGCGGGGAGGTGGCGCAACTAGTACGTGCTCCTCCTCGCCGCTTTCGCACGCGGCGGGTGCCGCGCACGAGGTCTGTGCGGCTAGTAGTACTCGCCGGGGTCGTCAATCGTTGGCTCCTTGCCGCCATCTGGTGACGTGCC
The DNA here is from genome assembly GCA_963821045.1 of uncultured Actinomycetes bacterium. Classification (GTDB taxonomy): domain Bacteria; phylum Actinomycetota; class Actinomycetes; order S36-B12; family UBA10799; genus UBA10799. The sequence goes on along the minus strand of CAWGCB010000002.1, from coordinate 68,856 downwards.
GCGCGGCCTGGGCACTCGTTGCGGAGCTCGGTAGCCCGCGAACTCGCCACCTTCGTGCCCGCCGAACGGCGAGCCGTGGTCAGCGCTCTCCTCGCGTGCGTAGGTGAAGGTCCAGGGCCCCATCTCGACACGATTCCCGGTGCGCAGGACTCTGGTGTCAACTTGTCGTCCGTCTACCGTGTTCTCCGGCGAGGCTCGAGACATTGAAGAACACATACTCATCGACATCGTCGCGGCGGATCTCCGCTTGCACCGGGAGCAAATCGGATAGGCAGATATCGCAGGAACTTTCACTGCCGATGCTCGTGACCTCGGTCTCAAGCGGAAACTCTTCGATGCGCCCCGCTGACTTGGCACCGGCAGCGATGTCAATCCCGTCATCGAACACAGGGACCAAGCGAGGGCTACCTCCCCCGTGGACGTCGTGGGTGTGAAAGACGCGTTCGGGCTTGACGCCGGTTTTTGTGACGCTGGTCTTCTCCCGCCTCACCGGCATGACCGCCATGTCGGGGTCCTCCGCGTTGCCGAGGGGACCGTGCTCCTCCTCCGCCAGCCATCGCCTCTCTTGCGCAGCGCGCAATGCCCGCTGCTCTTCTTGAGAAGCCTCCTTTGCCACCCGCTCTTGCTCCGCTGGACCGGTTGTTTGTTTTAGTGATCGGTCTGCCATCGCTCACCATCTCCGCTCGGATGCTGGAGCGCTACGAACATACGCGCTCAACCGGACGTGTCAAACGTATGCGCCGGTTGTAGTCAGGCAATAGATCCCAGAGGTTGGCGATACCAGGGCAATTTGTCCCACCGGTGAGGATTGACCCGAGGCCGTCGGCAGACCTACTTGAGCGTGAACACGACGGTTGTTCCGACAGTTCCGACGCCTTCTCCCGTTCGCCAGATTCAACAGTTTGCACAGGTTCGGCATCGTCGACCGATTGGATCCAGATCCGGCCGCCGTGGCGCTCCACAATCTTGCGGCAGACCGCTAGACCGATGCCGCTTCCGGCAATGTCATCGTCGGAGTGAAGTCGGGTGAACATCGCGAAGACCTTCTCGCGATATTCCCTGGGAACACCAATACCGTTGTCAGTTATCGAGATCTCGACTCCTCCGTCAGGCGAGGGAATCCCGACGATCGAGACGCTAAGTCCGCGCTCTGGAGATCGGTATTTGATCGAGTTCTCCAGCAGATTCATTACTAGTTCGAGTAATGTTGCAGCATTCCCTCGGACCGTTCCGAAGTCTCCGGATACTCGACTCGAGCACCAACCGCAGATTTCAAGGAATGGGAGAGCATCCGTAGCGCCGCGTGCACAACTTCAGACAAATCCACGTCCGATAGCGATTGGCTCGCATCGCCGTCGACCTTCGTGTAGCTGAGCAACGAACTCAGCAATTCGTCCATCTTGTTTGCCGAGGTGGCGATGATGTCTAGGTCCTCGCCAGCCTCGTCGCTCAGTTCTGGTCCGGCGTCCTCCCGCAACATCTCGGCGTAGTCCTGAATGTTACGAATAGGAGCCTTCAAGTCGTGGGAAGCGATCGCCACGAACTGGTTGAGCTCCTCGTTCACGCGTTCCAACTCGACCGTCTGTTGCATTCGGGCCTGCTCCAGCAAACGCTGCCTCTCAAGTTCGTTTCGCTCAAGCACCGACTCCCGGGCAGCGATGGCGACATCCAGAATCGAAACGACTAGCTCAACGTTGGACTCGAATCGATCATCGAGAAACGGCCACAAGCGGTGCAGTCGGATCTGGAATGATCCTTGGCAAAAGTCGACCTCGTATGTGGGCGTCACGTTCCTAGCGTCATCCATCACGTCGTAGGCAGGCCCGATGCTGGCGAGGGCCTTGCCCGTGGAATCGAGCAACGCCGCCTGGTCGGTCCCGCTGAGTTGAGCAAGTGGGCGCAGCAGGAGGCTCGGGTCGTCCACGGCGCGACCAGACGTGATGTCCTCAACGCACTGTTTGACGTGGACATCGGTTCCCACCGAGAAGAGGCGCCGCAACCACGCTGGTGACGAGACCGTCAGCAGCAGGAAGACTGCACACACAAGGTCCAGCGTGCGCTCGACGGGTCTGTCTGCCGAGCGCTCAGGACCACCGAGTCGGGTGAACGCCATGACGATCGCTGTACCGAGCAGCGCTGTCCCAAGGGTCAGCATTCGCAGTCGATTGCGCACCACCCGGGGCTGTTCTGTGCTTGCTCGCCAAAGAATCACCGCGACGAGGACTATCGCAATAACCAAATAGGCGAGGTAGGTGTAGGTATAGGCGAGGGTGCCGAGGGTATCGGCCACTGACGAAGTTCCGGAAATCCATGAAGACGGCGAACAGCACGAGCACACCGAAGGCGCCACCAGAAGCGATCCCCAAAGCGCGTGGCCGCTTGGCCAACGTGGCCATCGCGAACTCCAGCAGTGACCACGGGATTACTGCGAGCAGGATGATGTAGGTCGTTGTGATGATGCCCCACGCAGGAGAACCGCGGGAAACTAGTGGCTGTAGCGCACTTGCACCTGCCACCACCGCGATAGACAAGAACGCCACGGCCGCCCATCGAGTCAGGATCCCAGGGCGAATCACCATGAGGCGGATACTGAGCAGCGCGACAAGTCCGAACGCTGCGACGTTAAGCCACGGGCTAAGCATTGGGTGCGCCAGACACTTAGTGGCTCTGCGCTAGCGCCACCGGACCCAACCAAAAGTCGCGGATGGCCTCTACTAACTGAGTTGATTGCGCGAGGCCAATCGGCTTGGGGATGAAGGCGTTGGCGTAGGCGTCGTATGCGCGACCCACGTCTAGGGAATCTTGCGTAGCGCTCAGGACCAGGACAGGGATACGACGCGTTTGCGCATCCGCCTTCAACCGTCCCAACACCTCCAGGCCACCGATCCCGGGCAAGTTGAGGTCAAGGATCACCAACTGCGGTACCGGCGCGGATTCGTAGTGCAGGCGGTGTTGCAGGTAGGCCAATGCGTCGACCCCGGTTTGCACGCGAGCGACGTGGACGTGCTCGATGTGCGCGTAGAGAATTCGCTCCAGTTTGCGAGCATCTGCCTCATTATCTTCCACCAGCAGAATAGTTCGGATCCCGCCCTTCGCCTGTTCAGTCACGATCCTCTTCGCTTCCGGCCTCAGCGTCTTGCTTGCCCCGCAGCGTGTCGATTGCGGCGTGGATCATCTCTTGATGGTGCAGATCCACGCGATGTTCGGTGAGTTCGTCAGCGTGGATTTTGTCCTCACGGTTGTCTTCGACGGTGGAGGCTGCCCCGTCGTCCGCCTCGACTTTGCGTTCTTCCCTGCCGTCGCTCATCCTCGTTACCTCCCCTGCGAGCACCGCTCGGAGCCTTCGCTGCGCCTATCCCCTGCTCCCATGTTCTTTCGCGAAACCAGATCCGTCAAGATTGCGCCCGTCTACGCGCCCACACTCAAACTGGGGATGGGTACGTTCGGGCTGTCCGAGTGGGTCCTGCGGTCCACCCAGAGAAGACGACATCCACGGGAGCTACAACACGTGATCTTTAGGAAAAAACAGAGTTCGCAAAACCAAATCGTCGTGAGTTCGGGTGCAGCGGTGGTTGTCGTCAGCGCTTTGATCCTCGGCGCGAGCGCGGGCATTGGACCAGTTCAAGCGGATTCCGGAGCCGCCCACCTCTCGGATGCCACCGCGCATCCCGCAATCTCCGTGGCGCGCACCGACCCAGCGATGAACGACACTGCTGAAACGCTGCGAGCGAGCTTGCTCGGCACTCCCTTGGCTTCTGCGCGGGGAGACAAGACTAAGCCAAAGCCCCCGCAACTCCCCCGCAACTTCAAAGGCAAGGGCCGTTGGCTCGTGCCGAACACCAACACGAACGTGCCATTCAAATGGCGCGGCAAGAACGGCAACTTCATCATGAAAGGCCGGCGAACCCAACTACAAGATCCACTTCGTTAACCTCATTTACAAAAAGCACTTCTACACCTACACCTACAAGTGGCCGGGGATTCCAGATCCAGTGGCGTGCACTCCGGTTCCGGGGATCAGCCTCAAGTGGCTCAACAAACAGCTACGCAAGGAATCACGCTTCGTCGGGCGGGAAGTCCTACAGGGCAGTCCCGATCGCTACGTGAACCACTGGCGTATCGGTGTCGTGCTGCAAATTCCCGGCGTCATCTTTCTGCCGATCAATATTGGTGACAACTACGTCGATCAGCAGAACAACAAACAGTGGTGGCAGATCCTCGGTTTCGGATTCCAGAATGCCTACGACCCCGACTTAGACGAGTGGGGAAAGATGGATAGCTGGAAGTTCAAACCGGGCAAAGTGAAACTCCCAAAGGTCTGCCCCAAACCTCCTAGCTAGACCGGACCGGACCGGCCAGGGGACCGGGTAAGGAGAACGTGACGGTCGTTCCGCTTTGACCGTCGCTAGACAAACGAACGCGACCGCCGTACCTCTCGACGAGGAGTCTGACTAGGGCTAGGCCAATACCGGTGCCAGTCCCTTCAGTCTGTAACCGCTGGAACATGTCGAATGCCCGCTCTTGTGCACTTGGCGGAACTCCGACCTCTGAAGCTGTTGCCGAATAGTTGTTGGTAATCGCGGTGCAGATTACTCATGCAGTCAGAGGGTGCAAGAGCAGCCTCCTGACGAAGGGGTAGACCATGACTGTCTCCGCAGATAGCCGAGTCGTCGGACCTTGGCGAGTTTGTCCTGGGAACCGGCCTAAAGGATGTCAAAAGCCTCTGTTTTGCGCCCGGGCCCATGATCGGACATAGCGGTGAAGACTGTCCTGAGCGAGATGAACCACGTACCCTGCATGGCATGGACATCGCCGCAGGAGACGCCCCTTTGGGCGATGCGAGCGACAGCGAACTCGCCGCGAGTATTGCCGAGGGTAGCCAGGAGGCCCTGGCCGAGTTGTATGAGCGATACAGCGATCGCATCTACACCTACTGCGTCAGTGTGTGTGGCAACAGGGAACAAGCAGCCGACGCGATGCAAGACAGCTTCCTGCTCGCCTACGCTCGCATCGGGCAACTGCGCGATCGAACCAAAGTTCGACCGTGGCTCTACGCCATCGCCCGCAACGAGTGCCTGCGTCAACTGCGAGCGAACAAGCGCAGCGTCGACCTTGAGTCCGTGGGCGAGGTTGCGGACATGAATGAGACCTCCGACGCTGGCCTCAACGCTGCAGATGCGCGAACGCTGATCGACGACGCGTTCGCTGGGATGAACACCACTGACCGCGATGTCTTAGATCTGGCACTACGCCAAGACCTCGACAACTCGTCCATCGCCATGGTGCTTGAGGTCTCGGATAACAACGCCGCAGCCAAGGTGTCGCGGGCAAAGTCTCAACTTCAGAACGCAGTTGGCGCGCTGTTGCTGTTCCGCAGTCGTGGATCAGCGTGCGCCGACCTCAAGAAGGACCTCGGATCTAGCACTGAGTTCAACCCACTGACTCGCAAGCGCATCCTGCGCCACGCCGAGGACTGCTCCACCTGCACAACCTCGCGGTCCAAGGCCGTGGCAGCACTTGCCCTGGTCGGCCTCCCGTTGCTTGCCGCACCAAGTTGGATTCGGGAGGCTTTGCTGGATTCGGGCGTACCGCAATCGGGTGGGACAGTATCTGCGTCCGATCGCCACGTTAGCCGCGATGTGAATGGCCAGGTAGACAGTTCGGCGGACCTGCCGAGCGGTCGGGGGGAGCAGACGCACGGACAGCAGGTGCCTTCGAATCAAGGTTCCTCCGAGTCTGCGGGCCAGCTCCCAGATCTACCCGCGCAGAGTCAATCGACGCCGCAGCAAGTTGACGGACAAGTGTCGACATCCCAGGCAACACTTGCGGCCAGGGCGGCGGAAATCTCGCAACTGCGTCCCGAGTTCAACAGTGATGGCTGGCCCGTGGCGAGCAATCAGGAGCGTCGTTTGTGGCCGCTGATCGCCGTTGGTGCGGCGGTCTTGGTACTGCTCGGAGCAACGGTAGGCATGGTGATCACCGGTGGGCAGGAGCCGACAGCGGCTGAGCCGATCAAGTCAATCGAGATCCTCTCCGCGCCTACTGCAGCATCGCCAACGCCAACTGCCGAACCGACGTCCAAGGAGAAGCCGTCCCCGACGGACGCCAACGAGTCTGAGGCGTCGTCACGGCCGTCGGCAAATGCTGGCGGATCGTCAGGTGGTAACCCTCAACCGAAGCCAACGTCCAAGCCCAGCCCCAAGCCGAAACCGAAACCAAAACCAAAACCCACGACGCCAAAGCCCGCCCCGGCACCGCCTAGCCCGCCGATACCTGGGGGTCCTGACAGCATTGTCTTGCCCTCCGATCCCATTCCCGGCTAGCGGCTTCCCGGCTCGCGGACCCCGGGGCCCACCGCCGCTGGTTTCTCAGAAATCGCCTCGTTACGGCGGCAACGTAAGCTATGCCCATGGCGATTTCCGCAGGTCAGAAGACCGTTCAACGAATGCTGCCCGCCGCCGGGATCCTCTTGGCGCTGGCGGTCGCAACTGGATGCTCAACTCTGAACACCGAGGACGCCGTCGACGGCCCCGGGGCAGTCCAAGAGACGAGCGCCGCCAGTGAGAACTCCGATCAAGCGGCTAGCCCCTCCCGTATCACCATCAACAGTGACGTTGATAGCTCACTGAACGTGATGGTCTACCAGGCAGGGATCTCCCAAAACGATGCCGAGGCGATCGCGTGGACAGTCGAGGCGATACGGCCCGCCAACAATCAAGTGATCACGGTTCCGCCTGGTTTTGCGGTACAGGCACGCGACGGCTACGGGAATATCACCGACCCGATCAACACGAGCACCGGCCAACGATGGAGTGTTCAAGAGGACTCCTCCGGCATTGCACTGGTCGCTGATGGCACCGCATCCGCGGGTTCAATTGTCGTGCTAAACAACCTGAATGCCGGTGCGGAGACAGTCGAGATACTCCGCGACGGGAAGGTCCTTGCCAGCAGTTCAATCGCCCCGAAGTCAACTGCCACGTTCACGCCGTCAACGAGCTACCACATTGCACTTGCCCCGAGCGGGGTTCGCCAAGGCGATGTGATCAATTCAGCCGTCATGGATTCCGATGATGGGGTCACGGTCTCGCTGGAGTCCGGTCAGAACGTCGCCGTGGCGATCACCAGTGGGCCGAACGGTGGTCCCGTGTTCTCGGTAACAGGTCAACCGAACTAGCCGACCGACGAGCCAGCCCATCGCCCTAGCTAGAGATCGCGGTGGAGTCGCCAGACTCTCTGCGCGCAACCTGGACGAGCCCTTCAAACGTGCTTCCACGAGGATTGCCCGACGCGGTCCCCACGTTCACCCGGATCGGCGTCCTACCCAGACTCGTGCCTGATTCAGCGACGGACTGCTCGATTCGGTCTGCGAGGTCACGCGCCGATGGCTTGTCTCCGAGGCCCGCGACGAGGAACGAATCGCCAGAGTAGCGAGATATCAAGTCACCCGTTCTCACGCAGACACGAATCGCGTCAGCCACGACTTTCAACACGCTGTTTCCGTAGTCAATGCCGTACTTGATGTTCGCTTCTCCGAGCTTGTCGATGTCAACGTAGATCACCATCACGTTTGCCTCAGCACGATCGGCGATGCCCGCCAGCGCTGGCATCAACGTCTGGATCCCATTTCGCGTGAGCACCCCGGTGGCGGGGTCGGTAGTAGCCAAAGTGTTGGCCGCCACTGTCTCGTCGGCTAGCGCGTCAATAGCCAGCAACCGAAGTCGCAACAGACCTCCGCCGACTAGTGCAGCGATGAGCGCGACGCTGACGATTCGAATGTCCTCGTCTCCCGGAATCGTAAACGCTGCCACCACTACTCCGGCAAAGACGACCCCATTCCCGATCAGTGTCGGAGTCCATGCCATGGCTATTGACGGAAAGGCCACCAACAAGATGAGCACGTACGCCAACGAGGTCTGATTCCCGGCAACCGCGCCGTCAACGATCAGTGTGCCCGCGACCGCCAGGTTTGCCACCAGCCAAACCCACTGCAGCGCACCCACCCCGATGCGAGATCGGACCACAACTTGACTGGTGATCAGGATAGCTAGGCCGAGTACGACTCCTCCAAGGTGGAAGAACGTCGCGGCCTCGCTCTGCTGACCAACCAGCGAGATCGAAATGAGGGACAGTACTGTCGTCAGTCCGCCGAGGGCGATCAACCCGGTCGGCAGGTAGCGCCCAGCGACCGTCGTTCGGAGCAGTTCACGTGGATTTGAGGTATCTGTCCATGTCGTTTCGGGTAGATCTTTCACAGCGGCTTCCTCATCTACGGTGATCCCGAACCGACGCAACCAAGACCGCACAGTGGCTGCCCGCGCAGGCTTCGGGAGTGGAACAAGTTTGGACAGGGTGAGGCCGATATAGACCAACGTATTGAAAGCGACGATTGTCGCGAGCAGACTGAACCACGTGCTTTCCAGCACTGATTGCGGGAGCACCAGACCAGCGGCGATATCCATCATGGCGACGGCTCCTGCGCCGTGTGAACCACGTGGCCCCAGGTTGTTCGTTTGGCCCGGGCGATGTCGACTAGGCACGTAACGAAGACGACCTGAAGGAATACGTCGTACGCCAACTCAGGAAACAGCAACACTGCGAGCAGTCGGGCCTTGATTCCCCCAGACCAAGCAGTGACGACTCGCTCGACGACGAAGATCGCGGTAATGACCAGCCAAAAGGGGAACCAGATCCACGTGTCGACCGCCAAGAACGTAATCAGCATCAGCAGCAGCGCGAGATTCAACGCGATGGTTCCGTAGCCAATGCCGACCTGTTGGCCCCAGTACCGAATGGTGGCGCGGGTGAATCCGTAGGCAGCCAGGTTCTCCAATGCACCTCGTTGCCACCGTTTGCGCTGCGTCCACAGCGCCTTCCAGGTGGGCATGATCTCGGTAGTGACCTTACATTCGATGGGGCTGTTCATCGATGCCCCAAGCGACTTCAACGCAAGCGTTAGCTCGTTGTCCTCAGTCAGGGCAGCCGTGTCGTAGACGTTGCCGGTGTCGCCCGGGATAAACACTCCGCGGGCTGCCGCCACGTCAAGGAGGACCTCGGCTCTGAACATCGAGGCGGTCCCCGTCAAGACAAAGACGCGGCCGTGGCGAGATCGAATCTGCAACGAGTAGCGAGCGTATTCGTTTCGCTGGAACTGCCCGATAAGTCCCTCGCCATCCTCACCATAGAAGACGCCGCCCACCGCTGACAGGTCCTCGTCATTGGCGAATCTGCTGATTCCGGTCTCGAGGAACCTCTCGCTCAGCCGAGTATCAGCATCCATGATCATGATGACGTCTCGGGCGTCCGTCTCGACAAGAATCTCGCGTAGGGCCTGATTCAGCGCCCCGCCCTTCTTGTGGGTGTTGTCGACAGTCTCAAAAGACTCGTACCCCATCTCTTCGGCGATCGCGACAGTTCTGTCGGTGCAGTTATCAGCAACAACGATGACTCGGTCCGGTGGTCGGGTTTGTTTCTTGAGCGCGTCGAGGGTGCCGGGTAAGGAAGCCTCTTCGTTGTGGGCGGGGACGACGATTGTTAGTCGCAGCGGTCCGGGCTCGGTGAACTCGAACTGTTCGCGATACGAGGCCAGCAAGTCGCGCTTGGGACTAACGGTGAGCAGCGCGGCAATGGCTTCGAACGCGAACGCGCAACTGGCCACGCCAACGAGTGTCGCCACTGAGATCACGATCAGCGTCGTCGGCGGCACCTCAGCCGAAACACTGAGCGTGAATGGTCCCAAGGTGACTTGTTTGATATTGCCGAAATCGACTTGGGCTGTGCGCAGAATCTGGCTCAGCGCAACCACAACGGCTGCAGCCGTCACGACTGTGGCCACGACCAATCCGACGACGAGTCGGGTGTGGTCGCTGTTTGCCCGGGGCGTTCTCACGTTGACCGGTTGGGCAAAGACGTGAGTCGGCCGCTGTCGTTGCACCGTCACTTCTAGCACCTCTTTGCGAATCGGGCTCGTGGCCCACTACAGTCACGGCTACCCAAAATGAACCAGATTGGGAAGGTATCCATCCCACTTCAGATTGTGGCTCAACTCCCCTCGCCTTTCCTGCCAGGCAGCCATGCTGGAAGCTATTGGACGGTCACATGCGGCAGGTACGCCGGTCCAGAGGTAAGCGCACCCTCACGACATCCGCAGGGCTCGCTGGTTGCGCTGTTCTTCAATCACCGGCAGGCTCGAGGTATGAACACTTCGCTACATCAGTCACCCGAGTCTGAGCGGACCGATTCGGAAGAGACGGTGCCTGTTGCGGTACTAGACCAGCTAGCGACTTCGCTGGCTGCGTTGGCCCGACAACTGGAACATGAACACGACACAGCACACACTCTGCAGGGAATCGTGCGCACCGCGATCGATCTCATTCCCGGCGCGCAAGAGGCGTCGATCAGCGTCGTGTCCGGGAGGCGAGTTGTCGTGCCCCAAGCGGCATCGAGCGAGATGGCTCGCAAGATCGACGCCGTGCAGACCGCGACTGGGCAGGGTCCTTGTTTGGACGCCATCTACGAACAAGCCACCGTGCGCGTGCCAGATATGGCCAACGAGACCCGCTGGCCCGCATTTGCAGCCAAGGCACACGGTCTCGGCGCTGGCAGCATGCTGTCGTTTCAGTTGTTCGTCGAGGGCGACAATCTTGGATCGCTGAATCTCTTCTCCCCTGAACCACACGCGTTCAGCGAGGAGTCCGAGCACGTCGGCCTGCTGTTCGCGTCGCACGCTGCGGTTGCGCTCGCGGATCGGCAGGCTCAAGATCAGCTCGAATTCGCCCTGTCGACGCGCGACATCATCGGCCAGGCCAAAGGCATACTGATGGAACGCCACAAGATCACTGGCGACGCGGCGTTTCGGCTACTGTCGCAGGTCAGTCAAGAACACAACATGAAGCTGCGCGACGTTGCCAACCGGGTAGTCAGTGACTACGGCCAGCACTAGCGCGCCACCTAGCGCCCTCGGTTGACACTGGGAAGCGCCGCTAGGCGCCATGTCTAGGTGGTGAGTAGTAAAACCAGATTCCAGATTGGCCGCTTGCTGAAGATGGATCCGGCACCTTACCCGCCACGCCCAGCGGCGGCCACCAGCAAGAAGCTGGCTATCTGGCACTACGGCAGTACTTGTTCTTATTAGGCAACTTCTGCCGGTTCAGGTACTGGAGAACAGGTTTCGCGATGCAACCGCTGGTACGCGTCTTCCCGCGGAAGATTCCATGGGTCGAGGTATTGACGGTGATCAGACGAGATCCGGTGAAGCGCTTGTGCGTTTGCCTCGCACCGACGTAGGGCGTCAGAGCGTCGCCCTTGCCGTTGACCAGCAATGGTGGTGTCAGCAGGCGCACACCTGCTGGCATCGCTGGAACCGGGTCGGCCGGATCTGGAAGACCTGAGCAGGTGGTTCCGTAGGTGAGTCCGTTAATCCGGCCCACTTGTCCTGCGAGGTTGGTCTTGACCGCACCATCAAGATACGAGCCAACCCGAGCCGGACCGGGTCGGCCGCGTAGATCGACGCAGTTGATGAGTGGCGTCAGGTTTGAGGGTCCGGTGCGCGCTCTCGTTAGAGGCTCGAGGTTGCGCGAGATGGCCTTCAGTGATCGCTTTTTCACGTCGACACCTGCGCACCCGGGTACCGCAAGCGCCTCGGCTAGCTCACACGAAGAGGTCTTGAGGCTCGCTAGTACCTCCGGATCGTTGCCCGCATTTAGCGCGAACTGCCACCAGGTGAACCTATTCAAGTTGGGGGCGTAGTCGTCCTGTAGCACCCGGTTGACATTCCTGTACGCCCGCAGTTCGCCGGCAGACAGTGCGCGCATCGTGTACTTGAAACTTGCCTTTCCGCCTTTAGCTCCTAGGACCGCAAAGTCCTGCATCGACTCCGTTGGGTCGACAACGCCGTCGAGGACCATTGCGCGGACTCGGTCTGGGTAGGTCTGCGCGTAGAGTCGCCCGATTCGCGTGCCGTAGCTGTACCCCAGATAGGTCAGCTTCGCATCACCAACTGCAGCGCGCATCGAGTCCAGGTCCTTCACCACATTGTTAGTTCCGATCGTCGGAACTATGTGTGGGCTGCTTCCGTAGCAGAACGCCTTGCTGGGCCCTTGTGTCTCTAGCGCCGCCTGGGCCATCTGCTGCCAGGTGAACGCACCGGCCAACGGGTACTCCGGACCAAAGGAGGGGGCCGGGCCGTCTGGGCAGTCACGCAACAGCGGTTTGGACTTCGCAACGCCGCGCGGCGCCCAGGTAACAACGTGAAAACGCCGCTGCAGATCAGTCAGCGCTGGAAGCAGACTGCGCCCAGAAGCGCCGGGACCGCCGGGATTGGCAAATACCGAGCCGATGACCGACTTACCTGCTCGCTGCTTCTTAGGGAGGGCTTTGAGGCGGTAGAGCTTGAGCTTGAACTGCTTACCCTCAGGCTGTGTGTAGTCCCGCGGGACGGCGAAGCGAGCGCATTGAGCGCGCTTAACTCGGGGGATACTGCACTTCTTCCACTTGATCCCGCCACCGGCTTCACTCCGCACCGAGTTGGCGACTTGTGGGTCGGGGGGAGCGTCGAGGACGAGGTCCGTGGACACGGGCGTGGTAGTTGGCGTTGGCGCGGCCTGCACAGGGGCGACCATGACGCCGGTGACGATCAATGAAAGCCCGACCGCAATGACGGTCATTCGGGGCGCTCCTTTGTGGCCAAGATCGCTAGCCCGCGCGACGGGTGATTGTTGTTCCGTTGCCATGGGGGCACACAAGCACCCTGCGACAGCGGGATGCCTGTTTTGTCAGCACAGGTCGGCTGGTGGCGAGGACCCAGCTCGAGGTCGTTGTCGCAGCGGAACCAGCGGAACCCCGAGCACCGCCCGTGGTTCCGCCCGTGGTTCCGGAGTAGTGGGCTACCGACCCTTCTCTAGCATGTAGTTTTCGTCAGCCTGCGCTGTGCGTACCAGCAAGAAGCTCGCGGTTTCGTCGCTCTTGAGCAGTTCGTTCCTGCCTTCGACCCAACATGCTCGCGCGCCATCGTTCTCCTTGTCGTAGTTACCTACCGAGTAGAACCTCGGCAGGCTATTCGCACGCGCCGCGATCGCCCCATCGTTACTGCCCATGTTAACGGCCATGTGCGGGTTGACCGGGAGCCCGGTCTTCTTTAGCAACTCCTCAAAGAGCGCATCGTTGACTCCGTACTCACAATCAGCTTTAACGAAGTGGAGTCACTCGTCCATACGTAACCGCCGTCAGCGAGGGCCTTCCAGTTTTTTCCTGGATCCAGGTTTGTTGGGTCGGTATCGTCGGCTAGCGCACTCAGGCGCTCACCGACAGTCGCGCCGGGTAGGCCAGCTACGGCTTTCGTCAACACTTTTGCGTCTGCGTTGCTCCAGACGCGCCAGTCTTGATGACCGGGCATTTCGTTGCCGTACTGACCCTCGTATGGGCGAATGATGTCGGTTGCCGCTCCGGCCCAGCCCAAAGCGCTGCTCGCGGGATCGGGGTCGTCACCAAGCTGAGTTTCGTTCCATTCCGTGACAGGGAGCCCGGCAACCTTAGGAAGGCCGTACGTGGGTAACCACGTCTTCTGCGTGCGTGCTGGCGCCACGAATACCTCAGCGCCCTGTGTTGTGCCGTTTGGAGTTACGACGATACCGTCCCAGTTCCAATCCGTGGGGGCAGCTTGGCTACCTCGCTATCGCGGGCGGCCTGCCAGGTCGTGACAACCCGCTTTGAATCAGCGACGGTGCCGTTCAACTCAGAGCCAAGAGCGGTCATCATCGCGGCAGTTGCCTGGTAATCAGCCCACAAGTCATATTCCGCGCGCAGAATCCGAGAATCTGTGGTGGTCAGGTAGCCCTTCTCCATCAGCGTTGCGCCCTTATGTTGCAGGACCGACGTGCCACCAGGCAGCAGGTAGTTGTGAATCTTTTCCGCAGCCGTTCCAATCGTGAGTTTCCCGTTCTTGTAGTCAGTCCTGAAGTTCTCTGTTGCCGTGGCGACGGCAGCACGATCAGCCTCCAAAACTTCGGCTGAGGCGCCACTGCGCACATCGTCGGCCAACTTCTGATTCGCCCGAACCAATGGCATGAACGAGTCTTGGTACATGAAGCTCACAGCGCTCCCGACGTCTTGCAGTTCCCGAAGGTCAGCGGCATACGCGGCATCATCGGTCTTGTCCAGCAAAGTCTTGGTCTGGACCTGCATCTGGTCGAGCTTGCCGTCGATCTCACTTAGCTTGCCGGAGATTTCGTCGAAGCGTTCCTTGTTCGGATCCTCTCCTTGCTCACCCCCGAACAGCGAATCGAACATGGATTTGCCACCCCCTTCCAGCAGGCCCATGGCGACACCCTCACCGAAGAACTTCGCAATTTCTAGGGCTCCCCCGGCTTCGCGATCGACCACGACAGCGGACGTCGTGGGGTTCTCACTAGAACAGCCAGCAACACCTGCGGACAACAATGCGGCCCCAGCCAACACAGCGGCTCCGACCTTCGTCGAGCGGCGGCTAACAAACGTGGACGTGCTCATGGAACTCTCCTATTTTCGGTGGTTAAGTAAGAACTTCTGCTCTCATTATTCCCACTGATAGGAATATCAAACACTGCGACAATGGTCAGTCCCCGAGAAGTGACTCGCCCTGGAAGACCGCGTGCAAGTTGTGTCAACGGGTACCTGGCCTCAACCGGTCACTGCACAACGAGCTTCATTCTTGGACAAGCCCAACCACAACTGTTAAGTCATCAGTGGGGTCGCGCCAAAGAATCTGGTCCGCTCGCTCCACGCGCCGTACCGGAACTGGTTTAAATGGATGATTGATGGCCCCGCCGTAAGTGCCGACCACTCCGTAGGCAATCCCGGTCCCAGGCTCGGGGTATTCGTCGTGGCTCAAGCCTGAAATAGATCTGGAAGTGGCGCGCGACTGGCGCTGTTTCGCGCTAAATCCCAATCAGAGCGCGGACTCTCCAAAGCCCGTCGGGTAGTCTCGCCTGCGCAACACTCTCCACAGGGTTTATCAACACGACTGTGTTCGTATCCCCGGGCCTCTAGCTCAATTGGCAGAGCTGCGGACTTTTAATCCGTAGGTTGCGGGTTCGAGTCCCGCGGGGCCCACCGCCGACGCAGTATCGAATGCCGTCCGAGATGGCGGTGCCCAAAACGTCGTCATCGCGATTGGTCCGAGCGATCTCAGTAGCGGTCGCCGACTACGGGTCGTGGGTGAGAACACACAGCAGCACGTTCCGAGCTCGGGACGATGACCGTCGGGGACAAGAACACGTTCCCGGTGTTGGACACCATGTCGATCGCCAGGATCACACTTGCCCCAGGTGCATTTCGTGAACCGCACTGGAATGTCGCCGCGAACGCTCTGGGCTACTGCACAGCCGGTCGACTCTTGGTGACGATCTTCCACACTGGCAACTCGCACTCAATCTTCGTCATCGACCCAGGTCAGATGTTCTTTGTACCTGCCGGCGCGCTGCACACGGTTGAGAACCTGGCGCAACAGGAGGTCGCCTTCGTCGTGACGTACTCCCAGCCCGTCAACGAAGGGTTCGGGCTCTCAGGCAGCGTCGGAACGTTCACCCGCGGTGATACGTATCCGCCAGAGTCGACGGGTCAATGGCTGGGACAGCGTCCCCACCGACGCTCTTCAGCCGAGGGGACTAGCCGCATCAATCCCTAACGACGAGCCTTGGCAGAGGTGGATTTGACCTGCAGCGGTGTCACGTCGACAGCCTCGAACTGCGATGCGGGAACCCGCTTAAGTTCATCGATGAGGTCGTTGGGCCAACGCGAGTCGGAGGTCCCCTGGAAGTACCAGTCGGAACCGTTATCTGCCACCACTAGGCCATGTCGAGCCATCGCTCGCAGGATGACCCTCGCCCGGGCGGAATAGCCCGTCATGTCGAAGGACGACTTCAACCGGAATCGTGCCCCCATCGGGGGACCGCCCGGGTCGTCGGTGGATCCTGCCTGATGGCGAGCTGGCCACAGATAGCTGCGTTGCGACGAGCCGACAGTGAACCGGATCGCGTGGTCGACGCGGCCAGACTTCACCTCGTCCCAGCGAAGCAGGCCAGGCAGAATCGCGAGCCCCGCTGCATCTGCTGAAGTCCAACCGGGCGCACGGAGCTTGTTTGACTTCAGCGACCAGACAGCGCCCGATCCTGCTGTCCAACCCGAGCCGGTCAGCCGCGTATTCCATGTCTCGTACAGCTTGCACGTTTTGGCGCGAACGACGATCGCGTGCCTGTCACCATTCGGCGTCCCAACCTCCTTCGATCTTGGTCTTTCGGTTCAACGGATATCGAACGCGATCACTTTCGTCGGCGTACCCAAAGCGAACGTTCTTCTTAGCCTTGGACTTGGCGATGGTGATCGGTATTCCGTACGGAACTGACTGCTCCCCAAATGACGGCCCGAAGTCCGGATGCAGCCGGGTCGACGCAGCCCCAGTGCTGGCTAGCCATTGAGCAGATCGGGGATGTACCGGTAGAGCTGAGACGTCCGCATGCCAAACATTCGATGCCGGGAACGCGCGGCACTTGGTCCCGGGCAGCTTCTTGGACTTGGGCTTGGAGGGCTGGATTGCCACGCGCTTTCGGGGTCGCCGTCGTATCCAACGGCGGCGTGAACCCAACAGGTGTCGACCCAACCGCATGAGCGGGGGCGTAAGGTGACGCCGCGGCGCCCACCGCTATCAGCGACCACGTAACCATCGTCGCCGTCACGCAGTCAGGTGACCGGAACCACCGTTGAGCCACCTTCACTCCTTCCTATCGTCACGAAGCTGACAGCACCTTGCGCCGATTAAGCACATCGGGAACCGAAGCCGCGGATGTCCGCCAAGCGTCGGCTGGGAGACTGACGTCCCCGTGAACTCGGCGGCAGTGTCCGCCTAAGCGTCGGGCTGGGCAGACTGACGTCCCCGTGTCCGCGCCAAGATGTGGGGCGTCAGCTGCGGGCTTGCCAGCGGAATGTCTTGAGCGCCAGGATGGCTGCGATCGCTGTCCAGATCAGCAGCACCCCTGCAACTGCAGGTAGCTGCCAACTACCCGCGACCTCTTGCGTGGCGAAGTCCTCCGGAAGGAATACTGACCGCATTCCCTGCGCCAGCCACTTCAGGGGGAAGAACGATGAGCCGACTTGCATCCAGTGCGGTAGCTGACTGAATACGAAGAACACCCCAGAGGTGAACTGCAGCACCAGCACAACGGGCGTGACCAACGCCGGAGCACCCCGGCCAGTCTTGGGGATCGACGAGAAGGCGATTCCCAACAACGTGCAGCAGACGAGCCCCAGCACCGAGATCCAGGCGAACGTGAACCACTTGAAAGCTGTCTCCGGCAGCGCGAGTCCGAAGAACGCGATGCCAATCGCCATCAACAAGATGACCTGCACGATGTAGACGAAGAAGACCATGCCGATCTTGCCGATGAAGTACGACGCCTTGGGCATCGGTGAACCCTCGAGCCGCTTCAGCGTGCCGTCATCGCGTTCTTGCGGAATCGTGATGGCGAGGTTCTGAAACGACGTGTAGACAATTCCCGACGCGATCATTCCCGCGGCGAAGTACTGGCTGAACGTCACCCCGGGCGCAATATCGGTGTTGAACACTGAGCCGAAAACGACCAGCAGCAGCATCGGCAGCGCGAACGTGAAGACAGCCGATTCCTTGTCGCGGAAGAGTTGCTTGATCTCGATGCGCGTCCTGCTCAGACCAAGCGTCATCGCACTCGGCAGCGCAACATTCTGCGCGGCGGGCGTCGTACGTGTTGGCGAACTCATCGGCTCGAATCCTCCCCTGGGTTCGAACCGTCGGGCATGCCCGAGAGTTCCGCCTGCTCGGTCAACGCCAAATACACGTCCTCCAGGCTCGGACGTACCACCGAAAGTTCAGGGATCTCGCCATTGAAAGCTGCCGCCAGCTCGGAGACGGTCCGAGTGGGTGTCGACGTCTGCACCGAACGTGGGCCATCAGCCGACAGCCACGAAACGCGAGCCATCCCGTCTTGACGCCCGCTCAGCCTCTCGGGCGAATCGCACGCCACCACCGCACCGTTGGTGAGCACGGCGACGCGGTCAGCGAGCGCCTCGGCCTCCTCCATGTAGTGGGTCGTCAAAAGAATCGTCGTCCCCTCATCCTTGAGGCCGTCGATCAACTCCCAGAACTGTCGCCGAGCCTCGGGGTCGAACCCCGTAGTTGGCTCATCCAAAAACAGCACATCGGGCGAGCCGATGATCCCCAATGCCACATCTAGGCGTCGGCGCTGGCCGCCAGACAGGGCGGTCGAGCGCGTGCCGAGCTTCGCTGCGAGCCCGACGGCCTCGATGACCTCGGCGGGGTCGCGAGGATTCGGGTAGTAACCGGAGAAGTGTTCGACGGCTTCCTTGACCGGTGAGGTCCGTCAAATCCCGGGACGTCTGCAACACAATCCCGAGCCTGGCCTTCCACGCTCGGGAACCGGTCGCCGGATCCTCCCCTAGCACCTCGACCGTCCCCGAAGTTCGGGAACGGTAGCCCTCGAAGATCTCGGTGCACGTTGTCTTCCCGGCTCCGTTAGGCCCGAGCATCGCGAAGCACTCACCGACCTTGACCTCGAGGTCAACACCACGGACCGCATGTACGTCCCCGTAAGACTTGGTCAGCGCCTCAGCTTGAATCGCGTAGTCAGCTCCCACACCCCGATCCTGCCAGATGGCGCCCAGGAACCACCTAACGGCGGATTCGTCTGACAAGGTAGGCCAATGGATTCGGCTCCGCGCGGAAAAACTATCGCCCTGTGCGCCCTGATCGCGATCATTAGTTTGCCGCTGGGCTACGTGGTCCTGCAGATTCTCCAGACCGCGATCGAGTTGCTCTGGGTCGAGTTCCCCAAGAACGCTCCCGAACCCGCGCTATGGGCGGTGACGCTGGTTATTCCAACGGTCGCAGGAATCGTCGTTGCCCTATTGCGCAAACACGGCAGCGACGGTCACAACCCGATGCTGGGCATTGCGATCAACCCCATCACGGCCCGTGAGTACCCCTCGATCATCGGAGCAATTGCCGCCACGCTAATCGGTGGTTTGGTGCTCGGCCCGGAAGTCGCCATGGTGTCAACCGGCGCATTCGTCGGCACGGTGATCGCGGCCAAGGGCGCCGTCACCATCAAAGTTGGCGCAGGTGTCGGGGCTGCTGCGGCCATCCTGGCGCTGTTCGTTAATCCCATCCTGGACGGGGGGTTCTCCAACCCCACCCCCTACTCGTTCGACATACGCGATCTGGTTGGCGCGGTTGGTGTTGCTGCCCTAACGGCAGGCATTCTGACGCTCGGACGCTTCCTGTCGATCGGCATCCTGAGACTGCACGGTGGGGATACGCCCCGCGTCGGCGTGCTGGCCCTAGGCGGGTTCACGGTCGGAGTGATCGCACTCGGCTACAACCTGGCGACCGGCAACGAGATCGCGCTGGTGCTCACGAGCGGCGAGAACGAGACCCAAGCACTGCTGGCGCTGGGATCCGTAGGGGTAATCGTGTTCACGGTCGCGGCGAAGTGGCTTGCGTACTCAATCAGCATGGGTGTTGGCTTCCGCGGTGGACCGTTCTTTCCCGCGATTTACATCGGAGCTGGCCTGTCAGCCATCGCGGTGGAACTGTCACCGGACTACGCCCAAGGGGCGCTCGCTGCCGGCATTACCGCCGCCATCATTTACCTGGCGCACCCCAAGCTGCTGGCCTCTATCGTCCTCGGTGCAGTGCTGGGTCTGATTGTCGGTGGACCACAACTCATCCCGGTCGCCGTGGTCGCAGCCATCGTCGCCAAGCTGTTACCAATGGTTCGCGATGAGACCAAATCCTCGGGCGAACAAGTCGTCTCCGAAGTCCGCTAGTCGCTGACACGTCGCGGGTGCTGCGAGGAAACGTCGCACTGGTGCGGCACACTGGCTCCCATGATTCGGCGCCTTCCACGTTCCACCTCGGCTAGCCGCGAGACGTCTCGACACTCGATTCGTCTGCGATCTTCCGCACTCATCGCTATCGCTGGGGCCTTGAGCCTGGGGGCTGCTGGATGCTCATCGCTTTCGGTTAGTTCGGACCCCTCGACGGTGCCGAGCGCAGTCGAGAGCTCCGCGCAATCCACGACTCCCAAGGCGACCCGAACCTCCGAACCTTCACCGAGCGCGACGAGTAGTTCTCCGACGTTTCGTCCTACGCCCCGGCCGACGGCCAGCCCCACCAAGACAAAGGTGAAGGCGTCGCCCCCATTGTTCGTTGCCTCGTTGCCCAGCACAGTCACGGCCGTGGTGGGGCAACGAATCATCGTGCAGTTCCCGTCAGACGCCGAGGACGGCTGGACGGCCAGCGCGGGTTCCGGCGTCAGCGTAGGCAGTGTCTCCTTCAAAGCTCCGCCAGAGGAGCAGCCAGATGCCCCCGGCACCACCATCGCAAACTTGACCGCGCAGGCACTCGGAACGACGACCGTCAACTTCACCTCAGGCAAAGGCCAGTCGACAAAACTAGTGGTGAAGGTCAAGTAACTGCCGGATAGGTTTTCTACCCACGGCGGTGAAGTGCAGGAAGGCCGCTGCGTCGGATCTAGTGGGCCTACTGGCGAGCGAGGATCGCCTCAACGACGACCTCAGTGTTGTGCTGTAAGTCCATATCGCCATGCACATGAATCTCGGCATGCTCGGGCGCCTCGTAGCCCTGACCCACACCCGTCATGTTGCTGATCTTCCCCGACTTTGCCTTCGCCCAGAGACCCTTTGGGTCTCGCTCGGCGCAAACCTGTGGAGGGGTTTCAACCCAGACCTCAAGGAACTGGTCATCGGCGAACAATGCGCGCGCCGTGTCACGATCAGAGTTGAACGGCGAAACCAGCGCAACAATCGGGATGACCCCGGCGTCGACGAGCAGTTTGGCGACCTCGGCAACCCGGCGGACATTCTCTTGGCGGTCTTCTGGGGCAAAGCCGAGATCGCGGTTTAGACCGCTGCGTACGTTGTCCCCGTCGAGCACCATCGTGTGCTTACCCAACGCGTGCAAACGGCGCTCGACCGAGTCAGCCAAGGTGCTCTTACCCGAGCCCGGCAATCCGGTTAACCACACCGCGACGGGTGTCTGTCCTTTGAGCTCCGAGCGCTCCTGCGTCGTCAAGGTGTAGTGCTGCGCAGTGACATCCTCGTGTACCGAAGTCTTTGGGTCCCTAGCCATTTAAGCAATGCTAGCCCTCGCCCCAACAAGAACCGTTCAATGGCGTATTCGACAAGCCGAAGCACCTATTGCTCGGGTCGTGTGTAATCTCAGCGTTGTGGCAGACCTGGACAACTCTCAAATGCCCCCCGGCGTTGATCTAGACCGACTCGCGACGTACCTAGATCAGCACGCACCCGGGCTTCTCGGTGGACCGCTACGCGCCGAGGTGATCGCCGGCGGCCGCTCTAACCTCACCTACTTCATCACTGGCTCAGACCTAAGTGACGGCGCCTCGACCGGTCGCGAACGAACCGTCGTGCTACGCCGTCCCCCGCTCGGACATGTGCTGGACACCGCGCACGATATGGCGAGAGAGTTTCGGATCATCTCCGCGCTCGCTGACACCAGCGTGCCAGTCGCAGGAGCCATCGTGCTGTGCGAGGACCCCGACGTCCTTGGTGCCCCGTTCTACTTGATGGAGAAGGTCAACGGACTCGTCCTACGCGACTTCGAGGACGCGATGGACATCGGCGCCGCATCGATCGCCCCGCTGTCCTACCGTCTCGTCAACACCCTCGGCCACCTGCACGCGATCGACCCAAATGCCATCGGCCTAGCCGACTTCGGCCGCCCCGACGGGTTCCTTGAGCGCCAGATTCGGCGGTGGACCAAACAACTCGACGCGTCCCGCTCGCGTCATGTGGCCGGAATCGATGAACTTGCCGAGTCACTTGCCAGCCGTATCCCCACCACCCAGCGCAACACCATCGTCCACGGCGACTACCGACTCGACAACGTCATCGTCGACCGGGACCCGTTCGGGGAATACGGCATCGCCGCTGTCGTGGACTGGGAGATGTCGACGCTAGGTGACCCGCTGACCGACGTTGGCCTGTTCTGCACGTACTGGGCAGCGTTGGGATCCTCGTCGCTGATTCCGCTCGGACCGAACACCGACGCCTCCGCCCCGTTCCCACCGACCGATGACCTGATCGCGAGCTACGCGGAGGCCAGCGGCCTGGATATGACCGACTTGCCTTGGTACATCGCGTTCGGCTGCTTCAAGTTGAGCGTGATCTTGGAGGGCATCTACTTCCGTCACTCGATGGGCAAGACTGTCGGTGACGGGTTCGCGACGATCGGGGACCTGGTCTCGCCGCTAGTCGAGCGGGGTTTGGTGCAACTACCCCGCTAGCGCGGACAACAGTCGGGCACGGAACGGGCACGGGCATCAGCACGGGCACGGGCTCACAACAAGAGGGGTGAATGGCGATGGACTTCGCATACGACGACAAGACGCTCGACCTGATGGCACGTCTCAACGCGTTCATGGACGAGTACGTCTACCCGGCGGAGGCGGTATTCCACGAGCAGTCCGCCGTAGGGGAACCGTTCACTCGACCACCTATCGTCAAGCAGTTGCAGGCCAAAGCACGCGAACAAGGGCTGTGGAACCTGTTCCTGCCCCACCATCCGGACGGTGCGGGACTAACGAACCTGCAGTACGCCCCCCTCGCCGAGATCACCGGCCGCTCCCCGCACCTGGCGCCGGAGGCGCTTAACTGTTCGGCCCCGGACACCGGCAACATGGAGGTGCTGGCCGACTTCGGTTCGCCCGCCCAGCAGGCTCAGTGGCTCGAGCCGCTTTTGGACGCGCGAATCCGTTCAGCGTTCGCCATGACCGAACCGGATGTCGCCTCATCTGATGCGACGCAATATCGCCACCTCCATCCGCCGCGAAGGCGACGAGTACGTGATCAACGGGCGCAAATGGTGGACCACCGGGGCGATGGATCCCAACTGCCAGATCTTCATCGTGATGGGCAAGACCGACCCGGACGCCGACACCTACCACCAGCAGTCGATGGTCCTGGTCCCACGCGATACTCCTGGGCTCACGGTGGCGCGGCCACTGACGGTCTACGGGTACGACGACGCCGAGCACGGCGGTCACGCCGAGGTCAGTTTCCAGGATGTCCGCGTACCGATTGCGAACCTGATCGGCGCGGAAGGATCCGGCTTCGCGATCGCTCAAGCGCGCCTAGGACCCGGGCGGATTCACCACTGCATGCGCGCGATCGGCATGGCTGAGCGAGCAGTCGAACTGATGTGTCGGCGGGTTCCTGGAACGCGAGGCGTTCGGCAAGCCGCTGGCCCGGCAGGGAGTGATCCAGCAGTGGATCGCCCAGTCGCGGATCCGGATCGAGTCGACCCGGTTGCTCATCCTCAAGACCGCGTGGTTGATGGACACGGTCGGCAACAAGGGCGCGCACACCGAGATCCAGGCAATCAAGGTCCTGACCCCGGAGGTGACGACGTGGGTGTCTTGATCGCGCCGTCCAAGCGTTCGGTGGAGCCGGGGTCAGTCAGGACACTCCGCTCGCGGCGCTATGGGCGGGTGCCCGCACTTTGCATCTAGCCGACGGCCCAGACGAGGTCCACGAGGCCTCGCTGGCTCGGCGCGAACTCAAGAAGTACCTGGGCTAGCTCATCGCCGGTGGTCAGTCTCGTTGCGAATCGACGAGCCACAGGTAGGCCGTCGCAGCTAACACGCTGACCCCAACGGCAATTGCTCGCTCATCGATATCAAAGTCGGCGGCATGCAAATCGAGTCTGCTCTGGCCATCCGCCGGATCGTGGGTACCGAGGCGCGCGTACGAACCCGGGACTTGCTCGAGATACCAGGCGAACGTGTCGCCACCCCACGATTGCGGCGCCTCAATAACCGCGTCACTGCCGTACTCCGCGACGATCACATCGCGCAGGAACGCGCTCGCGTCGGTGTCGTTGACGACGGGTGGAACACCCCTGATCTGGTTGACCGTCCAGGTAGCGGAGGCGTCGTCGACGATCTCCGCGAGTGCCTTCTCGATGAGCTCGGGAGAGTCCTCCCAGACCTGATGGTCTTGAGTTCTCATCGTTCCGTAGAGCCGAGCGTAGGTTGGGATGACGTTGGCTGCATCGCCGGCTCTGACGGATCCGAACGTCAGCTTGGCCGCCGCGCCACCGATCATCTGTTTGAACAGCCTCGGCACTCCGAGAGCTACCTCGGAGGTCAACGTGACCAGGTCGACCGTTAGTTCCGGTCGCGCGGTGTGTCCCCCTGGCCCGGTCAGGATGATCTCGACCAGGTCAGCAGCCGAGGTGATCGGACCGGCGACGACACCGATCTTCCCGACGTCCACCTTCGGATCACAGTGCAGCCCGTACATCATTCCCACACCGTCGAGGCCGCCGGATTCGATCACCTCAATCGCTCCGCCGGGCAGGGACTCCTCGGCTGGCTCGAAGATCAGCCGAACAGTGCCTGGCGGCGCATCAGGTCGTGCGAGTAGTTTCTCAAGCAGTAGCCCCGCGCCGAGCACGATGGTCGTGTGCGCATCGTGGCCGCATGCGTGCGCCACGCCATCAACACATGACTGGTAAGCCGTATCGGATTCATCGTTCATCGCCAACGCATCAATGTCCGCCCGCAAGGCGATGATCGGCACCTCTGCATCTGCCGGTGAGTTGGCGCCTGCAATATCGCAGATTAGTCCGGTACCGCTGCCCAAAACCTGCGGGTCGAGGTCAGCAACACGCAGTCTGCGAGCGAGGGCTTCGGTCGTCTCGAACTCCTGATGCGCGAGTTCGGGGTGAGCGTGAATCTGGCGCCGAAAGGCAATCAACTCCTCGCCCTGGGCATCCAAGAAAGCCGCGATCTGCGCCCGCACTTGGTCCGGAATTTTAACCCCGGGCGCCACCAGGCTGGCTCCTGCTAGCTGATCCTCATCGGTCGCTTTGGGCTCACTGAGTCGACATTTTGGGCGGCACCCTCGACACCGTACTCGGCGAAGCTGCGGTCGGTTTCAGCGACGGTGGCCGCTACAACATCGACCAGGCTGCCACCGGCTTGGACCACCGCGCGCTGGCGCTCGTAGCTCGCACCCTCGTCGGCAATCTGCAGGGCGTAGTTCAGATCCTTCGCGCAGCCGAGCTCCTCGGCGATCGGAGTGAACCGAGCAACCAACTCCGCGAGCATGTCTCGCAGCGGGGCAGTGTTGAAGTCGTTATCGATGATCAGATCCGCATCCAGACCCCACCGGCTCGCGCGCCACTTGTTCTCCCGCAGTACCCAGTCCGGGAGTAGAACGATCGGCTCACCGGCATCCATCTTGCGATCAACGTCCACTGCTATGCACTGGGCAAACGCGCCCACCGCGGCGACCTCGTTGAGGGTGGGGATTCCGTCGCACATCCGAAACTCAACCGTTCCAAAGTTCGGGTGCGGGCGAACATCCCACCAAATTTCGCGCACGGTCTCGATCGTCTGAGTGCGAATCAGGGACTTCAGCAGGCGTTGGTACTCGACCCAGTCCGGTATCTGCGGCGGGATTCCAGTGCGCGGCATCCCCTCGAAGATCTTCGTACGAGCACTGGCCAATCCCGTATCGCGACCAAGCCAGTACGGACTCGACGCACTCAGGGCGAGCAGAATCGGCAGGTAAACAGCAGCGACATTCGTTGTCACGATCGCCTTATCAGGCGAGAGCGCTCCGACGTGGACGTGAACGCCGTGGATCAGTAGCCGCTGGGCGGGCCACTGGAGTTGGTTGACCATGCGCTCGTAGCGCTCGTTTGGGGTGATCGGGAGCTGATCCCACTCGGCGAAGGGATGAGTTCCGGTCGAGGTCAGACCGAGGCCGCGTTCATTGAGGAGCGGAACGATGTCCCCGAGCGTGTCCGCCAGATCCCGAACTGCCTCGTCGGGATTGCGACAGATCCCCGTGATGACCTCCAGACTCGGCTGGAACAGCTCGTTCTTGGCCTTGGGGTGCTCCTCGTTTGGGTAGGGCAGCCCCGCCGCCGTGAGCACGTCGAGTGACACCGGTGCGAGTTGGCCGGTCTCACGGCTGACGATCCCGTACTCGACCTCAATGCCAATGGTCTGAGCAGGCGAACTGTTGAACTCCACCCCCAAAAGCTAGCGCCGAACACCCCCACCCTGCCTGCCGGTTCTGCCAACCGGGCCTGCCGATTTACCGTGCACTATTGCTGTTGCTATAGCGCCCAAATGGTGCACGGTAATCCGGCAGGCGATCGGCAGGCAATGGGTTGCACCCACTTGCGGGGGCGGCAGCGCATCCCGGAGTGGCTTTCGCATATGCTTGACCGGCCTTGGATGCGATGTACGAACCAATCCCAGCCGCTGCTAGCAGTTGATATTGAGGGTGTACGCGCTGACGAAGCAAAACTGGCCCCATCGTCTAGCGGCCCAGGACTCCGCCCTTTCACGGCGGCAGCGCGGGTTCGAATCCCGCTGGGGTCACGAACTAGCTGTGTGACATCAGCTAGGCATTAGCTCGGCGGTTTTTCACCCGGGTTAGTGCCGCAGTTCTCGGCCGAATGCCGCCGAGTAGACTGCGCACGCAGGTTCGCCTGCAGTAAGGCCCCGTAGCTCAGTTGGTTAGAGCGCCGCCCTGTCACGGCGGAGGCCGCCGGTTCGAGTCCGGTCGGGGTCGCTCGAGACGAAACAACCCGTCGTTCACGCGGCGGGTTCTTCGTTCTCGGCGGTTAACCTCTCGCCAGGTTAATCGCGGCCAGGTAGCTCAGTTGGTACGAGCGCTCGCCTGAAAAGTGAGAGGTCGACGGTTCGACCCCGTCCCTGGCCACCAACCTGATCTCCCGCAGTCCGGCTCCACGATCCGACCCCTGCGATGCGCTCCATGCGCACCGCTTGTGCCCGGCAGTCGGCGCCCGGCGATCAAACGCTGGACGCCTTGAACCGCCGCAGCCGCAGACTGTTGGACACCACGAACACCGAACTAAACGCCATTGCGGCTCCCGCAATCATCGGGTTCAAGAACCCCAGCGCAGCCAGCGGCAGCGCCGCCACGTTGTACGCGAAGGCCCAGAACAGGTTCCCCTTGATAGTTCGCAGGGTTGCCCGTGACAGGGCGATCGCATCGGCCGCGGAACGCAGATCGCCGCGGACCAGCGTCAGATCCGCAGCCTCGATCGCGACATCCGTGCCAGTTCCCATGGCCAGGCCTAGGTCGGACTGAGCGAGAGCTGGGGCGTCATTGACACCGTCTCCAACCATCGCAACTACGGCACCCTGGGACTGTAGATCCTTAACCACGTCGACCTTGTCGGCGGGCAAGACCTCCGCAATCACCTCGTCGATCCCGACCTGAGCCGCCACAGCCTCGGCGGCCGCAGTGTTGTCTCCGGTCAGTAGCACTGGCTTGAGCCCCAACGCCCGCAATCTGGTGATGGCTTCTTTGGAGGTGGGCTTGATCGTGTCGGAGACAATCAGCACCCCTCGTGCCTGCCCGTTGCAGCCGACATAGACCGGTGTCTGACCCTGCGCTGCCGCCGCATCGGCTGCCACTGCTAGCTCTGGGGGCAACGGCTGCGACCACTCTTGTTCCAGCCACTTGCGTCGTCCCACGACCATCGCGTGCTCGTCCACCACTCCGGTGACCCCTTGGCCGGGGAAGTTCTGGAAGTCCTGCACAGTGGGCAGATCACCGTCGGCGCGCGCGCCTGAGGCGATGGCGGCGGCAATGGGGTGCTCGGAGGCGTCCTCGAGGGCACCAGCGAGCCGCAGCAGCTCCGTCGCGTCGGTACCTTCGGCGACCACGACGTCGACCAAGCTCATCTTGCCCTGCGTGACCGTGCCGGTCTTGTCCAGCACGATGGTGTCCACCTTGCGAGTGGATTCAAGAACCTGCGGCCCCCGGATAAGGATCCCGAGTTGAGCACCGCGACCCGTGCCGACGAGGAGCGCGGTTGGAGTCGCTAGGCCCAAGGCGCAGGGGCACGCGATGATCAGCACCGCCACGGCAGCCGTGAACGCTGCAGCAACCGAGTCACCCAACAGCAGCCACGCGATCAGCGTGGCGATCGAGAGCAGAATGACGATCGGCACGAAGACGGCCGACACCCGGTCAGCAAGGCGCTGGACGTCGGCTTTGCCGCTTTGAGCTTCTGTCACGAGTTTGGCCATCTGCGCCAACTGAGTATCGGCGCCAACTCGGGTCGCTCGAACAACCAGGCGCCCAGAGGTGTTTACGGTCGCCCCGACCACCGTCGAGCCCACCTCAACGTCCACCGGGACCGGCTCGCCGGTCAGCATGGATGCATCAACAGCTGACTGGCCCTCTACGACCTCGCCGTCGGTGGCGACCTTCTCGCCGGGACGCACCACGAACTCGTCGCCAACCACTAGCTCATTGATCGGTATGCGCAGCTCGTACTGTCCGTCCGCACTAGTGCGCAGCACGGCGACATCTTTGGCGCCCATCGACAGCAGTGCCTCCAGCGCTGCGCCGGATCGCACCTTGGCCCTGGCTTCGAAGTAACGACCCGCGAGGATAAATACCGTGACCGCTGTCGCGACCTCAAGATAGATCTCGTTGGCACCCGAACCTTGCGACGGCAGGAAGGTGAATTCCATCGTCATTCCTGGCTCGCCAGCCGTGCCAAAGAACAGCGCCCACACCGACCACAAGAAGGCCGCGCTCACCCCCAGCGAGATCAGCGTGTCCATTGTGGCCACCCCATGCCGGGCGTTCTTCCAAGCTGCTACGTGAAACGGCCACGCTCCCCACACAACGACCGGGGCAGCGAGCGTGAGCGAGAGCCACTGCCAGTTGTTGAACTGCAGTGGCGGAACCATGGCCAGCAACACGACGGGGATTGCCAGCGCAGCTGAGATAAGCAGGCGTCGGCGCAGCGAGTCCGCATCGCCGCCATGGTCGTGTTCGTCCATCCCGCCAGCACCATCGCCATCGCCGTGTTCGTGCACGGGACGGGGGATTTCTGCGGTGTAACCTGTCTGGCCCACTACCTCGACCAATTGCTCGGGGGTGATCGTCTCGGGAAAGTCGACGCTGGCCTTCTCGGTCGCGAAGTTCACGGAGGCCTCGACACCCTCGACCTTGTTCAGCTTGTTCTCGATGCGCGTCGCGCACGACGCGCAGGTCATTCCGTCAATCTTGAGGTCGACGTGAGTCATGTGCGACCAACCCCTTAGCTCTTGACGAGTCTGGCGACGGCTGCGGAGGCCTCATCAATCTTGGCGGTGGCATCCGCGCCACCGTCAGCGATTGCTTGCGCCACGCAGTGATGCAGATGTTCATCGAGCAACCCGAGGGCGAACGAGTCCAATGCCTTCGACGCTGCGGAAACCTGTGTGAGGACGTCGATGCAGTAGGTGTCCTCACTGACCATCCGTTGCAGGCCCCGGATCTGCCCCTCAATCCTGCGCAAGCGCTTGAGTTGCTGATCCTTAGTTTCTGAGTATCCCGGCGTATCAGTAGGTGCCTTCGAGCTGTTCATACCGACAACGCTATACCCCCCTAGGGTATTCCGCCACCCTGCTTGCCGCGGGTACGCCAATAGCGGGGAAGACAGGGGCGGCTAGAGCGCGCGTATCTTCCCCGCTATTGGTTGGAGTCGGGTTATTGCGGGCAAGGCGAAACAACGGCCTTGCGGGCAGGAGTGTGTTGGGACTGAGGCAATGGCGCGGCTAGCGCTGGTCGTCCTCGTCGTTGTACTTGGAGAATGGGTCGTCATCATCGCCGTGTGAGCGATGCGCCCCGTTCTTCGCTGGCTTGTCATTTGCTAACTCGGCTCGCAGTGCATCAAAGTCAGTCTGCGGAGTGTTGTACTTCAACTCACGTGCAACTTTGGTCTGCTTGGCCTTAGCTCGGCCCCGGCCCATAGCTCGACCCCCTCGCCCGGGAAATCCCGGAATCGACGTCGTCTTGATTGCGCAATGGCTTGATTACGCAATACTGAATAGTAATCGGATAGTAGTGGAACTGGTACTGGCGATTTGCGTGACTTGCACGAGGGATAGTACGGGAACGAGTCGTTCCCACAAAACTCACCTCGGCAATCCCTGGTAACAATACCTTGAGATTGCCCACCACGACAGGTCGGGATACCCACCTAGGTTTACCCAAGATTAGGTCAAATCGGGCAAAAGGGTTGCTTCCGCCGCCCGAGCGCGCAAGAGTAGTGGGTGATGACCCTCGACCCTAATGACTCCGAACCCCTGCTGACGCCGTCAGAGGTGGCCGCAATGTTCCGCGTGGATCCAAAAACCGTGACCCGCTGGGCGAAGGCAGGAAAGTTGAGTTCAGTCCGCACGCTGGGCGGCCACCGCAGGTATCTAGCCAGTGAGGTACGCGCTCTGCTGGAGGGTGCCGGCGGGGCAAGTCGAAGCCAGACTGACAAATCAGTGTCCGTGGAACAGTCGCTACCGCCGGTCCCGCCGCGCCCAACACGGGCTCCGGGACGCACCGGTCTGCCGCAGCAATCACCGCCACCGCCCACGCCCGGCTCGTCGGGCGGGCTACCGACTTCTTAGCTGTCTCTAACCTGAACTCGCACCCTGCGTTATCGACCGACCTACGTCACGAGTGGCGCAGGTAGCGAGCTAGCTGAGTGCGTAATTCCCCACGACATTCACCGATCCACCGGCGCCGCCCTTAGCTGCGGCATCAGAGACATCCGCGTCACGCGCTTGACGAACCTCGCCGCATACCCAGGTCTGCACCCCCCGGGCGTTGAGCAGTTCCTGTGCCCGCTCGACCGAACCCGGTGCGAGCAGGGCGATCATGCCGATCCCCATGTTGAACGTGCGTTCCATTTCGCTGGTCGCTACCCCGCCAACGTCACCGACGACTGAAGATGGGATGGGTCCACGTGTCCGGCCGACATCCAATCAGGTCCTCGGGAAGCACGCGCGCCATGTTGGCCGCCAAACCGCCGCCGGTGATGTGGCTGAACGCATGTACATCTACTGCGGGTCACGGGCAAGTTCCAGACAATCCTAGGCGTAGATTCTAGTTGGCTTAAGCAGTTCCTCGCCCAGCGTGCGACCGAACTCGGGCACCGGGCGCTCCAGCGCCCAATCCGCCCGCCGAGCAGCACGGCACGAGCCAATGAGTAGCCATTGCGATGCAGCCCCGAGGCACGCCATCGCGAAGACGACGTCGCCCGCTCGGACTCGGTTCGGGCCGAGTAGCTGATCAGCCTCCACGACCGCCGTCCCAGCGCCGGCCACGTCGTACTCGTCGGGCGCCAACAGGCCCGGGGTGTTCGGCCGTCTCGCCGCCGAGAAACGCGCAGCCTGCCTGCCGACAGCCATTCGCGATCCCGGCGACAATCGCTGCGATCCGCTCCGGCACAACGCTGCCCGGTCGCGATGTAGTCGGTCATGAACAGCGGTTCGGCTCCGCTTACCACTAGGTCGTCGACCACCATGGCGACGAGATCTATGCCGATCGTGTCGTGGACATCCATCGCGCTGCGCCACCGCGACTTTGGTGCCAACACCGTCAGTCGCGGTGACAAGCAACGGGCGCCGGTAGTGGCGCAATGCGGATGCGTCGAACAACCCGGCGAACCCACCGAACTCCACCGACGGCCTCGGGCCGGCTGGCCAGCGCGACCGATGCTTTCATAATTCCGACGGCCCGCTCGCCAGCCTCGACATCGACTCCTGCAGCTGCGTACGTTGCTCCGGCCGGGTCACGGCGGCTGCAACGCTCCGAAACTTCTCGGCGGCGTCACGGCGCGGGTCATCCGGCCAACTCGGCCGCTCCTGCCTACATGCACGTCATCGCGCTCCATTAGGTACTTCCGCGACCTTGAGCGTTCGGGAGGTCGACGGGGTACATCGCCGTCGAAGCAGGCGCGACATAGCCGGTCTTTGGCGACGGTCGTGGCTTCGATGAGGCCATCTAGGCTGACAAAGCCAAGAGAGTCGGCTCCGATTGACGTCACGGATTTCTTCGACAGTGCGAGTCGCTGGCAACCAGCTCGGCGCGGGTGGCGAAGTCAATCCCGTAGAAGCACGGCCATTGACTGGCGGCTGACGAGATCCGCACGTGAACCTCGGCGGCCCCGGCCTCGCGCAGCATCTTGACGATCGCCCGCTGCGTGTTGCCGCGCACGATCGAGTCGTCAACGACCACGAGACGCTTACCGGCGATGACCTCGCGCAGTGGGTTCAGTTTCAGGCGAATGCCGAGTTGACGGAGTGTCTGCGACGGCTGAGATGAAGGTCCGTCCCACGTAGGCGTTCTTAACCAGCCCCTGTGCGAACGGGATTCCGGCCGCCTGGGCGTAGCCAACTGCTCGCCGGAGTCCCGGACTCTGGAACGGGGATGACCAGGTCCGCGTCGGCCGGGTGCTCCTGAGCCAGGCTTCGGCCCATCTCAACGCGGGTCGCGTGCACACTCTGTCCATCGAGATCGGTGTCCGGGCGCGCCAGGTAGACGTACTCAAAGATGCACGCTTTCGGCTCCGCCTTAGCGAAGCGCTGTGATCGAACACCGGTGCCGTCAATGGTGATCATCTCGCCCGGCTTGATATCGCGCTCGAAGGTTGCTCCGACGATGTCCAGCGCGGCGGTCTCACTGGCAACGACCCATCCAGTCTCCGTCCGACCGAGCACTAGTGGCCGAATCCCCTGCGGATCGCGAGCAGCGTAGAGGGTCTCTTCGTCCATGAACACCAGCGAGAACGCGCCCCGAAGATGCGGCAGTTCACGCATCGCGGCTTGTTCGAGTGTGAGGTCCGAGTGCATCGCGAATAGTGCGGCGATCAAGTCGGTGTCGCTGGTCGCGAAGTTCGTCTGACCCAACGGGAGTTCGCCTGAGTCAGCGGCCTCATCGGCAAGGCGTTGAGTCAGTTCGACGGTATTGGTCAAGTTTCCGTTGTGGCCCAGGGCCAGGTTGCCGGTAGCTGTGCGCCGAATGTGGGCTGAGCGTTCTCCCAAATACTCGCCCCGGTCGTGGAGTAGCGGGAGTGGCCAATAGCCAGTGACCCGCGCAAACTCTCTAGCGTCGCCTCGTTGAAGACTTGTGAGACCAGGCCCATGTCCTTGTAGACGAGGATCTCGGTGCCGTCGCTGACAGCGATACCGGCTGACTCTTGACCACGGTGCTGCAGGGCGTAGAGGCCGAAGTAGGTGAGCTTGGCGACCTCCTCGCCGGGAGCCCAGACGCCGAAGACCCCACAGGCATCCTGGGGGCCTTTTTCGTTCGGAAGAAGATCATGGGAGAGCCGACCATCACCGCGCGCCACATGATGAGTGTATGCGCGTTGGCGCTGGGATCAAACCAGCGGCATCGCAACTATTGGGAACAGGTGCGACAAGTCACTACGTTCCCCGCTGGCCACGAGGCGCCCAGACTCCGGGCCTGCGCCCAGTCCAGCTGGCCACTGGCGAGTTCGATGAAGGTCCGCGGGTCGCATTCGACCGTAGCTGGCGGGTTTCCCCGGCGGTGGCGAACACCCTCGACGACTTGCGCCGCAGCGAACGGGGGGACTCTGAACTCGACGGAGTTGCCCGGTGCGATGGCAGCGAGCAACGCCATCAGGTCTTTGGCTGCCCTGCGAAGTTGTGGCCGTTCGGGTGAATCCCCCCGCTGGTAGGCGGTCAAGACGCTGCTGATGTTGTCGATTTGTTCGCCATCAAGAGCCGGATCCGGTTGAGATGCCACGCTGGCTAGCTCTGCCTGTCTTGATCTGAAATGCGCCCCCCGCTGATGCGGTGCACCTGGTCGGCGAAGCACTGCGCCTCGTCCTCGTCGTGGGTTACCAGGATCGCTGTGGCTCCAGCTCGGGTGAGCAACTCGCGGACTTGAGTGCGCAACTCCACCCGCAGCTCGGAATCCAACGCCGAGAAGGGCTCATCAAGTAAGACGAGTTTGGGTTCGCGAGCGAGCGCACGGGCAAGGGCCACCCGCTGCTGCATCCCGCCGGAAAGCTCGTGGGGGCGCGCCGATCCTCTGCCCGACAGCGAGACGAAGTCCAACATCTCCTCTACCCGAAGATCGGCGGCCCGGCGCTGCTCGCGTGTTCGCTTGGGTAGGCCGAAACCAACGTTGCCAGCGACGTCGAGATGCGGGAACAGTGCGCCCTCCTGCGGTACGAGCCCGACATCGCGCCGCTCAGGAGGAACCCAGGTCCCGCGGGCGACCAGTGGTCTGCCATCGACCGAGATCCGACCGGTCCGAGGACGCAGGAATCCAGCGATCGATCGCAGCAGCGTGGTCTTTCCAGACCCGCTAGCGCCCAACACAGCAGCGATCTCGCCGTGCGCGACGGTGAGGTCAACGCCGTCCAGCACGTTGGTCTTGCCATAGTCGACAGTCAAGTTCTCGACCTGCAGACCCCCCTGTGACGGCGGCGTCAGCTCAGCTCGCGCGGTGACGTGGTCCTCACGCTGCGCATCCGCACCCTGGGGTGGCTGCGCTTGCGCACTCCCAGCCGCAAGGGCTGTTTGGGCTGTTTGCGCAGTCGGCTGGGTCGGCTGGGTCGATTTGCTCATCAGCGCGAGACCCCTTCCAGCACCTTCTCGTTCACTACCGACGCATCGTTGCGCGAACCCTCGGAGTCCTGCGAGGACACCGATCGCGCGAGCGGGAACGCCAACACAAATGCGGGGATCGCTCCAATCAGTATGAGCGCTAGGGCGTATGGCGCCGCGGCCGCATAGGACCCGATCTCCGTCAGACTCCACAATCGCGTGGCCAGGGTCTCGTCGCCAGTCGGTCGCAACATCAGGGTGGCTGGCAGCTCCTTCATGACCGTCAACAGGACTAGGACGGCCCCGGCGGCTATCCCTGGAAACGCCAGTCGCAGCGTCACGGCACGAAACGCGCGCCACGGCGAGTATCCGCAGGTGGCGGCAACGTCCTCCAAAACGGTTGGGACGGTGGCTATTGATCCTCGGATAGCTGCCCCCGCCTTTGGAATGAACAGCACAGCGTAGGCGAACGCCAACAACGGCAACGTCTGATAGATCCCCGGTACGAGTCGCGTGCCGACGAACACGATGCTCAGACCGACGACGACGCCTGGCAGCGCGTGCCCAACGAAAGAGAACCGCTCGAGGAGTTGCGCTGTGCGGGTTGGGTAGCGCGCGGCCAGCAGACCGATGGGCAGTGCGAGTGCGAGCGCGGAAACCATCCCGATGACGCCGAAGAGCGCAGTCGTCGATATCGCGGCGCCGAGGTCTGGCCAGTCGATCCCCCGGCTGGCCCCCGTCAGGAACTGCTCGACGGTAGCGGCAACGGGAACGGCCAAACCAAGCACGGCGACGCCGGATAGCAGGCCATAGCCAGCAACACGCGCACCGCCGGTGAGACGAACATAGGCGGGAGAGCGGGGGGCGGATGTGGCTAGGCGCCACCGCTGCGCGCGGCCACGCGCACGCTGTTCAATCGCCACAATCAGCAGCGCGAGTAGGGCGAGTATGAGCGCTAGAACGGCCGCCGACGTCCGGTCGAATGAAGCGCGGTACGAGGTGTAGATCACCCGGGACAAGACATCGACTCGGAAGATCGATACTGCACCAAAGTCGCTGAGTACGTACAGCGCGACCAAGAGCGCTCCACCACCGACAGCGGGCGACACCTGCGGGAGAGCGGCGCGCAGAAACGCTTGTCGGGGGCTTGAACCGAGGGTGCGAGCGACCTCCTCGTGCGCCGGATCGACACTTCGCAAGGCAGCCGCGGTCGGCAAGATCACGTAGGGAACCGTGGCCAGGGTGAGCACAAACCACGCTGCCGAAAAACCGGTCATCCAGGGGAACACGGAGATCCACGCGAAGGCAGCGACGAAGCTAGGCACTGCCAGTGGCAGTACAACTAGTACGACCCAGAATCTGCGCAGACTTAAGCGGGCTTTGGTTATGAGCCAGGCGGCGGGCACCCCAATCACCACAGTCGCCGCCGCCACCGTGAGCGCCAGCAGAACCGACATCGCCGCGGCCTGCCAGGTTCGTGAGCTCTCCAGCACCTGCGCCACCGGTGCCCACCCGGAACCAACCGCCCTGATGGCTAAATAGACCACCGGTACACAAACGACGACCGCGACCACTGCTGCGATCAGCAACAGCGGTCGCGGAGTACGACGGTTCATTAGGGCAGCATGCCAGCTTCACGCATCAGCGCCTGCGTTCCGGGCAAATCTGACAGGTCGTTGAGGTCAACCGGCACGGGTCCACTCAGTGTCGAAAGTGGCGGAGCCCCGTCGGGCCCGGCTAGCCCGGGGACGAGTGGGTACTCGAACGTCTCGGTGGCGAAGTACTCCTGGGAAGACGTGGATAGCAGGAACTCGATGAACTTCGTGGCGTTCTCGTTCGAGGCGTTGCTCTTGGTCAGCGCGGCGCCGGCCACGTTGACCAGCGATCCCGGATCACCTGGCTCCGTGAACTCCTGGGCGACCTTGAGGTTGTCTTGGCCGCCCTTCTCCTGCGCGGTCACGTACCAGTAGTAGTGGTTGACCAGTCCGACTCCCGTCGTGCCAACATCAACCGACTCGACAATCTTCAGGTTGCTATCAAAGATCTGCGGCTCATTGGCCATGATCCCCTTGAGCCACTCTTCAGTCTTGGCGTCGCCCTCCGTGACGCGCATTCCCGTCACGAAGGACTGGAAACTAGCGTTCGTTGGGGCGATTCCGACCTCACCCTTGTACTTCGCGTCGGTCAGATCAAATACCGACTTGGGCGGTGTCGGGTACTTGGCGGGGTCGTACACGATGGTGCGGGCTCGGCCGCTGATTCCGGTCCAGTCCTCGCTGCGGTACTCCGCCGGGACGGTCGTCGCGACGGAGGCTGGTAGCGGCGCGAGTGCACCTTCATTCTGCAGCGCTCCGAGCGCACCAGCATCTTGGCTAAAGAACACCTGGGCGGGAGTGTTGGAACCCTCCTCAGCGATCTGCGCGGCCATCTGTGCGGAGTCGCCGTAGCGAACCTCCGTCTTGATACCCGACTGTTCGCTGAACTGATCGATCAGCGGTTTGACGAGCGATTCGCTGCGACCGCTGTAGATGGTGAGGTCAGCGGATTGCTCACTATCCGAGGCTGACGAACAACCGGCCAGACCGGCGACAGCTACCAGAGAACTCAGGGCGAGCGCCGCGCCCAGACGAAAAGACTTCACACAGACTCCAGATTTAGGAAGTTAGGATTGCCTAACCTTAGCTGATGCTCTCGGGAATAGACAGTCCAGGTGATTCCTCCTGCATTTGATAACACTATCCAGCGGTTGCGCCGTAGAGTTGGGAAGGCAACTAGGTGAAGGTGGAACTTCTCTCGGCTCACCCGCGACGGGCGCGCAGCACGGCCGGAGTTCCGTGGGGACGAGGCGGTGAGTCGTATGGCGAGATATCTCCGCATGCCGGTCGCCGCGATTGGTCTGGCGCTCTTCCTGGGCACCAGCAGTCTTCCGCTGGCCGCAGCGACAGTGGGCGGCAATCCAACGTCCGTCACAGTCGCGAAGGCCGCGGCCCCGGGCCCCGACCGATCAACTGATCGCGCGGCGGTCACTCGGCTGCGGATCAAGGTTTCAGGGCAGCGACTGTCCGCGAGCACTGACGTTCGGGTGCGCGGGATCAAAGGGAAAGCTCGCGGATTCCGCACGACTGTGCGACTCACCAAGAAACGACTGACAGTGGACGCAATCAAGACCCTTCGAGCAGTCCCAACGGGTCGCTACGTCATCAAAGCAAAGCCCCAGTCAGCATCCGGCGCGAGAGCAAAGAGCCACAAACTCAAAGTGCGGGTGCGAGTAGGCGAGCGCGGACTCGCTGCCGTGACGTACCGCCTCGTGGGCCCCTCAGCTCCTGACCCAGCGCCACCTGACCCGGCGCCGGAGCCGCCCAGAGGTCGAGCTGCGAACTTCTGCACCGCGTCGGTGACGCGGTCAGCATCCGGACGCCTAGAGGTCGGCGAACTCGATGAGGTGTCCGGTGCCCTACTGAGCCGAGCCAACGCGCAGACCGTGTGGGTACACGAGGACCGAGGGGCCGGACCAATCTTGTACGCGCTCGACTACTCCGGCTTTGAGCGAGCCCGCTTCACCCTCACCGGCGCCCAGTCCTACGACTGGGAGGACATCTCATTCGGTCCGGGACCGATCGCTGGGCTGGACTACTTGTACGTCGCCGACTTCGGCGACAACAACCAAAGTCGCGACAACATCGTGGTTCACCGAGTAGCTGAACCGACCGATATCCAGGCCGGTAGCCACGACGTCGGCGGCGTTGAATCCTTCACTTTTACCTACCCAAACGGAGCGGAAAACGCCGAAGCCCTGCTGATCGACCCAGTTTCAGGGGATCTCGTCATCATCGCCAAAGAATCCGGAGGGACCGCGGACATCTATGTCGCTGACGCACCTCTCAACGCGATCTCACCGACACTGCTGCAGCGATGAAGGTTCCATCGTCTTCGGTGGGGGCGCGTTGGCGACCGGAGCCGACATCTCCGCCGACGGGACGGCGATTATCGTGCGGACCTACGCAGATCTGCGGGCCTGGCACCGCGACCCAGACGTGTCAATCGCCGCAACATTGACCGAACCGTACTGCACCCTGACCGCGACAGCTGAGAACCAAGGAGAAGCGGTTGCGATCTCCCCTGACGGGCAGCAGTTCCTCACTATCAGCGAGGGCACCTACCGCCAGTTCAACTGGTACATAGCTGCCCCCGCGGACTGATCGCGAAACCGGTCCTAAAGAAACTCTTGCGATTCGTGGACCCACGGGTGACCTTGGCGTGGAAGAATCGGTCACATGACGACACCGCCGAATCCGCCGCCCCCGCCAGCCTCACCCCCACCGCCAGGTGGCTACGGTGCGGCCCCGCCACCTCCCGGTCCGGGAGCGCCCGGGGCACCTGCCAAGAAGAGCTCGCTGCCCGTCATCTCTCTGGTACTCGGACTGCTGTCCGTCACGTGTTTGGGGTTCATCGCTGGTATCGCGGCGATCATTACCGGCTTCATGGGTCGAAGTCGCAGTAAACAGACTGGTGAGGGTGGCGGGATGTCACTGGCCGGGATCATCCTCGGATTCATTGGTTCAATCATGAGTGTTGTCCTGCTCATCATCGTGTTCGCGGGCGGATTCGCCCTCTTCAATGCGGCTAGCAAACAAGTGACTGTCGCGGAGGAACTGAACCCCGCGAGCCAAGCTGCGCAGGCCTACGGAGCGCAGAACGGCACCTACGCAGGTATCAGCACAGAGGCACTGAGCGCGTTCGGCTACATCCCGTCGAATGAGGTTGAGGTAACTGCTGTCCCACTTAGGGGCGGCGCGAGCTACTGCATCGAGGGTGAGATCCCCGGCGAGTCCAGCAGCCGGATTCACGTCCCCGTCAGTGGCGGTAACGTCGTGAACCTCGAGATAAACGGCGTCGAGTACCGATACAGTCTCGGCGGATGCCCGACCTCGTAACGAACATTGCGAACACCCCGCGGGACGAACCCCCACCAATAGAACGGTGGTTCGTCCGGCGGGGTGTTCCGCATTTCATTGCCAACTACAGCGCCACTGAGGACGTCTTCACTCGTGCGCTCCCCGTCCTCATTCTGTTCTTTCTGCTCGAGTTCGATCAGTGGGATCGACTTGAACTGGTCCTGGTGGCAGGTCGTTGGGGCAATCCTCGGTGGTCTCGCCGTCCTGCTGGCCTCCTGGATCGGCCTCAACGCATACTCGTCGGCGTCCCTACTTCGCTCTACCGCATCGCGTCGGGTGGCCGGAGATCGCACTTCTGGTGATCGTTCCTTCGATCCTGCCCCTCATCTTCGGGGCAGACTGGGTGGGCTCGCTAGTCATCTTGGTCAACCAGATCCTCACGGTTTTGGCCATCTACATCATCACTAGCTACGGCCTGGTGGCAATCTCCCTGTGGGCTATCGGGCGATTGCTCAAGACGCTGGGACAGACATTCCAATGTGTTCACCCGTAGCCTGCCGCTACTGCTCATCGGATTCATGTTCCTGTTCATCAATGCTGAAGCGTGGCAGTCGGCAGGGGAACTCGAACCGGCGCTGCTATTCACAATCATCACTGCGTTCGCCACCTTCGCCGGAATCTTCCTGGGCACGCAGATCCCGAAGGAACTTCGCGCGCAGCTAGGTTTTGCCACCCCAGAGGAGGTCGTCGCGATCGCCGACGATGCACCGGTCGGCGATCCACTCGATGGCACGGATCAGCAAGTCGCCTCACAACTATGCGATCCGCCGCCGCTGTCCCGCCGTGAACGGGCGAATCTCTGGCTGATCGCATTCGTCACCCAGGGTTTCCGCCTGCTGCTGGTCAGCGTGCTCATCGGGCTGGTCTTCGTCGGAATCGGGTTGTTGATGATCAGGCCGGAGACCATCGCACTGTGGACGGGCCGAGCACCCGTCATCTGGTGGGACTTGCCCTGGGACCTGTTCGGAAACGACATCGCCATCACCACCCAACTGCTGCAGGTATCCGCGTTTCTCGGCGCCTTTGCAGCGGTGTACTTCAGCGTTTACGCCGCAACCGACAAGACGCTACGGACCGAATTCTTCGACGACACGTTGTCCGAGATCCGGCAGAACCTGGCGGCCCGATCGATCTACCGCGCGCAGCTGAGCGCGAACCATGCGGTAGTGACCGGTGACCCCGGTCGCGGCAACGGCGGCAGTAGGCACAGTGGCCGCAGTAGCGGCAGCAGCCACAGTGGCCGCACTAGCGGCAGTAGCAGCAGCGAGTCCCGATCAGCCGAACAGTGACGGCAGGGTGCCCTCGTGGGCCTCTCGAAGTGTCGCAAGCTCAACCGTAAACTCATCGCCGAACTCCAGCACCTGCGTACCAGCCGCAGCACCAAGGTCGGCACCGAGACCCGAATCGACAACTCCAATGCGCATCACCGGGAAGTTGCGTGCCTTGCACATCTCAGTGAAACGCAGTTCTTCGCTGCGTGGCACGACCACCACGGCACGGGTTGCGGACTCCGAGAACAGGAAGGTGAACATGTCCAATCCATCCGGTGCCCAGAATCGCCCACCGACGCCGGACTTCAGTGCCATCTCCACGAGTACCTGAGCAATGCCGCCCTCGGAGACGTCGTGAGCGGCCGTCAGCATCCCGTCGCGCGATCCCGCAACCAGGATCTGGCTAAGTTCGCGTTCAGCCTCCAAGTCCAGAGTTGGTGGCATCCCCCCGAGGTGATCGTGAATGACGTGGGCCCACTCTGAACCGTTGAACTCGTCGCCGGTGGAGCCGAGCAGGTAGACCTGCTCGCCGTCCGGCCCCCACGCCATCGGCGTGCGGCGATCGACGTCGTCGATCACGCCCAAGACACCGATGACTGGGGTTGGGCAGATCGCCGTCTCAGCGGTCTGGTTATAGAAGCTGACGTTGCCGCCGGTCACCGGAATCCCGAGTTGCAGGCAACCATCAGCCAGACCGGTCACCGCGCGCTCAAACTGCCACATC
Organism: uncultured Actinomycetes bacterium; assembly: GCA_963821045.1. Taxonomy (GTDB): domain Bacteria; phylum Actinomycetota; class Actinomycetes; order S36-B12; family UBA10799; genus UBA10799. The sequence goes on along the minus strand of CAWGCB010000002.1, from coordinate 27,437 downwards.
ACCTCAGGGTCCTCGGGCGAACCGAAGTTCAAACAGTCGGTAACCGCCAGCGGAATCGCGCCAGTGGCGGCGACGTTGCGGTAAGACTCAGCCAGCGCCAGCTGCGCACCCCGGTACGGGTCAAGTTGGGCGAAGCGGCCGTTGCAGTCTGTCGAGATCGCCACACCGAGGCCGGACTCTTCGTCCACTCGAATCACCCCGCATCCTCGGGTTGAGCTAGGACAGTGTTGCCCTGACGTAGCGGTCGTACTGATCGGTTACCCAGGACTTGGCGGCCAGGTTCGGGGAGGACAGCATCCGCAGCAGAGTGTCTCGAAGCTCCGGCCCGGTCGTCTGGCCTCGGCAGGTATCGAAGCGTTCTCGGCCTGCAGACTCGTCCTGCCAACCGGGCCGGTCGTAGGGCCGCTCGTAGACCGGACCGTCGTGCGCCACCGATGCGCGGCGGCACGTCAACGATCTGCTCCCCGTGCCACTCAACTGTCAGGCGCCCAGTGTCCGTCACCTCACCGATCACCACGCCTCAACATCCCACTTGCGGCAGATGTCCAGGAACGCCTCGAGGTTGTCCGGGGTCACCACCGCGCACATCCGCTCCTGGGACTCACTCATCAGAATCTCTTCCGGAGTGAGGAGTGACATCGCGCAGCGGCACTCGGTCCAGCACGACGTGCATCCCGCCCTCACCGTTCTGGCCAGCTCGACTGTGGCGCAGGAGATCCCCGCACCGCCTAGATCCTGAATACCCTCGACGAGGCCAGCTGCCAAGTACCTCCAGGGTGCACTCGATGAGCAGCTTCTCCATGAACGGATCCCCGACCTGAACACTCGGGCGTTTGGCTGGACCGTCAGCGTCGAACGTCTCCGATGCCAGCACGGTCACACCGCCGATTCCGTCACCTCCGGTGCGCGCCCCGTAGAGGACCACGAGGTTGCCGACACCTTTGGCACTGGCCAGGTGTACGTCCTCGTGTTTCATCGCGCCGACGCACAGTGCATTGACCAGCGGGTTGCCTTGGTAATCGAGTCAAAGACGATTTCGCCGCCGATATTCGGCAAACCCAAACAGTTCCCGTAGCCGCCGATTCCGGCAACGACGCCGGGCAGCACCCGTTTGGTGTCGGGCGCATCCGCTGGCCCAAAACGCAGCGGATCCATGACCGCGAGCGGACGGGCACCCATCGAGATGATGTCGCGAACGATGCCGCCCACACCCGTGGCAGCACCTTGATACGGCTCAACGTAGGACGGGTGGTTGTGGCTCTCCACCTTGAACGTCACGGCCCAGCCATCGCCGATATCAACGACGCCGGCGTTCTCACCGATACCGACCAATAGCGCATCGGTCTTGGGTGCCTTCTCGCCGAACTGACGCAAGTGGACTTTGCTGGACTTGTAGGAGCAGTGTTCACTCCACATGACCGAGTACATGGCCAACTCGGCACTAGTGGGACGCCGGGAGAGGATCTCACGAATCGCCTGGTACTCGTCGAGCTTCAGGCCAAGTTCGGCGAACGGCTGAGCTTGCTCGGGGGAGTCTTGCGCGACGCCGACGGTATCAGATCACGCGCCTCCTCACGCCGACACCTGCCCCTCAACGAGCGCAGTAACTACGCTGGAGATCATCTCGAGTCCTGCCAGACTCGGACCGGTCAACTCCTCCACGGCGTGCTCTGGATGAGGCATCAGCCCGACGATGTTTCCGGCCGCATTTCGCAGCCCAGCGATGTCTCGACGTGATCCGTTTGGGTTGCCGCCGACGTAGCGGAACACCACGTGCCCATCGCCCTCGATCCGATCCAGGGTGGCCTCGTCGGCAACGAAGTTCCCCTCGCCGTTCTTCAGTGGGACGACGATCTCTTGGCCTTGGGTGAAGGCGTTCGTCCACGAGGTTGAGGTGCTCTCGACGCGCAACCGCTGATCTCGGCAAACGAAGTGACGTGACTCGTTGAGCATCAACGCGCCAGGCAATAGGTGCGCCTCGCACAGAATCTGGAAGCCGTTGCAGATCCCGAGCACGGGCATACCGCGACCGGCCGCTGCGACGACCTCAGTCATGATCGGCGACTGTGCCGAGATCGCGCCGCAGCGCAGGTAGTCACCGTAGGAGAACCCGCCGGGCAGGATGACTGCATCGACTGAGTGCAAGTCATGATCTCCGTGCCAAAGTTCGACCGCTTCTTGACCGGCTAGGCGCACCGCACGAGCGGCGTCGCGATCGTCCAGCGTTCCTGGGAACGTGACAACTCCGATGCGAGCGCTCATTTGACGACTGCGTCCGAGCTGGCGCCGAACGCCGTACCGGTGTGCTCGTGGGGTTCGCCCTGGCCGCCGGTCATGTCCACAGATAACGCGTAGTCCTCAATGACTGGATTACTCAGCAAGTCGGCGGCGATCTCGTGCAGTTGCGCCAAAACGGACTCGTCCACCTCGCCATCTAGGTCGATGATGAACTGCTTTCCTTGGCGCACGTCGGCAACCTGGGCTAACCCAATGCGTCCGAGTGCACCCTTCACTGCCCGGCCCTGCGGGTCGAGGATCTCTGGCTTAAGCATGACGTCTACAACAACGCGGGCCACTAGCTCTCCGATGTCTTGGTTGGCGGTGCCTCAATGCTATCTCGCGCTCGACCGCCGACCTTCCTTCGCCCGCGAGGCGCGCTGAAGGCGAGGGGCGAGCTACCCCTTCTTGCGCTGTTTGAACCGTTCGTAGGCGTGTGCCGCCGTGATCGAGAGCAGTTCGCTAGCCAGCTGCAAGTTGGTCTTGACGTTGGGATCCGCGGGTTTGCTCGTCGGACGCTTCCCCTTGGGCGGCGCAGCCTGGTACGGCGGGCTGCTGGTCACTGCGTGCCCTGGTATGGCGTCCCCTGGGACTGCTGGCCGCCGGGACCCGCCACCTTGCGGTGAACTCGGGCCGCCAGTTTTGGGCAGATCAAAGGGATTCGGCGCGAACTTGTCGTCGAGGAACCGACCGTGGGCCAGGAGCTTGTCGCCGTCGGCCTGCAAGATTGCGTTGTTGACTTGCCACATCCGCGAGTACAGAACATCCAGCTGAGCGCATAGAACCTGCGTGGCAGTGCGCCCGTCAGCCAGCGGGTTGCGCTCGGCGTACTGGCGCGGCATCTGCAGGTATGGATTGAGCGCGCTCGGCAAGTAGTCGGTGGTCATCTTCGACAGGATGTGCATCTCCTCGCTACCGGCCCCAAGCTCATGAGCGCGCGGCAAGGCCTGCTCGACGAGTGCACAGATGTGGTTGACCCGCACCAGCACCGACTTGTGCACCCGGCCTTTGATCGAGGACTTGATAGCGCGGACAGACTTGGCAACGTCATTGGGATCTAGCCCATTGACGTTGTTCTTCCGACCGCGCTTACCCACTGGCTAGCCCTTCTCCCCCGGCAGCGCTTGGCGCTTGTCTGCAGCATCGGGATTCGGCAGTTCAAGGTTGATCGCCGACTCGCCCCGACTCGCCCGCTCAACGTACTTCTGGGACTTCGTGACCTCGTCGTTGAGCACCTCGATCGTCGCCGCCATGGATCCCAGAGCTTGCGACTTGAAGGTGTCGATACTGTCCATCGTGGCGTAGATGTTGGCGAATGCCGCCTGCAACTGTTCGATCCCAATCGTTGATGACGCGGCCTGCGCCTGAATCCCCGCCGACTGTTCAGCGAGCAGTTGGCTGGTGGATTCGATCAAGTTGGTGGTTGTGGTGTTCAGTGCGGTGATCTGGTCCAAGACCAACCGCTGGTTGGCCAGCGCCTGAGCCACGATGACAGCGGTACGCAGCGCGGAGACCGTTGTCGTGGTTGCTCGATCGACACCCTTGATGAGCTCCAAGTTGTTCTTACGGATCACGTCAATGGCTAGGTAGCCCTGAATGGAGACGGCCAACTGAGTGAGCAAGTCCTGCTGCTTTTGGCGGGCGTAGAACAACACATCCCGCTCGACAACCTTGGCACGCTCTGGGTCGGTGAGCTTGAGTTGCTCAACCTTGGCTGCCAACTGCGAGTCGAGCTTCTCTGCCACATAGATGTACTGGCGCAGGCGTTGCATCGTCTCCCACAGGTTGACCTTCTCCTGATCAAGGTCAGCATTGTCCTTGCGCAGCTCGTCTTGGCCGCTATAGAGAGCCATCAGAATCGCGTTCAACTGCTGCTGTGAACTCTCGTACTTCTGGAAGTAATCGGTGATTTTTTGACTCTTGGGAATCAGCCCGAGGAACTTCTTGACACCCTTTGACTCGGCCGGATCGAGGCGCTCCACGGTGCGTCGTAGCTCAAGCAGTGTCTGCGGAATCTTTGCTCCCTCGCCCACTGTGCGCTTCATATCCGCCACGGACTTTTGCAGCAGTCGGTTGCTGACCGAGGACGCTTGGCGAATGTCCTCGTCGCCCATCGTGCGGACCTGCTCGGCCTGCTTGGCAAAGTCGGGGCTATTGGGGTCGATGGTGATGAGCGCCTCGGCGTACTGATCGACGAGTTTGTCGAGGGCGGGAACCGCCGCCTCGTCGAGTTGCACCATTCCCGGCGCCTGACTTCGCTGGACGGCCGGGGTAGGCGCGGGTGCCTGCAACGTCAACTCGGGCGGTGCCAGTGGCGCAGGTTGCTGTGCGTCGGCGGCTGGCGGATTCGGATCAGTCACTAGGGACTCCTCGGAAGCTACGTGAGATGCATTCGATTCGGCGAGCTGACTAGCCACCTCCAGAGTACCTGCAGGTCATTGCCAGAGACGACCCGTTAACCGCTCGTAGGCATCTATGTACTTCTGACGCGTCGCCGCTACCACCTCGGCGGGCAAGGCGGGTGCAGGCTCGTCGCTGTTTTTGTCCCAGCCACTGGCCGAACTCGTCAACCAGTCGCGGACGAACTGTTTGTCGAATGAGGGTTGGGGACGACCGGGTTCCCAGGTCTCCACCGGCCACCAGCGAGAGGAGTCCGGTGTGAGCACCTCATCGGCTAGGACCAGTTGCGCGGGGTTCTCGGGGCGTACTCCGAACTCAAACTTGGTGTCGGCCAGGATCAGCCCACGACTGCGCGCCAGACCCTCCGCACGGGTATAGATCTCCAGCGTCAGGCGCCGCAACTCGTTGGCCGCCTCGATGCCGACAGTGACCGCAACCTGGTCGAAGTCGATGTTCTCGTCGTGATCGCCGAGTTCCGCCTTGGTCGCTGGGGTGAAGATTGCCTCAGGCAGCTTCGAACCGTCGAGCAGCCCCGGCGGTAACTCCACTCCGCAAACCGCACCGGTTGACTGGTAGTCCTTGAGACCGGATCCAGCCAAGTAGCCGCGCGCGACGCACTCGACGGGCACCATTTCGAGGCGCTCGCACACCATCGCCCGGCCAGCTACCGCGTCGGGAACGTCCAGCGAGATCAGGTGGTTAGGCACGAGGTCGGCCATCCGCTCGAACCACCACAGCGAGACTGCTGTGAGGATCGCGCCCTTGTCCGGGATCGGCGTCGGGATGATGTGGTCGTAAGCCGAGATTCTGTTGGACGCAACGAACAGCAACTCCCCGCTCGGGGTCGTCCAAAGGTCACGAACCTTGCCCGAGTAGACGAGGTTGTATCCCTCGGGGAGTTGATAGTCAGGGGGTGGGATCTGCATCGCGCGAGCCTAGAGAATCGGAGCTGGACTGTAGGCGGCGGCCTGCGGGTAGCGGGCCGCGACGTCAGCCACGGCTTGGGCCACCGCAGCCACCTGCGCACGAGCGGCGCCGGTGAACTCCAATGGAGCACTCGCCAGGTCCTCGATCTGCTCGGCAGTCAATCCCAAGCGGTCGTCGGCGGCCAGACGCTCGAACAAGTCGTTGCCCGACTGCCCGGCCCGTAGGTCCAACGCCACAGCGACAGCATTCTCCTTGATGGCCTCGTGTGCTGCCTCGCGGCCTACCCCGCTGCGGACCGCCGCCATGAGCATCTTGGTCGTCGCCAGGAACGGCAGAAAGCGGTCCAGTTCTCGCTCAATCACCGCCGGGATATGCCCCGAACTCGTCCAGGACGGTCAGGAAGGTCTCGAAGAGGCCGTCGATGGTGAAGAACGCGTCCGGGAGCGCAACCCGACGCACAACGGAACACGAACACGTCCCCCTCGTTCCATTGGGCACCAGCCAGTTCGGCGACCATCGTTTGGTAGCCGCGCAGGATCGTCATGAACCCGTTGATCCGCTCACAGGAGCGGGTGTTCATCTTGTGCGGCATCGCGCTTGAGCCGACCTGGCCCCCTGGAATCCTTCGGTGACGAGTTCGATACCTGCCATCAACCGAATGGTCGTTCGCCAACTCTCGGCGCCGGAGCAACCTGCACAAGCAGTCTAGACCACGTCGTGCATCTAGCGAGCGGGGATAGACCTGGCCAACCGAGACGCATCACGTTGCCGAAGCCAAGGATCGGCGATCCGACGTTCGAAGTCTTCGAAGTTGTCGAGGCATCACCGTCGAGCAGGTCGAGCATGTCCTGAGCAGTGCCGACTGGGCCCTTGATGCCGCGCAGTGGATATCGCTGCAGAAGGTCTCCAGACGTTCATGGCCATGAGCAATTCGTCCAGCGATGTGGCGAAGCGCTTGCCCAGCGTGGTCGTCTGCGCGGCGACGTTGTGCGAGCGGCCGCGTCATCGCCACGGTAGCGCTCGGACTGCAAGGCCGAGAGCGAACCAACGCGGCGACGCTTCGGTCCCGGACCAGACTCAATCGACTTGCAGATCTGCAGTTGCTCGACGTTTTCGGTCAAGTCGCGGCTGGTCATCCCCTTGTGGATGTGCTCGTGCCCGGCAAGTGCATTGAACTCCTCGATGCGCGCCTTTACGTCGTGACGCGTCACTCGCTCCCGCGCCGCGATCGATTCCAGGTCGACGTCCTCCACGACGGCCTGGTAGTCCGCGATCACCCCCGCGGGAACCTTCATGCCGAACTCAGCTTGTGCGGCTAAGACCGCCAGCCATAGTTTGCGTTCGGAGACGATCTTGTTCTCCGGCGACCAGATACCCCGTCATCTGTGCAGAGGCGTAGCGGGCGGCCAGGACATTGGCGATCTGCTGACGGGACACGGGTGTACTCCAGGTTCGTCGAGGTTCGCTTAGTTGGTGTCGTTCAGGTGATGGTGCCTCAGTTGTTAACGCCGCGTGATTGAGGTTGTGCAACGGTTGGAATCTCGACCTGCCCATCGATGGCTTTGGCCGCAATATCGGTTCGGTAGTGGCTTCCTCGAAGTTCGATCTGCTCGATCGCCTGGTAGGCCAAGTCTCGGGCCTGGGATAACGATTCTCCCCTTGCTACCACTGATAAGACCCGACCCCCAGCAGACACGATCGCCACGTCCGTCTCGGCTGCCCCGCCATCAACCGGCTCAGTCTTCGTCCCCGCATGAAGCACGCCAACGGTGTCAGCCGACGATGCCTGCTCCAAACCACCGATCACATCTCCGGTAACCGGCGTTCCGGGGTAGTTCTGCGCCGCCAATACAACGGTCACCGCGGCGCCTGGGTACCACTGCAAGGGCGGGAGCGAGTCGAGGTGACCGGTCGACGCGGCCATCAGCAACTGCGACAGCGGTGTCTGCAACGACGCGAGCACAACCTGGGTCTCGGGGTCACCAAAGCGAGCGTTGAACTCGATGACCCGTGGACCGCGCGCCGTCATCGCCAATCCCACGTACAGCACTCCGGCGAACGGAGTCCCGCGCCGTGCCATCTCGTCGATCGTCGGTTGGGCGACCGTGGCCACAATGTTGTCCACGAGTCCTGGGTCCGCCCAGTCCAACGGCGTGTAGGCACCCATTCCGCCGGTATTTGGGCCGGAGTCGCCGTCGCCGACTCGCTTGAAGTCCTGCGCCGGTTGTAGTGGCACAACCGTGCGCCCGTCAGTGATGCAAAAGAGGCTGACCTCTGGGCCGTCGAGGAACTCCTCGATGACGACCCGGCCGTTTGGCTTGTCCAAGCACACCCGCGCGTGGGCTAATGCCTCATCTCGATCATTTGTGACGACCACTCCCTTGCCAGCCGCTAGGCCATCGTCTTTGACGACGTGGGGGGAGCCGAACTCAGCGAGCATCATCGCGACGGTATCGATATCGGTCGCCACTCCGGCTCGAGCAGTCGCGACGTTCGCGGCGTGCATGACCTGTTTGGCGAAGGCTTTGCTGGCCTCAAGCTGCGCGGCTGCGGCGGAGGGGCCAAAGCAAGCGATACCAGCGGCGCGAACCGCGTCAGCCACTCCAGCCACCAGCGGGGCCTCCGGCCCAATAACCACGAGGTTGGAGCCCAGGCGCTGTGCCAAGGCCGTGACGGCGACCGGATCGTTCGCATCGACTGCGTGCAAGGTTGCCGATTGCGCGATTCCAGCGTTACCCGGCGCCGCATCGATCTGCGTCACACCTGAATCGTTGGCCAACGCGTCGACGATGGCATGTTCACGAGCACCGGAGCCGATTACCAATACCTTCACGCGCGCAAGGGTACGCGGCGCGGGTTAGTCGACGAGGTCGTGGATGACGATCGTGGCGTCGCGATCTTGACCGACGCCGATTGCCGAGATCCGACAGTTGGACTGCGCCTCAAGGAACTCAACGTAGTTGCGAGCGTTCAGCGGCAAGTCCTCAAGCACCCGAGCGCCAGAAATGTCCTCCGACCAACCCGGCAGGAATTCATAGATCGGCTTGGCGTGGTGGAAGTCAGTCTGAGTCATGGGAATGTCGTCGACCTTTTGACCATCCACCTCGTAAGCGACACAAACCGGGATTCGATCCCAACCGGTCAAGACGTCGAGTTTCGTCAGGAAGATATCGGTCAAACCGTTGACCCGCGTGGCGTAGCGAGCGATTGGGGCGTCGAACCAGCCGCACCGGCGGTCCCGACCAGTGGTCACGCCAACCTCGCCACCGACCTGGCGCAACCGCTCGCCATCGGCATCATGGAGCTCAGTGGGGAAGGGCCCGGCGCCGACTCGGGTTGTGTAGGCCTTGAGGATGCCGATAGCTCGATCGATGCGGGTGGGTCCAATACCCGAACCTGCGCATGCTCCGCCGGTGGTCGGGTTGGAGGACGTCACGAACGGGTAAGTGCCGTGGTCTATGTCGAGCAGGGTGCCCTGTGAGCCCTCAAGCAGCACGAGTTTGCCGTCGTCGAGGGCGTTGTTCAGCAGCAGGCCAGTGTCGGCCACGAACCCACGCAGCGGCTCCGCGAACGCGAGCAACTCCTCGGTGACCTGATCAGCGTCAAAGGGCATCCGGTTGAAGACCTTGACGAACACCTGGTTGCGAGTGGCGAGGGCGTTGTCGACCTTCTCGTGCAGAATCTTCTCGTCGAACAAGTCCTGCACTCGGATGCCTAGGCGGGCGACCTTGTCCATGTAGGTCGGTCCGATTCCTCGACCGGTAGTGCCGATACGTTGCTTGCCGAGGAACCGCTCCGTGACCTTGTCGTTCTGGACGTGAAACGGCGTGATCAGGTGAGCGTTCGCGCTGATCTTCAGATTCGACGTGTCGATACCGCGCGCGTCGAGACCAGCTAGCTCGGTGAATAGGACGGCCGGGTCGATGACCACGCCGTTGCCGATGACTGGGGTACAACTCGGGGTGAGGATTCCGGAGGGAAGCAGGTGCAACGCATAACGCTCGTCACCGATGACAACGGTGTGACCAGCGTTATTGCCGCCTTGGTAACGCACGACGTAGTCGACACGTCCACCGAGTAGGTCGGTAGCTTTCCCTTTACCCTCGTCGCCCCATTGGGCGCCAACGAGTACAAGTGCGGGCATGGTGATGAACTCCTTGATGCGTGCGCGTTCTGGCGCGCGCAGGGCTAGGCCGGGCTTGAGTCTAGCCCAGTGATCGAGATCGGGGGCGGGAAAGTTTCTAGCGAGTGAGCGCCTCGACCGCAGCCGGGGAACTGTCGGCTAGGAACTCTGCGCAGCGGACGGCCTCTTCTGTTTCGTTGATTGCGGTAGCGGCCCGAGCCAACGCGTTCAGGCACATCAGGAAACCTCGGTTTGGCTCGTGCTCCCACGGCACCGGACCGTAGCCCTTCCAACCGGCACGTCGCAGCGAGTCCAGACCTCGGTGATAGCCCGTGCGCGCGAACGCATACGACTCGATCACTCGGTCCTCGGCGTAGGCCTCATCCGCTAGCAGCGCCCACGCCAAACTCGAGGTCGGATGATCGGCGGCGACGTCCGAAGGACTCGCCCCCGCAGCCAACTCTTCTATGGGTGCGGCATCGAGTGGAAGCAGCGTGGGAGGTGGTCCGCCAAGTAGGTCCTGATGTGTGCTCACGGCATCAACTGTCGCAAACGCGCGAACGCCCCGACCAACCCGGTACCGGGCTAGCGGGGGCGTTCGCGTGAACTGTCGAGTTGCCGCTGGCTACTGCTCCATCTTCGTGCCGGCGGAACGCAGATCCTCACATGCCTCGACGACGCGGGCACTCATCCCGGCCTCGGCCTGCTTGCCCCAGGCACGTGGGTCGTACGCCTTCTTGTTGCCGACCTCGCCATCGACCTTCAGGACACCCTCGTACTGGGTGAGCATGTGGTTGACGACTGGGCGGGTGAACGCGTACTGGCAGTCGGTGTCGACGTTCATCTTGACGACGCCGTAGTCCAATGCCTCGCGGATCTCCTCGATCGTCGAACCTGATCCGCCGTGGAAGACGAGATCGAACGGCTCGCGACCGGTCGTACTTCTCCCCGACTACGTCCTGGATCTCCTTGAGCACAGCTGGGCGTAGCTTCACGTTGCCCGGCTTGTAGACGCCGTGCACGTTCCCGAAGGTGGCGGCAACCAGGTAGCGGCCGTTCTCGCCGAGTCCGAGGTGCTTGACGGCGAGTAGCCCATCTTCTGGTGTGGAGTAGAGCTTGGCGTCGTGTTTGGCCTCAACGCCGTCCTCTTCGCCACCGACAACACCGATTTCGATCTCCAGGATCGTGTCGTTGCGGCTGCACTTCTCAAGTAGTTCCTCGGCAATAACGAGGTTCTCTTCGAGTTCGATTGCCGACCCGTCCCACATATGCGACTGGAAGTAGTGCGGCTTGCCCTCGGCGCGACGCTGATCAGCAATCTCCAGCAGCGGTCGCAGCCAATCGTCGAGTCGCTGCGGCGGGCAGTGGTCAGTGTGCAGCGCAATGTTGACTGGGTAGTTCTCGGCGACCACGTGCGCGTACTCGGCCAGGGCAACTGTCCCGGCGACCAGATCGTTGACAGTCGGTCCGGACATGTAGTTGGCGCCGCCCCAAGAGACCTGGACAATTCCATCGGAACCGGCCTCCGCGAAACCGGCGAGCGCAGCGTTCAACGTCTGAGACGAGGACACGTTGATCGCTGGATAGGCGAACTTGCCTTCCTTGGCACGATCGAGCATCTGCGCGTAAACCTCGGGACTGGCAATCGGCATAGTGAATCTCCTCGTATCGATCGGTTGTCTAAGACGCCGTCGCGCGCAGTGATTCGCATCTACACGCTCTGGCCGCTAATCCTGACAGGAATCGACTCCGACTTCCTGCCGGAAAGATCCCAAGCCACCCGATGGGCGGCATCGGTGACGGTGCTAACCGGAATCGGCGCCCCGCCGCTACCGGCGGCCTCGGCGCAGCGGCGCGGTGACTCGCCACGAGAGGGTCGCCCGCATTTCAGCGATCTCCTTCTTCGCCTTGCGCGACGCCCTCCGGCGCTTCGCCGCAACCGCCTCGCTAGCTTGCAGTCGCTGCTCAAGGTCTTCGCTGTTCTGTCGCAGCCGTGCTAGCTCCTGCGCGGTCCTCAACCTGTCCAACGCCAGATCCCGGGCCTGTGCCACGACGGCTTTGTTAACCTCAACTTCCCAGTACTCAGCGAATCCCGGTTGATTGAGCCGCCGGGCCCAGTTCTGAATCTCCGAGGCACGGGCGTCGGCGCTAACCCCTTTCCTTACCCCACTGTCCAGTTTCACAGTCGTGGAGCGGCTACCCGTGACACCGCGGAATTCGGGGAGCGCAAAGAACTGCTGCCACATGTATAGGTCGGTTGGCGTTCCGTCGGGAGTGCTCCGCCAGCCATGAGGAAGGCGCCGGTACGCCTCGAGGGTGTGAGTCGCGCCGGTCAATGACACCGTGTTCCCGCCCTCTGGCGACAAATGCCAGTCAACCCATTCCCGCTCAGAGATGTCCGTCGGGATATGGACTAGGTCCCCGGATGCACCGACGTAGATCGGCAACGGATGTGCGAAGTCGTGCCCAGCGAGCAGATCACACATCTGTTCGAGGTGGTCGGGCAGTAGGAGATCATCATCGCCGTGATAGCTAACGACGCTCGACTCTAGATCCGCGAGGACCTCGGCCCGATACTCTTCTCCGGTCCGTGCGGACTTCGGTCGACGTTACCACCTCGACGCGAGGATCCGACCGAGCCGCGTCGGCTACGACATCGAGAGTCTCCTCTGCCGCTCCGTCACAAATCACGATCAGTCGAAAATCAGTAAAGGTCTGAGCCAGGACGCTATCGATCGAGTAGGGCAACGTCCTCGGGTGGTTATGAGTCGGCAGTAGCACCGTGACTGGCGCGGGAGTGGTAGCCATGCCCTGCGCGACTACTCACAGGGGCAATCAGCAGCACCGCTGAACTGCACCGGAAACATCGCTGCGACATCGACGGGGATCTCACTCGTGTTCCATGGCAGCAGCAAGCGGTCGGGATTGGCGTGCTCGTAGATCTCGCTCGGATGATTGATCAGATAGGTCTCAGTCGGGCTTACATTGATGTTCATGTGCCACACCCCGCGGGGGATCGTTAGCTGTCTCGCTCCTTCGCCGCTGAGTGTCACGGTTTGCGACTGACCTGCGGTGGGTGAATCAGCCCGGGCATCAAATAGCAGGGTCGTTAGCTCTCCGGTAATGAGTGTGTAGCGATCGATCTTCTTTTGGTGTAGCCCCCAACCCTTTACTTGGTTGGCTCGGACTGTGAAGGTGTAGCAGTAGACAACGGGCTCGGTCCAGTAGTCATTTGGACCGGGATAGACCTCAAATAGCCGCCCGCGATTGTCAACGTGATTCACCGGTCCGTGCACCTTGACGCCCTCGATTGACGAAGCAAGTAGCAGTCCTGCTTTAGTCACCGTCGCCGAATCGCGGCTAGCTGCCTGAACAGAGCGGTGGAAATCCATGCAAGTCCTTCCTCGGCACTGATGCAGTTCAGGCTCGGCTCGAACGGTATCCGACGTCTCTTGCATCGCTGGGTCGGGGCACGCCGGTTGACACGGACCGCTGAGTGCGGCTCGGCGATTTGTCGCCTAGGGTGCCGCGTATGGACGAATCAGCGGGCGCGGCGCAACCCCGGACAGACCCGCTCGAGGTAGGACTTGGGCCGCACCCGCAGCCATGGCCTGACGATGACCGTCTCGATCCCGAGCTTTTGCGCGATGGCGATCGACGAAACGTCCTGGATAACTACCGCTACTGGTCAATGGATGCGATCCGAGCTGACTTGGACCGGCGCCGTCACCCGATCCATCTAGCCGTCGAGAACTGGGAAAAGGACCTGAACCTCGGCTCCATCGTGCGAACAGCCAATGCATTTCTCGTGGCGGAGGTGCACATCGTTGGGGAGAAACGGTGGAATCGGCGCGGGGCCATGGTCACTGACCGCTACCAGCATGTCCGGCATCATCCCAGCATCGCCGCTTTCGGCGACTGGGCTTCGGACACGGGACTGCCCGTTCTAGGGATCGACATCCTCGAGGGCAGCCAGCCGATCGAGACCTACGATCTACCCCGTGAATGCATCATGTTCTTTGGCCAGGAGGGTCCGGGGATGTCGGCACCGGCGCAGGAACTTTGCGATGTGATGCTGCACATCAGCCAGTTCGGATCGACCCGATCCATCAACGCCTCGAGCGCCGCCGCCATCGCCATGCACGCATGGATCCGGCGCCACGAGTTCGGCCAAATACCCAGCTAGCCTGGTTGACCCTGAGGGCTACAGACCCTCTTCGACGATCTCGTCGATGGCTTCGTCAGGGGTCTGGCGACGGTGTTTGATGTACTCGAAAATGATCGGCAGGATGCTGACGAACACGACCAGGATGAGCACGATCTCTACGTTGTCCTTGACGATGGCAAATCCACCGAGGTAGTAGCCCAGCAGCGTGATGCCTGCGCCCCAGAGCACGCCACCGATGGCGGAGTACGTGGCAAACTTGCGGAAGTCCATCCCGGCGATACCAGCGGTAGCCGTGATGAACGTTCGGACGATTGGAACGAATCTTGCGAGGATGATCGCCCGTGCGCCGTACTTCTCGAAGAACATGTGAGTCTTGTCCACGTACTCGCGCTTGAACAGCTTCGAGTCAGGTTTGTCGAACAGTTTCGGCCCGATGAACTTACCGATCCAGTAGCCGACCAAGTTACCGACCACAGCAGCGACTGCCAGTGAGGTCGCAACGAGCCAGATGGGCGCATCAATGAAGCCCTGAGCAACGAACAGTCCGGTGACGAACAGCAACGAGTCACCCGGTAGAAAGAAGCCGATCAGCAGACCACACTCGGCGAAGATGATGGCGATCACGCCGATCAACGCCCACGGTCCCAGCCAGTTGAGAATGTTCTCGGGGCTCAAAAACTCCAGCAGCGCAACGTTAGAAACCAGCGCGTGCGGAAGAGATTCGATCATGCGAGGTCCAAGTCTTCGAGTTCGAATACGGCGACATAAGGAAGTCCCGCCTCTTCGATCTTCGGTCGGGCACCTCTTTCCACGATAACCGCAACTGCGACCACTTCGGCCCCGGCTGTGCGCAAAGCCTCAACTGCAGTCATGACTGAACCTCCGGTGGTGGAGGTGTCTTCGACCGCGAGGACGCGTTTGCCGGCAACGTCGGGGCCCTCGATACGGCGCTGCAAACCGTGGTGTTTCTCTTCTTTACGGACCACGAACGAGTCAATCCTGCGTCCCCGTGCCGCAGCCACATGCATCATGGCGGTGGCTACCGGGTCCGCTCCGAGCGTCAACCCGCCTACCGCGTCGTACTCGAACTCCTGCGTTGCGTCGAGCATGGTTGCGCCTACCAGCGGCGCGGCCTGCGAGTCGAGCGTGACGCGACGCAGGTCCACGTAGTAGTCCGCGACTTTGCCACTGGACAACGTGACCTTCCCGAAAACGACTGCTTTGTCGAGGATTTGTTGGCGCAGGGCATCACGATCTGACACGAGGGATTCCGACATAGGCACCAGAGTAATGAGCGTGGTGCCAACGCTGGCACGCCACGCTGGGGCATCCTCGGGTGGGTGAGCCCTGGAACCGTTGTCCTCCTGCCTCCCGCCGTGCCGTCAAGTACCAACGCCGACGCCGCAGGCAGGAGCAGCGCCGGTGGTAGTGGTCAGGACGCGCAGGCGTGGAACTCGCAGCGAAACACCCGCCGCGAACTTGCGGCAGAACTGTTGGCCTACGGGGTAACGGTCTTCGTCGTTCCCGACGCGACGTCGATCGACGAGCCACTCGATCAGCGGTCGGCGACGGCACATTGGGTGGCCCATAACGCGATTACGCTCACCGCAGCCCAGCCAGAAAAGCCGGTCCTGTTGGTGGCTCAGGGGGCGGCGGGAGCGCTAATGCCCGCAGTCGGGTTCTCGCAGAAGGCGTCACGGCGCCCAGTCTCTGGCTACGTGGTGATCGACGGGGCACTGCCGAAGCCAGGAGCTGCAGATTGGCCGGATGCGCCGGTTACCTACGTTCAAACGACGAGCGACGGCGCGACCAAGGATGCGGCGCATCAGGCGCAGTTGCGCGGCTGGACGGTCGAGAAAACGCAGAACGCGGCCGACGTGATCCGCGCCATTATCGACACGCTTTGAGCTTCGCGCCTTGAGCTAGCCGAACCGACCGATTGCACCAGCGACTATCGGCCCATGGCAGAGAATCGACGTACGAGGGATCTCGGTGCCAGTCGCATCGTCGGGGCCATAGCTTGGTACTGGCGACCGGCCACACTAAGAACCCGACCCTTCTCACAGTCCTTGATGCCGGTCCGCACCACATCCGCTGGATTGAGCCACATCTGCTCAGGGATGCTATCGACGTCCATATCCGCGCGAGCGTGGAACTCAGTGTGGACCAATCCAGGACAGATGGCCGTCAAGTTCACTCCGGTGTCTTTGAGCTCGGGTTGCAGTCCCTCAACGAACACCGTTGCCCATGCCTTGGCCGCTGAGTAGGTGCCGGTCGTCATCCAGCTCGCGATGCTAGAGACCACGATGCTGCGGCCGTAGCGACGCGCCACCATCCCGGGTAGCGCCGCGTGGGTGAGGCGCATCGGGGCTGTGATGAGCACGTCAAGCATGCGCTGCTCGTCCTCGACAGTCGTCTCAAGGAACGGTTGAGCCAGACCGAATCCGGCGTTATTGATGAGCCAGTCCACCGGCCGAGTTCGGTCAGCGAGCCGCTGCTCAATGACTGCCAACTCGTCTCGATTGGACAGGTCAGTTGGGATCACCTCGCTGGTCGTCCCGTAGCTCGCGTTCAGCTCCATATCGAGTTCGGTGAGGCGCGTCTCATCCCGGCTGACCAGGATCAGGTCGTGGCCAGCGGCGGCGAGTTGGATCGCGAACTGTCGGCCGAGGCCGGATGTGGGGCCGGTTACTAGCGCAGTAGTCATGCTCCCATTAGAACCGTTGGTGGCCCCTTCCTGGCGTACTGGCGCGCTGGTTGGCCGCTCGCGTTGGTCGCCTAGGTGACGTGGAGCAACATCAACGAGTCCCGCTGGAGAGCAGCGCCAGTGAGTCGCGACGTAGCTCTGCAGTCTGGCCTTGGACCATCAGGAACAGTGCTTCTCTGGCGTGGCGCTGCGCATCCTGCGACATCGTCAGCGCCCGACCGCCGCTGGCGACGATCAACGCCGTCGAACAACGAACAGCGAGATCAAGTGCCTGCGAGCGCAATCTCGTTCGCTCATCGAGCGTCGCAATGGCGACCTCGCGATCCGCGGCAGCCTCGTCGGCCAGCCGGTAGGCAGTCTGACGCAGACCGATCAACTCGTCGCGCAATGCAGCGGCTGCCGCGATGGCCGGTTGTTGACCTGATATTTGCGCAACCACACCAAGGTCGTTGACACATGCCCGAGCTATCCCGAAGCATGCGGGATTCGCGTCAGCTGCCACGAGCGAATTGTCTAGCGCCCACTTCTGCGCTGGTTGCCGCGATACGAACGCAGCATCCGGCACAAAGTAGTTGTCGAAACGCACAGGCCAAGTGTGGGTACCGGCCATCGCAGCGAGGGCTAGGTCTGGCCCAGCAATAAGACCGGGGATCTCGGTCCGGTCCTCATACTCCAAATCGACCGGCGGCGGCTCAATGAGCACGCTGATGATTTCAGCCTCTGCTCCAGCTCCAGCTCCCCCTCGTGTCTCAGCTGGCGCCGAACCAGCCCGCAAGTAACCCTGCACGAGAACGACGTCGCAAAGCGGCCAGGTAGTCACCCAATCCAGGGCGCCATCGAGCATCCACCCGCCGGGGTGCTCGCTGATCCAAAATGTCTGCCGCGGTCGGCGCAAGTGGGCGAAGGCGATTCCGGCGATTGCCTCCCCCGCCACCAGACTTGGCAGCCATTGATCACGCAGACCGCGGTTCTGGCTGCGCATGAGGTTCGTGGTCGGCGAGCGGTGCTGGGCGTAGCAGAACCACGTTGTGCCACACGCTCCGGCGATCAGCTCGACGGCTTCGCGCACCTCGGCTGGATCGGCACCCCCACCGCCGAGTTGAGGGTCGAACGGGAGTCCGAAGGCACCTGTGGCCGCAAGTTCGTCTAGTTGGGACCGGCTGATTCCGTGTTGATCGACAGGATTGGCGTTGGGCGCCAAGACCGCCTCGGCCAACGCCGAGATCGCCTGAATCGATGCCTTGGTAGTAACGGATGGATCGTTAGGACCTACTGCCTCGGGATGACTCACGCACTCAACAATGCCGTACACCTCGGCGCTACCGTGTGCCCATGGCCGATCTGTCACACCTAGTTACCCGCCTGCGCCCCTACTCCACGAGTGTCTTTGGCTCCATGTCAGCGCGAGCCACACAGCTTGGCGCCGTGAACCTGGGCCAAGGATTCCCTGACACCGACGGACCCGATGAACTCAAGGCCATAGCGATACGAGCCATTACCGACGGTTCCGGTAACCAGTACCCACCGGCTCATGGCCAGCCGGACTTGCGCGCCGCCGTCTGCGAACACCAGCAGCGCTTTTACGGGCTCGAGCTCGACCCGGCAACCGATGTGGTTGTCACCACCGGAGCAAGCGAGGCGCTGGCAGCTGCGGTGATCGCGTTGACCACTGTGGGCGACGAGGTAATCGTGCTGGAGCCCTACTTCGATCTGTACCCAGCAATCGTCGCCATGTCGGGAGCGACGAGGGTCGATGTGCCACTGCGGGCTCCCGAGCCCGGATCGGGCGAGAACTTCACCCTCGACATCAATGCCCTGCGCAAAGCAGTTACCCGCCGCACCAAGATGATCATCATCAACTCACCGCATAACCCCACGGGGATGGTGTTCTCGGACCTTGAACTGCGCGAGATCGCGGACTTGGCGATCGTGAACGACTTGATCGTGCTCAGCGATGAGGCCTACGAACACCTGACGTTCGATGGGGTGGCGCAGGTGCCGATCGCCACGTTGTCTGGCATGTTCGAGCGCACCGTGACAGTCGGATCGGGTGGCAAGTGCTTCTCGTTCACCGGCTGGAAGGTCGGCTGGGCCAGTGGGCCGAGCGGACCTGATCGCCGCCGTCCGGGTCGCGCGCCAACACCTGTCGTATGTCTCTGGTGGACCGTTCCAAGCTGCTATTGCAGCCGGTCTGCGCTTACCGCAGGCGTACTTCGACGAACTCGCCGACGGGATGGCGGCAAAACGCGACCTGCTAGCGGCGGGCCTGACCGACCTCGGGTATGAGGTCCTGCCGACGGCGGGGACCTACTTCATCACCACCGACATCCGTCCGCTGGGAACTGGCGACGGCATCGCCTTCTGTGACGATCTAGTCCAGCGCGTTGGCGTCGCGGCCATCCCCAACGCGCTCCTGGCAGACGATCGCGAGACGTTCCTGCCCTACGTTCGATGGACATTCTGCAAACAGCCCGCTGTCCTCAATGCGGCGCTAGAACGCCTGCAGGCAAGGTAGCCCCGCGACTACCCGTTGCA
This sequence comes from uncultured Actinomycetes bacterium, assembly GCA_963821045.1. Taxonomy (GTDB): domain Bacteria; phylum Actinomycetota; class Actinomycetes; order S36-B12; family UBA10799; genus UBA10799. Next base: position 8,300 of record CAWGCB010000002.1, on the reverse strand, counting down.
CTAAGACCGTTGCCGAGCCGCCCGCTACTCCGGCGCAACGGTCAGAACGCCGTCCTTGGCATCGACGAGGACGTTCGAACCGTCCGGGGTCTTGCCGCTGAGGATCTGCTTGGCCAGTTCGTCGCCAATAGCGGTCTGGACGAGACGCCGCAGCGGACGCGCACCGTAGATCGGGTCGAAGCCGTTGTCCACTAGCCAATCCTTCGCGTCCTGCGTCACGTCCAATGTCAGTCGGCGATCAGCCAGCCGTGCCTCAAGCGAGCGCAACTGCAGATCCACGATGTGGATCAACTGCTCTTCCCAGTGGGGAGAACATCACGGTGTCGTCGAGACGGTTGATGAACTCCGGTTTGAAGTGGTTGCGCACGACCTCCATGACCGCGGCCTCGCGCTCGCTCGATCGTCGGCCACTGCTCGACGAGGAACTGTGATCCCAGGTTCGACGTCATGATCAAGATCGCGTTGCGGAAGTCGACGGTGCGACCTTGGCCGTCAGTCAGGCGCCCGTCATCGAGCACCTGCAACAGAGATGTCGAAGACCTCCGGATTGGCCTTCTCGACCTCATCGAGCAGGATGACTGAGTACGGCCGACGGCGGACCGCCTCAGTCAGTTGACCGCCTTCTTCGTAGCCGACGTATCCGGGTGGCGCGCCAACGAGGCGAGCGACCGAGTGCTTCTCGCCGTACTCGCTCATATCGATGCGGATGATTGCCCGGTCGTCGTCGAAGAGGAACTCAGCGAGTGCTTTCGCGAGTTCGGTCTTTCCCACACCAGTAGGTCCCAGGAACAGGAACGAGCCCGTAGGCCGGTTCGGGTCGGAGATACCTGCACGCGAGCCGACGAACGGCATCGGAGACGGCCCGCATCGGCGAGTGCTTGACCCACCACGACGCGTTTGCCGAGTTCATCCTCCATTCGCAGTAACTTCTGCGTCTCACCCTCATACATTCGCCCGGCCGGGATGCCGGTCCAGGCGGCAACGACCTCCGCGATGTCGTCGGCGCCGACCTCCTCGGCACCATCGAGGCGCGCGCCAGTGGTCGCGCTGGCGATGGCAGCTTCCAGTTCGCCTCCAGCGCTGGAATGTCGGCGTAGATGATGCGCGAAGCCTGCTCGAAGTCGCCTTCGCGCTCGGCCCGCTCCGCGATACTGCGCAACTCGTCGATGCGCATCTTGAGTTCGCCGATTTGTCCAGCCCGGACTTCTCCTGCTCCCAGTTCGCCCGCAGCCCGCGCAAGTTCTCTTCCTTGTCCGCGAGGTCGGCTTGCGATCTTGGCAAGTCGCTCTTGGGCGGCCTCATCTTTCTCGGCTGACGGCCATCTCTTCCATCTTGAGACGGTCAACGGCACGCTGCAGGTCATCGACCTCCACCGGCGAGGAGTCGATCTCCATGCGCAGACGCGAGGCCGACTCATCCATCGAGGTCGATCGCTTTGTCCGGCAGGAACCGGGCCGGTGATGTAGCGGTCGGACAGTGTTGCTGCGGCGACGAGCGCTTGAGTCAGCAATCGACACTTTGTGATGCGCCTCGTACTTCTCCTTGATGCCACGCAAGATCCCGATTGTGTCCTCCACGCTCGGCTCCTCAACCAGCACCTGCTGGAAGCGACGTTCGAGGGCTGGGTCCTTCTCGATGTGCTCGCGGATACTCATCAAGCGTCGTGGCCCCGACCATTCGCAGTTCACCGCGAGCCAACATCGGCTTGAGCATGTTGCCCGGCGTCCATCGCGCCCTCGCCAGAGGCCCCAGCGCCCACAACGGTGTGGAGTTCGTCGATGAACGTGACGACTTGCCGTCAGACTCTTTGATCTCCTCCAACACGGCCTTGAGTCGTTCCTCGAACTCGCCGCGGTACTTGGCCCCGGCGACCATCGCGCCGAGGTCAAGGGCAGATCAGTTTCTTGCCGCGCAGGGACTCGGGCACGTCACCAGCGACGATCCGCTGGGCGAGGCCCTCAACGACGGCCGTCTTACCGACGCCCGGTTCACCGATCAGCACCGGATTGTTTTTGGTCCGTCGGACAGCACCTGCACGACCCGGCGAATCTCCGTGTCGCGCCCGATCACTGGGTCGATCTTCCCGTCCCGCGCCAACGCGGTCAGGTCCTGCCCGTACTTCTCCAGGGCCTTGAAGGTGCCCTCGGGGTCTTGGGACGTCACTCCGGCTCGCTCCCCGCACGTCGGTCAGCGCGCTGAGCAGGGTCGTCCGCCGTTGCGCCCGCCCTCCGACAGCGCGGCTGTGACGTCGGAGCCGCCTCCTGCGCGAGGGCGATCAAGACGTGCTCCGTCGAGATTACTCGTCGCCCCGGTCGGCCGCGATTTGTTGGCCTTCTGCAGCACGGTCAAGGACTGGCGCGACAGTTCTGGTGTGGCGACCGCCCCACCGGATGCGCTCGGAGAGCGCTGACGTCTTCGCGCGCACCCGGCCACTAGCGCCGTCATGTCGACCCCACGGCGTTCAACAGGGCAACCGCGATTCCCTCTCCCCTGCGCAGCAGGGCCTGCAGGATGTGCGCCGGAACCACTCGGGGTTGCCATTGACGCGCGCCGTTTGCATCGGCCGTAGTGAGCGCCTCTTGGGTCTTGTGTCAGTTCAGTTCCATTGGTCCCATTGAGGTGCTCTGCTCTTCCTACGGTTCTCCCGGCAACGTGTGCTGGCTGTCAGACTTGTACTCTCACGTCGCCGCCGTTCGTTGGGCGCCACACCACCAGGGCGGTGGAGTTCTGGTCTTCGGCCTGATCTTGTTTATTCGATCACGCAAATCCGCTTCTCTGTCTCGAGCGCCATGACCCTTGAATCCCGGCCAGGTTCAGCCCTCGTCGCCAGTTCCTGGACCTCGCGCAGTGCAGAATGTCGCGCATCGAGTACCGGCGATTTCGACCGCCACTTCGATCCGGGGACACTAGACCGATGCGTTCGTATTGCCGCAGCGTCTGGGGATGTAGTCCTGAGAGTTCGCGGCAACCGAGATCACGTAGACCGGTTTCATCATCTAGTGGGCCCGCCATCACGCACCTCCTGAAACCTTGCGCATTAGCCCCTGCCCCGCGGACCCTCGTTCATCACATCGGCCCGGCTTCCGTCTCAGAGCTTCGATTGCTGAACCTTCTGGGCGTCTCGTATGCACGCTGGGAACCACCACCTCGACGGTGGCGAGCAGATCGCCGGTCGTCTTGTTCTTCGGCTTGCGCACCCTCTACCTTGACACGGAACGTCTCGCCATTTGCGGTGCCCGCCGGCAGCTTCAACGTGACCGTTGCGCCACCGGGGATCGGAACTCTGACGTTGCCACCGAGCGCCGCCTCGGCGAAGGTCGATTGGCAGTGTCAAGGTCACGTTGTTCCCGCTCCGGCCGAACACCGGATCGCGGGTCACGTTGACGACGATGTACAGATCGCCATTGGGACCGCCGCCTCGCCTGGCGAACCTTTGCCTTTGAGGCGAATCCGCTGACCGTCGCGAACCCCCGCTGGAATCCGCGCATGGATCGTACGACTGTTCGTGGACTGACCGCTGACCGTGACAGGTGAGGCAGGGTCGTCCATCATGACGCCGCGGCCCTTGACAGTTTCGCACGGCTCAGAGAAGGCGAACCCTCCCTGGTTTCGAACGTGAGCGCCAGTTCCTTGACAGGTTGCGCAGACCTTGGGACTCGTCCCGGCTCGGCGCCAGTGCCGAGGCACGTTTGACAGGCACCCTCCGTCGCCAGGCGCAGCGGCAACGTCACGCCATTCAGGGCATCGCGGAAGCTCAGTGTTACTTCGCTCTCGATGTCGGAGCCTCGCCGCTGCCGACGACTGCCACCGCCGGCCGCCCGATCCTCCGCGGTTGAATAGCCCTCCGAACAGGTCCGAGAAGCCGGGGTTATCTGCCCCGCCGCCGAACATGTCACCGAGTCGGCTGAGCTGAAGTTCTGGGTTCGACCACGACCGCCACCGCCGCCGCGACCCCCGCCGAAGCCGCCGAATCCTCCGGGCATCCCGCCGCCGGATCCGTAGAGCTCGCGCGCCTCGTCGTAGGCCTTGCGCTGTCTTCTTGTCGCCGACCACGTCATAGGCCTCGGAAACCGCTCTTGAAGCGGTCCTCGGCCTTCTTGTTGTCTGGGTTCGCATCTGGGTGCAACTCGCGCGCGAGTTTGCGATACGCCGGCTTGATCGTCTTGGCGTCGTCAGGCCTTCTTGACGCCTAGTTCCTTGTAGTAGTCCTTCTCCAGCCACTCGCGCCGGATGTTGTCTTGCTGGGCCATCAGCGCCCCTCCTCTCTAGGGCCGACGCCGCCTACTCGGCGACGACGACGCGGGCAGGGCGAACGACTCGGTCCTTGAACCGGTAGCCGGGTTGATAGATCTCTACGCAGATTTGACCTTCAGCATCTGAGTCGGTCTCGACGCGCTCGCGGTGAGCGAGTGCCTCGTGGATCTCCGGATCGAATGAGTCGCCAATCTCGCCGTACTGCTCAAGGCCGAGCTTGGTGACGTTCGCGCGGATGGATGATGCGACCGTCTTGAAGGTGCCCTGCAGGTCGCCGTTCTTCTCCGCCAACGACAGGTCATCGAGCACCGGGAGGAACGTGTTGAGAACCGAAGCGGTGGTCATCTCCGTTGCCAACCCACGGTCGCGCTCGACCCGCTTGCGGTAGTTGGCGTACTCAGCGGTGACACGCTGTAGATCCTTGTCAACTCAAGGACGCGGGCGTCACCGCTTGCGGCGGCGACCTCGGCCTCATCTAGCGTCGGCACCTGGTCTGCTGCAGATTGCTCCTGCGCCTGGCTGCCCTCGCTTGACTGCCTGCTGCCTGGCTGCCGGGTCGCCTGGGCGGAGGAAGCGGCGCCTGGCCGGACCTCGCCCGTCTCGGGATCAATCACCCGTTTGTCCGTCACGGTGAAACCCTCGGGTGCGGGTTCACCGCCGGGGCCGTTGGCCCCGAGCGGTGTTCCCATGGTCAGCCGATGTCATTTCTTCTCGTCTTCGTCAACGATCTCAGCATCAACGACGTCATCGTCGTCGTCAGCTGCTCCAGCATCCGGTCCGGGAGCTCCCGCGCCGCCGTCAGCGGCAGCGGCCTGCTCTTGGTACATCGCTGCACCTAGCGCAGAACTCGCGGTCGACACCTTCTCGGCGGCCGACTTGATGGCCTCAGTGTCATCGCCTTCAAGAGCCTTCTTCAGCTCATCCAGCGGGCCGGTGACGTTGGACTTGCCCTCTTCGGGCAGCTTGTCGTCGTTGTCGGCTAGGAACTTCTCGGTCTGGTAAACCAAGCTTTCCGCCTGGTTGCGAACCTCGACCTGCTCACGCAGTCGAGCATCCTCTGCAGCATGCTCCTCGGCCTCAGCCATCATCCGCTCGATGTCTTCCTTCGGCAGACCAGATCCACCGGTGATCGTCATCGACTGCTCCTTGCCGGTAGCCGAGATCCTTCGCGGATACGTGCACGATGCCGTTAGCGTCGATGTCGAAGGTGACCTCGATCTGCGGGACTCCGCGTGGCGCTGGCGGCAAACCAGTCAACTCGAATGTGCCGAGCTTCTTGTTGTAGACGGCCATCTCGCGCTCACCCTGGAAGACCTGGATCAGTACGGACGGCTGATTGTCGTCTGCCGTCGTGAACGTCTCCGAACGCTTCGTTGGGATGGTGGTGTTGCGCTCGATCAGGCGCGTCATGACTCCACCCTTGGTCTCGATACCCAGGCTCAGTGGGGTCACGTCGAGTAGCAGCACGTCCTTGACCTCGCCCATGAGGACACCGGCCTGAAGTGCGGCACCGATAGCAACGACCTCATCGGGATTGACGCCCTTGTTGGGCTCCTTGCCAGTCATACCCTTGACCAAGTCCGTGACGGCCGGCATACGAGTCGAGCCACCGACGAGGACAACCTGGTCAATGTCGTCGACCTTGATTCCGGCGTCCTTGATGACCTGCTCGAACGGCTTCTTACAGCGGTCCAGCAAGTTCTGGGTCATCTTCTGGAACTGCGCGCGGGTGATGGTCTCGTCCAGGTACAACGGACCCTCAGCAGACGCGGTGATGTAGGGCAGGTTGATGGTGGTCGAGTTGGAGCTCGAGAGCTCAATCTTGGCCTTCTCGGCAGCCTCACGCAGACGCTGCATTGCCATCTTGTCCTTGCTCAGGTCAACGCCGTGGTTGTTCTTGAACTGGGTGACGAGGAAGTCAACGAGTTCGTTGTCCCAGTCGTCGCCACCGAGCTTGTTGTCACCGCTGGTGGCCTTAACCTCGACCACTCCGTCGCCGATCTCGAGCAGGGAAACGTCGAACGTTCCGCCACCAAGGTCGAACACCAGAATGGTTTGCTCTTTGTCGCCCTTGTCCAGGCCGTAGGCCAGCGCAGCTGCGGTGGGCTCGTTGATGATGCGCAGGACGTTGAGGCCCGCGATCTCGCCAGCCTCCTTGGTGGCCTGGCGCTCTGCGTCGTTGAAGTACGCCGGGACGGTGATCACGGCGTCGAGCACGGTGTCGCCGAGGTACGCCTCTGCATCGCGCTTCAGTTTGCCGAGGGTGCGTGCGCTGATCTCTTGCGCGGTGTACTTCTTGCCATCGATGTCGGTACTCCAGTTGGTACCAACGTGGCGCTTAACGGAACGGATCGTGCGATCAACGTTCGTGACTGCCTGACGTTTGGCAACTTCGCCGACGAGGACCTCGCCGTTCTTCGCGAAGGCAACGATGGAGGGGGTGGTGCGGGCGCCTTCGGAGTTCGGAATTACGGTGGGCTCGCCACCTTCAAGGACTGCGACGACGGAGTTCGTGGTACCGAGGTCGATACCTACTGCTCGTGCCATGTGTGTTGCTCCTTTGTTATGCGTCGGCCGCTGATGTGCGGGCGGACTGTTTTGTTGTTTCGAAGTTTGTTGTTTCGAAGTCTGTTGTTTCTAGACGCTTGTTGGGGCGTTCGGATCCCCTGACCGGGTCAATTGGCGGGGATAGATCCATTGTGAACCCCCTAGACTAGAAGTGTCAATAGGAGACAGCACAATCTTTAGCCCATTCGGCTCAACTTTATGTGTAGTTGGCGCGCACTAATCTGATAGGCCCGTTGGATGCTCGCCGCGACCCTTGTGCGTTCGCCACCCGAAAAGAATCCCCATCATCATTGCGAGTCCAACCGATGCGGCCCGAAGATTCGATGTGTTCCCACCCTTCGATTCGCCCACCCTGGGGTAAAAAGTGATGGGAACCTCGACGAGCCTCCATTCGCTTCCCATGACACGGTCTAAGAAGTGGGCATTGAATTCCAGGTTCACACTCGGGTCGAACGTCGGCAATGCGCTGCGTTAGAAATCGATCCGGCAGAGCTTGTAAGTGGTGCCAACGTAGGTGACGGTTCCGCGACCAAGGTGTTTTAGCTCAAGCACCTTCGCGACAACAAAGTTGCCGTAGAACATGAAGGTGCTCAGTTGCGTGCCAGGTGAACGCAGTTGCTCCACTATCCGCGTGCCATTTATGACGTGAGCGTGCGGGGAATAGGCCACGAGCTTGTACAAGTCCCGGGCACGAAACGTCATATCGCCTTCACACAAGGCGACCAACTCGGAGTCGAGGAGTACTGCGAGGACTCTCGTAGTGCCCGATATACGCAACGTCCGTACCCTGGCAAGAGTTCCCTATGAACAATCGCACCATGAGACTTGGCCACCTCGAAGGTGCGATCCGAACTGTTGTTATCGATCACCAGCACTCTGCGTACGAAGGGGTGCGCCATGAAGTCATCAACTGCTTGCCCGATGCTTTCTTCGTCGTTGTAGGCCGTGAGCACAACGGTCATGGACGTTTCCGCACCCTCGCTGAGCGGCTCGTCGAAGAGCTCACGACCACCTCGGCGCCGAGGCGCCAAGACGATGGCGTCGAAGCCGATCAGCGCCAATCCGATGAGCAAGGGGCCGCCGGAGACCCAAACGAGCGGACGACTCAGAAAGCGGTCAAAACCGCCCAGCGCCTGTAGCGCCGCCGCGACGAGCGCACCGACATAGAAGATCACGGCGATCACCACGATCATCGCACCCCACATCGCGACGGGTGGTGGCTCTTGGCGCTGAATCGTCACCTCGCCATAGTTGACTAACCGGAGAGTAAAGGCGAGTGCATTGGGGGCGCGCCTCCCCGAACCACATCAACAATCATCCTTTGCCGCAACACTCAGCCCAGACGACTCGATAGCTCTAGAATCACCTGGTGTCAGTGGGAGCGCGGGTTGCGCGATCAGCAGTAGCGCCCGCCCTCATGGCCCTCGCTTTCATCTCGGTGGTACCACTAATCTACGGCGTTCCCGTCGGCGAACTCG
>CAWGCB010000001.1:0-196986 GCA_963821045.1 uncultured Actinomycetes bacterium | reverse complement strand
TCTGATCGAATCAACACCTGTATCGGCTGCAATCAGGCGTGCCTAGACCACACCTTCAGTTTGCAGATCACCTCGTGTCTAGTGAACCCACAGGCGTGTCACGAGACAGAACTGACCATCGAGCCCGCCAGCACTCGTCGACGGGTGGCCGTCGTTGGCTCTGGACCGGGTGGGCTGGCTTGCGCGGTCACTGCGGCCCGTCGAGGCCACGACGTCACATTGTTCGAGGGTGACGACAAGCTCGGTGGGCAGTTCAACCTCGCCGCGCAAATTCCGGGCAAAGAGGAGTTCCACGAGACCCTGCGCTACTTCCGCGTCGCACTTGAAGACGAGGCCGTAGACGTTCGTCTGAACCACCGCGCTACGGCGCAAGACCTCATGGAGTTCGACGAGGTGGTGCTGGCCACGGGTGTCACACCTCGCATCCCACAGGTCAAGGGAATTGATCATCCCAAGGTCGTTACCTACCTCGATGTACTGCGCGATCACGCACCAGTAGGCGACACGGTCGCGGTGATGGGGGCTGGAGGCATTGGCTTCGACGTCGCGGAATACCTGACCCAGTCCGGCCCGAGTGCGACGACAAACCCGCAGAGATTCTTTGCCGAGTGGGGTATCGATACGGGTTATCAGGATCGCGGTGGACTGATGACTGTCGAGGTTGAGAAACCAGCACGACAAGTTACGCTGCTACAGCGCAAACACAGCAAAGTCGGTGGTGGACTCGGGAAAACAACTGGGTGGATCCACCGAACTGAGCTGAAGAAGCGTGGAGTCGAGATGGTGCCCGGCGTGACCTACGAGTCCATCGACGACGACGGCCTGCACATGGTTATCGACGAGCGCCAGGTAGTACTCGACGTCGATACCGTCGTCGTGTGCACCGGCCAGGAGCCACAACGAGAGCTTTTGGATCCGCTAGAGCAGGCCGGGGTTTCAGTCCGGGTTATCGGTGGGGCCGACGTAGCCGCCGAACTCGACGCCAAGCGAGCAATCAAGCAAGGCACTGAGATCGCTGCGCAACTGTAGTAGCCGGGACTAACATGAAGCATGGCTACCACGGATAGCTCACCAGAGTCCGGGACCGATCCAACACGTACCCGCCCAGGCGACCTACGTGACCAAAAGGAACTCGTAGCACTGGGCCTCAACGAGCTTCCGGCATCGTCCATTGTCATCTTCGACCAAGACCAGAGGTTCGTCCTGGTCCGAGGTGGAGCGGTGCTCGACAACGGTTTCGCCCCAGCCGACTTCGAGGGCCGACTAGCAAGTGAGTCCCTGGCTCCTGAGCGGTACGCGGGCTACCGTCCGATGTACGAGGCAGCGCTGGCCGGGCAGACTGTCCAGCGCGAGGTGATCTCTCCCGACGGAACACGGACGTACGCACTCACATGCAGTCCCGTTCTCGACTCGGGCGGGCGAGTTCTTGGCGGAGTGCTGTCCGCGACCGAGATAACCCGACTGCGAGCCAGTCAAAAACGAGAAGCCGAGTCTGCGGCCAGGTTCAAACTTGCAATGGAATCCGCCCCAATAGGCATGGCCACCTTGTCCATGGACCGGACTTTCCTGGAAGTAAACGATGCGCTCTGCCAGATGCTCGGCCGAAGCAGAGCAGCCCTCATTGGGCACTCGCTCACTGCGGTTATTCATCCGCTCGACAACGACGCTGACCTTGCTGTCCGCGCCAAGGTTTTGCACGGCTCGGAAAGGTGGGCCAAGACTGAGAAGCGCCTGATTCGAGGTGATGGGAGCGAGATCTGGGTAAACCACTCAGTCGGTGTAGTGGACGGCGAGAATGGTGAACCGGTTTCATACGTTTCACAATTTGCCGACATCACCGAAGCCCGCGCGAAGCAATCGCGACTGCAGATTCTGGCCGACAGCGATCGGCTCACCGGTTTGCCTAATCGCGGAGCACTGCAGCAGACGCTTGACACTGTCTTTCCCGCGACAGCGGAGCAACCGGTCACTATCGTCTTCATCGACGTGGATGACTTCAAACGGCTCAACGACGTCTACGGTCACCAGGTCGGGGATCAGTCGCTCATCGAAGTCGCTCATCGATTACAGGCCAGGGTGCGTGATGACGACTTGTTGGCTCGCTTCGGTGGCGACGAGTTTGTCCTGCTCACGCGCACACCACCATCCGCGCTCCCGGAGCTCTGTTCGCGACTCATCGCCAGCCTCCGAGACCCACTGCACCTACAAGACGTCACGGTCGAGGCAACACTCAGCATTGGTGCTGCGTGTTCTCGACCCGGTGATGACTACGAGTCCGTGCTGGGCCGGGCAGACGAGGGCCTTTATGAAGCGAAAGGATCAGGTGGCGACACCTTCGTGATCGCAGGTTCGTAGCACCGTGGGTTTCGATCAACACACTCCATCTTGGTATTGAGACAGATTTGGCTATCCCCGACGGGATAGTCGTTCTTGCGGAAAAGCAATGGAGCCGCCTAAGAGAGTCGAACTCTTGACCTACGCATGTCTACTGACTAACGCGCCGCCAAGTTTGATCGTTGACGCCACGCCGCCCGCTCCCGCGATTCCATGTCTGAGCCGCTGGGTACCGCCATTGTTTCGGTCCCTGTGGCCACTGCATTGTGAGCCCCGTTATCCCTGTGCCGAGAACCGTCCGAGGGCTTTGGTGAGCTTCGGCGAGAATGGGTACGTTGAGAAGTTGGCTGATGGGACGCTGGCGGCGTCGTAGCCCTGTTGCTCCCATTTTCGATAGTGATAATCTTTGGAACCAGAAGACCATTGCGTGAATGATGCATTCCAGCCTGCCGTAGGGGTAGTCTCGCCAGCCTTGGCGGCGACAACGTGGAGTGCCGCAGCGGTTATTAGTCACCAAGTCAAACTTCGGAAGGAATGGCAATCCAATGAGGGTACGTTCCGCACTGCTGGTCCCCGGCGCAGTAGCTATTGCGCTCCTTGCGACTTCATGTGCCCCGAGCTCAGAATCTGATAGTGCGACCTCGTCTTCGAGTTCGTTTATCAACGCCGATAGCGTTGACCTGGCGGGTCAATGGCAGCGCACTGATGCAAAGAGTTGGCAATCGATTAACGCCGAGGTCAGTGATGTGCCATCTGCGAGCGTGACCATAAGCGAGGTCAGTGATGGCTTTTACCAGTACACCTACGGCGTGACGATTCCGGAAAGCGATCCCCCCGTCGTGCGCGAAGGTAAAGAGACACGCAACTTCGATCTTACGTTCCGAATGACAGTGGCTCCCGATGGGACACTTCGGGGTATAGATGTCCAGGACCCAATCCTGTCGACCTACTGGGTGCGAGACGAAAACACAATTGACGCCGTTCTGCAAGAAGGCGGACCTGACGGAGCGATTGTCACTTATACGCTGAACCGCACCGGATCGAGTGAACCGACAAGCTAGGCGAAACTGCTAGATATCCGCAACGGTTTCAGTTTTTGGAAGCCGAGTCTGACGACTGTTCTCCCGTGGTTTCGACTTCAGTTCTTCGAAGCCGAGTCTGACGACCATCGGGGATCTTTGTCGGTATCCGTACCTGGGACGCGGGCGAGGCTTTGGCAAGGCGCCTCTGAGGTATTCCTGACCGCCTCGGGCGCTCCGATCTATCCCGATATGCCTACGTTGATGACGTCCAAAGTGTTGGAGAAGATGGACCTAACGCCAGGGTAGGTACTAAAACGGTTTTTGCTAATAGCCGCGTGATCTTGAAAGTAGCCGAAACCCCATGAATAGAGGGATTTCTATGGAGCCGCCTAAGAGAGTCGAACTCTTGACCTACGCATTACGAGTGCGTTGCTCTACCAACTGAGCTAAGGCGGCGAATCTGTCGGAATCTGCGGAGGTAGCGAGATCCGTCGAGAATCTGTTGCGGTAGCGACAAGACGTGACTACGGCAGGGCTAACCTACCAATGCCGCGAACTCGATGACATTCGACCTCAGCCATCTGTGCCGTCGAACGCAGCCTGCAAAGCCGCAACGTTGAACTTCTTCATCGACATGAAGGCCTGAACTACCCGACCTCTACGTGCTGGGTCGGCATCGGACATGAACTCACCGAGTTGACGGGGAACGACCTGCCAGGAGACCCCGAACTTGTCCTTCAACCAGCCGCACTGTTCGGCCTCTGGAACGGCAGAAAGTGCGCTCCAGAAGTGGTCTACCTCTTGCTGATCGGCGCACTCAATCGAGAGCGAGAATGCCTCGTTGAATCCAAAACGGTGATCGGCGGCACTATCCATCGCGGTGACCCATTCCCCGGACAGAGACGCCTCCGCGAACATCGCAGTGTCCTCCCGCTCCGGTTCCATACCAGCCGGATAGTGCACGACGGTGCCGACGTGAGAGTCGTCGAAGACGCTGGCGTAGAGGTCCAGCGCCTCCTCTGCCTTTCCGCACACTTCGCCGACGAACAGTAGCGAGGGAATGATGAAGGGTCGTGGATCGCCGTCAGGGTCCGCCAGAATCAACTGCCAGCTGACACCGAAACGATCTTGCGTCCAGCCGTAAAGCGGAGCCCACGGGTACTCCCCTAGCTCCATCAGAGTCTGGCCTCCCTGCGACAGATGTGCCCACAGTGACTCCAGATTGGTCCGGGCATCCGGATCCTGCGACGGGTCGAAATTCAGCATCAGGGAGATCGAGGGATTGAGCTCGAATCGCGGACCCCCGTCCAGCGCCTGAAATGAGTACCCATTCAGGTCAAAGATCGCCGTTAATACCTTGCCTGCCATGTTGGCCATCGGGCCCACAGCAATGTCGTCGGGGTAGTACTCGATCTGGTGGATTCGCGAGTCCGGGAACACTTCGGTATAGAAGCGGACAGCCTCCTCGCAATTTGCATCGAACCAAAGGCAAGGAGTGATCTTCTGCTGAGGACTAGGCACAACGCAAGCCTGCCTGTCCTGGGCTGGCGTGTCCAGCCCCGAACTGGCGGGTCTGGTTCAGCCCTAGCTGGTCTGAGCGGACTTTGCCAGGCGCTTCTTCCGGCGCTGCTTCCACGCCCGAACCTTGGCTAGGGATTCCTCGTCAGTAACGTCAGCGATCGACATCGTGGTGCCGACGCGACCGTATGGCGTCGTTGCGGTCTTCCATCCGGACGGCGCTTGGTCAAGTTGTTTGCCGAGCAGGGCAACGAAGATCTTCGCTTTCTGCTCGCCGAATCCTGGCAGTTCACGCAGCGCGTGGACGGCGGCATTTCCGTTCTTCGCCGTAGTCCAGATGCGCGAGGCATCGCCGTCGTAGTCGTCGATGACGATCTGGGCGAGTGTGCGAATCCTCTCGATCATGGAACTCGGGTACCGATGGATAGCCGGTGGACCTTTTGCGGCGGCCAACAAGTCCTCGTCGCTTGTGCTCACGATGGTCTGGGGGTCGAGATGGCCAGGTGTTCCGAGCCGCTGGGCCAATAGTTGTGGTCCGGAGAATGCACGTTCCATTGGGAACTGCTGGTCGAGCAGCATCCCCACCAGCAGCGCAAACGGATCGTTGGTCAGCAGTTCATTGGCCTCAACGCTCGGAGTCAGATTCAGCACGTATCCACAATACGGCGACACAACTCGAGGTCTGGTCCACTGGCGGGTTTCTGCGGGCAAATAGTCCCTATCCCCGTTCCGCTCACAGTGCGAGATTCGAGGTAGCGAGAACTGGCGGTCTGCGAAAAGACTCCCAATGCGCCCCGAAGATAATCCACTCGAAACCAGTCAGGGAGAAGCCATGTTCCACGATCGATCGCACGCCGGACGCCTGCTTGCAGTCAGACTCGAAGACCACGCCGGTAGCGACCCACTGGTGCTCGCCCTACCGCGTGGTGGCGTTCCGGTGGCCGCCGAGGTTGCGGACGCGCTCGACGCTCAACTCGACGTGCTGGTCATCAGAAAACTCGCCGATCCCCGCAACCCGGAATACGCATTCGGGTCAGTCGGTGAAGACGGAATCGCCATCATCGATCAGGTGGTGGTGGAATCACTCGGGCTAGACCGCGCGAGCGTCGAACGGATCAAGGGAGTTGAGCAAGCGGAGCTAGTGCGCAGAGTCGGCGTCTACCGAGGCATCCGCCCAGCCGTCCCCATCAGGGGGCGCGAAGTGATCATCGTCGATGACGGGATCGCTACCGGATCGACCGCGCGAGCAGCGGTGGAACTTGTGAGACAACGAGGCGCCAAGCGGATTGTGATCGCCGCTCCCGTCGCGTCCCGGGCAGCCGTGCAGATGCTCGCAGCAAGCTGCGACGAAGTGGTGGTCCTAGATCGCCCCCCAGCCTTTCGGGCTGTTGGGATGTACTACAGCGACTTCAGCCAACTCACCGACGACGAGGTCACGCAATCCCTCGCCCTGCATCAGCACCCGCCCGAGGCCCTCGAGTCGGCAGCACGAGACGACCGGGCTCAGGCGTACGGCGACGGTCAGGCCGCAACCCAGCAGAACGGCCGAGGCACAGCAATCGATCAGGATCTCTACGTATCGCTGGGCAAGCTGAACCTCTCGGCTCACTTGTGCGTGCCGCGCGATGCCACCGGAATCGTCCTGTTTGCCCACGGCTCCGGCAGCAGTCGATTCAGCCCACGCAACACCCGGGTCGCTGAGTACCTCAACTCGCGCGGGATCGGCACCCTTCTGTTCGACCTGTTGACCCCGCAGGAAGCCAGCGAGCGGGCCAACGTATTCAACATCTCGTTGCTTACCACCCGACTCGCCCAGGCGGCCCTCTGGCTGCGCACCCAGAGCCCGGCTCAGGGCCTTGGACTGCCGATCGGGTTCTTTGGGGCAAGCACCGGCGCGGCGGCTGCAATCGCTGCTGCTGCCATGTTCGGGCGCGGGATCGCAGCGGTGGTCTCCCGTGGCGGGCGCCCTGACCTCGCCGGTCCGAAACTGGCCGAGCTTGACGTGCCGACCTTGCTGATCGTCGGGGATCAAGATCCCGAAGTACTTCGAATCAACCGCCACGCCGCATCACTCATGCACTGTCCCGTAGAGATCGCGCTGGTGCCGGGAGCTGGACACCTCTTCGAGGAACCCGGGGCCATGGACCGAGTATGTGAACTCGCTGCCGATATGTTCGCGAGCCGATTCATGCCCGTCCCGGCGATGACTTCATCTGCGCACTAAGGATTAAGGACTCCTGCGAGACGGGGATTCTTACTCTCGTCTCGCAGCCGTTTGAGCCGCAGACTCGACTCATGTCACTGCGCCCATCCGGGCCGAAGACGCATCACACAATCCGCACTACGCACTACAGATACAAACCATCACTAACAAGATCACCACTGACTAGGAGTCGACATGACCGCATTGGATCTTCGCGACCGAAAGCCACTTGGCAACCTCATGCAACTGATCGAATCATCCTGGCCGTTGTCCAACGAGTGGTCCGGCCAGTCCTCCATCCGGCTGGAAGACGAGTTAACCGACGACCGATACACAGTGCGTGCAGAGGCTCCCGGTATGGACCCGGACAAGGACATTCGCGTCTCGGTGCGCGACGGCATCTTGACTATCGCCGGGACCCGCCAGAAGAAATCAGAGGGCATCAACCGCTCCGAGTTCTACTACGGCTCCTTCTCCCGCAGTCTCGCTCTGCCAAGCCGGGTGAGTGAAGAGGACATCTCGGCTAGGTACGCCGACGGTGTCCTTGAGGTGAGCTTCCCGTATCAAGCAGAGAAGCCAGTCGAGCACATGATCGAGATTGAGCACTAGCTAGTACTAAGTAGCCGACAGGGTCGGGGCGTGGTGCCTCCTGTGCCGTTGGGCGCGGGAGGCACCACGCACGTCCTGCCCTATGTGCGCTAGTTGCTCAACGCGCTACTCGACGGGGCGGATGATCACGACAGGGCAGTGCGCGTGGGTCGCGCATTGCTCGCCTACTGATCCGAGCAACAGACGCTTGAATCCTCCGCGTCCCCGGCTGCCAACGACCAGCAACTGCGCACCGACTCGCTCGGCAGCACTGATCAACACATCGGCTGGACTGCCCTGGTGGGCGACGATCTCAATGTCCACGCCATGGTCTTGTCCCAACGCGGTCTCCACCGTTCGCTCCATCTCGCGCGCGGTCTCCACCCGGTGATCCTCACTGCTCCAAACGGCCGGGGGCATGGCTCCCGCGGGAGAACTACCAACTCCCAGCGTGGCGCTCCACGCTTGCACGACGTGCAGGGTGCAATCGCGCAACTGCGCCTCTTCGGCGGCCCAGCGCAGCGCCTCCATACTGTGGTCCGACCCGTCGATACCAACGACGATCGTCTTTACGTGTTTCCTGTTCATGATGATGCCTCCCGTCCACTCTCACGGCGCAGAATCGAGCGCGTGCGACGTGTGGACCCTGGCGCCGCGAACGGCGAAGCGGCGGGGTCACCGCTTATGACCCCGCGCCGTTCGCGGCTGACTGACCAGCGCCCTACCGTCCATGATCCTCTTCATTCGCGCCGATCGGCAGAGGTCAAGTGCCCCAAGTTGGCGGGACCCCTGGCCTAGGCCCTGACCAGCTTGTACTTCAACTCGTCGCGTGAGCTCAGCAGCCCCGAGTTGGCTGAGGTCGTGTAGCTCCGGTCGCGTAACCCGGTCGCGTAACCTTGTTGAGTATGGCTCGATTTGTGACGACAGTTGAATCCGCGGCGACCCCTGCAGTTGCCTTTGAGTTGATCGCTGACTTCAGCAATATCCGGAGTTGGGATCCTGGAATCGCGAGCGTGCGGCGAATCGACGACGGGCCTGTGACAGTGGGGTCGCGCTATCTCGTGGAATCAGCGTTTGGCCCTCGGCGTATTCCATTGGAGTACGAGGTCCTCGAATGGGAACCGCCTACGCGGGCGGTGCTCGAGGCAAAGACGCGAGACTTCGACTCCTACGACGTCATCACCGTTGACGCCACAGCGGCCGGATCAGCTGTCACCTACGATGCGGACCTGCGATTGCACGGTATTCGCAGAGTCCTCGACATCCCACTGATCGCGGCGTTCCAGATCATCGGCCGACGCGCAGAAGCTGGGATGAGGCGTGAACTCAGCAAGATCGCCCATGGCCAATAGTTCGGACGCTACGTTCGGTTTGCGAAGATCTCGAGCTAAGAAAGGGCCGAAATCTGCCGTCAGATGGGTGCGGAACTGGTCATTGACTAGTGGGCAGTTGCCAGCGCCTTGTCGATCGCAGCAGCGAGTGCTGGCTTCGGCTGGGCGCCAATGACTCGTTCCACTACGTTGCCGTGATCCAACAAGACCAGCGTGGGGATACTCCGAGCGTCGAATCGGGCTGCCGTCCGCGGGGAATCGTCGACGTTCACCTTCACGACTTTGATGCGTCCTGCGTACTCCTTGGACAACTGCTCTAGAACGGGCGCGACCATGCGACATGGTCCACACCAAGGGGCCCACAGATCCAGGACAACGAGCGGTTTGGCCTCCAGCGCACCATCGATACTCGCGTCGTCGGCTGGTACGAGCCAGGGCAACGGCGCCGAGCATTTGCCGCATTGCGGTCGTCCCTTGGATGCCACAGGCGTTCTGTTCTTTGCCCCGCACGAGTTGCACACGGCAATTCCGGTATCTGCCATGAGTCCATGATGCCGCACGATGTGGATCCGTCGCCGGTGGGCCATACTGGGCCGATGCGAGTGTCAGCGCGAGTGGACTACGCGGTGCGCGCAGCGGCCGAGTTAGCAGCTGCCCCAGGCAAGGCCCACAAGGCCGAGGAACTCGCCACGTCGCAGGGCATTTCGGTGAGCTTCTTGGAGACCATCCTGGGCGATCTACGCCGGGCGGGCCTTGTGCTCAGTCAGCGCGGGCGCGAGGGTGGTCACCGGCTAGCCCGCGACGCAAGTCAGATCAGCGTCGCCGACGTGGTCCGCGCGGAATCCGGGAACCTGTTCGACATTTACGGTCACCGTCCCGAGGACATGGCCTACTCCGGAGCCGCGACCAACTTGACCGATGTGTGGGTGGCAGCTCGCTCCGCCTACCGAGAGGTGCTGGAGTCCGTGACACTCGCTGACTTGGTGGCCGGAACGTTCAGCGTAGACGTGGTTGAGCTAATCGAACGTCCCGAGTCTTGGCACTCGCACGGTCTAGGCGAGTAGCAATCCTGGGCAGCGATGCTCGTCTAGTTTGTACCCGTCTCTACGACGACTTCCTCAACTACTTCAACATCTGCAGGTGGCTTACTCATCAGGCGTTCGAGTCCCATGAAGATGTAGCCGATGACCAGTCCGATAGCAGCGATGGCGATCGTATTTACCGTGACCATGGCGTAGCCAAGATTATCGACGTTGATGAACGAGTACGGATACGAGACGAAGGCGCCTTCCACCGCTGAGTTGGGAAAGGCTGCTGGCCAGAAAGCACCGTGGATCAGCGTGTAGATGATCCAAATGATCGGAATGATCAGGATAGTGAAAACGACGGTGTTAGTGATACGTCGGCGTGGTCCAAAGATGAGCCAGCCGACAACCGCCATCGTTGGGACAATCACGTGCAGGAAGTTCGTTGAAGTCAGGCCCCAGCCGGTTGGTGCCGTCTCTGGGGTGTACTGCGGCGCGAGCACGAGGTTATAGACGAGTCCTGTGATGACGATCTGAACAAGCGCACCCAGTCTCAGCCAACGCCACTTCTTGCCATCGCGGCGCGGATCGATCGCCAGTGCCGTGACTACGCAGGCGATCAGAATATTCGACAAGATCGTGAAGTAGTTCAACGAGATGAACAGGCCAAAGAAACCGCCGTTTTCGTCCTTGCTCCAAGACAGTACGGACTGCAGTCCGAGTCCGAACCAGGCGATCAACGCGAACACGATGTTGTAAATCTGTGCCCACTGAATCGAGCTTGGCGTGCGTGGCGTCGATGTGTAGCCCTGCGGGGCAGCCTCATTGAACATCATGGCAATTAGAGTGGCAGGTTCACGCTCGTTTTGCGCTCGCAAAGACCCCGTTTGCTCAAGCCAGCCTCGGACCGCGTCGAGGCCCTCTGCAGCGACATACGAACGGACCCCGGCACCGCTAGGCGATGCTGGGGTCCGTTCGTCAGTTGGTGAAGCTCGTAGCGTTTCGTTCGTGCTAGCCCATGATCAGGCGACGGGCACCGGCGTAGCGAGGGGCCCAATAGCCACTATTGATCGACTCAATCACGACATCGCGGCTGGGGTTATTCGCGCCGATCATGCGGCCCTTGCCGATGTATATCGAGGCGTGCTGCGAGCCGTTGGAGCCCCAGAGCAGCAGATCGCCCTTCTTCAGGTTGTTCTTGCTGACGCGCTGTCCACGCTTCATGTTTAGTTGAGCGCCGGAGTAATGCGGAATGTTGATCCCGGCGGCCTTCTTGTAGGTGATCTTTGTGAAACCTGAGCAGTCGAAGCGCCACGGCGAAGACGCACCGGCGACGTATTGCCCGCCGCGTAGACGCTTCTTGGCGAATTTGACGACCTTCGTGCGGGTCTTCTTCGCCTGTAGGTGACGAACCCGCGCCTTCTCTGCCTTCTTCGCAGCCTTTCGGGCTGCCTTGTCGACAGTTGTCGAGGCAGCGGTCGCCACAGACTGGGTTGCGGCGGCAGGCGCAGCATGGGCAACGGACGTAGTGGCCACTGGCGCGGCGACGGCGGCTACCGCAACAACTGCAACGCTGGCACCAAGTAATCGGGTATTTCGCATACGAAGAACAGACTCCTCCTCGAGCCGCTTCCCGGGTTAGCTGACGGGCTCGGGCGCAAGGAATCGCCCTACCAAGAATCTGGATTCGCCCCAACAAGAGTGGGTCCCCGGTACACCGCGCGCCGTAGTCACATCCTGGTTTGGACGCCGTGGCAGTCAGACGGTGATTCAACGGGTCGTTCGCGCTTCCCATTCGTTGAAGCTTGTACGAACAACGACAACAACGCTAACACCGTTCTTATCGTGCTCTTTCCAAAAATCAGCGCAGCTACTACTCTCCGTATTCATTGCCCGGACCAAATGTGCCATTTGCGGCGAATATCTGTACGCAGCGTTGATGTTTGATCTTTGTCGTGGGTGAGTCTGTTCACAAACATTTCCTGGCGACACCGGATCAAACATGATCCATGAGCCTCAAACTGCGTTGACTCAATGTGTAGACGGCGGTCACGGCGATCCCAACGGCCATGAAGGTAAACGCGGTTCCCAAACTGGTCAACTCGATGAGTGGACCGGCGATGGCGTAGCCGATGGGACCGGCAACGTACTCCGCTGAGGTAATGAGTCCCACTACGCGACCCCGCAACCGACTCGGACTGCGTTCCTGCATGACCACGTTGATTATGGGGTCAACTGGCCCGTATGCCAGGCCAGTGACGAAGGCCAAACCGACGAACCAACCGAAGCCTGGCAGCAACGACAGGCCGATGATCCCGACGCTCGCCAAGATCAACGCAGCGATGAATACTGTGCGCCGCGCAAACCGCTGACCGAAGGCACCGTAGGTGAGTGCCCCACCAATGGCACCGAGCGACAGTGCCATGATCGTTAGGCCGAGTTGTTCGGGGGCGTCGATTCCCTGGAAGTAGACCGGAAGCACCACGCCCTCAATTGGCAGCCAGAAGCCAGTAACGACGGCTGAGACGATCGTTACCGTGCGAAGTAACGGATCTGAAAACACAAATGAGATCCCCTCCTTCGTGGAGCGCCAAACGCCTCGTGGTCGCTCGCTCTCAAGGGGACGCCCAGCTCCAGAGACCCGAATGGCCGCAATCGTGGCGGCGCTGAACGCCAAGAAGCCGGCAGCCACCCAACATGCCGTCACCCCACCGACGGTCGCTACGAGTACTCCCCCTAGTCCCGGCCCCGCGATGAAGGCGACTCCCCAGATCGATTCATGGATCCCGTTTGCTCGCTCCAACGGCATACCGGCCGCCTGAGCAGTCTCCGGAAGCATCGACTCCCGCGCGCTGATTCCAGCCGGATCGAAGACGGCACCGAGTACGGCGAACGCCGCGAGCATCGCGTAGGTCAAACCGAATGCGAGCGCAAAGATCGGCACCATCGCTACCGAGACCATCGACAGCAGGTCCGCGATAAAGGCAACTCGGCGTCGACCGAACATGTCCACCAGGACGCCAGAGAAAAGAAACGACAGCAGCATCGGAAGGGCGGCGATCGCGGCCATCGCGCCCGCCGCTGTCGGACTGCCGGTTAGCTCAAGCGCTAGCCATGGGAACACGATCAGCGAGATGCCGTTGCCCGTTCCACTCGCAGCGGTGGACACCTCCAGGGTGACGAAGGCCCGCAGCCCCGTCGGGCTAGCGCCTACGTACAAGCACTATCTCCTGCCGGAAGAGTTCCCTCCAAAAGCGCCTCGTCCACAATCTTGGTGACGCAATTGTTACGGCTGTAACCGGTATGACCATCGCCCTCGAACGTGACGAGCACGCTGCTTGCCAACTGGTCGTTGACTTCTTTCGCCCACACATACGGAGTCGCCGGGTCATAGGTGGTGCCGACCAAAAGGATCGGCGGGGCACCCGCGGCGGTAATCACCTTGGGCGAATCGGTGGCAGGTGCGGGCCAGTCGTAGCAGGGCAAGTTGCTCCACGCCAACTCCGAGCCGAACGTCGGCGCCGTCTGCGACCACTGCGTGGCGAGTTGCTCGGTGGTAGCCGGGTCGGCACGGTCACCACGGTCCAAGCAGTTCACCGCGTACAGCGCCTGCACGGAGTTGTCGGCGTAGGTCCCGTTCGGGAGCCGACCAGAAAACGAGTCGACCGTGCGCAGCATCGGGGTGCCGTTACCTTGGAACGCGGCGCGCAACGAGATGCGCAAGTCACGCCAGCCGTTCTGCGGCTCGTAGAAACTCGCGATGATGGCGTTCGCGGCCAGCGGTCTGGTCAACTTGCGAGGGCCGATCCCCTTGATGGGTTCGTTGCCGACGGCGACCAGGAATCGGTTGATCTTCGCAGTTGCCTTCACCGGGTTATTTGGCAATGGGCAGTTTGCGTAGTTGGGGCAGTCCGCGACGAACCGGGACAATGCCAACTGGAAACCTTCGGCTTGCCCACGAGCGAGTTGATCGTTGGTCAGATCGGGCGCAATAACACCGTCAAGGACAAAGCGTCCGACATTGTTAGTAAACAGGTCCGCGTAGGTCAGACCGAGGAATGTCCCGTAGGACAGCCCCATGTAGTTGAGTTTTGGTTCGCTCAGCAACTCACGCAGGATGTCCATATCGCGAGCGGCCGGAACCGTTCCGATGTGCGGCGTGAGGTTCGGTGAGTTGGCCTCGCACGCTTGGCCCACTGAGGCCGCCGAGGCGATCGCGGCTTGGGTCTGCGCTTCATTTTGCGGTGTACCGAGGGTGGCAAGCAGTTGATCAGTTCCGGGGCCATCCAGGCACTCAATGGGCGTGCTCGAGACGACTCCACGCGGGTCGAATCCGATGATGTCGAACTCGCGTAAGAGTTGGCCGCTAAAGGTCGCGTACCCGTACTTCGCGAAGTCGATACCCGATCCACCCGGACCGCCCGGGTTCACGACGAGCGCACCTCGGCGGGCGTTCGGGTCCGACGCCGGCGACTTGAACACGTTGATGCTGATCTGCTCTGCGTCAGGATTTGCATAATCGAGCGGGACCTTGAATGTCGCGCACTGCCCACCCTCGCATTTGGTCCAGGTCAGAGCCTGTTGGTAATACGCGCTCAGGTCAGCGGTCGGTGTCGGCGCCGGGGTTGAATCAGCTTGTGGGTCAGTTGAACAACTCGCGAGGAGGAGCGCAGCGCAGGCGGCAGCCGCAACCGCGCCGACAACGCGCCCACGAGCCTGACTGGTCGTACCGATCATGCTGAACTGGCCCTTCGTAGACTCGGTCGTCGTAGGTCGATAGTCAACGACTCCATTGCAAGCCTAGGCGTCACGTTGGCAATCAGCGCAAGGCGCGCACGCTCGACCGCATCCACCCGCCACATCGTCTCGATGGCATTGGATTCGGCCGCCACACGCGCAACCTCGTCCACCATCTCCTCATTGATTAGGCTGATCTGCTGGTCAACGGCTCCGAGTTGGATGGCAAGAACATCTCGATAGAAGCCCAGTAGATCCACCAGCGCCCGGTCGAGTTGGTCTCGTTCGGTTCTCGTTCTGCGCGACTTCTGCCGGTCCTCTAGCTCCTTCTCCGCGCCCTTGATACCCCGTGCCCCGGACTTCACTCCCTTCCCTTCCGCACCCTGGCCCCAGGCGAGTCGCAGATCCGCGAGCTCTTGGGTGTCGATGGGATCGGTGATGGACCTGGCATCTGTTTTGGCCGTGTCGACCATGTTCTCAGCTGCCTGCATGCAGGTTTTGAGGTCGAGTAGACGGGCTGGGATGCTCAGGATGTCGCGTCGGCGACTGCGCGCGTTCTCGTCTCGGGCCAGCGCCTTCGCTCGTCCGACGTGCCCCTGAGCGGCATGGGCGGCAAAGCGCGCAGTGCCGCGATCGATTCCGTTGCTCTCGATCAGGTAGTTTGCGACCTCGTCGGGCGACGGGGTGCGCAACATGACGTGGCGGCATCGCGACCGGATTGTCGGCAGTACGTCCTCAACACTTGGAGTGCACAGCAGCCACACGGCTCGCGGCGGGGGCTCCTCGATCGCTTTGAGCAGCACGTTGTTGGCGGTCTCGGTCAGCCGATCAGCATCTTCAATGACGATGACGTGCCAGCGACCGCTGCTCGGGGCGATTGACGCCCTGGTAACCAACGCGCGCGCGTCGGCGGTCTTGTAGCTGACCCCCTGGGGGCGAATGATCTCGACATCTGGATGCGCTCCGCGTAGTACTGCACGGCACTGCTCGCACTCGCCACAACCGCGCGTCTGCCCGGTACACATCAGGGCAGCGGCGAATGCAGTGGCTGCAGTTGACCGACCGCTGCCCGGTGGTCCTGTCACGAGCCAGGCATGTGTCATCGCTGGGCCCGCCGGTTCGTCCGCTGCGTCCAGCGCGGCATCGGTGAGCCAGTCGACGACGGCACTTTGGCCAACGAGGGAATCCCAAACGGTCATAGGTTGATTGTGCCTGCTCATTGCACGGGCGTCAGGCGTGAGTCGGAACACATTTGGTTACGCAAGCGTAGCTTTGGGGAGAACATGAGTAGACGAGGTCAGCGAACCGACCTCCACGAGGAAGGGGAAGCCCATGAGCTTCATCGATGCCACCAAGAACACTGCCCTGTCCGTTACCGGCCGCTCGAAGGAGATCGCTGGATTCGTTTTCAAGAATCGCGACCTGCAGACCGAGGGCAAGGCGGACCAGATCACCGCGAACCTGCGCCGTGCGCGCGACCGCGGAATGGGCGCCGTTGACTCAATGCGCAAGGCTGCCGGCATTTAGTCGCAGCAATAACCACTGACATCGGTGGGATCCGCAGACTCAAGTCGCGGGTCCCACCGGTTTTTTCTGCCCCGGACCGCGGCCAATACTTGACTAGCGATGGCGTCGGGGGATTCGCTCGCGTCGATCACCTTGTAGATGGACGGATCGGCGCTAGCGGCGGCCAGGAATGCTTGGCGGACCATCTCGTGGAACTCCACGGCCTGCGACTCCATCCGATCTGGCACCTCGCTGACCTGTCCGGCCCGGCGCAATCCTGCAACTGGATCGATATCCAGCACGATCGTCAGGTCAGCGCGCAAACCCTGCGTGGCCCACTCGCTGAGTTCAGCGATCTTTGCTGCCCCCAACCCGCGTCCCAGGCCTTGATACGCGACAGAGGAGTCGATGAACCGATCGCAAATCACCGTGTCTCCCCGGGCCAGGGCTGGCGCGATGAGCCCGGCGACATGCTCCGCTCGCGCGGCAGCGAACAGCAGGGCCTCGGTGCGGTCGTTGAGGCCGTCATGACTAGCGTCGAGCACTAGTTCCCGAATCGCCTCGGCTGCGGGCGTGCCCCCCGGCTCGCGGGTCACAACAACGTTTGACCCCTCGTCCCTCAAGGTCGCCGCGAGTCGGGCGACTTGGGTGGACTTTCCTGCTCCCTCGCCGCCTTCAAAAACAATGAACTGCCCACGACGGTTGGTTGCTGAAGTTGGAGGCACCAGGCAACCTTGCCACGCCGCGGTGGAATCATCGCGTCTACGTCGACCAAGTTTGCGGGCGCGTCTCGAAACGACCGACGGTTCGTCCGACGGCCCAGCCGATCGCGGCAGCGAGTAGAGCAACCACCGGTACGACATCGACCCGAAGTTGCTCGCTGACGTGCGCCGATGAGGGGCGCTCGTGCGGCGAGTGAGACTACTTTGCGGTCACCTTCGTGGCTGTCTTCTTGGCTGCTTTCTTTGCCGGAGCCTTCTTCGCTGGTGCCTTTTTGGCTGCCTTCTTGGCTGGAGCCTTCTTAGCTGCGGTCTTCTTCGCTCGCTTCTTGGGTGGCCCAGCAGCGCGGCGGTCAGCCAAGAGCTCTATTGCGCGTTGCAGGGTAATCGTGTTGGGGTCGTCGGCAACGCGCAGCGAGGCATTGGTCTCGCCGTCCGTGACGTACGGCCCGAACCGCCCATCCTTGAGCATGATCATCGACTCGGTCGTCGGATCTGGACCGATCTCTTTACCCGGATCAGCCGCCGCCCGACCACGTTTCTTCGGCTCGGCGAGCAGTTTCAGCGCACCATCGAGATCGATAGTGAACAGGCTGGGCTCATCGGGCAAGGAACGCGATTCCTTGTTCCAGGTGATGTAGGGACCGTAGCGCCCGTTACGGGCCAGGATCTCCTCACCATCTTCGGGGTGACTTGCCACCACGCGCGGTAACGACAGGAGTTTCATCGCCTCATCGAAGGTGATCGTGTCCAACGACATGTCCTTGAACAGCGACGCGGTTCGCGGTTTGACCTTGGCCTTGGCTCGGCGTTTGGGCTTCTTCTCACCGTCCGCCACTGGCTCCGGTTCAGGCTCCTCGGGGAGTAGTTCGGTGACGTACGGGCCGTAACGCCCAGTCTTCGCCACAATCACGTTCCCACTGGCTGGATCCACTCCCAGTTCGCGGTCGCCCGATGGCATCGCTAGTAGCTCCTGCGCAACGGTGGCCGTGAGTTCGTCGGGCGCCATGTCGGGCGGCACGTTCGCGCGCTCGCCGTCGCTCTCCAAGTACGGCCCGTAGCGACCGACCCGCAGCACGGCATCCGAATCGCGGATTGGGAACGTCGAAATACCGCGCGCGTCGATATCGCCTAGCCCAGCCACGAGTTGGTTGAGACCCGGGAAGTCGCGGCCAGCTATTCCGTGGCCACCACGGTAGAAGTTCTCGAGTACCTGCAGCCGGGCCACATCGCCAGCGGCAACGGTATCGAGTGTCTCCTCCATGGAGGCTGTGAAGGCGTAGTCCACCAAGCCTGGCAAAGTGTTCCTCGAGCAGGCGGATCACCGCGAATGCCAGCCAACTCGGGACCAATGCAGTGCCCCGTTTGCTGACGTATCCCCGATCGACGAGGACCGTCATGATCGAGGCATAGGTACTGGGGCGCCCGATACCGCGCTCCTCGAGTTGCTTGACCAGGCTCGCTTCAGTGAACCGGGCCGGTGGTTTGGTCGCGTGCGGATCCGCGGAGATGCTCACGAGTGTGACGTGCTCACCCTGCGCCAGAGCCGGGAGGCGAACCTCTTTCTTCTTGCCTGATTCGGCCGAGGCGGACTCGTCGTCCCCCTCCTCGTACGCGGCGAGGAAACCTGGAAAAGTGACAACAGTTCCGCTGGCGCTGAACTCCGCTTTGCGCCCATCACTGGCATCGGCGATGAGTTTGATCGTCGTCGTGGCGATCTTTGCATCGGCCATCTGGGAGGCGACTGTTCGCTTCCAGATCAGTTCGTAGAGCGCGAACTCGTCACCGCTTGAGTGTCCCGGCGACCTCGGCGGGGGTACGGAACGTGTCTCCCGACGGTCGGATCGCCTCGTGCGCCTCTTGCGCATTCTTGACCTTGCGATCGTAGCGGCGCGGTGCCGGGGAACGTGGTCGCTCCGTACAGTTCGCCAGCCTGATCCCGCGCCGCATTGATGGCCTGATCCGACAGGGTCGTGGAGTCCGTTCGCATGTAAGTGATGTAGCCGCGCTCGTACAGACCCTGCGCAACGCTCATCATGCGCTGAGCCCCCCAGCGCAGCCTGGAGGCCTCCCGCTGCAGGGTGGAGGTCATGAACGGCGCACCCGGTCTGCGAGTTCTCAGGCCGCGATCGACGCTACTGACTGACATTGGAGCGTTGTTCAGGCACTCGCCAGCGCGCGAGCATTGCGCCTCGATCCAGGCGCAGCAGATCCGGCTTCTTGAGCGCACCGTGTCGTCGAAGTCACTACCGGAGGCGATCGTCACACCGTCGACGCTGACGAGCCGGGCGGCGAACGACCCAGGATCGACGGTCCCTCGAGATCGCAGTATGAGGCAGACGTGTAGGCAATGCGAGCGCGCTCCCGGTCCACGACCAATCGCAATGCCACCGACTGCACGCGGCCCGCAGACATCCCTGGCTGACCTTCTTCCACAGCACCGGCGAGACCTCGAAGCCGTAGAGTCGGTCGAGGATCCGACGGGTCTCCTGCGCATCCACCAGTCGAGTCAGTTCACGGGTCTGCTCAGACGGCCGCCTGGATGGCCTCCTTGGTGATCTCGTGGAAGACCATCCGCTTGACGGGGACCTTGGGTTTGAGGACCTCTAGGAGATGCCAGGCGATCGCCTCACCCTCGCGGTCCTCATCAGTGGCCAGCAGCAGTTCGTCGGCGTCGGCCAAGCTCTTCTTGAGTTCTGCGACCTTTGCCTGCTTCGATGTAACACATAGATCGGGGCGAAGTCGTTGTCGACGTCAACGCCATCCGCGCCCACGGCTCACCCTTGTACTTCGCCGGGAATATCCGCCGCGCTCTTCGGCAGGTCGCGGATATGACCCACGCAGGAGTCCACCTGTAGCCCTTACCCAGGTATCCCTGGATCGTCTTGGCCTTTGCGGGCGACTCGACGATTACTAGTCGCCGGACGACATCTTTGTGGGCACGAAGCGTGTCCTTTTCATTGTCTTGCGGTCGCAGTTGGGCGAGTAGCTGAGTGATTCTATTTCCTTGACGGTACACGGGTCGACGCGCACCCCGCGCGTGCCCCGCTGATTCGACGCATACTGCGCAGTTTGCGTTGCATACCAAACGCCGACAGGGCCGCGAGTCCACACCGTAGCGTGCAACTTACGGCCCTGGGGCTGTTTTGCTAGCGGGGCCAACAACTACTCGCCCCTACTTGCTAGCTGACGGGGGCCGATTCCTCCTTGGAATCGTCGCCTGCGCCATCGGAACCGGCTGGTGCGTCGGCCTCATCGCTGGTCGGCGACGGGTTGTCCGAACCCTTCAGGTTCTCGTCGATTCGTCCTCCCCAACGGCGATCGGGCGACGGTTGCTGATGACGACGGCCGCAACGATAATCGCGGTAGCCGCAGCAGGCAATACCCAGTCGCATGCCAGTCTGATCGTTCAGGAACATCGTCACCACGGCGGGCGCGATCAGCAATGCGACCAGGTTCATGACCTTGATCAACGGGTTGATGGACGGGTCCAGCGGTGTCCTTGAATGGGTCACCGACAGTGTCACCGATGACGGTGGCCTCGTGGGCCGGTGAGCCCTTGCCACCGAAGTTACCGTCCTCGACGTACTTCTTGGCGTTGTCCCACGCTCCACCGGAGTTGGACAGGAACACTGCCATCAGCAGACCGGTAGCGATTGTTCCGGCGAGGTAGGCGCCAAGTGCACCCATACCTAGCGAGAAACCAACGGCGATCGGAGTGAGCACGGCCAGCAAACCCGGCGTGACCAGTTCACGCAAGCGAATCGCGGGTCACGATGTCGACGACCTTGCCGTATTCCGGCTTCTCGCGTGCCCTCCATGATGCCGGGGTGCTCGCGGAACTGGCGACGGACCTCGAAGATCACCGCACCGGCCGCGCGAGAGACCGCGTTGATTGCCAGACCTGAGAACAGGAACACGACAGCCGCACCGATGATCAGACCGACCAAGTTGGCGGGTTGGCCACGTCCAGGATGCCGAAGTACTGCAGGTCCCGTGGTCGACCGAGACCTCGAGCACCCTCGGCGAGGTCCCGAACCGTCAGCACTCGCCTCGCTGATGGCGTCGCGGAACGCGCCGAACAGTGCCGTCGCCGCCAGCACCGCCGTCGCGATCGCGATGCCCTTGGTGATGGCCTTGGTGGAGTTGCCGACCGCGTCCAGGTTGGTCAGCATCTGCAGCGCCCTCGCCGTCAACGTCACCGGACATCTCAGCAATGCCCTGAGCGTTGTCGGAGATCGGACCGAAGGTGTCCATCGACACGATCACGCCGACGGTCGTCAGCAGTCCGGTACCGGCCATAGCCACCGCGAACAGCTGACAGCAGACCGAACCGCCACCGAGCAGGAACGCTCCGTAAACCGCCGCACAGATCAACAGCGCGGAGTAAACAGCCGACTCCAGTCCGAGGGAGATGCCAGACAGGATGACCGTCGCCGGACCGGTCAGTGAGGACTTGCGCCACGTCGTCCACGGGACTGACGATTCGTCTCGGTGAAGTAGCCCGTCAGCACCTGCATCGCGGCGGCAAGCACGATACCGATAAGCACCGCACCGATGGCGATGAGCGCGGGTTGAACCGTCTCAGCTCGACAATCGCACGAGGTCCCGCCGTGGCGAAGTCCACGCCTGAGTTCAGCGACCGTGCGCGGGCAGGAGACGAAGGCGGCGACAACGACCAGAACCGCTGAGATGACTGCAGAGATGAAGAATCCACGGTTGATCGCGGTCATGCCCGAACGATCGCCCTTGCGGGGGCCACGGCAAAGATGCCGATCACGGCGGTGACGACACCGATGGCCGGAATGACCAACGGGAATACAAGGCCCATCTCGCCGAAAGCGGCCTTACCCAGAATCAGGGCGGCAACGAGGGTCACGGCGTAGGACTCGAACAGGTCAGCTGCCATACCGGCGCAGTCACCGACGTTGTCACCCACGTTGTCGGCGATCGTCGCCGCGTTGCGCGGATCATCCTCGGGGATGCCCTGCTCCACTTTGCCGACTAGGTCGGCGCCGACGTCAGCAGCCTTGGTGAAGATACCGCCGCCAACACGCATGAACATCGCGAGCAATGCAGCACCGAACCCGAAGCCTTCAAGAACCTTGGGCGCATCACCCTTGTAGACGATGACCACAAGTGCCGCACCGAACAGGCCGAGGCCGACGGTGAACATGCCCGCAACACCGCCGGAGCGGAAGGCAATCTTCATGGCCTTGAGCTCGCCGGTCTCTTGAGCGGCGGCGGCCACGCGAACGTTCGCGCGCACGGCTAGCCACATTCCCATGTAGCCGGTGACGCCGGAGAATACTGCTCCGACGACGAAGAAGATGGATCGTCCGATCCGTTCCGAGTTGGTCTCGGCGGGAAGCAGGAACAGGACGAAGAAGACGATGACGGCAAAGATGCTCAGCGTCTTGAACTGTCGGGTCAGGTACGCGGCGGCGCCTTCTTGCACAGCACCTGCGATCTCCTGCATATTTTCGGTGCCCTGGCTGTTGGCGAGTACGCCACGAACCAGGACCGCCGCCACTACCAGCGCTAGTAAGGCAATGAGAGCGACAACCACCGCGTAGGTGAAGTTCGCGCCTTCTAGCGAGACAGTGACATCGGCAGCCAAAACTGCTGACATACGGGTCTCCTTGTCACGGGTTTGTCAGGGTCATCCCACACGGTGGGCGCTCCACCCCTCGGAGCAGCTGACCCCGGTCAATGGTCCGACTCATGTTTTGAGTCGGGGAATCGGCGCGAGTGTACGCCGAAAGGACTCCCCGAGTTGCGACCGCCCCCGCGTGGTGCTATCCAAAAACTGCCCAAAAGGTGGGACCGCTCACACCCGTTCGGGTGACTATCCGATGTCTGTGGGCCAGGACATCTCGATCAAGGTGCCGATACCGACCGGCTGCACGGCACTTTCTGGCGCCAACGAGGAGATCAGGGCGAGCGCCATCTCGTCGACCACGTCGGAAGCCTGCGGATCCGTGGTTGGTCGGACTTGGTCAAAGACCCGCACTGAAAAGCGCTCGTCGGTGTCCTCCATCTCAATACGGATCTCAGCAGAACTCAACGCATCTTGGTGGCGCAGTACCGCTCGCGCGCACGCTTCTCCGACGGCTTGACGCAACTCGTCGAGGACGTCCTCTGCAATGCCGCCACGACGCGCAGCGGCGCTGGCGACGAGGCGAGCGAGCCGAACGTATTCCGTCGCCGGGGGGACGCTGAGCGTTGCCGTTGGCATCTCAACTCGCCAAAGCGTCGGCGAGCGAGCCGTGGATCCCGATCGCACTATCGAGTCCGGTGATGCGGAACACCTTGGTAATACGATCTGCACTGGCCACCACGTCAAGCGAGCCATCATGCTCACGGACACGTTTGAGGGCTTTGACGAGAACGCCGAGCCCGGTCGAGTCCAGGAACTCAACGCCACTCAAATCGACGATTAGTCGGTAGTTCGCAGCCTCGACGAGCGCGGTGAGCGCCTCGTCTAGTTGCGGCGCGGTATGAACGTCCACCTCACCAACGACCGTGACGACGCTCGCGCCATCGGTCTGTTCCGTCGTTAGCGTGATCTCCACTGTTTGCGACCCTTCTTTGCACAATCATTCGGGCGCACGCCCAAGGACTCACTTGGGGTTCACCTTCGCACAGATTCGCTACGCGGCGCATACTGGGATCGCCGCGCTCTGAGCGGTGTTTGGCTGCCTAGCCGCAGGTCGCTACGGGGAGGTCGCTGTGGGTTGGCCAGCGCGGGCGCTGCTGCGAATCGTTGGTGGGCTCTGACCGGCAGCCTTCGCCAACGCCGCAAGCAATCCCCGGGTGCGAACCTCGACTTCGACCGTGACGGTGCTCCCCGCCACGACCCAACCCTCGCCATCGCTGCATGGTGCAACCACGCAACTGCGCGCCGTTGGCTAGGACCACCCGTCGCGCGACACTGCATTGGTCACCGCGCAGGGCTCGGTCTGCGGCCGCGAGCGCCCCCAAATCAGCAGCACCTGCCGCCTGCGCCCGACCAGCAGAGAACTCGCCGATGGCCAGTCCTACGGTGCCCAGCATCACGATCATCGCCAAGTACGCAAGCCAGATGACCGTGGCTGATCCCCGATCGGGCCAGTTCCGCGGGTTTGGGTCGCGGCTGCGGGAAACATCCCCGCAGTGCGGTGAATGCCCTTCGATCCGCGATTGGGTCATCTCGGTTCGACCTGGGCAACCGAGCTACTCGAAACTTTGAGCCTCGGCAGCGCGAATATCGGACGAACCGTCACGCTGACGGCAACCTTCACCTGTTGGGAACTACCCCCGGACCGGCTGACGTCAACGCGTGCCCCCGGCAAGGAGCGACGGGCATGTGAAACGACCTCGCTAGTCGAATCTCCCCGTGCTGCCGCACGGGCTCCGGCACGAGCGGACTCCTGTGTCTTCACGTGAGCGATACCGACGCCGATCGCGTAAATCATCATCCCCAGGACGACCGTCGCGGAAAGAAGTCCGACGGCAAGTTCCGCCGTGACCATCCCGCGGTCTCTGCTGCCTCTGCCATCTCGGCCGTCTCGGCCGTCTCTGCCTCTTGGCCGTCTTGGCCGTCTCTGCCGTCTCGGCCTGCCACAAGAGCGCCGCGCGGGGGACCGAGGCGTAAGCCCCGGCCCCCCGCGTCATTGCTTAGCCCAGCCATGAAAATGCCCGCTGAACGACGCTCCAGAGCAAGTCCTGCACATCCGGAGACGACAGCAGCTTCAGCAGAATGCCGCCGAAGCCGGCGGCAGCCACCGTGCCGACCGCGTACTCAGCCGTTGACATTCCCTCGTCTTCGTTGATTACCCGTGCTAGTTGATTCTTCATGATATTTACTCCCCCATGATTGTGCGGTTAGCCGCTGTCCTGCGCAGATCCCCACATGGCCACCGATCCGCTGAGTAGCTGATCGGCGATGCCAGTCGTTGCTGGCATGACGTGAGCTTCGCCCTAATCGGCCTGCTGGCGTGGCCAGATTGGGCTCGCCTGGGGATATCGCAAACGATTGGCTTTCCTGTGGATTAGCTCGACGGCTAGCCAAGTCCAGCCGAGACCAGGCTCGCAATCAGTGGCACGACTCCGAGCAACATGAACGCAGGCAGAAAGCACAGTCCTAGGGGACCGACTGCCTTGACTCCGACCGACTTGGCGGCCTGATCGAGTTGCGCCTTTCGGGTGGCCCGCAAATCGTCGCCAACCCGCAACAGCACAGCCGTTAGCGGTGCACCCGTATGAGCCGAGCGCAGGATGGCCCGCGCGATTGGTGCCAATGCGGGTTCGCTCGCTATGGGCGCCCAGACCCTGGAGCTATCGGCGCCCAACTCGAACTGGGCGACACATTGCCTAAGCAGTTCGCCAGTTGGACCACCCACGGCCTGTGCAGTCGCTGTCGTTGCGGCCGATGTGGACGCGCCGGAGGCCAAACACGCGGCCAACAGGTCGGCGACGATGGCTGCGTTCATCTCGATGCTCAGTCGCCGCTGTCGAACGTGGCCCGGCTCTAGCTTGCGAAGCAACCGCGGTCCAGCCACCGCGATGCCAAAGCCGAGCATTAGCCCAAGAGCGTCCCCTACCAGTTGCCAAGCGGCAATCCCGCAAACTACGCAGACTCCAACCTGAACGATCGGCGTACTACCGCGACCATCGGGCGGGCGGCCCGCAGCACCGGCTGCCCCACTGCCAATAGCGAACTGCGCTCCTCGGGGATCGCTCCGGGAAACTTGCACAGCGTGCGCCTGTCTACGGTCGGCGGCTAGCGCCAGTTTGGAGTTCCCCCTCGGCCGCCCGACGGCTAAGAAAGCAGCCAAGCAGACGAGCAGCGCCGCGACCCCCACCAGCGCGCTCACAGGAGTACCTCGACCGAACGGGTGAGCCGAGCGATCCACCACAGGCCCAGTGCTTCTAGGGCGAGCCCAACCACGAGAACCAACCATCCCCAAACTGAACCGAAGAGCCAACTGACCGGGGAAGCGCCCAGACCACTGCCCAGCAGCATCCCGAGAAGTGGCAAACCAGCTAGCACCCGGGCGGTCGCCCTTGGGCCGGCTAGTTGCGCCGAAAGTTCCGCGCGAGCCAGCTCCGCCTCGGTCGAGGCCACGGCCAGCCGGTCGGCTGCCTGAGCGAGTCCCGCGCCGGAGCCCTCCGCCACCCGCCACAACGCCGCGAGCGACCTGAGTACCGGCAACTGTGCGTCTCGCGCCTCATCGTCGAGCGCGAGCGGTACGTCCCCGCCAAGATCTGCCACGGCAACTGCGTGCACCGCTAGACCGACCGGGCTCGACTGCTGAGCGCGAACGAAGGCTTGGCGGACAGGCTGACCGGCTCGCAACTCAGCCGCGAACGCAGCGACCAACTCGATCGCGGCGCGCCGTCGTCGATCGTGAGTGGATCTGCGCTCTAGGCGACGAAGAAGTAGGTCCTTGAACCTGGCGAGTCCGGCCTGCGTGTAGGGAGAAGCCCGAGCGGACACCGGCGACAACGGCTCCGCGCGACCCGCAACCGTGTTGCCGCTAGCCAGCGTGAGCATGCGAAATCGGCGGTTGGCCAACCTCGGGCGGGTACGCCCCGCCAACACCACCGCCATCACTAATGCCGCAACGAGGACTGCGGAGATGCTCATGACTGCGGTCCAGGTTGCTGCGGTCCAGGTTGCTGCGATCCAGGTTGCTGCGGTCCAAGGCCGAGTCGGCGGGCGAGTTGCTCGCCGTGCGAGCGGACAACCACCGCGTCGCTGCAGAAGTCAACGGCCGGACGTGCACTCACGAATCCATCTGCTTGGCGCACGAGTGCCTGGATTCCGGCCACGCGACGTACTCCGGATCGATCACGATCGATATGGACGACAGCGTCTAGTCCAGCCGCCACCTGTGAATGCAGTGCTTCTCGCCCCAGGCCGGCCGCTAGAGCAAGCGCCTCGAGGCGCGCTGGAACGTCGGCAGAACTGTTCGCGTGGACCGTGCCACACCCTCCCTCGTGGCCGGTGTTCAGGGCCGCCAAGAGGTCGATTACCTCAGCTCCGCGGACCTCCCCGACGACGACTCGGTCGGGTCTCATCCGCAGCGCCTGGCGCACCAGGTCGCGCATCGAGACGTGACCGGTTCCCTCAACATTCGCCGGGCGAACCTCTAGGCGCACGACGTGGTCGTGGTCGGGGTCGAGTTCTCCGGAATCCTCCACGATGAGGACCCGGTCACCTGCTGGAACGAGAGATAGCAACGCGCTGAGTAGGGTCGTTTTACCTGTGCCGGTGCCCCCGCTGACCAGGAAGGCTGCGCGAGCCCGGACCAGTGCCTGCAACCACACCACTGCCGCTCGAGGGATCGTCCCCAACTCGACGAGATCCTCGAGGGTGAAGACGCGCTGGCGGGGAATGCGTAGCGAGATGCAGGTGCCGCGTGGGGCGATTGGCGGCAACACGGCATGCAGTCGAGTGCCATCGCCCATCCGCGCATCGACATATGGCGTCGCCTCATCCAAGCGCCGGTTAGCGCCCGCCGCGAGGCGCTGGGCTAGGCGGCGCACCGAACCCTCATCTCGAAAAGACACGGTCGTCAGCTCTAGCCCGTCACCGCGGTCCACCCACACCGACTTGGGTCCGTTGACGAGCACGTCAGTGACCCGCGACTGGCGCAACAACGACTCAAGTGGTCCGGCTCCTGCCAGCTCACTGCGAAGCGCCAGCACGACATCAAGAACGGCAGCATCTCCTAAGATCGCGCCCTCCGCTGCCAGCGCCGAAGCGACTTTCGACGGAGTCGGTGCATCTCCCTGGCGCGCTAGCCGATCCCGTACCCGATTGACGACCTCCTCAGAGATGTGAGGTGACTTCGGCGCACCTGGGGATCCCGATCCAGGGTGGTAGGCGCTGGTGACACCTGGCGCTGGCGCAGTCACGACGCCGCCACCTGGTGACCCGGACCAAGGCTCCCCTGATTGACGGCATTCAATACGGCGCGGGCGGCGACTCGAAGGCCACCTCGCGAGCCCATCGGACCTAGCCCTTGTTCAAGTCTGCGGTCCATTCGGTGGTCACTCGGTACATCGCAAAGTAGTGGAATAGCTAGCGCCTCTGACATGAGACTCGCGCGCAGTCCGACCGGAGCCGGGCCTCGACTTACCAGACAAAGGTCGGCTCCCTGCAGTTGCGGACTCTCAAGTAACCGACCAGTCGACACCACAGCCGTACTTGATCTCGGAACGACGACCGTCACGAAGTCGCACCGACAGATGGCTTCGGCAGATGCCTCGCCCAGCGCTCTTGGTAGGTCGACAACGACTAAATCGCAGGACTGCGTCAGACCGTCAACTGCGGCACCGACCACCCCGTTGTCCAACTCCACAGACTGAGCACCCCAGCCAAGGACCGCCGTGTTGCCGCCGTTGGCCAACGCCTCAAATAGTGCTGCGCCGCGCACTCGGCCCTTCGTGTGGGCGAGATCGGCCCACGTCAAAGAGGTGGGCCGATCGAACCCCAAGATGACATCGAGGCCGGTCCCGACCCGATCAAGATCGAGAGCGGCTACGCGCCGATCGCGCTGCGCAACGAGCATCGTGACTGCGGCCGAAAGCGAACTACTCCCAGCGCCTCCACACCCTCCGATCACTCCTACAACCGGCGCGACCTGTCGGCCCTGGACAGCGATCGACGCCAACCGATCCACCAGCCAGACCTCGCCGTCAGGCAGGATCGCCACGTGATCAGCCCCGATCGATGCGGCCAGACCCCACGCTGATTCGCGCTGCGAGTCCTCTCGACAGGCCAATACGATGCCTCCTCGACGAGGGACGAATCCGTCGGGCAGTTGTTCCGCGATGTCGATCCCGATGACCACCAGGCTGTGCTGGGTCCACTTGGCCCGCAGCGCACCTAGCGTGGTCGCAACGTCAGGTTCCACCGCCGCGGCAGCCGTTAGTCGCAAGAGATCATCGAGCAGGTCGACGTCGTCGGTGGCTATCAACGGTCTGAGTATCCGGTTCGCCGCTGGATCGACACGTGGTGGCATGAAGTAACCATGCACCGGATCGTGAACGACCAGGGATCGGCGATGCTCACGTGTGGATAACTATTCCGAGTGGATAGCTGTGCCTAGAAACGCGCCTTACGGACGGAGGTAAAACCACTCCAGAAACCAGGAAGACCCCCGCGGGGGAGCGAGGGCCTTCATCGACGTGGGGGACGCCGAGTGGTCGGTTAATGACCGAATGTAATCAGTATGCCCAAGTTGAAACGGGAATGGCAAGTATTTCGAGCGACTCAGCTGGTCTTTTTTTACACAGCGTTGCGCCACGATTACAGGATCGAGTACTAGGACGCCTTCAGACCAACACAGTCAGCTAGGAGGAGAGCACGACTTCGGGCCGATATGCTCGGGATCGGGCGATACGCCACCGTGTGATCCCTACTACACCGATGCGGCAAACACTTCAGTGGAAGGCGAGGTACGTCAGCATGTCCAAGGCCGCCGCTTTCTTTGATCTAGACAAGACGCTGCTCGCTAAGTCCAGCACTCTGGCCTACGCCAAGCCGCTCTACCAAAGCGGCATGATCACCCGCAACGACATGCTGCGCAGCGCCTACGCGCAGTTCGTCTACCTCATCGCTGGGGCGACCGACCAGCAGATGGACCAGATGCGCGCCTACATGTCGGAGATGGTCGCCGGATGGGACGTCCAGCAGGTACAAGAGATTGCCAGAGAGGCTCTGGGAACGGTGATCGAACCGATCGTCTACTCCGAGGCGCTCAAACTGTTCGACGAGCACCACGCGGCAGGGCGCGATGTCGTGGTGATCTCATCGTCTGGTACCGAGATCATCGAGCCGATTTGCGAGTTGCTCGGCGCGGATAAGGCCATCGGCACCCAAGTCGCGATCGAGGACGGGAAGTACACCGGCGAGATCCTGTTCTACGCCTACGGAGAGGGCAAGGCAGAGGCGATTCGTGCCCTCGCCGAGGACGTTGGCTATGACCTCGACGAGTGTTACGCCTACTCCGATTCCTTCACCGACGTCCCGATGCTGGAGGCAGTCGGTCATCCAGTGGCGACTAACCCGGACAAGGAGTTGCGAGCGCTGGCCAAGGACCGGGTTTGGCCAGTGCTGGACTTTCGCAAGCCAGTAGACATGGCGCACCGATCAACCCAAAACCGCCAGCGAGCAGCAGGAGCCGCAGCTGGGGCAGCCGCGCTGGGCATAGCTTGGTACGCAGCACGTCATTTGCGCCGATGACCCAGTTGGCCGAAATAGTCCTAATAGACGATGCAAGCCACTCCAAATCGGAGTAGAAATGAGTTGTGAACGACCGATAGGTCGCAAGCACCGAGAGCAGCACCCACGCGGCGTACAACCCACGTACGGGTACGGCACCAGAGGCCGCAGAGCGCACGCTTGATCGCTGGACTTGGTGCATACGTGGAGCCCCCGCCTAGGTGGGGGCTCCGGTACGTTCGGCCCGAACTTCCTGTCGGCCTCAACTTCCCGCCGGCCTCAACTTCCTGTCGGCCTCAACTTCCTGTCGGCCCCAACTTCCTGCCTAGGGAACCGGAATCTGCTCCAGTCGATCGATCGACAACCTCGCACCGACCGCAACGGATTCAGCACAGAAGCGAATCCAGCGAGCTACTCCCTCCGGCGTTCCGGATAGGTAACTACGCACCGCATCGACGTAGGCCGGTCGGCCAATCGAGTACATCGCCGCATCGGTCATGACGAGCAGGTCCGGGTCCACACCACGCGAGCCAAGAACAACTCTCATCGCTGCCCGCGCCACGAGACCGCTGCCCCACTCGAACGGGCGCAGCGCTACCAGCTC
Organism: uncultured Actinomycetes bacterium; assembly: GCA_963821045.1. Lineage (GTDB taxonomy): Bacteria > Actinomycetota > Actinomycetes > S36-B12 > UBA10799 > UBA10799. Next base: position 166,183 of record CAWGCB010000001.1, on the reverse strand, counting down.
GCCATGGATGATCGCGGCCTCAATGATCGCGGGTGCGTTTGCATCTGAGGTGGCGATCTCAGTGAGCCCCGCGAGGCGGATCTTCATCGAGGAGACATCTGGCAGCGACTTGATTCGCAGCGGGTCGTCGACCTCGATGCCGTCGCGTGGGCGACCGAGGCGGTCGGGATCGCTGACCACATCTGCAGCAACTAGAGAATGCATCCGAGCTAACGCCTGCATGGGAGCTGTGGACCAGACGGTCACCTGCTCACGCAACGATTCCTCGAGCCGCCACACACCGGCTGCAGCGTGACCGAGCGGAGAGTCGTCGAACGCGTCGCCGGAGGACCACGCGGCCAATGAAATATCGATGCCGTCGATGGCGGCACTAGCCCGCGCGTTCTGTAGCGAGACGTCCGTACGAAGTGTGGGACCCTTCATCCGCAGGGAACGGTCCCACAGCAGCGCGTCAACCTTCCCGCGCGCGTTCGCTACCGCATCCGCGACACCTGAAAGTTGCGCGAGCGGCGAGATGTAGTCGGCTGCCACGGACTACTGCGCCTGGGCGGCGCGACCGACAAGTTCGTCACGAACCTCGGGGTCTTGAGCATCCATGAAGTCCACCAAGTCCAGCGTCGAGATGAACTGCACGTCGGGGTTCTTCTCTTTAGTGTCGACGATGAAGCGCGTCAGCGCCTTTGTGTAAGCGCCGCACACCCAATCGTTCATGTGGTTGCCGAGGATGAGCGGGGCGCGGTTGCCGTCATTCACAGCCCGCAACGCATCCTCGTAGGACTGGTACGTCTGATCCTCAATCTGCTGGCACTTCTCGGGCGATGCGGTCTGCTTGCCGTCATTCTGATTGACGAGGAAGTTGTAGTCCATGGACAGGACGCCGTATCGCGTTCCTTCAAGTTTGATGTTTTGCAGCGGCACATTCCACAGGCCATTCTTCAGCGGCTGCGGCCACTGCAAGGTGCCGGAGTTGGAGGTGTCGTAGCGATAGCCGGCTTGTTTGAACGCCTTGTACATCGCGCCGCGGTCACCCTCTAGACATGGCGTCCGTCCCCCCTTGACGACGGATGAGTCAAACGGTAGCGGTCCGGCCTCGGCAGCTTGTGGGTTGAACTTGCGCCACTCATCGAGGATGGTGTTGAACTGCGAGATCTCGCTACTCCATTGGCTGGTTGACCAACTGGCCACTCCAGTCGGTCCGCAGAAGTGACCTAGGTAGTGCGTCCCGATCTCGTGTCCCTCATTCCACGCCTCGGTGAGCTTGTCGATTCGGATACCAACCAGACCGGGATCGGCGAACCCGATATCGGAGGTTCCGCGAGGTTTGCCTGGCGGGGAGTAGTTCTTCTTCATCTCGTTGTCGGGCAATAGGTAGACACCGGATAGGTAAAAGGAGAAGCGACCGTCCACCTTCTGGGCCGTTTCCAAGTACTTCTGCATGAGTCCGGATTTGCTCTCGACGCCGCCATCGAAGGAGACGACAACGAACTGTGGCGGCTGCTCTCCGGGTGCCAGCTTCTGGATATCGAACTCTGGTTGCGGTTCTGGCGGTGAGGTGACCCCTGAGGTGTCATCCTCGAGCGGAACGTCACTGGTCTTGAGCTTGGCTGAACCCTCGATTGGGGCGTTCGCCGCCGACGGAGTGGAATCGCCGGGTAGCAGGAAGAAGACACCCCCAACAGCGAGGACTGCCACAACGAGAAGGGCGATCAGAGGCCTTCTATTCATTTCTACCGGGTTCCGTCCACGATCTGTTCGGGCAAAGCATCGATTCTGTGTTTACGAGGAACCAGCTTCGTAAAACCAGAGCTGGGGACTCGTTGTGTGACTATAAGCCAAAAGAGTTGCCCGAATTTCCCTTGAGACCTAGTGCACATTGTGCAACACCGATAGGTTTCCGAAGGTGACATACGACGGTTTAGAGAACCTTCTTCATGAACATCGCGTATTTCCGCCGAGTCGAGAGTTCAGCGAGGCGGCCAACGCGCAAAAAGAAATCTACGCCCGAGCCGACGACGACCGGGTCGGTTTCTGGGAGGAACAGGCCGGGCGACTGCACTGGGAACAACACTGGGATCTGGGCCTGGACTGGACCGACGCACCATTCGCCAAGTGGTTCATTGGCGGCAAACTCAACGTGGCCGTCAACTGCGTCGACCGCCATGTCAGTGACGGATACGGCGACCAAGTGGCCCTCTACTTCGAAGGCGAACCGGGCGACACGCGCGCCATTACCTACCAGCAGCTCCAAGACGAGGTCTGTCAAGCAGCCAACGCACTCAGCGCGTTGGGAATCGAAGCTGGGGACCGGGTCGCGATTTATCTGCCGATGATCCCCGAGGCCGTCGTCTCGATGCTGGCCTGTGCCCGACTCGGTGCCGCCCACTCGGTGATCTTCGGCGGGTTCAGCGCCGAGGCACTGCGAAGCCGCATCAACGACGCACAAGCCAAGCTGGTGATTACCTCCGATGGTGGCTACCGCAGAGGCAAAGCCGCGGCGCTCAAACCAGCCGTCGACGAGGCGATCGCGGCGACCCCTTCAGTCGAGCATGTGTTGGTGGTGGAACGCACCGGCCAAGAGGTCAACTGGAGCGACATCGACATCAAGTGGTCTCCCTTCGTCACCTCGCAATCCACTACCCATGTGCCAGCGGCCTTCGATAGCGAGCAGCCGCTGTTCATCCTCTACACATCCGGAACGACCGGCAGCCCTAAGGGAATTCTTCACACATCTGGCGGCTACCTGACCCAAACGGCCTCCACCCACCACAACGTGTTCGATTTCAAAGCTGACTCCGACGTCTTCTGGTGTACGGCCGATATCGGCTGGATCACGGGCCACAGCTACGTGGTCTACGGCCCGTTGGCCAACCGGGCCACTCAAGTGCTCTACGAGGGCACGCCAGACTCGCCACATAAGGGTCGCTGGTGGGAGATCATCGAGAAGTACGGCGTCACCATTCTCTACACCGCACCAACCGCGATTCGGACGTTCTCGAAGTGGGGCCGGGAGATTCCGGCGCAGTTTGACTTGAGTTCCCTGCGCTTACTCGGCAGCGTCGGTGAGCCGATCAACCCAGAGGCGTGGATGTGGTACCGAACCGTCATTGGTGGCGACCGCTGCCCAATCGTTGATACCTGGTGGCAGACCGAGACAGGCGCCATCATGATCAGCCCACTACCTGGGATTACCGAATGTAAACCCGGCTCGGCGATGCGTCCGCTGCCCGGAATCAGCGCAAAGATCGTCGACGACGCTGGCGTCCCAGTTGGTAACAGCGAGGGCGGCTACCTGATCCTGGACGAGCCGTGGCCGTCGATGTTGCGTGGCATCTGGGGTGACCCACAGCGCTACATCGACACCTACTGGTCTCGCTGGCCGGGCGTGTACTTCGCCGGGGATGGGGCCAAATACGACTCCAAGGGCGCGATCTGGCTACTGGGCCGAGTAGACGACGTCATGAACGTATCGGGGCACAGAATCTCCACTGCCGAGGTCGAGTCCGCGCTCGTCTCCCACCCAGCCACCGCTGAGGCGGCAGTCGTTGGGGCAAACGACGAGACCACCGGTCAAGCGATCGTTGCGTTCGTGATTCTGCGAGAGCACGCTGAGGTCTCCGAATCGACTGTCGCTGATTTGCGCGCTCACGTTGCCAGCGAGATCGGGCCGATCGCCAGGCCACGGCAAGTCCTCGTCGTCAAGGAACTACCAAAAACTCGATCGGGCAAGATCATGCGGAGGTTATTGCGCGATGTCGCGGAGAACCGAAGTCTCGGCGATATGACGACGCTAGCCGACCCCGCCGTGATGGCGCTGATCTCCGAGGGACTGCACGCTCCCGGCGCCGACGAGGACTAAACCAGGTAAGCGCGCCAGCAATGGAGCATACTTAGAAAGCAACCCACTCGTGGGTGAACAGATTTAGTAGCGCGAATACGACTCTCGCGGACGGCAGATCGGAGACTTCGTGACCGACGTCGTCGGGCCCGTCCCCGGAGTTACCCCGCATGCCGGGGCGGACACACCGGCCCAACCTGAGGAGCTCAAGACCAGGGACTACTTGGCGATGGTCAAGTCGTGGGTGCGCGTCGACGACACTGGGGACGTGCTGGTGGCCTACGCCCCAGATGCAACGGTCGACTGGGTCTCGCCGAACGTGATCGACGTCTTTGGCTACCTGCCCACGGAACTGAAAGGGTCGGTTTTTCCGGCTAGCGCGAACAGTGAGCCTGGGCCGTTCCGAGAGTCGATCCAACTCGCGATTGCTTCAAATCAACACACCAGCAACGTCACCGTGAGTCTTACCGACTCCACCGGCCACAACCGCTGGGCCCAGACCAACACCAGGCTGATGTGGAACGAACTCGGATCGCTGGACTGCTTCATCACGTCCTTCCGCGATGTCACCGGGGAGGTCGACATGCGCCAGGAGCTCGCAACCAGACAGCGGCTCCTCGAGGCGATCGAGGACTCCTCGTTGGACCCACGAGTCCTGCTCCAGCTGCGCAAAGCGCAAGGCGAGCACACAGACGGCTCGCAAGCTGGGGAACTCGTGGTGCTCGAAGCTAACTCTGCCGCCCGTGAATACGAAGGTAAGACGGGCGCCCAACTGATCGGGGCCACACTCACTCAAACGCGCCTAGCTGCCAACGTGCCAGAGATTGAGCAAATGTGCGCGGAAGCGATCTCGACAAGCACGCCCCTCGTTTCCGACGGTTTTTGTGTGGAGCACCCTGAAAGCGGGCCAGCATGGTACGACCTGCGGGGAACTCTGGTTGGGCGCGATCTGAGCCTGGTCTGGCGTGATGTCACAGCTCGTCAACTAGAGATTCAAGCGCTTCGGCGCTCAGAACAGTCTTACCGGATCCTCGCGGCAAACTCCACAGGCGCCGTCGTTGCGACCGACTCAGAAGGCCGAGTCGTATGGGCTTCGCAGACCATCAAGGATGTGCTCGGGACGAACCCCGAGCACATCGTTGGGCGACGACGCGCGCAGGGCGTTCATCCCGACAGCATCGAAGAGATGGTCGCTATTCAGGACCGGATGCGCAAGTCCGGGAGGGGGAAGGGAGGGTCCGTCTCAGAACGGGCGACGGCGGTTGGAAGTGGGTCCACCTGACGTCTCAACCACTGCAAGACGGCAGCGGCGGCTTCCTGACAGCCTTTCGCGATATCGACTCCGAGGTCGCCGCACAGGCGGCTCGTGATGCAGCCGAGTATGACGAACTGACCGGCTTAACGACGATCGGGAAGACGCGACGCGATATCGAATCTGCTCTCCGAGCGCGAGATCACTCCGGCCTCGACGTCGCACTGCTCTCGGTCTCTATTGACTCCCTCGGACGAGTCAACGACGCTCTCGGGCATTTGGCCGGAGACGAGGTGGTCCGGGTACTCGCTGGCCGAATCGTTGGGCTAGTCGGTGACAACGCGCCGGTAGGGAGAAATCCCGGCGGTGACTTCAGTGTGTTGCTCCCCGAGTTGACGAATCTTGAGAGTGTGTCAATCATCGCTGAGAACATCCGGGTAGCGGCAACACGACCTATCGAGGTCAAACAGCATCAGCTTCAAGTGACGGTCAGCATCGGGGTCGCGATCGCTGCTCCGGAGTGTGAACCCGACACGCTCCTGCGTCGAGCGGGCGTGGCTATGCACCGCTCCAAACACAATGGCCGCGATCAGTTCACCTACTTCGACCGTCAGTTGGAGCAGGTAGCCCGTCAACAACTGCGCGAAGAGGCCGAAGTAAGAACCGCCTTGACCAACCACGAGTTCGCCGCATGGTTCATGCCGATCGTGTCCCTGGACACCAGGGACACCGTCGGCTACGAGGCGCTCGCGCGGTGGGTTAGAGGTTCCGGAGTCGTTACCCCACCGGATGAGTTTATTCCGGTGCTGGAACGAATCGGCCTGGCGGCAGCCTTAGATCTTGAAATCCTGCGCCAGTCGCTTGAGCTACTGTCCAGGATCGACTCGAAACTCACGGTGGCGGTGAACTGTTCGGGCGCGAGCTTGGACACTCCGTCATTCCTCGATGATGTTGAACAACGAATCCGCGACGCCGGTGTGGACCCGACTCGAATAAACCTCGAAGTCACTGAAACGGCGATCCTGGCTGCCGATGGCCCCTGGCTCGGCGGTGTCAAACGACTGGCGGACCTAGGCGTTGGCATCCACTTGGATGATTTTGGGACTGGGTACTCCTCAATCAACCACCTACGAGACCTTCCCATCTCGGGCGTGAAACTGGACCTAAGCTTCACCCGGGCCCTCGACGGTGGTGACCAGAAAGTCATTGGACTGATTCGGGGACTAGCTGGACTAGCCAACGGTTTGTCTCTGGCGACCATCGCCGAGGGCGTGGAGACACTTGAGCAGGCTGAGGCGGTACGCAAACTCGGCTGGCACAGCGGTCAAGGCTGGCTCTTCGGAAAACCTGCTCCCGTAGTGGATCTTCACGAGCCGACTACCGCAACTTAGTCCACCGATCAACAATATGCGCGAGGTCGCCTGAAAGCTCGATATGGTCGGATGTACCTATGGCTACTGCACCCAGCACCCGTGTACCCGTTCCGGGCAAGGCTGTCCTGGACTCGTTGCGCAACGAGACCGTTGGTGGCGCCATCCTGCTGGTCGCTGCGCTCATCGCGTTGGTGTGGGCTAACTCCCCATGGTCGGCCGAGTACTTCACCCTCGTCAACACGAAGGTCGGGCCCGAAGCCCTAGACCTCAACCTCTCGCTCAGTAAGTGGGCCGCGGACGGCCTGCTGGCAATCTTCTTCTTTGTCGCGGGATTGGAACTGAAGTACGAGTTCGTTCGCGGCTCCCTCAAAAAGTTCAACACCGCGATCGTTCCGGTCGCGGCCGCACTAGGCGGAATGGTGATCCCGGCAGGGATCTTCCTGATCGTGAATCTGACGCGCGAGCCAAGTGAAACCCAGGGCTGGGGTATTCCGATGGCCACCGACATCGCTTTTGCGCTTGCCGTACTGGCCGTCGCTGGGCGTCGGTTGCCGGTTCAGGTGCGAATCTTCTTGCTGACGCTCGCCGTCGTCGACGACCTCGGCGCGATTGCGGTCATCGCGTTCTTCTACACCGAAGCAGTAGCGTTCATCCCGCTGATCGTTGCCGCGCTCCTGCTCGGGGTGTACGCGTGGTTGCAGTACAAGCGCGTCACGTCGTGGTGGATCTACGTACCGCTCGCACTCGTGATTTGGGATATGGTGCACCGCTCCGGCGTTCACGCGACGGTCGCCGGTGTCGCCTTAGGTTTGCTGACCCGAGCCAGACTTGATCCAGGCGAGGAAGAGGCGCCCGCCGAACGACTCGAGCACATCGTTCACCCAATCTCAGCTGGCTTTGCGGTTCCGCTGTTCGCTTTCTTTGCGGCTGGTATCAGCGTGGCAGGAATCGACCCCATCCAGGCCCTCACCGAGCCTTTGGGCCTCGGCATCCTTTTGGGTCTGGTGGTGGGCAAACCGATCGGTGTCGTGGGCGGGGCGTTCCTGGTGACAAGGTTCCAGAAAGTCAACTTGCCCGACATTCTGCATTGGCGCGACATCTTGGCGGTAGGTCTCGTCGCCGGTGTCGGATTCACCGTGTCTTTGCTCATTGCCGAACTCGCATTTGAAGAGGATGCGATCCTTTTGACCGACGCGAAACTCGCGATTTTGGTCGCGTCGGTGATATCCGCGATCCTCGCTTCCGTAGCTTTGATCCGCCGCGGTCGCCATCACAACTCCATTTCGGGCTAGCCTTACCCCATGACGACCATACCTACCCAGGGCCAGCAGCGAATCGATCCAAATCGAGTGGACCCCAGCGTGCGCGAGCTGGTGGCCTCCGCCGCTAATGACGTCTCAACAATGGTGTCCGCACAGGTCGAACTAGCGAAGGCCGAAATGGCCGCTAGCGCCAAGGAGGCTGGCTCGACGTTCGGGTTGATTGCCGCCGGGATCGGGTTGGCCTCGATCGGTGGACTGTTTCTGCTCGTGACGCTCGCCTACGTACTAGTCGCACTCGGGTTGCCGGTGTGGGCTGGTTTCGGGATTGTGACCCTGGTTCTGTTCATCGTAGCGATCATCCTGTTGCTCGTAGGCAAGAAGCACGCCAACAAAATCACCGGACCGGTGGAGACGAAGAAGCAGATCGAACTCACCAAAGAGGCGTTCGGTTCGGCAGCACAGGGCGCCGGGGAATAGTCGAGTAGTAGTCGAGAACAGCAGCGAACTCGTCGCCAGCTCTCGTCAGCTCACCCACCGAATGAGTACCTACACACCTGAGGAAGCCCTCACTGCGAGCGGGCCTTGGACGCATCGCGAGATTGCGGCCAATGGAGCCCGCTTCCACGCAGTAAGTGCTGGGCAGGGTCCGCTCGTCTTACTGCTGCACGGGTTCCCCATGTACTGGTGGACGTGGCGCTCACTGGTACCCGCTCTGGCCGAAGCCGGCTACCGAGCGGTGGCGGTAGACCTACGCGGGTTCGGGGGCAGCGACCACCCACCGCGCGGGTACGACTTGTTCTCAGCAGCCAAAGACACTGCGGGCATCATCCGCAGCCTGGGCGAGCCGAATGCGACCGTAGTTGGTCACGGCCTTGGCGCCATGCTCGGCTGGTCCACCGCGGCCCTTGAACCGGACGTCGTCAACCGGCTGGTGGCAATCTCGACGGCGCACCCGGTGCAGATGCGCCACGCTTTGCTCTCAGACCGTGGTCAGTTGGCAGCATCCGGATACATCTTCGGCTTCCAACGACCGTGGCTGCCCGAGCGGCAACTCGTCAGCGACGATGCGGCCCAAATCGAGCATTTCTTACGGTCCTGGTCCGGTGACCCAGCCTGGCCCGATGATGACACCAGTGCTCATTACCGAGCGGCATTCCAACTCGGTAACACTGCCCACTGCGCTTTGGAGTATTACCGCTGGAGCGTGCGTTCGATACTGCGCGCCGACGGTCGCCGGTTCGCTGCCCAGGCCTCCGAGGCAAAAATCAATGTTCCGGTGCTGCAGATCCAGGGCGCCTCCGACCGGACGGTTCTGCCGCGTACCGCCGCAGGATCGCGGAAGTTCGTTACGGGTCCATACGCCTGGCGCTCGCTGCCAGGAGTGGGTCACTTCCCACAAGAGGAACGCAGCCTGCTGGTGGATTCCTTGATCTTGGATTGGCTCGCCAGCGACCCGCCGTGGAACGACCCGCCGCCAGAACAAGCGGCAATCACTGCCTAGCTGGGGTACGTCATTCTCCCGGCTAGCGGGCACATCCTCCGGTTGACACAGCGCTCGTTGCTGCTCGTCCAGCTTTGATCGCAGGGGCAACCTGTCGGGCGGTCAGCGCGTAGGCCGTCTGTGCGTCCCCCTGCGCCTGAGCGAAGACGACGCCGGCCGACTGATCCGTCCGGCGCCAGGAATGGACCGCCCGAGTTGCCTGGCCGTGCCGTACCGCGCAGGGCGTACACCTCGCGAGAGACGCCTGGTTTGCCGTAGATGTCCGTACCTCTAGCGACATCACCAGGGATCGTTCCGCGCACCCGGGCCGCACTCGCCTTCATCGGTCCGCCACCGGGGAAGCCCGCGATGACACCGTCGCTACCCCGGTCCACGGGGCCGTCCATCGGCAATGCGGGCGCATCGAGTCCGGGAACGTCCAGAATCGCCACGTCAATGCGAGGGTCGAAGTAGACCGTCGTTGCTCGCAGTTGCCCTTGTCGGGGTACCGAGACACTCGGTGAGTTCACTCCGGCGACGACGTGGGCATTGGTTAGAACTCGGTTTCGCGCGACAACAAAACCGGAGCCAGTCAGGCCTGAACCACACGAGGGTGCCGAGCCTTGGACCTTGACGACTGAGAGCAGCGAGGCCTGAACAGCCTGGTTCTTGACGATCGCCGCCTCAGGCGCATCCACTGGCGCCGGGGGCAGCACCCCGAAGCTGTCGAACAGTTGCGGTAGGCCGGAGTCGTCGACGAGGTGGCGCAGATTGCCCACGAAGTCTCGCGCTTGGTTGGGCACGACACCGTCGAGGGTGGTGAGCAAGGCAGACGAGCGAACAGAGGCGGACACACTTGAAGCCGGGAGTGCGGCGGCCGTGGCAGCCAGAATCCAAGCGACCACCGCAATGGCCAGCACGTTGAGAGCCGCGCCGCCGACGTTATCGACGACTCGGGCTGGCTCCCAGGTGATCCGCTCGCGCAAGTATCGGCCAAACGATGAGGTGAATATCTGGCCGATGATCGCCAGTCCAATGACCATACCGACCGTGAGGATCAGACCCACGGTTCCGCTCACGTCGAAGTTGGACAGCAGCAGCGGCGCCAGGAATGAGCCGAGCAAGCCGCCACCGATGAAGCCCAGGAAGGACAGGAAAGCAGCAACGAATCCGTGACGCCACCCGGACCAGGCGAAAACGATCACCGCACCGATCACGATCAGGTCGATGAAGTTCACTTCTCACCCCCAGCGAGATCAAGCGCTTCGCTAGCTGCCTTGCGCAGCTAGACTTGTGGGCAATCCTACGGGCACGCCGTGATCTGTGTGTTAGCGCTTTGTTCAGGTTGCTACGCCGGTGGTGCACCCGGCATGCGCCAGCCGTCGTCAAATGGCACCGTTCGAGCGCCCGGAATCCACGGCTGCTCCCACCCACCGAGCGCCAGCAGTCGGTCAAGCAACATCCCGGTGAAACCCCAAACCAACATGCCGTTGACCTCAAACCCGGCGCCAACATAACCAGCCGGATGGGTGACGCGCACTCTGTTGGCTGGGTCAACGAGTTCTTGGATTGGGATTCGGTGGACGCTGGCAACCTCCGCTGGGTCGCCCGCCGAGACTGGACTTGGCTCTCTCCACCAGCCAAGAACGGGTGTAACCACGAACCCTGAGGGCCTGATCCACATCTGCGGCAGTGTCGCGACCGGCACCACCCCCGTCGGGTCGAGCAGCGTCTCCTCCTGGGCCTCGCGAAGGGCCGTTGCGACCGGTCCAGAATCTTCTGGATCCTGAGCGCCGCCAGGAAACGCGGGTTGCCCGGCATGGGAGCGCATGTCTAGCGCCCGCTGGATAATCAACACGTCGGGTTCTGCGGCTTGCGGCTCCGGTGAGCCGCCGAACAGCACCAGCACTGACGAGCGGCGTACTGCCTCACCCACCGGTGGCCTGAACTTCGTGATGTCCTGCACCGGTCCGTTGGTCAACGACCGAACTAGCGGCTGGTACCACGGCGGGATCGTGTCGGGCTTAACGAGCAGATCGACCTCGTCGACTGGATCCTTGTCACTCATTTGGTCGTGACCCCTAGGTATCTCTCAATCAGAGAGTTCAGTTCGTCTGCACTGGCGATCACGTTGGCACGCCCAGCGATCGTTCCATCTGAGCGCACAAAGACCGTCACCGGTACGCCGACGACTGAGAGTCCGGCTCGGATCTGCGAGGTCGGGTCCTGCGCAGACGGGAACGACATCTGCGTCGCCGCGGCGAGTTCCAACGCTGCGGACTGGTCGTCAGCCATGTCGATGCCAAGGAATCCGACCGCTGACTTATTGGCCCGATACACCTCGCCCATCAGGGGCAACTCTGCCCGGCACGGGCCACACCAAGACGCCCACACGTTGACGACATAGGGCATACCGCGCAGTCCGGCCAAGCGAACGTCTGGTCCGTCACCGAGACACGGCAGGGTGATGTCTGGCAGCCCATCTGGGACTGGTGCGACGCTGGGATCAGTCACCGGACAAGCAGCCAGTTGCGCAGCATCGATCAACTCGCTGGATGCACCGTCCGCGCGCCCATCGGGTGGGGCCGTCGCGACATCAGACGGCAGTGCCGATCCCGCTGGCGCTGAGCCATCTTGAGCAGCGCAGCCGGCCAGTAGGAGGGCAGCTACAGCAGACACCGCGATGGCGCGGGGATTGCCAGCCCTCATGCTGCCGACCCAGAGACTGCTGACCCGGAGGCTGCTGACCCGGAGGCTGCTGGCCCGGAGACTGCTGGCCCGGACTTGATCATCTTGGCGGCGATTTTGGGGTCGGTCGGTCCCTCTCCAAATGACGGGCACCAGGTGGCCACCGGGCACGCCCCACAGGCGGGCCTGCGAGAAAAGCAACATCGCCTACCGTGGAAGATCATCCGGTGAGACAGGTCCGTCCAGTCTTTGCGGGGAAACAGCGCACCCACCTGCGACTCCACCTTCACTGGATCCGTCTCAGTGGTCCAGCCGAACCGGCGTGCTAGGCGTCCGAAGTGAGTGTCCACCGTGATTCCGGGCGTTTCGAACGCATTGCCCAGCACGACATTCGCAGTCTTTCGACCGACGCCTGGCAACGTCACCAAGTCCTTTAGCTTGTTCGGCACCTCACCGTCGTATCGCTCACAAACGGCCTGGGCCATACCGAGCAGCGAGGTGGTTTTTGCGCGGAAGAAGCCGGTCGGGCGAATCATCTCTTCGAGCTGTTCGCGATTAGCGGCCGCCAGCGAGTGGGCGTCGGGATACGCAGCGAACACCGCCGGAGTCACCTGGTTTACCCGCACATCGGTGCATTGGGCGGACAGGATCGTGGCCGTCAACAACTGCAGCGGATTCTCGAAGTCCAGTTCACAGTGGGCATCGGGATAAGTAGCGGCCAACACTCGTCCGATTTTTCGGGCCCGACGCACGAGGGCAGTTCGCGTCTCGCCGGTGGGCGTCTTGCCGGTAGGCGTCTTGCCGGTGGGCGTCTCGTGTGTGACCACCCGCACAGCGTACGCCGCCGCCAATCGGGTGAGAGCTAGGTTCAAGTCTTTGGCAACTAGACCGATACATAAGGAGATCAGCCCGAAGCTAGTCCTTGGTCCGTCCGAAGCTAGTCCTTCTATAGTCACTGTCAGTCCGAAGCGAAGTGAGGAGTCCGATGTCGCCTGAACTGCCAATGTGGGACGACCTCGACGTGGATGTGGCGCGGCTGAGCCTGCCTGATCTGCGCGAACGTCGCCGCGTACTGACCAAGCGCGAAGGTCAGGTCAGCTACTGGCGCCGCATCATCCAGGCTCGCCTGGACCTACTGCGCGAGGGATCGCTCGGGCGTGGAGTGACGGTGGAAGGTCTCGAGCGAGTACTCACCCGCCACCTAGGCGGCAATCAGCGACTCGGCTTACTCAGTGTCCAGCCGCAAGACGCTGGCCCCATGGCCGATATGGATCAGTTGTGGAGTCGCGGCCTGCCCAGCGAGTCGGGTCTGGCCGAATCAGCCGATCGGACTAGCGGACTAGAAGCTGATCTCAGCGCCGCCGAGCAGCGACTCTCGGCCATGCGGGCCAAACTCCACCATCAGATCGATGCGGCGACGGCAGAGATGATCCAGCGCTACCGAGCCGATCCGGCCCTCGTGCTCACGGCCCTGCCTCAGCGCGAGGTCAAACCGGCCCCGCTGTAGGTGGCTGGTCGCAGAATACGTTCAATGCTCGATTTCGCGGCCGCAAACGTGCAAGAGTGAATGCAGATAGGTCACACTTGCGCTAGGCAAAGTTGGACAGAATAGGACGTATGCCCCCAGCGGCGCGTCCGGTCCAAGGATGTAGTCGGCTAGGCGCCACATTCCAAGGAAAGCGAGAGGTTCATCAGCGTGGAAGATGTACTAAGCCGAGCACCCATGTTCGCGGCGTTGGACCCCGAGGCTGCCGCCGCACTGCAAGCATCGATGGAGCCGCTGTCCCTGAGCAAGGGTCAAATCCTGTTCCACGAAGGGGAGCGCGGCGATCGCCTCTACGTCATCACCGATGGCAAGATGAAGCTTGGCCATACCTCCACTGATGGTCGTGAGAGCCTGCTCGCGGTGCTAGGACCCGCCGAACTGCTCGGCGAACTGTCACTGTTCGACCCAGGACCCCGCACCGCGACTGCCACCGCACTCACCGAGACCTCGCTCATGGGCCTCGGTCACGCTGCGCTGCGACCCTGGCTCACCGGACGCCCGGAAGTCGCGGAGGCGCTGCTGCAGGCGCTTGCGCAACGACTTCGACGCACCAACGACCAGATGGCTGACCTGGTGTTCTCAGATGTTCCAGGTCGCGTTGCCAAGACCCTCTTGGATCTCGGCGAAAAGTTTGGCCGCCCACTGCCTGATGGGGTTCATGTCACCCACGACATGACCCAGGAGGAGCTCGCGCAACTCGTGGGAGCCTCGCGCGAGACGGTAAATAAGGCCCTAGCTGACTTTGCCGCTCGAGGGTGGATCCGGCTGGAGTCCCGCTCTGTTGTGCTCATCGATCCTGAGCGCCTCGACCGACGCTCGAAGTAGCGGACTAGCTCCAGCGCGGCTAGTTCAACTGCTCAGCTGCGCGAGTAGCTCAACCGCGCAGGTAGCTCAACTGCGCAGGTAACTCAACTGCGCGCGCACGCTGAGAAAAGCTGCGGGCCAGACACTTCGAGGGACGTCGGCGTAGACGTCCTGCACAACCCACCACGCGAGTTGCTCCTCATCGGGGTTGCTCCCAGCATCTGCTTGGGCCGCGAATCTGACCAACGCGTCGCGCACTTGGTCGAGGCGTTGCTCCCGATGTGCGAGATAGGCATCGATCACCGCTGCCGGATCGGCCAAGCTTGGACCGTGGCCGGGCAAGATCATCGTCAACTCTGAATCGGAGACTTCCTGGCGCAACCGAAGCAGCGAATCCAAGTAACTGCTCAGTTTCCCGTCGGGGTGGGCGACCACGGTCGTGCCGCGCCCCAGCACCGTGTCACCAGTGAGCAGTGAACCCTCGTCAGCCAACACGAAAGATAGCGAGTCGGAGGTGTGCCCTGGGGTGGCGATCACTCGCACTTGCACTCCCCCGAGTTCAAGGACATCGCCATCGCTTAGTCCCTCTGAACCGAGCCGATGCGCGGGATCGAGCGCGCGAACTGAACACCCTGCGCGCTGCGCGAACAGCCTCGCCCCCGCACTGTGATCGTCGTGACCGTGAGTGAGCAGGATCTCTTCAATCTGAGCATCGCGGCGCTCGACCTCCGCCGCAACGGCGTTCCAATGGTCTACCTCGTCTGGGCCTGGATCGATGACAGTCACCGTGCGCGAACCTGGCCTGCCGACGACCCAGGTGTTCGTCCCATCCAGCGTCATTGGCCCGGGGTTCGGCGCGAGAACGCAGGTGGCTAGTTCGGTCACTGCTCCACCGGCCCACGCTCCGGCGGATCCGGGCATACCGATCATTCCAGTCATGATGGCCGTCCTTGCCGATCCACCAGACTCGTATGCACACCGCCGGATTCAGAGCCGGCTGGCGCAAACGCACTCGGGGAAACCTCCGCGGATGTCCGGACGTCGACGAGATTCCAGCGGATACCGGCGGGAGCGGCCTCGTCGGCTACCGGATGCGGCATCAACGGCACCACCGGTTTGTTGGCGAGGACGGCGATGACGTCTGCAGCGCGGATGCCTCCGTCGTCGGTTTCGTCGGCGGCGCGAAGCTGCGCGGCGCGGACCTCGGCGGCGCGGACCTCGTCGGCAAACGCCGTCAGGACTGCGACCGTGGGGGGCAGCATCAACATCTCTCCGGCGGCGTAGTCAGCCAGCGCCTGCCGGGGAGTAACCCATCGATGGTCGTCGGATTCGGTCGAGGTCTGCGACGCTCGTTGCACGTCATCGATGGCGGCCGCGTAGAAACGAGTGTCGAAGCGGCGGTCCTCAACCTCTGGCGTCGCCCAGTGGGCGATGTAGGCGAGCTCCGTGGCGGCGTTGTCTCCTAGGTCGACGCCAGCCTCCTCTGCGGTTTCGCGTATCGCCGCGAACCTGGCAGCCAGCGTGTCCTCACCGAGCGCGTCTGGCGCCCAGCGCGCGTACAGCGGCAGGTCGGGTGCCTGCGCGCTAGCGAGCCACTGCATCGCCTGATCGATGTCTTCGGGCTCAACGGCACCGCCAGGAAACACGTACATGCCGGCGGCGAACGCCATCGTGCGCACCCGCCGTTGCAGGTACACCTCCAGACTCGCCTCACCCGTGCGGACTAGCACGACTGTGGCAGCATGACGCAACGCAGGCGGAGTCCAAGAGCCCAGGCCAGCCTGATTGTCGGCCAAAGCTCGCGCCCGCTCGATGAGGTGCTCGGGCATCCGCAAGTTTCGGCTCTGCGCGGGTGAACTCGCGCCTGGTTCACCCAGGCCTGATTCGGTGACGCCTGGTTCGTTACCCATCTACGGCGCCACCTCGACAACGAGTTCGAGTTCAACGGGGGCACCCAACGGCAGGTTCGCCACGCCCACCGCAGAACGGGCATGAGCACCTACGTGCGGCAAGGCGGCAGCAACCAACTCGCTGGCGCCGTTGACCACCAGCGGATGCGAGCCGAAGCCTGGCCCAGCAGCCACGTAGCCCGTCATCTTCACGACTTTCGTGATCCGGTCAAGATCAGGCACCACCGTGGCGATGGCCGCCAGCGCGTTCAGGGCTGCTACCGCTGCGCATTCACGGGCAGTTTCGACATCTACGAATGCCTGGTCAACCACCCAGCCATCGACGACGGACTCATCCGAGTTGTCGATGACGACCCCCCGAGCCAGCAACTCGCCATCGACGATCGGTAGTTGTCCAGCGGTGAACACCAACGATCCAGTTTGCACAGCCGGCACGTAGGCCGCCAACGGCGTGACGGGAGCAGGCAGCACCCGTCCGATCTCTTTGAGCCGGGCGTGCAGCTGCGCGCTGGCGCCGCTAGGTGAGCCCGCCACGACTATGCTTTCGGGCGCTTGAAGTAGGCGACGAGGTTCTCGGCATTTGGGCCAGGCACGATCTGCACTAGCTCCCAACCATCGCGCCCGAAGTTGTCCAAAATGGCTTTCGTGTTGTGAATCAGTAGCGGTGCGGTGAGGTACTCCCAGGTAGTCATAACCTCAGACTGTAAGCCCGACTAGGTCACACCCGGAAGTCGCAGCCCTGCCTACGGGGTACCTAGGTGGCTACGCTGTCCTCGTGCCTTCGAAACCATTCGCCGATTCCCCTGCACGAAAGCGCCGGAGTTCCGATTGGCCGGATGTCCGTTTGCATGTCGTCTCCGGCAAGGGCGGCACGGGTAAGACCACTGTGGCTGCGGCCCTCGCCCTCGCCCTCGCCTCGGGCGGCCGACGGGTACTGCTCATGGAGGTCGAGGGGCGTCAAGGGATCGCCCAACTATTCGACACTGCCCCGCTGCCGTACGAGGAACGTCTCGTGGCGGTTGCCCCCGACGGCGGGGAGGTGTTCGCGCTCGCCATCGACACTGAAGCCGCGCTGCTGGAGTACCTCGAGATGTTTTACAACATCAAGCGGGCTGGAACGATCCTACGCAAAGTGGGGGCAATCGACTTCGCGACGACCATCGCGCCAGGCCTGCGCGATGTCCTACTCACCGGTAAGGCCATTGAGGCCGTCAAGCGCGGCGAGCGCAGTGGCAGGCCGGTATACGACGCGATCGTGATGGATGCGCCCCCAACCGGGCGGATTACCCGGTTCCTCAACGTCACGAGCGAGGTGGGTGGGCTGGCCAAGGTTGGTCCCATCAAGTCACAGTCCGACTCCGTGATGGGGGTCATCCAATCGAAGCGAACGGCCGTGCACCTGGTCACTCTGCTGGAGGAGATGCCGGTGCAGGAGACGCTGGACGGACTCAAAGACTTACAGGACAACGACCTCCCCGCTGGCAGCGTGATCGTGAACATGATGCGCACCCCGCGCCTTTCTCCGGCGGAGGTCACCGCAGCGCTATCTGACTCCCTCGACGTGGATGCCGTTCGGGCTGGCGTGCTGGCAGCGAACCTGCCGTCGCGGCTAAACATTGACACCGTGACGAGCGCGTTGCTGACGGAAGCACGCGAACATGCCGAACGAGTCGAACTCGAGCGTGACGAGCGAGCGCGGCTGAATGCGACTTCTGCACCAATCTACGAACTGCCGGAGATGAACGGTGGCGTCGACCTAGGCGCTCTCTACGCACTCGCCCGCCTCCTGCGCCAGCAAGGGGCTGCGTGATGACAACGGACCGCAAGCGCACCTCACCGCTGTCGCTGGCCGCGCTGCCCGAATCAGCTCCCATCCTGGATGCAGATGCGCTAATCGATGACCCGAAGGTGCAAGTGATTGTCTGCTGCGGATCCGGCGGCGTGGGGAAGACGACGACGGCGGCGGCGCTGGCGCTGCGGGGCGCCGAGCATGGCCGCAAGGTCTGTGTGCTGACTATTGACCCGGCTAGCCGACTCGCCCAGTCCATGGGCCTGTCTGAGTTGGACAACGCGCCTAGAGAGGTGAAGGGGATCGACACAAAAACGGGGGGTTCGCTCGACGCCATGATGCTGGACATGAAACGGACCTTCGACGAACTCGTCGAGGTCCAGGCTGACCCTGAGCGGAGACCAATATCCTGTCTAACCCGTTCTACCAATCGCTGTCCGAGTCTGGCTGGCACGCAGGAATACATGGCGATGGAGAAACTCGGCCAACTCGCGCCAGGCTGCACTAGAGAGGCCGTTGGGATCTGATCATCGTTGACACACCTCCGTCTCGTTCTGCGCTGGATTTCCTCGATGCTCCTAAGCGGCTTGGTTCGTTCCTGGATGGGCGGCTGATGAATGCTCGCTGCTCCGGCGCGCGGCGCCGGACGATTTGGGGCGCGGGTCTTCACGACCGGCCTCGGTTTCGTGACTGGGACCTGACCAAGATCATTGGCGCGCAAGTGCTCACCGATTTGAGACGTTCGTCCCCTCCTTCGATGCACTGTTTGGCGGCTTCCGGCAGCGCGCCGAGGCGACTTACGCCCAACTACAGGCCAGTGACCGCGCTTTTCGTGGTGGCTGCACCGGAGCGAGATGCGCTGCGAGAGGCCTCCTACTTCGTGGAGCGGCTCGCGATGGAGGCCATGCCGCTGGCCGGGCTGGTGCTCAACCGCGTCGCGCCGGTGATTCTGCCTCAACTGTCAGCCGAGGCCGCGATTGCTGGAGCGGATCGCCTCGACGAGAGCGACGAGTACGGCCTGACCTCCGGGATGCTGCGGTTACATGCCGACCGAGTCGAAAATGGGCGACGCCAGCGTCGGCTCGCCGAGAGCTTCTGCACTGCGCATCCGCGGGTGCCGGTTGCATCTGTTGCGGCCCTTGCCGGAGATGTGCACGACTTGGACGGTCTACGCGAGGTTGCTGTCGGCCTCGCCACCGAATAGCTGACTGGGACACAGCGCGCGGGCAGACCATCAGCTCAGCTAGCTCGCACCGCGCAGTGAACAGGCGGGGCGGTGAACTGGCGGGGCTAGTGAACTGATGGCGCAGTGAACAGATGGCGCCGTGAACTGGCGGGGCTAGTGAACTGATGGGGCTAGTTAGCTGCTGTCGAAGAGGGGCTCCCAAATATGCAATAGCGGCCACCCGCTTGGGGTGACCGCTATTGCATATTTGGGTCTCTCGGCGCTTATGCGCCCACTTTCCGTCCTGCGAAGCGACTTCCGTCCTGCTAGGCGACGGCATTTCGTCGAGCTGGGGCCTGCTCGCTGACATCTGCTGGAGCTGATACCTGCTCGGGGATCTGTAGCGATCCCTGGGCGTGCACAGTCCGCGCACTTTCGAGCAACTCACGCCACGAGGTGACCTCGGGACGGCGGCGAAGCAGCGCCCGGCGCTCACGCTCGGTCATCCCGCCCCAGACGCCGAACTCGATTTGGTTATCTAGCGAATCGGCGAGACATTCGGTGCGGACTGAGCATCCGAAGCAAATCGCCTTGGCACGATTCTGTGCAGCACCCTGAACGAACAAGCGATCAGGATCTGTACCTCGACACGCCGCTTGGGCAGGCCAGTCATTCATCCACTTCATAGTTACCCTTCACAGATGCGCGAAGGAGTTGCTAGCGCATGCAGCAACTTCGCGCACTGAGTTATCTGAGGTTGGTGTGTTCTGACGGTTCTGTTTAGTTTCTGGTCTGTTTCAGACTCTGAGTTTTATCGGGGGCTTTCTCTCGGGGGTTTTCACTGGGGGCAGGGAAGTTTTGTCGCGACACATTGTGCGAGAAACACTGCGCGGTGAGCACTGTGTTTCTAAAACACAACTGTGCGAGAAACACAACGCCGGTGGATGACCTGGACTTTCGGTTCGACCCCCGCCGATGCGTCAATCCCACTGTGACGCGTCGTGTAACCGTACGTTCACCCTCTGCTCATCAAAAGGTACGTCAGGACTAATTTTCGTAGTTCTTTTAGACTACTGAGATTTGTGTTCATGCCAACATTCTCATGATTCTCACTTAGACCACTCCCAAATGAAACCTACGGGCTTAGTCTGTCGTCTCATGGGAGTGTCTGGTACCCCCCGCAGCGGCATGCGCCTGCTCGCTGTTCGCCAATTCGTGCTGATTAGCGCGTTAGCAGGGGCCATTGTCGCGGCGATGGCTCTGCCATTCGTCGGAACTGCGGCCTTTGCAGCGCGTCAAGCGACGGTGACTTTTGACTCGCTGCCGGAAGAGTTGAAATCCCTGCCGCTTCCGCAACGAACGTACTTAGAGACCGACGACGGCAAAGTGTTCGCGACGTTGTACGACCAGAACCGCGTCGTCGTTCCACTCTCGCAGATCTCACCACTGATTCAAGAGGCGGCGATTGCTACCGAAGATGTTCGCTTCTACGAGCACAACGGCGTTGACCTCAAGGGCTCAGCGCGGGCGCTGGTGGCTAACTCCCAGGCTGGTGACGTCCAGCAGGGCAGCTCAACGATCACCATGCAGTACGTGCGCAACTTGCTCATCACGAACGCTGAGAACGATGACGAAATCGAGCAAGCACGTGCCCGGACGATTGGTCGCAAGCTCCAAGAGATGCGCTACGCCCTCGGGCTCGAGAAGAAACTGACCAAAGAGGAGATCCTGCAGGGGTACCTCAACGTCAGCTATTTCGGGGCAGGTGCCTACGGAGTTGAAGCCGCTGCGAAGCGCTACTTCAACACAACCGCCGAAAAAGTGACGCTCCCGCAAGCTGCGACGCTGGCCGGACTCGTTCAGCAGCCTGTCGGGTACGACCCCACGCGCAACCCGCAGATCGCCCAGGTTCGACGCAACGTCGTGCTCGACAAGATGGTTGAGGCTGGCTTCATTACCGCTGCCGAGGGCGCGAAGGCAAAGGGCGTCTCCATCAAGAAGACCCTCGACCCGCAAGAAGTAGAGAACGGCTGTACCGCAAGTGACTACCCGTTCTACTGCGACTTCGTCGTCAACCAAATCCAGAATGACGAACGCTACGGAGCAACACCGGAGGAGCGCGCCGACCTGCTGCGCCGTGGTGGCCTAACGATCGAGACCGGACTAAACGTCAAGGCGCAAAAGTCCGCTGAGGCTGCCGTGACGCGATACATCCCGGCCAAGGATCCGAGCAAGAAGGCCGCCGCGATTGCCATGGTCGAGCCCGGGACCGGCGATGTACTCGCCTTGGCCCAAAACCGGCCCTGGGGGACCGAAGGCGCCTACCAGACGACCTATAACTACGCCGTGAACTCCGACGAGGGCGGAACGATCGGCATGCAGGCCGGATCGACCTTCAAGATCTTCACGCTGGCCGCCGCCCTAGAGAAGGGGATCAGCCCCCGCGAGGTCATCTACAGCCCGCAGCGTAAAACGTTCGCTTCTGGTGACTGGGGCTGCGGCAAGGACTACATGCAGCCGTCGTACACCGTCAATAACTCGACTGGCTCCGGCAACTTCAACATGTGGACCGGAACGGCGATGTCGGTCAACACGTACTTCGTAGAGCTACAGCGTCGGGCTGGCCTGTGCCGCGTCGTTGACGTGGCCGACCGGATGGGTGTCACACTCGGCAACGGTGAGGAACTCAACCGGTACCCCTCGTTCACGCTCGGTTCAATGGAGGTCTCGCCGCTATCTGTGGCGGGGGCCTACGCCGGATTCGCCAACCACGGCATCTTCTGTCGCCCACACGCTGTCGACGAGGTCAAGAACCTCACCGGAGAGACTCTGTTTGAGGACGAGGGTGACTGCAAACGAGCTGTCAGTCGTGAGGTCGCGGATGCCACGACCGCCATCTTGACCGGTGTCGTTGATGGCGACATCGGCGGGCGCACTGGTCGTGAAATGTCGCTGGGTCGCGACACCACCGGCAAGACCGGAACCACTGACACCAGCGCGGCCGTTTGGTACGCCGGCTACACCCCGCAGATCGCTGCAGCTGTCTGGGCTGGCGACCCTCGCGGTGGGTTCAAATACCCAATGGACAACGTCACAATCAATGGTCGCTACTTCGATGAGGTCTTCGGTTCCTCCCTTCCTGGCCCGATCTGGAAGCAAGCGATGCTCGGAGCACTCGCCGGTGAGCCTCGCGAGGAATTCGACCTAGAGGCCAAGTACAACCTGCGCACCGCTCGCCAAGGCGGCGTCAACGGCGGCACGACCTACTCTTCCTACACCGGCGACCAGCCCCAAGAGCCGACCTACAACTACGACTACAACTTCGACTTCCGCCGCTGATCCGTCCCGGTCTTGGGCGCGTGTGGGTGCAATCGGACACCATCGCGTCCAAATCCACCCACAGTCGTGGGTACGGTAGCCGCGATTCTGTCGGTCTAGCCAGCGAAGAGCTTGGCTTTGACCTTAGCCGCGACGGTTGATCCGTCGGCTCGGCCCGCAACCTTCGGCTGAACAATCTTCATGACCGCTCCCATTCCGCGAGGACCCTCGGCTCCGGATTCCGCGATAGCTGCATCGATGATGGCGTCGATCTCAGCCTCGCTGAGCTGTTGGGGAAGGTAGGCGTCAAGGACTGCCAGCTCAGCTGTTTCCCTCTCGGCCAATTCTGGCCGGTTAGCCTCTGTGTACGCGACTACCGCCTCGCGGCGCTTCTTCGCTTCCTTCGAGAGCACTTTGATGACATCGTCATCGGTGAGCTCGCGTGACTCCTTGCCAGACACCTCTTCGTTGGTCACCGCGGTAAGCGCCATTCGAATGGTTGACGACCTCACCTCGTCTCGTGCCTTCATCGCCACAGTGAGGTCGGACTTGAGCTGCGCCTTGAGATCTGAGTCAGTCATGGGACCATCTAACTGCACGCTCGCCGGGAGCGCCCACCGACTTACGAGATCGGCCACGGCAACGGGCACCTACCCCCTGCACAGTCACCAATGCGCGCAGGCACCTGCCCGTGCGACCATTGAGCCTATGAGCCGCGCGCGACCTACTGCTAACTTTCTGGCGAAATCGGTTGCTGCTGGTGCGGTACTCGGAACCGCAGTAGTCGCCTATTCGCTGCTCGAAGCCCGCTCGTATCGACTGCGCGAAGTAACTGCCCCTGTCCTAGCTCCGGGGGCCCAAGAACTACGAATCCTGCACATCTCCGATTTGCATATGACGCCCCGGCAGGTCGACAAAGTCGCCTGGGTCCGCGATCTTGCCTCTCTTTCACCGGATTTTGTCGTCACCACCGGCGACCTGCTTGCGCACCACGATTCAGTTCCGTCGATCGGTCAGGCACTTGAGCCGCTGCTGCGGATCCCCGGGGCATTCGTCCTCGGCTCAAATGACTACTTTTCACCGCATCTGAGCAACCCACTGGCCTACTTGTGGGGACCTTCAGAACGAAAGCGAACTGTCCCTGACCTGCCCTGGACCGAGTTGATTTCGGTACTGAGCTCTGGAGGGTGGGCTGACCTGTCGAACCGCCACGACATGATGCGGGTAAACGGCGACCTGATTGACATGCGCGGGGTTGACGACCCCCACATCGACCGAGACAACTATGCAGCAGTCGCCGGGCCCTTCGACCCGACCGCGGACCTTCGACTCGGAGTCGTCCACGCCCCGTATCTGCGAGTTCTTGACGCGATGGTTGCCGATGGGGCTGATCTGATCCTCGCGGGCCACACTCATGGTGGGCAGGTCTGCATCCCCGGATACGGCGCGCTCGTGACCAACTGCGATCTCGATACGGCACGTGTGAAGGGGCTGAGTCGCCATGATTCCTCCTATCTACACGTATCCGCGGGCCTCGGTACCAGTCCCTACGCTCCAGTGCGGTTGGCTTGTCCACCGGAGGCAACGCTGCTGCATCTGACCCCTGCGAGCCTTGACTAGGTCTGCCGCGACGTAGTAGCTCGCGCCACCCGCGCCGCTGCTCTTGCGGGCGATGGTTCAAGTCCCGCTGGTTTGCCTGGTTTGCCTGGTGCGCCCTAGTCGCATTGATAGGTCTGGCAGCTCTATCCAAGCGACCTTGACCCACTTCCCGGGTTCTCGGCGTGTTGGCGTGGCGTCGTTGGTGGGTCGCAGGTCGGAGGGTGGTGGGTCGAGTTCGTTGGGTAGTCGGCGCACGATCTGGTAGCGCTTCTGGGACAGCGGCTGTGCCCGGCCATCAGGGTTACTGATTGGCCGGTCGAAGGCGAACGGTAGGTCGTTTGGTGATTCGCTTGGTGGTTCGGGTATCAGGTGTTCTGGCTGGGGGCCTTGGTGTGGTGGGTGGGGTGCGGTGGCTGGCTCGGGCCACGGGTTCGCGGTAGTCGTGCTCGTGGCGCTGCTGGTGGTGGTGTTCGGGCTGTGTTGTGGGGTTTGGTAGGTGTGGGTGGGGTGGATGCGGGGGATGCCGTCGGGGGTGTGGGTGATGGGGGTGTTGTCGTGGTGGACTTGGTGATGATGCCGTGAGCACAGCAGAATCAAATTTGATAGCGACGTTGAGCCGCCGTTGGACCAGTGTTGGATGTGGTGGCCTTCGGTCCAGCCCACGGGTTTGGTGCATAACGGGTATTGGCATCCCTGGTCACGGATCGCGAGGGCGGTGCGGATCTGTTCGGGAATGACCCGGGTGCGTCGCCCGATGTCTAAGGGTTTACCTGCCGGGTTGAGCAGGACCCGTTGAATGGTCGCATCGCAGCTCAACGCGGTGGCGGTGGTGGTGCTGATCAGGTGATGGCCGGGCCCGTTATTGGTTCCGGTCGTGCACGTGGTGCGGGTCATGGTGGTGGTGTGGACGTGCTCAGCGATGGTGTCGGCGCTGATCGGGGTCAGCGGGTCCGCTAAGCGCGGCCACGGGATCGTCACGACCACGGATGCGGGAGTTCCCCCGCAGGTGGGCAGGTGACCCGATTCCAGGATCGGGTTGATGATCGCCTCGATGAACGCGTCCGCGCGTTGCCGCGCGGTGGAAGACACCACCTCATAGCGTCCCGGCCCCACCTCAGACTGGTGGCCGTTGCCAGTCGCACCACTAGCACCGCTGGCACCGCTGCCAGTGTCCGAGCCGGGCGCATCTGATTTTGCCACCGTGGTCGGGAGTTGCCCAGCAGCCGCTGCCGCTGCGCGATCCGTAGCACTGACCGTGACCGCATCGACCACCCCGTCCCCGCTGCCACTGCCGCTGCCGCTGTTCCGCTGGCGCTGCTGCTGTCGGGACCGCTGGCGGCGCTGTCGCTGTCGCTGGTGTTGTCGTTGGTGGTGGTGCGGTGGTGGGCGGTGAGGGCGGCGTTGAGGGCGGCCATGATTTTCATGCCTTGGGTGGGGCTGAAGAATCCGTCGACTTTGATGCCGTCGCCGAGGTGGTGGATGTGTAACGCGCGCCGGTGGTGAGCATCATCATCAGCGTGCGCGGTGCTCACGGGGTCGACCTGATCCGCCCACGCCCGTAACGCGACACGTAACTGCGCGACGCTGAGATCCGCGGCGATCGTGATGAACGTGTCCATGAACTGTGCGAGCACATCGGCGCGGGTCTGATTATGTTCCCCGACCGCGATGATGAGGTCGGCTTTCTCCCGCGACACCCGCCCGTCATGACACGCATCCGCTAACGCCGGGTAGGTGCGAAACGCGCGCGCCACACGCACATCCGCTGCGGCGTGACGATGATCCAGCAGGTGTTCTGCGCGCAGGAACGAGGCCATGGTGGCGTTGGGCGCGGACTGCGACCACACCGAACTGTTCGCGATCACCGCGACCAGTTCCACCCGATAAGCATCCAGTTTCGCTGCTAACACCGCCACCTCAGCGAGCACCGTGTTCGCCTCCACCCCAGACAACGTGGCAACGTCAGCAGTCAACGCATCAATCACCGCCACCGCATCCGCCACCGACACCGCCGCTGCATGAGATCGCATCACCATCACCCCCCTTTGTGTTGTGAGACCCGACCCCGACCGAACCCGGCCGGTTCACCCGTACCGTGTTCGAACGTGTGTACGAATGCTAACCCAGGTGTGACCGCTGGTCAACACCGTTTCCACACCCGATTCCACGTCGCAAAGCCCTGGGGATAAACAACAAACCCGCACCACAATCATGAGTAAGGTTCACGAAACGAACAACCCAAAACCAACTGTTCGACGATCAGCAGCCATCGGCGGGCAGACGGTCAGGAAAGGAGATTAATGGCAATCAGAGGAAGCTCACAGAAGGCCGAACAGAGGAGGTGAGGGCTGGGGACTAGCCCGTTTGCGCCGGTTCGGTTGGCATGCCCACCGGAAGCGACACTTCTGCAGCTTGTCCCCCGCGATCAACTAGGCCCACTGGCTACCTGCTGACCACGACGCAGTTTCCGCCTTTGTCCTTTGCCCGGTAGAGCGCCTTGTCCGCACGACGAATCATGTCTGACACCGTCTCAGCGTCTGCCATCACAGCTCCACCAAAACTCGCCATACAATCCGTGCCGACCGCAGCAGCTCGCATCCGCTCGGCGACCGCCTCGCACCCGCGCAGATCAGTCCGAGGTAGCAGGATCAGGAACTCGTCGCCGCCGATCCGGCCTGCGACGTCCTCCGACCGCAATCCACTCTGAATCGTGTTAGCGATTTCCCGAATAAGCATGTCGCCTCGTTCGTGCCCATCCCTGTCATTAACAGACTTCAGCTCGTCCAAATCGACGACGAGACACGCCAACTGGTACGAGTGTCGGCCTGCCTGCGACCGCAGCCTCTCGGCCTCGTTGAAGATCCCTCTCCGATTTGTCAGGCCTGTGAGCGGATCTGTTAGAGAGAGTTCGATGAGCTCTCGCTGCACGCTGACTGCGGCCCGCCGCGCATCTTCACGCTTCGTCACATCGTAGAACGTCACCGCGACATCCGATAATGCGTCGGAACTATCGAAACGCGGTATCGCGCTCACCTCGACCCAAGTCACAGAACCATCAGGGTGACGAATTCCCAAGAGCTGTCCGCGTACCTCGAATCCGGACAGAATCCGCATCACTGGGAAACTGTCGACTGACAACGACTGCATGTGTTCATCGACGAAGACCCATGCCGGATCGCTAGCAAGTCGACCTTCAACATCACGTAACCCAAGCAACTCGCGGGCCTTCGAATTGGCTTCCAGAATTTGAAGTGTCTGCTGCGTGAATGACCACGGCAGCGTCTAGCGCAGCGAGCGCCGACTCCGATCTGCCCGCTGTCATGTTCTCGTAGAAAACTGCCATCAGATTCGCGTCCAACGGCGCGTAGACGGCACGCAACCACCGCCAGGGCACTCGGGAGTCTGAGTACCCAAACTCGCTTGATGAACCCTCACCGGTCACCGCAGCACGCCAGGCAGCATCAATCGGACGTTGCCCCTGCCCCCCTTCCAAAATCAGCGGGAAAGCGTCAACGATGCGCGAACCGAGAAACGGAGCAAGATCGAGACCAGTCTCGGTGGACGCCTGTGCGTTCGCCCATTCCAAGACCATGTCAACTGGGTCAGGTCCGTGTGCGCTCCACACGGCAACTCCAAGCGGACTCGCGGCCAATAGCTCTTCGAAGCTAAAGTCAGCCATCTAGCCTCCTCGCCCGAAAAGCATTTTGATCATCAGAACGATCCTACTATCGCTAGCGTCGATAGTCCGTCCGAGCGTCAAGGTCGATGTACCTGTGCGAAGCAGCTTTGGCATCGTCTGCGGCAATAGTGATGGCCGTAGATCCGACATTCACGAGGTCACCAACGCCCACCTCAACCGGAGCCGAGATCCGCACACTGTTGACGTACGTGCCATTCATCGAGTTGCGGTCAGCTATCCGCCAGACACCATCAGCATTGGTCAGCACCGCATGCTCGCGAGACGCACGCGCATCACCCTCTAGTACGACGTCGTTGTCTTCCGACCGACCGATTGTGATCCGCGAACCGGTCGACGCGCCGGTCAAATCGACGGTCCGTGTAATCCCGTCAGTGACAACTGCCAAAATCTCCATCGTTCCCTCATTGGATTCAAAGAACAACGATACGTCTCGCGGGCGGCATAGCCGGGTTGCCCACGCCCGTGTGTCACGTTGCTTACGATTTCTGCAATGGCGATCGAGAACCGTCGCAAAACGCGCTACGCGCTCCTCCCAAATCCCACAAAGCCTAAGCAAAATTCTGGGCCGCCCACGCTTCGCGCGGACGGCCCAGAATTTGGTCGGGGTAGCGGGATTTGAACCCACGGCCTCTTCGTCCCGAACGAAGCGCGCTACCAAGCTGCGCCATACCCCGGTGCCCGTAGGCAACCTGCGCGAGTCTACAAGCCCGCGTTGGGCAGAGTCGCCCTACCCACCTGAAACAGCGGTTGCTCAGCCGACTACTGCCTGCGCCACGGCAAGCACGCGTTCGCGGCCACGATCAGCCATGCGCCCTGCAAGTCATTCCTGCGCAGCAGCCAGGTCAGCAGCGATGAGCTCAGCGATCTGGGCGGTGTTCAAAGCTGCACCTTTTCGCAGGTTGTCGCCACAGACGAACATGTCGAGTGCGTACGGATCGTCCACCGAACGACGAATCCGCCCGACGTAGGTCGGATCAGTCCCGACGACATCGATCGGTGTCGGGAACTCAAGTGCCTCAGGCCGATCGTTGAGCACAACGGACTCGGCCTGGCGCAGCAGCTCCTGCGCGCCCGCCTGGTCCACCTCACGCTCGAAAACAGCGTGCACGACCAGCGAATGCGTTGTCACTACCGGGACGCGCACGCAGGTCGCGGATACCTTCAGATCGGGCAGCCCCAAAATCTTGCGAGACTCGTTGCGGACCTTCATCTCCTCAGATGTGTAGCCGCCCTCTTTGAGCGAGCCGGCCCATGGCACCACGTTCATCGCCAGCGGAGCGGGGAACGAATCTCCCGGCTCGACAACTCTGCGAACGTCACCTGGCCGGTCTCCGACCTTTCCGTCGGCCGCAACAGCAGCGATCTGAGCGCGCAGATCATCAACGCCAGCTTGCCCAGCCCCAGACGCCGCCTGATAGGAGGCAACGACCAACTCTTTGAGTCCGTACTCGCGATGCAGCGCGCCGAGCACCACGATCATCGACAGCGTTGTGCAGTTCGGGTTGCTGATAATGCCGCGCTTGGGGTTCAAGGCAGCCTCGGGATTCACCTCAGGCACCACCAACGGGACGTCGGGCTCCATCCGAAACGCCCCTGAGTTGTCGACGGCAATAGCACCGTGCGCAGCAGCGATCGGTGCCCAGTGACTCGACACCTCGTCCGGCACGTCGAACATGGCAACGTCGACGCCGTTGAACACCTCTGGCGCGAGAGCCTGAACAACGACCTCTTCGCCGCGCACCATCAACGTGCGTCCAGCGGAGCGTTCCGACGCAATAAGACGTATCTCGCCCCACACGTCAGCGCGCGTCGACAGGATGTCCAGCATCACGGTGCCCACGGCCCCCGTAGCTCCGACGACAGCCAAGGTCGGGCGCCCAGATCGGTCGACTTCAGATTGATTCGTACCCACGCCTAGCGCCCCGTTCCTGCGTATACAACTGCCTCGCCGTCGGCATCAAGCCCGAAAGCCGTATGGATTGCCTGTACTGCGCGCGCCGCTTGTTCGACACGCGTTACGACCGAGATCCGAATTTCCGAGGTCGAGATCATCTCTACGTTGATACCAGCATCGGCCAGCGCCCGGAAGGTCGTCGCGGAAACTCCAGGATGCGACCGCATGGCCGCCCCGACGAGTGAAACCTTCGCCACTTTCTCGTCGTAAATCAGCTCCGAGAATCCCAGTTCCTTTTGATTCTCCAGCAAAATGATCTTTGCTCGTTCGCCGTCCACCATCGCAATAGTGAACGTGATGTCCGTCTGACCGTCTGCTGACACGTTCTGCACGATCATGTCGAGGTTCACCTCAGCGTTGGCCAACAGCTCGAATACCGCCGCTGCCCGACCGGGCTCGTCCGCAATGCCAGCGATCGTAATCTTCGCTTCAGACAGGTCATGGCTAACACCGGAAATGATTGCCTGCTCCACGTTTTCTCCCTCTAAGTATTCGGCGGTAGTAACCAAGGTCCCCGGCGCATCACTGAACGATGAACGGACCCACAGCGGCATATCAGCGCGACGGGCGTACTCGACGCAGCGCAAGTGCAAAATCTTGGCACCGTTGGCCGCGAGTTCGAGCATCTCCTCATAGGTGGCATACGGAACGAGGCGAGCCTTCGGAGCGATCCGCGGATCCGCCGAGAAGATGCCATCCACATCGGTGTAAATCTCGCACTTATCAGCCTTTAGCGCAGCGGCCAGCGCCACCGCAGTCGTATCGGAGCCACCTCGTCCAAGCGTGGTGACATCTTTGGTGTCCTGCGAGACGCCCTGGAATCCGGCCACGATGGGGATGGCACCCTGCGCAAGGGCTTCAGAAATCCGCCCCGGGGTGACATCAATGATCTTCGCTGACCCGTGCGCAGCGGTGGTAATCAGCCCGGCCTGCGATCCGGTGTATGAGCGGGCCTGGTAGCCCAAGTCAGCGATCGCCATCGCCAGTACCGCCATCGAGATCCGCTCCCCGGCAGTGAGCAACATGTCGAGTTCGCGCGCTGGCGGCGAGGGCGAGACCTGCTGCGCGAGGTCCAACAACTCGTCGGTGGAATCGCCCATCGCGGAGACGACGACGACACAGTCGTCTCCGTTACGAACGGTCTCGACAATTCGCTTAGCGACTCGGCGCACACTCGCGGCATCGGCCACGGAGGATCCGCCGTACTTCTGGACGACCAGCCCCATGTAAGGCTCCACGTTTCTGATTACATCGATGACGGACGTTCGGACGGCACTAGTTTCGGCGGCGTCAGCAGTCTACTTGCTGAGCGATCAGGCGGACACGCCACTATTTACTGACTACCCAAAATGACCGGGTTTAGTCCTCGGCTGCCCGCAGAGACTCCGCCATCACGTCTTCATCGAGTCACGAGTGGATCCCGGCACACGCACCCGTCGGCGAGTCGGGTAGATCCCCGACCGCTGCGGTCAACACGTCACGCATTCGCTCAATGTTGCGCTCGAAGAGTTCGTAGACCTCCGCCTCGCTCACGCCGGCGCCCTGAACGAGGTTCGCCGAGTAGTTCGTCACCAACGCCAACGTCGCGTAGCAAAGACCCGCTTCACGCGCTAGGACGGCCTCCGGAGCAGCAGTCATGTTGACGACACCCCAGCCCTGCCGAGCGTAGAACTCAACTTCAGCGCGCGTCGAGAAACTGGGCCCGTCGATCACCACGATCGCGCCACCGTCGTGAGCGGCCCAACCCTGCGCATCGCTAACCGCCAGCAGGCTGGCACGCACCTGGGAGCAAAACGGTTCGGCGAACTGAGCGTGAAAAGTCTGCCCCTCGAAGCGGTCGTAGAACGTCCTAGGCCGCCCATGCGTCTGGTCGACGAGCTGATCTGGAACCACCAAAGTGCCTGGCGGCGTTTGCTCACGCAGGGACCCGCTGGCGCAAGGCGAGATGACCTGTCGCACCCCAATACTGCGCAGCGCCTCGATATTCGCGCGGTAGGGAATCGAATGCGGCGGGTGCTGGTGTTCACTGCCGTGACGGGCGATGAATGCCACCCGCCGACCGCCGACCTCGGCTATCTCGATCGGACCACTAGGTGACCCCCATTTGGTGTGAACCTCGAGCGTTCCAATGTGCCCAGGTGACCCGGCAGCGAACATCGAGTACAGCCCCGAGCCGCCAATGATGGCGATCTGCGCGTGCTCACTCATCTTTAGTCACGCCCCGAAATCTTGCGAGCCCACGAATCGGCCGCGCGGTGAATGGCCGACTGATCGAAACCAACGAGTTCGCCGGACACGACCTTGTGGGCGCCATCGACCCAGACATCAGAAACCTGCTGCCGGGTAGCCGTGTAAATCAGCTGCGAGATTGGGTCGTAGACGGGGCTGTTGGACCAACCATCTAGCGCAATTGCGACGCAGTCAGCGCGCTTGCCGACCTCAAGCGACCCGATCTGGTCGGCGAGTCCGAGCGCCAATGCCCCACCCATCGTCGCGAGATGCAGCGCCTGCCACGCTGGGACGACGGCCGGATCGCGGCCAAGCCCCTTGGCCAACAGCGCAGCCACTCGCGCTTCGGAGAGCACATCGAGATCGTTGTTGCTCGCGGGTCCATCGGTACCCAAACCGACGTTGATGTCACTGCGCAGCAGTCGGTCAATATCGCCGAATCCGCTGCCAAGCTTCAGGTTCGATTCCGGACAGTGCACGACATGAGTGCCCGCGTCGGCCGCCAACTCCACATCGTCGTCGCTGAGATGGACCATGTGCGCGGCAACCAGTCGATCATTGACCAGTCCCAGCCCTGCCAATCGACGCATCGGCGTCAGCCCGTATCGGGTGACCGATTCCGGGGTCTCGGCTGATGTCTCGTTGACGTGTGTATGAACCCGCAGACCCATGGCGGCCGATAACTCGCCGATCTGAGCCAGCGGCCCGTCGGACACGGTGTAGGGCGCATGCGGCGCGAAAGCTGTCGTCACCAGCGGAACATCGACGAGCGCCTCGTGGAGCTGCAAACCTTTCGCGATGCAGTCGGCCGCGCTCGACGCGTAGTTGTTCTCGCCATCGAAGCAAATCAGCCCGGCGACCATCCGCATCCCCCGCTGGTGCGCGACCTCGCTGGCAACCTCGGGGAAGAAGTACATGTCGTTGAAGCAGGTGACCCCAGCCGAGAGCATCTCCGCGATCGCCAGATTCGTCCCGTCGGCGACGAACTCGTCGTTGACCCACTCGCCCTCCGTCGGCCAAATGTGATCATTGAGCCAGGTCGCCAGCGGCAGGTCATCAGCGAAACCGCGCAGTAGGGACATCGCAGCGTGGGTGTGAGCGTTGACGAACCCCGGTATCAGCGCGTGCTCGGCCAACTCGACCCGCTCGTTGGCGACGTAGCGTCGCAACGCCTCGGAGGTCGGCAGGATGTCGACGATCTCGCCCGCGTCAATCGCCAAGCTGTGCTCAGTTAGCACCAAGGTGTGGGGCACGACCGGAATGAGCCAGCGTGGGCTGATGAGTGTGTCGACACGGCGCATCGTTGGAGTCTAGATGAAATCGGCTAGTTGGCGACCTGACGGCGACCGGCGAATGCTCGGCCGAGAGTGACCTCGTCGGCGTACTCCAAGTCCCCGCCGACAGGCAGTCCACTGGCGAGCCGGGAAACGGTCATTCCGAGCGGACCCAACAGTCGAGCTAGGTACGTCGCCGTCGCCTCACCCTCAAGGTTGGGATCCGTCGCGATGACCACCTCGTTGACCGTCCCGTCGGCCAGCCGAGTCATCAACTCGCGAACCCTCAAGTCGTCTGGGCCCACCCCATCGATCGGACTAATCGCGCCGCCGAGTACGTGGTAGATCCCGCGATACTCCCTCGTGCGTTCCACGGCGACGACGTCCTTGGGTTCCTCGACGACACAGATCATCGATCGGTCGCGACGAGTATCGGAACAGACTACGCACAGGTCCGCTTCACTGACGTTCCCGCAATCAACGCAAAAGCGCACCTTCTCTTTGACGGCGATCATCGCGTCGGAGAGCTGGCGGATGTCTTGCTCGTCGGCCTGCAAGATGTGGAAGGCAATGCGCTGAGCGCTCTTTGGACCAACGCCAGGAAGTCGACCGAGTTCAGCAATCAGGTCAGCAATAGCTCCATCGAACACCTGGCTCAGCCTCCGTCGTATTCAGTGATCTTCACTCCACCGAGCTCGCGTTCGAGTAGTTCGATCCCCGCGACCTCGTCAACGTCGACACTGTCAGCGACATCGTCACCGTCATGATCGCCGGTGGCAGAGGCTTGCGCATGCGTCGGACCGCCATCAGCACCGCCCGACGTCGCCGAGTCAGCTCCCCGCGAACTGCCCGATGTTGCTGTTTGCGCCGATCCGCCAGCCGAGTTGGCGCTCGGAGCGTCCCCGGTGACGAGTTGAATACGCAGCGGGACCCCGATCACGGATGCAGTTACCGCCGCGACCGTCTCGTCGTGAGTGTTGGTCTGCTGGTACCGCTTGACCGTGCCGACGTCCTTGTGGGAGGCGACCAAGACGTTGCCCTCGATGGAGACAGGGTGCGCCGGCAGCAGCATCATCCAGATGACCTTTGATTTGCCCTTTACCTCGTCGAGCACCGTCGGCCAAAGCGCACGAATCTGCTCGATGGTGACATCGGAACTCGCTGACGGCGAAGCAGGCGCGGCAGGTTGCGCACCCGAGGCAGCGGACCGAGCCGGGGATTGCTGCGCGTCGGATGCGGATCCGCTAGGTGAATCAGCCGCAGATTCAGGGCGCTGCTCAGTCGGCGGCTCGGGGCGCTGTTGCGTTGAACTCGCGCTCGATTCCGTGCCAGGGACGCGGGTGGCAGGAGCGATTTCAGAAATGCGCCCCGGAGGCGACGGTGGCCCAGATCCCCTCGGCGTGGCCGCCTTGGGAGCGGTCGCTTCCGAAGGCGCAGGTTCCGACCGAGCAGGTTCCGACTGCGCGGGATCCGAAGGCGCAGGTTCCGAAGGCGCAGGTTCCGACCGAGCAGTTCTGGAAGGCGCAGGCGTCGGGGGCTCTGGCGTGCGCGTGGGTGCGTGGTCAGGAGCAGGCGCCTCGGTGGAAACAGACGCTTTGGTCGGCGCCGATGCGTCCGAGGGCACTGCAGCTGCGGAGGTCACACCCGCTCGCTCAAGGTACTCAACTCGGGCAGCCAGCGAACGAGGACCCGTGTCGGCGGCGGGTAGCACCAGTCGTGCTGCCAGTAGCTCTAGCTGCAGCCGTGGCGCGGTGGCCCCTTTGAGCTCAGACAGACCGTAGTTCACCAAGTCCGCGTGGCGGCTCAGCTCACCTGGGCCGAAACGGGTTGCTTGTTCGCGCAACTCGGCTAGGCGATCGATCGGGCCATCGATCAGCCCCGACTCAGCGGCATCCGGCACCTGCGCAACGATCAGCAAGTCGCGTAGCCGCTCCAACAAGTCAGTGACAAAGCGCCGCGGATCATGTCCAGTCTCGACCACCGCATCGATGAGCCGAAACATCGTTGCACCGTCGTAGTCCGCCATCGCTGCGACCAACTCATCGATGAGCGCCGCATCGGTGACTCCCAGCTGCGCGGCTGCCTCCTCATACGTGAGACCGTCCGGGCCGGACCCAGCCAACAACTGCCCCATGATCGAGAGCGCATCCCGCACTGATCCGCCTGCCGCTCGACTGATGAGGGCAAGGGCCCCGGGATCAGCAGTGAAACCCTCTTGCTCGCAGATGCTGGCCAGATGCAGCGCGAGAGTGCGAGCGGGCACCAGACGAAAACCGTAGTGATGCGTCCGCGAGCGAATCGTGCCAATAATCTTCTCAGGTTCGGTCGTCGCGAAGACGAACCGCAAGTGCGGCGGCGGCTCCTCCACCAACTTCAGCAGTGCATTGGCAGCGCCAGGGCCGAGCTGGTGGGCCTCATCAATGATGTAGATCTTGTAGCGACTCGATGCCGGAGCGTAGACCGCCTTCTCTCGCAGATCGCGCGCATCGTCGACGAGACCGTGGGTCGCAGCGTCCATCTCGATGACGTCGATCGATCCCGGGCCGTTCGGCGCCAAATCGACGCAGCTATTGCACACTCCGCACGGATGCGATGTCGGGCCGTTGACACAGTTCAGAGAGCGGGCCAGGATGCGCGCACTTGACGTCTTACCGCAGCCGCGCGGGCCGGAGAAGAGGTAGGCGTGATGAACCCGGTCGGTGTCCAGCGCTCGGGACAACGGCTCGACAACGTGATCTTGCCCGATCACCTCATCGAGAGTCCCTGGTCGGTACTTGCGATATAGGGCGAGGCTCACGAGCACACCTTACGTCGCAAGAGCAAGCTGCGGAGCCGAAACCCATTCAGCGTGCGTACCGACAACTGCCTCGCTAGCTTTGTGGCGAGCGTTTCGGACTGGGTCGGTTGGGAGTTGCTGTGGTCTTCTTCATGATTTCTTGGGTCATCACCGTGATCGGCTGGATCGTGCACGTCCTAGTCGACCGGTCCGCGAACCGGCGCACGAAGCACCGAGTACTCGAACTGCTGTTGTTGTGGCTGCTGGTCGTCACCGGAGTCTTCGGGATGATGGGCGGGATCATGCACATCACCGGCATGTCCGGCCAACTCGCCGAACAAATCGGCTACGCACCCTCGATGTTCCAGTGGGAAGTCGGAATGGGCGACATTGCCCTCTCCGTTCTGCTCATTGGCTGCGCCTGGAAGGCGCTACGCGGCACCTGGATGACGGCCGCTGTCGTGGTGCTGGCGATCCAGTACGGCGGCGACGCAATCGGACATGTGATGCAGTACGTGGCGCACGACAACACCGCGCCGGACAATGTCTGGGCAATCCCGAGTGACTTCCTGCAACCCATCATCGCGATCGTCTTGCTGCTCGTTTACCGCGCAGGTCAGCGGCATCTGGAGCAAGGAACCGATAAGAAAGCTGTCAGCGTCAGCGTCAGCTAGACAAGGACCCGACCGAGCGAGCGATTCCAGACAGCAAGAATCAATTTGGCGGAGGATAGGGGATTCGAACCCCTGAGGGCGTTAACCCAACCCGCTTTCCAAGCGAGCGCCATAGGCCACTAGGCGAATCCTCCGAGGGCGATAGTACGCGAGGCGCTACGCGAGCGCGCGGCTCGGTTGAATCACCGGCTAGCCGACGCGCAATCCGACCGCGTAGAGTGTTCCTCGACTCCTCGCGTGGCGTCATCTCGTCAATCCCCCAGGGCCGGAAGGCAGCAAGGGTCCACGAGCTCTGACGGGTACGCGGGGGGTCCCTTTCTTTCGGTGACATCAGCCACCAGATCGCCCTTGCGGTTGCGCTTTGGGGGGCCAATCACTCTATGCTGCAAAGGTGATTTTCAAGGCTGTGGGCGAGAAGCGTCCCTACGATGACCATGGGTTCACCGTCACCGAATGGGCACAGTTGCCTCCGACGCAGGTGCGGTTGGCTGAGCTGATCACCACCAAACGCAACCTCGACCTCGATGCGCTGCTGTCCGAGGACTCGACGTTCTTCGGAGATCTGTTCGCGCACGTCGTCAAGTGGCATGGCGACCTCTACCTCGAGGATGGGCTGCATCGGGCAGTACGCGCCGCCCTACAACAGCGGCCGATGCTGCACGCCCGAATCCTGGACCTCGACACGATCGACCCAGAAGAGTTCCATAACCGCCCACCGTCGCAGTAGGACCGCAAGGTCGCACTAGGCCCGCAAGCAGTAGGCCCGCAAGCACTCGGCCCAGTACGCCTAGCCTACGACGACTGCGTCGCCGCCTCGCGTCTTCGCCTCGCGCATGCCCGCCTCAGCGCGGGACAAGAGCTGCTCGATCGACTCTTGGGAATCTTTTCGGCTCGCGACGCCCACGCTGAAGGTTAGTCGGGAGCCCCAAATGATGGCTTCCTTCACATCGATGGTGAATGCGGCACCAAACCGCTCCAACATCTTCCTCGCTTCTCGCTCACTCGCACCTGGCAGCAGCAACGCGAACTCGTCCCCACCAACCCGTCCGCACACCGCGTCACGACGTGCGTTCTCGCGCAGCGTGCGCGCCAACGTTCGCAACACTCGATCGCCACTAGCCCTACCTAGTGAATCGTTGAGCAGTTTGAAATCGTCTAGGTCAACAGAAACGAGAGTTACTGGCTGATCGGGCGGCTGCGCGGCTTTGATTACCCGCCGTCCGAGCGCCAGGAAACCTGCCCGGTTGTAGACACCTGTCAGTGGATCTGCGGCGAGCGCCCGATGGACCTCAAGTTCGTGGCGTGCGACCCCGGCGAGGTCCTTGAGGATCTCGAGTTGCCGGGCGTCGAGACTGCGAGGTTTGCGGTCGATCACACACAGACTGCCGAGATTCTCACCGTTCGCACTGGCGAGTGGAAGCCCGGCATAGAACCGAATGTACGGATCCCCCGTCACCAGCGGATTGTTCGCGAATCGCTCATCTATTGAGGCATCCGGCACCTCAAACAAGTCGTTGCCCAGAATGGTGTAGCCACAAAAGGCGTGTTCGCGGGGTGTCTCGCGGGTGGCTAGACCGACCCGCGATTTGAACCATTGGCGGTCGCTGTCGACGAGCACAACCAGTGCAATCGGCACGTCCAAGAGGTTCGCCGCAAGTCTGGTGATCCGGTCGAAGGACTCGGACTCGCCAGTGTCTAGCACCGCGTATCCCTCGAGTACGCGTACCCGTTCGTCATCTCCGGCGGGGATCGGAGCTCCTTGGCTGAGTGCGGCGTCCATGCTGAAACCCTACGCGGCTAGGGGTGACACCTCAACTGATGAAACCCAGCGCCAAAGCCCGAGCAAGTCGGAGGCGGCGCTCCTGCGTGGGTTCGCTGCGAAGGAGCCGCGCCTCGCTAGCCTTCGGCCATGAAGAAGTCGTCGGAAAGTCGGGCACTGTCCGCAGCCTCTTGGTCAATCGTGCGACAGAATCGCTCGCTGGTGTCGTTCCCGGTATTTGGCGGACTCTTCTCGCTCATTCCCGTCATCATCTTCTGGATCCCCGGTGCGGTGCTGTTGGGGTTAGACAAGAACGTCCCCGGCTTCCTGCTGATCTTTGTTGGCTTGCTGACTAGCGTCTTCGTCGTTCAGTACGCCCTGGCCGCGCTTGTTTTGGGCGCCGACGATGCCCTACACGATCGACCCGTCTCAGTCGCTGGTTGCTTTGGCCGTGCCCTCGCTCGCACGCCCGCCATCTTCGGATGGTCAGTCATCAACGCGGTGATGCAACTCTTCGTTGGACTCCTCCAGGGGGACGACACTGGCACCGGCGCAGGTTCGGTAGTCATGGCAATCTTCCGGGCGATCTTCGGCGCGGTAGTGGAGATCGCGTGGCGCCTAGTCACTTGGTTCGTCATGCCTTTCATCATGTTCGAGAAAGTTGGACCGATCGCTGCGACCAAGGGTTCCTTCGGGATCTTCCGCGAGCATTGGGGCACCCAGATCCGCGGCTACGCCAGAATCACTTTCAGTTGGGTTCTCCTGCTCACGATTCCAGGTCTGCTGTTCGTCATCGGCGGCATACTCCTGGCAGCAAATGACAACCCCGCGACCGGGCTACCGTTGATCTTGGTGGGTGTGATCCTCCTGGTCCTTGCAGCGCTCCTGCTTAGCACGGTTCGCGGAGTGTTCTCGGTCGTGATGTATCGGTTCGTCAAGGACGGTGCCGTGCTCGGTGGGTTCTCGGGTAAACAGTTAGAAGCTGCCGTCATGACCGATGGTGGCCAATAGCCCGACTGCCAAATGTTCACAACGGCGCTCAGTTCGTCAGCCTCGCAGTAATCCCCGCACTCCAGGAACAACGGAAGCGCGGGGATTACTGTGCGAACGGTCGTCTTCCAGCTAGCGGCTTTCGGCCATGTAGTTCTCCGCGTCGGTGGCGACTCGGACCAAAACTGTTCCTGCTTGGTCGTCGCTTGCAGCGATCATTGACTTGACCTGGGCCTTGCACTCGGTCAGGGCTGTGGCGTCATCGGACCTGGTGTCGTAGCTGTTGACACTGAAGTCCTCGAATGCGCCTGAGTACAGCCCTGAGGCACCGCCGGAACTACTGAGGTCGATGGCCCGGTGCCCATTGATTGGAAACTTGTACGACTTGATGAGAGCGTCGATCGGCCAGGACTTGATCGTGTATCCGCAAGCTACCGGTTGGATTGCAGCGTCGTTCGTCCAAGCGTGCCCGCTGCCGACGAGGTTCTTCCAGTTGGCGGCGAGACCAAGGTTCTGCGGATCGGTGTCGGCTGCCATGCGTCGAGTTGAGCACCAAC
Source organism: uncultured Actinomycetes bacterium (assembly GCA_963821045.1). GTDB lineage: Bacteria > Actinomycetota > Actinomycetes > S36-B12 > UBA10799 > UBA10799. The sequence continues at coordinate 126,249 of CAWGCB010000001.1, read as the reverse complement.
AGATTGCCCAGAAACGTCCGCAACCGCTGCTGTCAGCTCTTTCGCGTCAGCATCGCTCCACAGTGACCAGTCTGAGCCACCAGGTATTAGGTTGCCGTCGGCATCGCGAGGACTGATCTCGCTCGCGGCGGTTCCGGCCCAGTCCAACCCCTCGTCCTGTGGATTTACGACCGGACTATTGATGTCGGGGAAAATCATGGTGCTGGGCAACCAGGACTGCGCTTTACCCGCGGGTGCCACGTACACCTTGGCACCCTTCGTGGTGCCGTTTGGGGTGGCGACGATAGTGCCGTTGCCAATCCGCGTCGGCAAGGCTGCCTGCTCTTGGTCGCGCTTGTTCTCCCACCTCGTGAGTCTGGCGATGGCCGCGGTGTCATCGGGATTGATCAGGTGGTCATTGAAAGAGCCCATCAGAGCGGCGATGCCCTGGTAGTCAGCCCACAAGTCGTACTCCGCGCGCAATGCATCGGAGTCGGTCGCGGTCAGATATCCCTTGTCCATCATCACCGCGCCTCGATGCTCCAGAACCGAGTTTGCCCCGGGCACCAGGTAGTCATGAATCGAGTCGGCGAGCGCCCCGTAGACCCCGAAGTTTTGTTGGTAAACGTTCTTGAACGCCTCAACGCGTTGAGCAATGGCGTCACGATCAGCTTCGATCGTCGCTGCATCCGCGCCTGCGGCCTGGTCATCGATGAGTTTCTGGTTCGCTGCGGTGATCGGCATGAAGTACGTCATGTACAGCTGATTCACCTGGTTGCCGGATGCCTTGAGCTCGCGCAAGTCCGCTGCGTACTCGCCCTTGTTGAACTTCTTAGTCAGGGCATTGAGCTGGGCATCCATGTTGCCGAGTTGACCTTGAATATCAGTGAGTTGATCCTTGATCTCAGCGAAGTCTTTGGCGTTGGGATCCTCCCCGGTACCAGCCCCAGTCAGCAGATTGAACAAACTGACAAGTCCGGCACTGGCTGCCTGCCCTAGGACCCGCTTGGCGAGAAACTCGGAGATGCTCTCGGCGCCGGAGATTCCGGCGCTCTTGACGCCAACCTGGGACTGGACAGCGGTGCCAGTAGCGGCGCTGGCAGGCGTTGACAGGCCCACCGAGAGCACACCCAACCCGGCTAGTGTTACAGCTGCGACTGACGCTGAACGACGAGTTCGTTTAGATTTCATGGCCAACAGACTCACTCCTAAGATTGTTTGTGTTGATAGGAGTATTCCCACAAATGCTAGCTATAAACAGGCGGCTGGGGCTTTGATTCAAATCCAAACATGCCGTTGCTATTGGCCAGATTCTCCGTCTCGCATCGCTGTGTCAAACACTTATTGCTATCGACTTGTTTATTGATCTGTTTATCGGGAATGATGCCTTAGTAGAAAGTGCTGCTCACGGTAAGTTCACAAAGCGCAGCGACTACAACTACTGTCACTGTTGGATGATGAAGGAGCTATCGATGCGGAACTCAAAGACCACGACTGGCGGGCGTCCCCGCGCCAAGGTCCTGGTTCTCGGACTAGCCGGGTTGTGTATGGCATCAGCGGCACTCGCCGGCTGCTCGTCGTCAGACTCGAGCTCTAGTGAGCCTGTGGACAGAGAAGCCGGATCTGCTTCGAGTGACCAGGGAAGCAGTTACAAGGTCGGGGACAAGGGGCCAGGCGGCGGCACGGTGTTCTACGTGGATGAAAGCGCTGCGGTTGGTTCTCGCTACATGGAGGCAGCACCGAAGACGTGGAACTCCACCTCCGCGGACCCGCAGGACTCGATCGAGTGGTGCAGTAACACGGAAACGCTGATCGCTGGCACGTTTGGCACCGCGATCGGGACCGGGAAGACCAACACTGACAACATGGTGGCCGGTGGGGCGTGCACATCAGGTGCGGCCAACATTGTCCGCGGCTACGGCAGCGCCGGTGCGCCTGCGGGCAGCTGGTCGCTGCCATCCCTGGAGGAGCTGAAAGCGCTGGATGTGAGCGGTGTTGGCGCGTTGCCGAGGGACTTCTTCTACTGGTCGTCGTCGCAGGGCGGTGCGGAAGACGCGTGGTTCGCCTTCACCGGAGCCGACCGGCAGCTCACCGACTTTAAGGACAACACCTACCGCGTGCTGCCAGTCAGGGCTTTCTAGCTAGCCGAAGTAAGCGGTCATTTGTTCTGTCATCGCCACCGCACGCCCATCTTTACTCAGGGTTCCGGCACAGGTGCTGTATCCGTCCTTTGCTGCTAGCGCCTCGTACCGAAATTCGAACCAATCGGTTCCTACGTGGACATCCGGGTCAAGAAAGTGAATGTTCCACGTGACTGAGCTACTCGGAATCACCCCGTTCGCCATCGCCAAGATCGCTGGCGGCCAGGCATCAATGAGCCCGGCGAGAGCTCCAACTCCCAGCGCTGCTTCACGATGGCGACAGTAGCCACCGACAAGTGGCTCGTCAGCGCCGACGAACGGAAGGCTTCCGATCCCGAAGCGGAGTTCGAAATGTTCCATGAACGTAGGAATCAGGCCCTCCAGTTCCGGCAACGGTTCGGCCTGCGCCATGGATCTGGCAAGTTTTGGAACCCGTGGCTCAACGCCAATGCTCGCCGCGCGTGGCCTAGTGAAAACAGCCGATGCGCGAGTGGCGATGCCCTCCTCCGAGGTGATGGTTGCGGAGGTGAATGTTGTCGACTTTCCGCGACGATCGACTTCGGTCTTGATTTCGGCAGCTCCGGGGGCGATCGGACCCGCGAATGTGACCGAGAGCGTTCGCATCTGCTGCTCCTCGGGAGCCAACGGCGCCATCGCGTTCGCAAGCCACGCGGCCACCAGCCCGCCGTACGTCGTACGACCTTGCCGCCACTCGGTCGTGGCGTCGACCACCCACGTGACGTCATCGACTTGAGTTGGTTGACAGGCCAGGGAAAATTGCATGGTCGCTAGCCTACTGAAATCTGTTCAGCGATAGCGCTCTACCGTTACGGTGCAACTGCGTGGGTTGTTTCAAGTCGGGCCCTGACGATACCGAGCCTCCCATTGTCTGCAACACCTTCACCCGGATCTCTCAGACCCGGGTTGAGCCCCTCGTTTCGGCTGCTTCGACGGGACGTGTGGAGGTCCTGACTTCGTCAGATGGTTTTGGTCGCGTCCATAATTCCTCGACACTGGGCGCTGGTGCTAGGTCGGCTGTGGTCGAACTCTTTGGCCGGTCTGAGCGCCCGGAGCGAGTGAGTACGGATAACCGGATCCGTCTCTTCGCCATTCGGCTATCCGTTGAGCGGCCCGGGCCACGGTGACTGTTGATCGCCTCCTGGTTGTACATATGCGGTTTGGCTTCCTGGCGGGATGATGATCTGGCGCCCCCCGGCCCCGCGGGGAAGCAACAGCTAGGCTCTCGATATGCGAATCGTCGTGCTTGGTGCAGGTTTCGGTGGCTTAGAGCTAACTTCAAGGCTCTCCGAGCAGTTCGGCGACGACCTCGACCTCGTGCTAATAGACAAGAACGAGGGGTTCGTCTTTGGCTTCTCGAAACTTGACGTGATGTTCGGACGGCAGACAGCGGACGGAGTGCTACAGCGCTACCACGATGTCGTAAAGCCTGGAGTCCGATTCGTAAACTCGGAAGTCATGTCAGTTGACCCGGTCGCCAAGAGCGTCAAGACAAGCGACGGCGACTTCGAGGCCGATATTTTGGTTATTGCGCTTGGCGCCGACCTTGACCCGGCAGCGACCCCCGGTTTGGTCCAGGGAGGCCACGAGTTCTATTCGGTCCCTGGCGCCGTTGCCCTGCGGGAAGTTTTCGCAAGTTTCGACGGCGGCAAGGTGGTGATCGGAGTGACATCGACACCTTTCAAATGCCCGCCTGCACCCAGCGAAATGGCGCTACTAGTCCATCAACTCCTCGCCCGCAAGGACCGCCTGGAGGAGTCAGAGATTTCGCTCGTTATGCCCATGGGAGTTCCACTCCCTCCGTCGCCGCTGGCATCCCAGGCAATCTTGGATGCGTTTGCTCGGCGTGGAATCACCTGGCACCCCGATGCGCTTGTCACTGGACTCGACGCCGCCCGAAGGGTCGCCTTACTGAGCGACGGGGGCGAACTGGCCTACGACCTATTTCTTGGCGTACCGGTGCACAAGGCGCCGGCAGCCCTGGACTCGAGCAAGCTACTCAACGATGGCTGGATACCGGTTAACCCACTCACACTCGAGACAAGGTTTCCCGGCGTTTACGCAATCGGTGACGTGACGAGTGTGGGTACGCCGAAGGCGGGCGTCTTTGCAGAAGGCCAGGCGAGTGTCGTTGCGGCAGCTATTGCCGGGGAGCTACTTGGTCAGAAATCGCTGACCACCTACGACGGTCACGGCGTTTGCTACATGGAGTTCGGCGCTGACATGGTCGCGACGATTGACGTTACATTTGAGAGTGGGAAGCAGCCGGTTGGGTACATGGAGGGCCCGTCGAAGGAGATGGTGGCGGACAAGTTAGGTTTCGCATCGGACAGAATCGCCCGCTGGTTCAGCTGATCGAGAAGAGACAGGAACTGCTCCGCGAATGTCCGACGTTATCGGTCGCCGTGCCCTTCTGGACTCCAAGGCAGGTCGACCGAGCGGCTCTCGCTGGCCAAGAGTTCTGGATGTGAGTGCCAAACGAACGTGGTACCAAATACCATTTGCAGGTGGTGCCGTTTTGGCTATGGCACTGAATATCAAAGACGAAGCAGCGATCGCCGAACTTCGCCGCCTTTCCGAACTCACCGGCCAGTCGATGTCCAAGGAGATTGTCGTCTCAGTTCACGAGCGGTTGCAGCGCGTCGAGGCAGCGGGGGACCAGAAATTGGAACGCTTGATGCGTCTTGCGGAATCGAGCGCGAAGTTGTGGCCAGATGACATGCGCCCGGGCGATCCATCCGCAGGACTTTACGATGACCACGGCATGCCCGCGTGATCGTTACCGCTGCCACGAGCGCGTTCATTGTCGTTCTGCGCAACGAGCCGGAAGCCAGGAGGTTTCTGAAAATCATGTTGGCTGCTGACGAAGTCCTACTCTCAGCCGGGACGTATGTCGAAGCCGGGATAGTCGCAGACGCAGTGACACCGCAACGGCGAAAGCCTGCACTGAACGTCGGCGATAGCTTCGATCAGTTGATCAAGGAAGTTGAGGCTTCGATTGTCCCGGTAACCGAGTCGACCGCTCGGACTGCACGCGCGGCGTATCGCCGCTACGGAAAGGGCAGCGGACACAAAGCGCAGCTGAATTTCGGGGACTGCTTCTCGTACGCGTTGGCCACCGAGCGTGCAACGCCTTTGCTGTTCAAAGGCACGGACTTTGCGCGAACGGATATCGCTGCTGCCATATGAAGTCCTGACCGTTTGCGAAACGCATCTGACGTGACAGGGCCCGCTCCACCACAAACGTGGCTCTAGCCGTTCATGATCGCAGCTAGCTACTCACCACGGTCGGTAATCTGCCCTGTCAGGATCTGGGTACGGGGTTCGCCATCAACCGGGATGGCCGCGAGCACCGTATCGGTCTCGAAGTCGATGATTTGGCTGAGCAGCCCCATCTCATCGTCGATCCACGAAACGAAGAACAGCCCGTCACGAAGCTTGGTGATCTCGACGTGCTCTCGCAGTTCACCGCGCGGTACGTGGGAGATGCGCAAATGACCGTCGAAGGTGTTGGTGAATGACCAACCATTGTCGTAGGTGTAGCTGATGGTCGTTTTGTCGAAGCTGGCGATGCCATCGGATTGAGTCACAGTGCACCTCATTGGGTTTAGGTGGTCTCATCGCTCAACTGCGAGGGTCAGCGACGAGTTGTTCGGATACAACATGTACTTTAAACTACAGTATGTAGCGAAAGTCGCAACCTCGACGAACCGGGAACCCGACCAGTGAATAGACAGTCGCAAACCGACAAGAATCCGCGCACGGTTCGCGTCCGCCAAGTCATCCTCGAAGCGGCTGCCGACCTCCTCGTCGGCGATGGCGCGACTTCGGTCACCGCGGTTCGGATCGCTCAAGAGACAGGTGTCGCGCGGACCACGATTTACCGTTACTGGCCCGATCAGTCAAGCCTCGTGCTCGACACCATCGATACGATGGTTGCGCCGCACGGCCCGACCACGCTCACCGATGACATCGAGGCCGACCTCGTCACCGCACTCTCCAATCTTCGAACCCGGATGACCAAACGCCCCTTCCGGCAGGTCTTCGCGGCGCTCCTCAGCCACGCCAACCGAGACCGCACGTTTGTTGCCGCTCAGCGGCGCTTCGTCAATGGTGTCCTCGAGCCGATCACCGACGTCCTCACCAGCGGCGCTTCTCGCGGCGACTTACCCTCCTCGATCGACTGCTCCCAAGCCGCTGCCTCTCTGGCGGGCCCGCTCTTCCATCAACACGTCATGCTCCGGGCGCGCATCGATGACCACCTGATCAATAGCACCGTCCATCAGTTCCTCAAAACTCACGTCGAAACGAGATAACAATGAACACGCTCAGCGATTCCACTGTGGCCGAACGCGTCGAACACCTCCGCCCCTACGCCAGGTGGGTGCGGGATCCTGCAAACGGATTCGTCTCAGCCGCAATCACCCGCACAAGCGGAACAGAATACTCCGTCTGGGCTGGCACGTCCGTTGAAAAGGCCGCGACATCGTGAGCGTCTGGCTGTGGCGAGTACGAGGCCTGTCGCTCGCTACGCTGTCGCTCGCTGCGCTGTTGGTCACGGCATCGTGCAGCAGTGGCGCCCCCGATACGGCAGAGGACGGTTCCCCGGCGAGACCTTCCGTTGAGGTCCCGACATCGACGCCTACTGCCGACGATGAGCCGACTGGCGGTGTCGAGCTTGCGGTCTTGCCCGTCCGCGAAGGTCCGCGCCGAGAGACAACGAACGGTGTGCCGCACGTTCAAATCGATGCGGAGCTCGTGCCGGGCGTCGACGCTGAATTACGCCGAAGGATCTTCGGATTGCCCGGTGTCGAGAATCGAGAAACACTCGTCTCGCTTCCGGGCGCGCGGGGTCTGTGGTTGGCCGAAGGGATCGACCTCGCGAGGCCTCAGATACTCCCTTCAGGAAGAGAATTCGCTCACATCCACCCCGACGGCAGCCTGCACGTGTGGTTGCCCGTTGACCGTGCAGAAGAAGCCGCTGAGAAGAAGTGGGGTGAACTGCACCCATGGGTGGACCGAGATGACTTCTGGGACGAGTCGCCATGATCTTCACCCCCGAGACACTCGACGAAGCCGAAGTAACAATGCAGCTTGTCGTCGACTCCTACAACTACATCACCGGAGCCAACCTCGATCCGGCCAACTCGGACTAGTCGGATTAGCCAGAGACGCTGACCTGAGCATTCAGCCTTTGGCTTCACCACCTTCATGACCCCAACCACCATGAAGACAGTGGGCCGCCAAAACTGCTCCCTCTGACCGGCAGGAATTAAAAAGCGATCGGACGAAGCTTGTTGTCGGCATCAGACTCGTCTTGCCCCGGCATAATCACATTTGTGTCTGAATCGCTCTCGGATCCGGTCGGCTGGATTCACTTCGTTGGAGCCCTAACAGCTCTCTTTGTGGGGCTGGCTGTCTTCGTCTTTCCGAAGGGAACAAGTCGCCATCGTTGGCTCGGCTTGGGATATGTGGTGCTCATGCTGTCGCTAAACGTGTCGGCTTTGAGCTTGCACCGGGAGGACTTTTTTGGACCATTCCACGTCCTAGCTGTTCTGAGCCTCACCACAGTCTGCATTGGCATCGGCCTGATGGCTCTTACTAGGCGCCCACCTCCAGTTGTGGCAGTGCACGCCTACCTGATGGCTTGGTCCTACGCTGGTTTGGTTGCCGCAGGCATAGGCCAACTCGCGACACAGATCGACGTTGGTGGTGGCTTTGCCGTCTGGCTGGTGATTCTGGCGACGTTGCTAGCCGGAGGATTCCTGATTCATACTCGAATCCCACGAACCCTCAATTCGCTTTTCAGCGGCACACCCATCGCAACCAATGGATAGCCGATTGGCTCGCGAGGTCCTTGGTTGAAGTGACGGAAGAGCCGCGAAAGTCGAGCACTCGTTCCATTCCGCAATGGCTAGCGACATCTGTCCTAACCGTGGATCGAATACTCGCCCATAACCGGACGTTTCTAGTGCGGCGACTATTGCTCCATTTCGACCGGAGGGATTCTCGATGGTCTGAGCTGCGTGGTAGGCCGCAGCGCAGTGCGAATATTTGACCAAGTAGGGAAGATCAGTACCGATGCAACCAGGAACATCGGCTTCTTCCACGCCCTCGCCACACCGGCTGAGGGCAACCCCTGGATTCCCGAAACCAACTCACACCCGATAACAGTTACACTTTCACAACAAGTACTTAACGAAATTTCAGAACACCAGGACCAACAATCATCGCGAGGACAACAAAAATCGACGCTGCCGGTCTGTATCCAAAATGCGGCAAGTCCGCTGCACCCAGTCATTGGAGGGGGACCGTTCAGTGGTTTCGATATGTCACTGGTTTCGATATGCGGCCCTCGCAACTATGACTTCCGATGCAACTATCTGATCTCGTAGCGCGCTGGGTGTGTGGTATCACTGCGAGCCCAGTGTTTACGCTCGCGAGCCGTCCTGCGTGGCCGTTACTCGAGGCGACCTGCCAGTACCGCCGTTCGATCACGGCGACTAATGAACTCTTCACAGGATTCATGGCAGATGGTTACAGCCGGGCAACAGGGATGGCTGGACTCATCGTAAGCGGCGGTGGTCCATGCATTACAAATCTCTTGACCGCATTGGGAACAGCACGCTTTGACCACAGTCCGTTGCTGGTCTTACTCGGCCAGACCGCCACGTCATCCCCGCCGAGTGCGTTTCAGGACTCCCGGGTAGCCGCCTGGAATGACGTGGGGGTTTTGCGCGCGATGAATATCGCCGCCGAGGTCGTGACCGAGCCCGAGGGCATTGAATTGGCTCTCAGCGTCGCTGCCGACACACTTGGGCGCAGTGAACCCTTCGTCCTCGCGATCCCTGAGGATGTCGCACGGTTCGACTGTCGTGAACTGCCACTTCGTTTGGCCGTACTCACTCGAGTAAGCGCTGAGTCTCCCAGCGGTCGAGCGCCCAACCAAACTGCGACCCCGGTGGAGGTCCACCCTTGGTCCGCGGAAGCGGGTGATCAACCGGTTGGATACGAGCAGTTGATCGGCACGGTCGTAAGCTCGATACATAATCGGTCCCATTTGTTCGTCGATGCCGGGTTCGCTCGCTGGTCAGCGTGTTCTTCTTCGAGGTTTCGAGATCGAGTGCTTCATTCTGGTGCATCGGCGCCGATGGGTTGGGCTGTGGCTGCGGCCATTGGTGCGGCAACTGCGGCACCATCGAATACGAGGCAGTTTGCGATTGCTGGCGATGGAAATGCGCTCTTAGCTTGGCTCTGAGATCGCAACGGCTGCTAAGCATCAATTGAGAACGACTCTGATCGTTGCGGCAAATGGTGTCCTCGGATCCCCATTTGTTCATTTTCAAGGCGGTGACCGACGCGACACCTCCTCACTTGCCACCGATCTTGGCGTCTTGCCTAATGTCAACTGGTCGGACTACCGGTCATCGCTCGGTGCGATCCACATCTCGGCATCACCACTGAACTCGCTCAAAGCCGCGATCACTGCAACCGAGAGCCACCCCGGCCCAGTCGTGATCACAGTCCCAACCGAGGCTCGCGCACCGGTGCGTCACCCGTCATATTGATGTGCTCGGATCGATTGCCACATGTCACTTGATCCGGGGCCGATGTCGCGGTAAACGCGGGTCACTTGAGTCCCTGATCCGCACCTCAGCGAATTCGGTAACTGGTAGCCGTATTCGGCGAATAACAGTCCCAGTTCGTCGAAACCGCACACGAAGCGAGCGGACACTCCACCGGAGGTTCTCCCCGCGACCTCAATCGGCATATAGGAGCCGTCCGTGCAACGCCGGGTTTGAAGGTTGAAGATTCCGCGCCAACCGGCCGCTGCCACTGCTCGCGTCCAGTCGGAGCTCACAGCACACAAGTCAGAATCTTCGAATAGCTCCAACCAATACGTCTTGCCGTTCTCGTTGGACGCCGCGAAGGTTGTTTGCGCGACCACCTCTCCATGACGTGAAATAACGGCCTGCGCGCCGAACGTTCTACCGTCTGGCTCGCGCCACCACAAGGGGGTGCCATCGGGAAACCCGTCGAGCATGGCTGAGGGCAACGGCTGGTCGGAGTAGTAAGGCTGGACCACCATGTTCACCTGCCGGACGAGTCGCTCAATATGAGTATGACGCGTCACAAAACGAACGCCATGGGATCCGTCCCCTGTGCGCGGTTTGGCAATCAACGGAAATCCATATTCGCCGACCATCGCCCAAACATCGTCGGCGAAACTACCTTGATCGCTGCACGCCGTTGGTGCGAAGCGAAGACCGCGCTCGGCGGCGAAGGTCTCAGTGGCGAGCTTGTCTTGGAACATCCTCGCAACGGATGCGGTGCCAACGGCGCAAACACGGGAGAGGTTTCGATCTGACTCAGCTAGTCGAGCCAGAAGCACAACATCAGCGTCGCTGCCGGGTAAGACTAAATCGACATCACGTTCGATGATGATTTCGGCAACTCGTCCCATCCATTCGGATTCTCGTGAGGAACTGGGAACCAGTTCAAACGAGTCGAGTCGGGACAATGCGGGCGAGAGTGGGTTGTCGCCGCATCCCATGACCACGAGGTCATCACGCCGATCCTGCAATACATCCAAAACGTACGTCGTAATTAGGTTGCCTGCACTTGTGAGGAGTAGGTTCATATTTCAGACTCACGCGCCTTTGGAGATACCCTTGGAATTTGGACAGAGAGTAGCAATTGTGACAGGTGCTAGCTCCGGTATTGGGTTTCACGTCGCTGCTGAGCTACTCAGTGGGGGTTGCAAGGTCGTATGTGTTGCGCGCGGGCAGAGCAGGCTCACCGAAGCAGCTACTGCGCTGATCACACAGACTGGTGTGGACGCGACCAGCGTCATCACTTTAGCCGGTGATGCTGCAGATGAGCAGACCAGCGAGCGGACAGTGAACGCCGCGGTGAACACGTGGGGGCGCCTGGACATCGTGGTAAACAATGCCGGCGGAGGGACCGGGCCGCGTACGGTTGATCGGTTGACTTCGGAGATTATCGATCAGAGCTACCGCAATAACGTGCTCACAACCATGATGATGTGCAAAGCAGCGATGGAACCGATGTCCGAAGCGGGCTACGGCAGGATAGTGAACATCGCAAGCCTTGCGGGACGATCGTGGTCACCACTTGGAGGCGTCGAATACGCTGCACACAAAGCTGCAGTGATCGGTTTCACTAGGCATTTCGCGGCGCAGGTGGCGTTTCGAGGGATTGCTGTGAACGCGGTCGCTCCTGGAATTCTCGAAACAAGTCGAGTCGCTAAGCAATTGGCCACCTTCAATGACGTGGCACGGAAATCCGTGCAAGAAGCTACTCCTGCTAGGCGGTTCGGTCGCCCCGAAGAGGTTGCGGCTGCGGTCTGCTTCCTCTCCTCTGAGCGTGCCTCGTTCATCATCGGAGCGGTGCTAGACATCAACGGTGGTCGCTATATGTAGCTTCCTGCGTTTAGGTTGGTCAAATGTGAGGGCCGCAGAGGTACTTCAAGATGCTGCGCGACCCCAGCAAGGCGCTCAGACCACCTGTCTACTTGCGCCAAGTTCAAGGCGAACGTGGAATGACGGCGATGACAGCCACGGAGGCTAGGCGCAATCTGTTCGGGTTGATCGAGCAGGTCAACGAGGACTGCGAAGCGGTAGAGATTCTGTCCAAGCGCGGTAACGCCGTACTGATCTCCGCTTCTGAGTACCGATCGTTGCAGGAGACTTCCCACTTGTTGCGGGTGCCAGCGAACGCGAAGAGATTGACCGAGTCGCTGGAGGCGCTGGCGGCGGGACGAGGTCGTCAGCGAGAGCTTGTATGGCCGGTCGACTGATCTTTTCTGATCAGGCTTGGGATGACTACTTGTGGTGGCAGCGTGAAGACCGCGCTGTGTTGAAGCGGATCAACCGACTTACTGAAGCGGCCCGTCGCGATCCATTTGAGGGAATCGGGAAGCCGGAACCGCTGCGATTCACTCTCGCAGGGGCGTGGTCTCGGCGAATCGCTGATGAGCACCGCATGGTGTACGTGCCTCGTGACGCCGACATTGACATAGCCGCGCTGCGCTACCACTACAAATGACGACGCCCGACAGTGATGCTTGAACGGAGAGAAGAGTGTTCACGACCGACCACAAATGTGGTTTTGGTCGCGTCCATAATCCCTCGGCACTGGGCGTTGGGGCTAGGTCGGCTGTGATCGAACTCTTTGGCCGGTCTGAGCCCCCGGAGCGAGTGAGTACGGATAGACGGTTCCGTCTTTTCGCCATCCGGATATCCGTTGAGCGGCCCGGGCCACAGTGCACTGTTGATCGCCTCCTGGCTTACATCTGCGGTTTGGCTTCCGGGCGGGATGATATCTGGCGTCCCGCGGCCCCGCGGCCCGCGGGGAAGCAACAGCTAGGCGCTCGATATGCGAATCGTCGTGCTTGGTGCAGGTTCCGGTGACTTCAAGGCTAATTCAACGCTCTCCGACCAGTTCGACGACGACTCGGCCTTATGCTGATGGATTGCGCTCGGCCCGACCTTGACCCAGCAGCGACCCCCGGTTTCCTCCAGGGATTGGATCGCTTGAGGCCTCATCTCGAGAGCTCGCTCGCGTCTTGCCCGGACCCTGTCATGGGCTCGTGCGGTTTGCCGGTCGACGCAACAAATCGGGTGGGTAGCCACAGTGGTCCAACAGCCAAAAGAAGGATTGCGGTGTTAAAGAGTGCGTTGGATGGGTTGCCAGAGGCAATAGATCCAGCGCTGTCGAGGAGGAACCATGCGAGCACCCCAACGACGACGGACTTGCGAACTCCCTCGGGGGCTGTGTCGTAGGCCCAAGCACGCAAGCACAAAACCATGATTCCCCAACCGAAAAGAAAACCTCCGGTGAGTGCGGACAGGAATCGAGTCGTGTCGGAGTCATATACCTGCTGTTGATCGATGGGCCAACTCAACAGGTCAAGAGTCCATCGCGCTGGTTCGGATGTTGCCGCCATAGTCCCCAAGAAGAACACGGGGCCAAACGAGCCAATGACAAGTGCTGTTACCACCAGCCAGGACTTGTGGAATCGCTCGGACCTAACCACCGTCGGCACGGAATTCATCGTTGACATCACCGGTCCACCCCTGAAATCGGCTGAGGTTTCTGCGCGTTTTCGACCTGATCTTTGAGGCCTCGCAGCAAGGCGGCCATACCGCGGCGGTACTTCGTTCTGATCATCACCCGGTCGAGGAGTCTCCCGAAAACCCCATACTTCAACTCGTACTCGGGAGAGACCGTGACCCAAGTTCCGGCGCCGACTGGTTCAAGCGTGAACCGTATGTCCGCGGACTTGAAGGGCAGGTTGGTCTCGTCGATGCGCATCGTCAGCGACCGGGCGTCCTGCATGCCGACTACTGACTCGTGCAGATAGTTGCGGCCACCGAGCCCGCAGTAGCGTTGGGTTCCGACACCACTAGCGCTCTCGTTGATGACGTGTGACTCCTTGACGCCGGGGTTCCAGTCGCTGATCGATCCAATGTCAGCCAGCACATGCCAAACATCAGCGGGCGCGGTTTTGATCATGATGCTCTCGGAGAAGGTGCTGGTTCGGTCACGTCCATTAGGTTTGATCTGGGCTCGGGCTCTCGCCGACTGCGCAGTGGCGTTAATCGCGGCCGATTCTGAGATCTGCATTTGATCCTCCTACTAAGTAAACGGGACGTTGTGTCTTTCACAACTAAAGCCCGTTTCTGAAATGAACACCATTCCCTGGCAGGGAATGGTGTTGTTGCCGCGTTCAGCTAGGTTGACGGCTGTGAGTACCACCGAGACAGGCGCGACCCCGTTCGGGGCTGCGCTACGCCATTGGCGAACCTCGCAGGGCTGGAGTCAGCTCGATCTATCACTCGAAGCCGAAACCACTACCCGCCACCTCTCGTTTCTAGAGACCGGGCGATCGCGACCAAGCCGCGCCATGGTGGACCGACTCAGTGCCGCCCTGACGTTGCCTCTACGGGAACGGAACTCTCTATACGTCGCGGCCGGATTCAGTCCGGCGTTCACTGAATCTGATATCGAAGACCCCTCGATGGAGGGATTCCGCCGGGCCATCGACATGCTGCTGGATAAGCACAACCCGTACCCCGCCTACGCCATCGACGGGCACTGGAACATCGTCCGAGCGAACACCGCAGCCCAACTGTTCCTGCCGCCCGACGGCGAACGCAACGTAATCCGACTCACCTACGGCGGTCCGTGGCAGGCGTTGATTGACAATTGGGACCAGCTGGCCTGGCTGGGAGTGCGCCGCGTGCAAGCCGACGCCTCCCGCTTCCCCGACGATCCCGAACTCAAAGCCCTCGTTGAACTAGCCACGGCAAGTGCCGCCGCCGCACCAAAAACCGGGCCTGATGGATCAAGCCATGTGATGTGTCCAAGATTCCGCATCGGCGACAACCTGGTTTCCACAATCGCTGTCGTCGCGCAATTCGGCGCCCCCCTTGACGTCACACTCGACGAACTCCGTATCGAACTCATATTCCCCGCCGACCAGGACGCGGACCTCTTCTTCCAGCCCGGCCCAACTCCGGATCAGTCAACGCAATGACCGACTTCAGTTGACTTGAGTGCCGCGGTGGCATACGCCAGCGATACCGTGAGGCCGGGTCGGTGGCCGCCCATCGGCGGTCACTGTCAGGAATTGGAAGTCGCGAAGCGTTGGCAGTCTCGCTAGTTGCCTCGGGCATCCGATATGGCAGCGCGGTCAGCGAGGAACTCGGCCGAGGCGAGCAGCGAATCGCGAGACGGGGTGTAGGTGAAACCCATCACGCGGGGGCCATCGGCGCCGTCGACATCCAGGTTGCGCCCGAGGTTCGACGCGACGGTTCGCAGGAGAGGCACGAAGCGGGACATCACCTTAATCAGCAGATCGGGTGCCTGCCGGGTGGCGATCTTCCGGTCTGGGTAGGCGGCCTTGAGCACTCGGGCCATCTCGACCATCGGCACGGCGCCGACATTCGCCGGGAACCGCTGCCCAGCCGTGTCGTGGTCGAGGGCGCTGACGTGCATGCGAGCCACGTCGCGAACGTCGACGACGGGAATCGCCACGCTCGGGTAGGCGCGGTCGGTGCCGTTGAGGATGCGCTCGGCGAGACCGAGCGACGTCCCGTAGTGCTCGTCCATGGGCACGCCGAACACCACCCCGGGGTTGATGGTGGTCAGCGTCATCTCTGGGTGTTCCGCGACGAAGTCCCAGGCAGCCTCCTCCGCCAGCGTCTTGGATGCCTCGTACGCGGTCGTTGCCGGGCCTTCGGGGTCGGTCCAGTTGTCCCGGGTGGGCTGCTGCATCGGAGGCTTTGCCGGGTCTTTGTAGATGGCCGCGCAGCTGGACGTGAGCACGACACGTCCGACTCCGGCTCCGCTGGGCGGCTCGCAGCGCCCGAAGCGTCCCCTCCACCGCAGGCCGGATCAGCTCCTGGGGGTCCTTCGGTTCGCCTTCCGGGAACGGGCTGGCCGTGTGCATCAGGACGTCGACGCCGGTCATGGCGTCGTCCCACCCCTCGTCCTCGAGCAGGTCCAAACGGACGTAGTCGATGTCGGCGTCGGGGAACAGGTCGCCGAGCTGCGCGCGTCCGCGGTCAGAGCGCACGCTCGCCTTGACCGTGTAGTCGTGCTCCAGCAGTTCGCGGACGATGTGCTTGGCGATGAAGCCGGAGGCTCCGGTTACGAGAACAGTGGTCATGATGACTCCCGAAGGTTGGGTGGGTGGGTAGTGGCGGTTGTGATCGGGCGGATTGAGTTCCAGGCCAGGTCGAATGCCTGGGAGCACTGCTCATCCGTGAGGTCGCTGCGTGCGGCGACTTCGAGCTGCGCCATGAGGCTCTCGCCGAGATAGGCCAGGGGAAGGTCCGAGAGTGCGCCCGTGGCCTGCGCCTCGATGAGGACGCCGTGGAATCGCGCGAACATCCCCTCGCCGCGTTCGACGGCGGCCGGGCTGATAATCCCGGCGCCGCGGAGCAGCTGGCTGACGCGATGCCGGGCCGGGTAGCGCCTGACCCAACCGATCCATCGCATCCACAGGGTGCGGAGCTGCTCGGTCGCGGTGAGATCGTCCGGCACGTCGCCGATGGCGGTGATCAGATCCGACTTCAGCCACTCGTAGAGCTGGTCGAGCAGGTCCTGCTTGGTGCCGAAGTAGTGGAAGAGCGTCCCGTTGGAGACGCCGGCCTCCTCGGCGACCTTGGCCATCGACACGCCTACGCCCTCGCGGTTGAGGAGCCGCACGGCCGCCTCGAGGATGTCACTAGGCTCGTACTTCATAGTGGCAGAGTAAACACTCTAGAGTGATCAGTCAAGGCCTTGACGGTTGTCCCGTTCCAGGTAGATCAGCGCACCGCCAGCGTCACCCTCACCAACGACCGGTATGTAAAAACCCCTTGGCGGTGGCGGTGGCGGTGGGAACCGTCGCGCTCCATCCTGTTTCGCAACCGCCCAAGCGAAAGTGAGAAGCGCAGAAATCGACAGGGCGATCCCGACTAGGACACGTCCAGTTACGGCCCTCTCTTGCTAGCCCACATTGCAGCGACCGAAAACGGTGGCAGCCGGATTTGAGCGTTGGTTTCGGCCACGACCATCCCTTTGATCTACGGGAATTCTCCTCGGTGGAAAACGGACGTATTTGACCGCAAGTTAACTTGCGGCCCAGGGTCGTTGCAAGGTAACTTGCAGTGCATGGAGCATGAGCCGGTTTCCGCTCCGAGTGCTTACCGGCATGACCCGGATGAGCAGGACATCCTTCACTCTTAATGCAATGCGGTTGTTGCTCATGGCTCAGATGACGAGGGTTTGATCATGCTTGTCGGGTCGGCCTGGATTGGTCTGTTGGTAGAGATCGGCTACGTCATCAGCGACGGCAACGTCCATGTCATCGTGCACGCGATGGCTCCGGCCCGACCCAAGTATCTGAGGTGATCACAATGCCGAGAAGCGTTCAAGACATCATCGACAGTGCCGAGGAATTGCTCGAAGAAGTTCGAAGACATGACCCCCGAAGCTGATGGCTCAGCCGCGTTGGCAGCGGTTCATCGGGCAGTCGTTGCCCGCTCCAACAGCGAGGCCGAGCTGGCGCAAGCCGTCGACGCTGCCCGATCCGAAGGCCGCTCCTGGGCTCAGATAGCGGTGTTCCTCGGTACCAGTGGTGAAGCGGCCCGCCAGAAGTATGGGCACAAAGCCAGCGCCTGAGACTGCCCAACGCTCCACTTCGGTAGACGACTGAGACTTCATTCGGGTCGTATACCGCTGATCGTGCCGATGTTCTGGGTATGTCGAACAACATTGGATACGCCAGAGTTTCAACTACCGATCAATCCACTGACCTACAGGTGGATGCGCTAACACTTGCCGGCGCCGCGAGGATCTTCATTGATCACGCGTCCGGAGCCACCACGGACCGCCCTGCCCTCATCTCGTGTCTGGACTACCTCAACCCAGGTGACACGCTGCTGGTGTGGCGCATTGACCGCCTCGGACGCTCGATCACTGACCTGCAACCGGTGGTGGAGCGCGTTCGGCAAGAAGACACGAGGCAAAGGCCGACGGCCAGGGCCGCCGGTTCATGACGACCGGGTCCAGCGTCAGTTCCAGGCAGCGGCTCCCAACGAGTTGTGGCTGGCCGACATTTCCGAGCATCAGACGGCGGAAGGAAAGCTCTACATTTGTGCGGTCAAAGACGTGTTCTTCAACCGCCCGTTCAAGGGGGTCTACCGATACGGCAACTGGCCGGACGGAAGGCTCCAGGGTCACGTCTATCCAGTGCCGGATCCGCGCAACCCGTTCTTGGGCGTGCACACCACCGTCACGGTTGATGGGCACGTGAAGATCGGACCGACGGCGATCGCGGCCCTCGGCCGGGAGAACTACGAAGCCATGTCCGGGCTCACCCCCGAAGGGGTGGCCGATTCCCTGACCGGCCTGGCGAGGTTCCTGACCAGTTGCGGTCGCCCTGCTGCGCACTGAGACCCCGAAGTACTCCCACCGCGTCCTCGCCGCAGAAGCGGCCGAGCTTGTGCCCAGCGTGCGTGCGCAGGACTCCACCAAGAAGGGTCGCCCCGGAATCCGGGCCCAACTCGTGTACCGGCGCACCGGCGCGCTGGAGATGGACTTCGTCGTGCGTGGGGAGGAGGACTCCACGCACGTCCTGAACGCGGTCTCGCCGACCTGGACCAGTTCACTGGCCTTCGCCGAGCACGTCGTGGCGGGGGTGAAGGGGTGACGAGGTCCCTCAGTCGTGCGAGGGTTTGCCAGCCTTCTCGTTGACCTGCGACTTCGATGCTGCAGGCGCAGGCGCAGGCGCAGGCGCCTCGCCGTCCTCATGCCGCCGACGTCCGAGGAACCCGGGCAGGATCAGCACGAGGGTGAGAATCACGATCACCACCGACAGCAGCACAATCACCTGGTTGACCCCGGTCCCGCTGGGTGCAGAGGCGCTGTCCACCGGCGACAGATATGGGTGGACAGCCTCGAGCACCAGTTTGCGGGAGTTCAGCACCCACATCGGGAGCTGATACAGCCCGACCACGAATACGCTCAGCGCCAGGAACACGCGTGTGCTCATCCGAGTGTGGGATCGGGGACTGGCGGCGATGGTCCCGGCCATGACGAGGCCGAGCAGAACCACAACGAGAACGATCAGATTGGGAACCGACGGTGAGTTCAGGTCCAGCAAGTACTGCAAGTAGCTCTCGTGGAAGGTTTCATAGGCGTCGGAGGTGTCCTGTGTGCTCTTCGGGTCCTCGGTGAACAGCTTGGACAACTGGTTCAGGGTGTTGCCCACCCCGGTCGAGCCCTCGTTGAGTCCCGCATCAAGGTCATTCGCCTCCGAGGCCTGATCGAACTCCTGCAGCAGGCTCCGGGTCTGATCGGCGAAATCCGGATCCACCTGCCGGGCCGCCTGCCGCATCTCGCTGGTGGACTGGCCTACCGTCCGAGCGGACTCCGCGATCGCCAAGTCCTGGGTCCACAAGGTGTTGGTGGTGAACGCGACGATGAAGGCGAACGCGGCGGCCACCAACGCGATCAGCCGATTTCTGGCCTCCGCGTCATCACTGGCTGCCTTCATGCGGTGGCCGATGGGAAGAGCCATCAGGGCGATCAGCAGGCCAGGCAGAAACGCGGCTACGATGCAGCCCCACCAGTCCAGCGTGTGCAGCGAATCAACCAGAATCATATGGCGACACGATAGCTATTCGACGGCGCGGCTGCAAATATCCGAGGTCCAGACCGCATCCAATCGGCCTTGATCAAAGCAACGCGCGACTAGGTCCGGGGCGAAGCGGCCGTTGGGGTCGGAGATCGTGGTCACCACCTTGAACGTGCGCGGGCTGATACCCGCCACCCCGAGGTCATTCATGCGCTTGGCGACGGTGTTCTTACTGACCTGGATCCCGGCCTCGTGCAAGTCAGCGGTGATCCTTGGCGACCCGTAGGTGCCCTGGGACTCCTTGTGATGGGCCAGAACCATGGCGTCCAAATCTGTTCGGCGTTGATGGGCCGCAGCTGGCTCAGCTTGGGCTTGGCGCCACCGATAGAACCCGGCACGGGACACGTCCAACAAGCGGGCCATTCGCTTGATCTCGTAGTTGGCGCACTCCGCTTCCATCAACGCGAACCGTTCCGCTTTGGTGGCTTCGCCGCGAAGTACGCTGCTGCTTTTCCCAAGAAGGCCAGGTCCTTCTCCTGCTCCTCAACCTGCTTACGCAGCCGTATCAACTCGGCACGCTCTGCCCCATCGAGCGGCTCGACATCGGTTCCATCGGCGGCCTGGATACGGCGACGCTCGTCCCGGACCCAGTTCCCCAACGTCACCTCGTTGATCGACAGCTCGCGGGCGACCGCTGCCACAGTCCGGCCGGAATCGATCACACGATGCGCGGCCTCAATCTTGTACTCAGGAGTGAATCTTCTTCTGCCAGTCGACATGTCGACATCCAGATCCTTGAGCCGCTTGGCCTCATCCGGGCTCATCGCCCCGTACTGGTTGCGCCACCGGTAGAACGTGGCCTCGGTCACCTCCAGATGCTGGAGCACCTCCGCGACCGATGCGCCCTGCCCGATCATCCGGTCGGCCTCACGCAGCTTCCGCACGATCTGCTCCGGGGTGTGCCTGCGCCGCTTCATCTCGTTGTCATCCTCCACGCCCATACGGGCATCGTGGACCACAACCAGAACCTGGCACCAAATCAGGGGGTCACCTCAGGTGATCGCGGACAAGGGCCATTTCGGACGTGATTTCGAAACCAACCTGAGCGCTGCTCGGGTCGACCTGCTGCGTCCATCGCGCAAGGGTGAGAAGCCTCGTGCAGGGCAGCGGTCCTTCAAGCCCTTCCGGCAGGTGATCGAATCCGTCAACCAGACCCTCAAGGGCCAACTCGACCTCGAAGGACACGGCGGGACGCACCATCGCAGGAGCCTGCACCCGCATCGCCCAACGTGTCCTGGCCCTCACCGCCGCCACTGGCACAACGACAACCCCGACAAACCCGCCAAACGCTCACTGATCGCCTACGACCACTGACACCCCTTGGAATTGATCATCTAGCCGGCAGAGTGTCGATTCTGGTGAAGCGCTGCCTGCGTAGCCGCGCGACGCACCTCGGCGTGCAGGCGTGCGCCCTTGGCGAGCGGTCTGCTTCGGAGTCGCATTGGGGCGAGGGTATGGATACCCGAAAGCGCGACCCGCGTCCGCTACCCCGAGCAGTCAGGGGGCGGGAGTTGCTGCCACCTCTGCCACATCTGAGCTGTCCTTGGCCCGAATGATCCAGAACAGCGAGACGAACGCCAGGATGATGCCAAGCATCGCCAACACCCCACCGATGCTTGAGGGTTCGCCGCCAGTGCCGTTGGCACCCAGTACGCCGAAGTCCCAGAGCGCGTGCAAAATCATCGCGACGAATAGGAGCCCTGTCGCCATTCGCACCACGTAGAGGGCGGTGCCGAGCACGAAGGCGAAGATTATCTGCGTAACGGTGTCACTCGCTCCCTGGCCGAACAGCGCGTTGATGCTGTGCAGCAGGCCGAACAAGAATGAGCTGATCAGCCAGACCCAAACCTTGGAAAGATCTGCCCGCAGTCCCACGATAATGAGCCCGCGTGTGACGAGTTCTTCAGCGAAGCCGATCAGTGCAACCCCGGCGGCCAAGACGAGGTAGTAGCTGGCTGGCTTCGCACCAAAGTCCACGGTGAAGATGTTGAGCAGAACGGCGAGCAGCAGGAGCACCGGAACAGTGAGTGTCCAGCGGGGCGCCACGATCGGCTGCTCCCGCATCGCTGGGCTCCACCAGCCCCACCAAGACGTAAGCAGGATCAGGAATAGCGAACCCAGCCCGATCGGGATGATGATGCCTTTGATCATCAGGTCGGTGGAGTCTTGCACCGTGGCGTAGTCGACGTCGTTCACCGCCCAGAGCACCACCACGATGACCATGTAGATGATCAGGGCGATGATGCCCCAATACCAGCGGGGGGCAATTCTCACATCGGCTCCTGGCTAGTTGGGCTCCTTGAGGTTGCCCAGAGAAAGTAGACACGGGTTATGCGGCCTTGGCGGCCGTGGTTGATGATAGCTCGTGGTTGATGGGGCTTGTCTGGCCAATCTTGGAATACCTGCGCTGATGGTTGTAGAACCACACGTATTGGTCGATTCGGGTTTGCAGTTCGGTCAGGTTGGCGAACGTGTGCCGATAGTAGAACTCGTGTTTCAGGATCGACCAGAACGACTCAGCTGAGGCATGGTCGTAGCAAGATCCGGTGGCTCCCATCGAGCGGCGAATCCCGTACGTTTTGCAAAGGGCGATCACGTCCCTGTCGTTGAACTGGCCTCCGCGATCGGTGTGCAAGATGACGCCGGCGCATTGGCCCTGCCGGGTGAAGATGGCCTGCTTGAGGGCATCCACTACGAGGCTGGCGTTCATGTGATCGGCGATCGAGTGACCGAGGACGCGGCCGGAGTGTTCGTCACGGATCGCGCACATGTACGCCGGCTTGTCGCCGGTAGTCATATAGGTAATATCCGAGGTCCAGACCGCATCCAATCGGCCTTGATCAAAGCAACGCGCGACTAGGTCCGGGGCGAAGCGGCCGTTGGGGTCGGAGATCGTGGTCACCACCTTGAACGTGCGCGGGCTGATACCCGCCACCCCGAGGTCATTCATGCGCTTGGCGACGGTGTTCTTACTGACCTGGATCCCGGCCTCGTGCAAGTCAGCGGTGATCCTTGGCGACCCGTAGGTGCCCTGGGACTCCTTGTGATGGGCCAGAACCATGGCGTCCAAATCTGTTCGGCGTTGATGGGCCGCAGCTGGCTCAGCTTGGGCTTGGCGCCACCGATAGAACCCGGCACGGGACACGTCCAACAAGCGGGCCATTCGCTTGATCTCGTAGTTGGCGCACTCCGCTTCCATCAACGCGAACCGTTCCGCTTTGGTGGCTTCGCCGCGAAGTACGCTGCTGCTTTTCCCAAGAAGGCCAGGTCCTTCTCCTGCTCCTCAACCTGCTTACGCAGCCGTATCAACTCGGCACGCTCTGCCCCATCGAGCGGCTCGACATCGGTTCCATCGGCGGCCTGGATACGGCGACGCTCGTCCCGGACCCAGTTCCCCAACGTCACCTCGTTGATCGACAGCTCGCGGGCGACCGCTGCCACAGTCCGGCCGGAATCGATCACACGATGCGCGGCCTCAATCTTGTACTCAGGAGTGAATCTTCTTCTGCCAGTCGACATGTCGACATCCTTTCAAGAGACCCTGCAAGGCCTCTAATCAGATGTCCACTTTCACTGGGGAACCTCACGATCCATTTGAGGGAATCGGGAAGCCGGAACCGTTGCGATTCACTCTGGCAGGGGCGTGGTCTCGGCGAATCGCTGATGAGCACCGCATAGTGTACGTGCCTCGTGACGCCGACATTGCCATTGCCGCGTTGCGCTACCACTACAAATGACGACGCCCGACAGTGATGTTTGAACGGAGAGAAGAGTGTTCACGACCGACCACAAATGTGGTTTTGGTCGCGTCCATAATCCCTCGGTTGTCTCGGCGCACTGGAGCGGCGGCGGCCGACAGATTCCTGGCGACAGTTGGGCCGTAGTGCGACCGGTGGTTGAAGGTTTCGATTCGAATCGTACGACGTGATCTTCGCCGGTGCGCCAACGCGCGTTGGATGCCCTGTCATTGGTGCTCCGACACCGAGGCGTAGTTCCCACCGATGTGGCCGCACACCTGATCGCCTGGACGCAACATTCGCCGCTGCCGCTGTCGAGAAGCTGGCGACTGAGAACGGCCGACTGCGTGACACGCGCAGCAAGACCACATCACCTGAGGTTCCCCCGCTCCTACGCGAACTCACCATCGACCCAACCCGGGACTACCAACCCCAAAAACCACAAAACCCCTCCCGAAGGAGAGGGAAATGTGAACGATGTCGCGCGACATCACATGGCGGGGTATTTACACAACTCGATTTCCTCTTTGAGTTCGCCGGTCTTAGGGCTGGGCCACGAGGGCTTGCACACGTTTTCGTGAAAACCGTGCACACACCTATCGCGGTGGTTCCCGTTCGCCCCATTCGATGTGGCAGGTTCCGCGCCGGTAGGTGCGATGCCCCGCCCGTCACAGCCGAGCGTTACGCGGTGCGGTCCCAGCTGGTGGCTGTTTGGGCAGTGTGTGGGCTGGTTGGTGCAGCATCCGGCGCCTTACCTGTTTTCCAACATATCGCCTCGGTAGTGGTTGAGGTTCACGAGAGCTCATCTTGAACCTAGCTTGAGATGAGCTGTGTGAAGCTGTGACAGAGTCAGGCTACAGCGCGTGGTAGTCGTGCCAGAGAAAAGCCTTCTCATGCTGGTTAGTATTCCTGTTTGTGGGAATACTTTAGATGGAGCTACTAACAAGCTCACACAACTTTGACCACTAGATGAAGGAACGTGCACATGACCACGAACATGACACGACGTGAACAAGACCCGGCGATTCCAGGCGCACGCACCCCACAGCGACCAGGGCGCGGGGTTCGACTCATCGCAGCCGCGGTTGCCGGAGTCGCACTCCTGGGAGTGGCCGCTGCCGGGTGTTCCTCACCGCAGGCATCTGAGTCGGTCATTGTCGATAGGGAAGCGGTTAAGGTGAGCAAACTCGTGGATTCAGTTCTTGAGGGAATCGCGTTCGAGAGTGGTTCCGAGGGTGCGGGATTCCTCTTCGGGTTGCTGTTCCCGGAGGAAGACACCATAACGCCCCAGTTTGAGAAGATGAACACCAAACTTGATGCTATCTCGCAGCAACTCGTGCAGGTGGAGGCTGCGGTGGCAGCGGTGAAGACCGAGGTCGACATCGCGGAGGAAGATGGCGCGTTGAAGGATCTGCGCGGATTCGCCAACACCGTGCGTGACCTGTATGACAACGACTACCTGCCTGTGTCCACTGCGGCGATCGCGTTGGCGAAAGCCAAAGAGGCCGGTACTGACACCACCGCAGCTCAAGCGCAACTCGACCAGGCGAAGGCCGACTTCGTGGCCGCTTATAAGCAGAAAGATATCGGCACCATCTTGCTTAACCAAGGTGACTACATCACCGGTGGTGGCGGCATCAAGTCCGCTCCCAAGCTTGTGGGACGTGTCATGTTGGATAAGGGCTACGTCAACCACAATGACTCGGTGACCCTGCAGCGTTTCTACGATGCGCTCGCCGATCAGCAAGCTGCCACGCAGATGATGCAACTGGAGTACGACCTTGCGACAAACAACGGCAAGTACGCCGCGAACTCCGCGAACTACCAGGGTGTCGTTGCCGACGCAACCAGGGTCCCCGTCATCGCTGATGGCAGCATCATCGTCACACCCACCGGGGCAGCTTCCACGGTCGGCGCGACTGAGTTCATGGCACCGGACCATACGACAGCGGACGGCACCGTCGACCAGCCCTACCGCGAGGTGCTGCGGCTGCCGTTCGGTGGCGGCTGGAACCCAACTGATCCCGTCGATGCCATTATTGCGGCGAATCCGGGCTGGGAACTGCCATCAAACAGCACGATGCTGTCGCTAACAGGCGCTGTCAAAGGCGTCCAGGGCGACAACTACGCGGCAAAGCTCAGCGAAGCGGCCTCGCCAGCCACACCCGACGACGCCTCGCGTGGCGACCAGGCGCGTTCCCGGTACAAGTGGCAAGGAGCTACATCGACAGGCGGACTTTGGACCAGTAACCTGACGGATTCCACCCCGGTTGTCTGTGAGGTCAGGCAGAACACCATTTTTGAACCGGACACGATCAACTACGTCACCTACCGCTTGCACAATGGGGTGTCTTTGACGGGTACCCCCCAAGCTCATGCGATGCCTATAGGGTTGGACAAGTGGATAGCGGGAGACTATGACGAACAAGTAGGGACCGGAACGGATAACTGCGTGAATAAGATCACGGAGTTTCTTACGGACCAAGACCCGTCCAGTGGCGCCGCACTCGGGCTTCCTTTCAACCCGTTTAACGCGAAGGCGGGGGTTGCACTGAGCCGTACCACCAGTGTGGACTACATGGCACAGGGGTAAGTCAACTAGCAAGCAGCAGTGCGTGGGGTCAGTCGCCTTTTTAGGGAGGGCCGGCCCCACGCACTGCCGCGTTCAACGCGCGAGCCAACGATGGCAGACCCGCCACGCCAGAGGGGCGGTACGCGCTCGTTGGGCACCAACACGGCAAGCCGCATGACCGACAACCGGACGCTCTTGGTCGCTTCGATCTTGAGGTTGGGGTGTCTTGAGGCTGTGGATCGTTTGGATGGGCGCCTGGCTCCGTCAGCGGCTCTTGTAGATATCGCTGCGGTGGCCGACTGTCACGACGACCACGAGCAATACGTCATCGCTAACCGTGTAGATGATGCGGTAGTCCCCAACTCGAACCCGTAGACCTGCCCGCCCTTGGAGTTGACGGGCAGCGGGCGGTCGTGGGTCGCGGGCTAGCAGGGCGATTGCGCCCTGAACCCGTCGTGCGACACTCGGATCGAGTTTGCGCAAGGCTCTAGCGGCGGCGGGACGCAACTCAATGCGGTAGCTGCTCACGCCCAACCCAAGTCAGCCTTTACCTGCTCCCAAGGAATATTCGGGCCTTCTTCGGCCAAAGCGGCATCGAACGCGGCGATGTCTTCTGCATCCTCTTCGGCTTCGATGAGTTGCTCATACCGTTCCGGGCTAATCAGGACTGCTGCGGCTCGACCGTAACGTTGGAGGAAAACGGCCTCGGTACGCGCTGTCTGAACTGCGTCGGGGAGTCTGTCCCGCGCCTCACTTACAGGGATTGTTGCCATAAAACCAAATCGTACAAGAAGACTCTTGTTTAGTACAAGTTGTGGGTCAAGAACCCGATCTTGCTGCGCCTGCGCTGACACATGCCGGACCATCCCCGCGGCGACCCATAACGCCATCCCGCAAATCAGGAGATTCGTCCCGGCGACAACCGGACGTTTCTCGCCGACCATCTCGCTGCTGCTGTCTGTTCCTGCTGTGGGCCAGCAGGTAAGGGTCTATTC
The DNA here is from genome assembly GCA_963821045.1 of uncultured Actinomycetes bacterium. Classification (GTDB taxonomy): domain Bacteria; phylum Actinomycetota; class Actinomycetes; order S36-B12; family UBA10799; genus UBA10799. The sequence continues at coordinate 99,595 of CAWGCB010000001.1, read as the reverse complement.
CTGTTTCGATGATGCCGCTGAGTGTCAACGGAGTTAGTTCACCAGACGTGGGCTTTTCGTCGAGTTGCCGGACCAACGGTCACGGGGAAAGAACGGTGGGAATGCCCCGCCCAGGCAGGGAAGCGAGTGTGCGCGAACTGTCCACTGTGCCAAATCTTCGACGGCGACGTGCCAACAGTCGATAGCCCACCGACCGGGGCTGACAAGCCGACATGTTGCACCCAGCGAACCGTCATCATCTCCGGCAACGTCATCCGATGAGCGTGGGTAGCTCCGGATACCAGCCATGGGAAGAAGTCGGCGACGACGGCGCGGTCCTCACCCACGACCCACCAAACCCGGTCGCCGCCTAACACACCGCTACACATCCAAACAGCCACACATCACAGCCCGAACCCGCCAGAGGACGGGCCATTAGTCGTTCCCGCAACAGGGTCCCGGACGTGGCTCGGGCAACGATGCCCGCGCCTAGACAGCTGAACACATCAGTGATACGCCAATCAGGCACTCGAATAAAGCAAAACTCCCCGCAACCCAGGAAAACCGGGAAGTACGGGGAGTTTTGTAACTCCAACAGGGTCAGTTCTGTAAAGACCCCTTGGCGGTGGCGGTGGGAACCGTCGCGCTCGCTATCGCTCGCGAAACGCTCCTCCCAAATCCCGCAGAACACAAAAAATCCGCTGCACCCCGCCTACGGCGGGGCACCAGCGGATTTGGCGGTGGCGGTGGGATTTGAACCCACGGTGGGTTTGACCCCACACAACATTTCGAGTGTTGCACCTTCGGCCGCTCGGACACGCCACCGCCTGAAAAGGTACCTGCTCTTAGCGGCTCATGCGATAGCGGGTCGCCGCAGGAAGGCCCGACACGAAGACGTCCTCGAACGACACAGACACTCAACGACGCGCTCAAGCGCGGCTGGGTTCCCCATCGAGAGTGCAAGGATTTGCCAATAGTTGGGCAACCTTCGGCGCTGATTGTTGGCTACCGGCAGCACACCCGACGACCTAGGCGTAACGTGATCTAGTGACCATTTTGCCGGACTCTGCCACTTCTGCGACCCATGCAAGAGATGCCTCGCGCCGCCGTGCTGGTCGCACGGCACGACGTTCGGTACTGGCGTCAGCCGCTCTCGGTGGAGCTCTCGTCGCGGTCTACGCGGTGCCGACTGGAGCTTGGGCCGCAGCGCCAACTGCTCAAGACGATCGCCCGACCGCACGAGTGATCGGTGGGGTCGATGCCGATCGTTCCACCACGGGTTGGTTCCTGCAGTTCGCCCCCAAGAGCGACAACGGGGCGTCCCTCTGTGGGGCGACCAAGGTCAAAGGGAAGTGGGCCGTGACCGCCGCGCACTGCGTCGCCACACCTAGTGGCGTGGCAAAGGTGGGCGACGGTAAGAGCTACGTCCTCAGCAATCCGGTTCAGCGCAACCAAGGGACGCGCTACTACCTCAAACAAATCATCGTGCACCCCGACTACAACCCCAGTTCAAACAAGAACCACAACGACATTGCCTTGCTTCGCACCGCCAAGAAGATGCCGGGACCGTCGCTAACTCCTAATAGCAACAAGAGCCAGACCGTGGCCGGAACCGCCTCAGCGGTGTACGGGTTCGGGGAACGGATCGCTGACAAGCCGTCTTCCGTTGCGACCGTTCTACAGCAGGGGAACGTCCAGGACCTGATCGGTCCGACCGATCCCAAGTGCGGCTCATATGGCAACAACTACACGCCCGCCTACCAGCTCTGCGCCGGACTACCAGACGGCGGAATCGATGCTTGCCAAGGCGACTCGGGTGGGCCGCTCGTGGCGTCGGTCGACGGTAAGACTCGCCTCACCGGCATCGTCAGTTCTGGCTACGGCTGTGCCTTGGCCAACTACCCGGGTATCTACACCCGCGTGTCCACGTACGCCAAATGGATGGCGAAGTACACCACTGGAAAGTTCCACATCACCTCGACGTGCAAGGGCGATTCCTGCAGCCTGAATGGAGTCCGCTGCAAAGGGGACTCCTGCGCATCCAAGAGCGAGACGAAAAAGATCAAGCTCAAGAACATGACGTCCTCTAAGGGCACCTACAAAATCAAGACCAACAAGAAGGGTCTGGGCATCTCGAATGCTCGGGGAACGGTCGCCGGTAACCGCAAGGCCGTTTCGAAAATCTGGGCAACGACACAGAAGAAGAAGTGCGTGAAGGTCACAGTGAAGGCCTCCTCCACGCCGAAGAAGAAGTACTTCGTCGCCACCAACGGAAAGTCCGGCTGCTAGCACCCCGCCTCAATCAGTCGTCGGCCCCGTTGGCTCCGTTGGCCCCGTCGGCCCCGGCGGTATCGGCGTCAGCGATGGCGTTGAGCCCGAAAGAACTCCCGGAGCAAGTCGCCGGACTCCTGCGCCCGAACACCGGAGACAACAACCGGGCGGTGATTCAGGGACGGGTCGCGAACAAGGTCCCAGACACTCCCGGCCGCGCCAGCTTTGTCGTCGAACGCGCCGAACACTAGGCGGGAGATCCGGGATTGCACGAGGACGCCTGCGCACATGATGCACGGCTCAAGTGTGACGACCAGCGTGCAGCCGTCTAGGCGCCACGTTCCCAAGGTCCTAGCGGCGTCTTGGCTAGCCAGTAGTTCGGCGTGCCCCGCTGGGTTGTCATCGTGCTCACGGCGATTCGCTCCGCGGCCAATGACCTCCCTGTTGGCATCGAGGACAACTGCGCCGACAGGTACGTCGCCAATCGGGGTCAGCTCGCGTGCAGCGTCAAGCGCCCATCCCATCGCGGCGATGTCGGCGGGTTCAATAACCATCTCGACTATCGGCTCTACGGCCTGCCGTCGAACAGCGACTCAAACTGGGCCCCGAAGCCGAGTCGGTTCGCTACCGCCGCGAGCACTTCGTCGGGATACAGATCAATGTCCTCGGACAAGATGGATAGTTCCGAGGCACTCATGCCGAGATCGGCGAGCAGCGTCAAATCGCCCGCCGGAGTCAGCTCATCGAGGTCCTCATCGTCGGGTAGCGGCAACCCCAGCGCGTCCATCACGTCGGTGGCCAACGGCCAGTCCAACGCAGCTGCTACGTCGGAGAGCAAGAACCGAGAATCAACTCTGTCGGTGCGTGCGATCACGAAGAAGTCCTCCGCCACACTGACCAAACCGAGGACACCGTTGTCAGCCGGATGCGCACTGAGCGCGGCAATCAAGGACTCCCGATCGACACCAGTGCGCCGAGGTAGCCGCGAGACTTGCCAGTCGCCGTCCTCACGCCAGGCGGCAACGACAAAATCGATCGCGTCCTCGTCCATGTGGTGGATCCTTCCGCGATCAACTAGGCCTTGGCTTGACTCGATTGACGGAGCTGCGCGGTTCATCGCCCCAGAATGTACCTAAGCGCGCGATCCGCCAACCCCAGGTAAGTAAACACCACGTAACTGTTCTGCCACCGGTGATGGTGCTCCCGCTGTCACCCGGCTAGCCGCAAATCCGTCCGGCAAGCCGAGCAAGGCAGCGCAGGGGAGCCCAGGGAAGCTACAGCGCCTTGACCGCCGTCACCACCTTGGTCAGCGAATCCTTGGCATCGCCGAACAGCAGGGTCGTCTTCGGATCGAAGAGCAACTCGTTCTCGATCCCGGCGAAACCTGGTCGCATCGAACGCTTCAGGAAGACGACCTGCTCGGCATCCGATGACATCCAGAATCGGCATGCCGTAGATCGGGCGCCGACGGGTCGCTCTTTGGCTGCCGGGTTCACCACGTCGTTGGCGCCGACGACCAGCACGACATCGGTGGATGCGAACTCGGGGTTGATCTCGTCCATCTCCTTGAGTTGCTCGTAGGGCACGTTCGCCTCGGCGAGCAGCACGTTCATGTGTCCGGGCATACGACCGGCCACTGGGTGGATCGCGTAGTCGACCTCGATCCCCTTCTCGGTCAGCAGGTCGGCCAGTTCGCGCATCGTGCTCTGCGCCTGAGCCACCGCGAAGCCGTAGCCCGGGACGATGATGACCTTGTTCGCGTAGCCGAGCATGATGGCGACGTCGTTCGGCGGTAGCCGGACTTGCACCGGACGATCCTCGCCGCCACCCGCTGGTCGCAGCCCGCCGTTGGCGCCCTGAACGCGCCGAACAGGGTGTTCGGTGAGCGGACGTCCCATGGCCTTGGCCATCAGCCTTGGTCAGCATCGTGCCAGATGCTCCGACCAAGGTTCCGGCGACGATCAGCAGCACGTTGCCGAGCACGTAGCCGCCGGCCGCAACCGACAGGCCGGTGAACGCGTTGAGCAGCGAGATGACGATCGGCACGTCGGCGCCGCCGACTGGCAGCACGAACAGCACAGCCGAGACAGGCGACAGCACGAGCAGCACGATCAGCAACCAGGTTGCCGGGGCGACGATCAGCCAGACCGCCAACACCAGTGCAGCGGCCGCCACCAGCGAGGTGATGTATTGGCCACCGGGATGATGACCGGACGGGTGGTGATTCACTCCTGCAGCTTCAGGAAGGTCACGATGGAACCGGAGAAGGACACCGAACCGATGATCACGGTGAAGACCGTGGCCGACGAGAATCGACCTTTGGACTCGCTGGTTCCGGTCGTCGAGGAACTCGATGACCGAGACCAGCGCCGCAGCGCCGCCACCGACACCGTTGAACAGCGCCACCATCTGCGGCATCTGCGTCATCTCGACCCTGCGGGCCGCCGGCTAACCGATCAGGACACCGATGACGATTGACCGAGGATCAGTGCAGGTTGCTCATCTCGGGATGCCGCTGAAGAACACCACCACCGTGGCGATCAGCGCGCCGAGAGCACCGAGCATGTTACACCGCTACGAGCGGTCTTAGGTCGGACAGGCCCTTGAGGGCCAGGACGAACAGTTGCGACGAGCGGTCGACCAGTTGGCCATACTGGCACTCCCGACAACTCGCGGCGGATGATGGAACTCATTTGCTTGCCTCCTCGTCAGCGGACTTCGCGCGGGCTTGCTTCGGCTTGAACATCTCGAGCATTCGGTCGGTGACCACGAACCCGCCGACCAGGTTGATCGCGCCAAGACGATGGCGATGCAGCCCAAGGACGAGCGCCAGCGTGGTGTCGGCGTTGGCCGTCACCGAGGATCGCGCCGACCAGGACGATGCCGTGGATCGCGTTCGCACCGGACATCAGCGGCGTGTGCAGGACAGCCGAGACCTTCGAAATGACTTCGAAGCCCAACGAAGATGCTGAGCAGAAGTGAGAGGCGATCGCTGAGCTCAGCTGCTCACGCCCGCTGCAGTGCGGTATCAGCTGTCCCCTTCCTTCGTCTGAGTCTCACCGTCTGGAGCGACGACCAGCCGCAACCGTCGAAGCACCTCATCTTCGTGAGATCCGACGCACTCGAAGTCTCGTCGTCGGGTCAGGACTCGCCATCGACGCGAGCAGCGCACGACGCACGTTCATGGCGTAGAGCTGGGAGGCGTGCACCGGCATCTGGCTGGCGACATCTTTGGCGCCCCAAATCCGCACGCCGTTGACCACGACCTCCTCGCCAGCAACGGATCCTTCGACGTTTCCGCCGGTCTCGCGGCCAGGTCGACCACGACTGAGCCGGGCTTCATGGTCTCGACCATCTCCTCCGTGACCAGCAGCGGGGCTTGGCGCCCCGGCATGGCCGCGGTGGTGATGACGCACATCTGACTCGGTGATGTACGGGGTCAACAGTTCCCGCTGACGCTTGGCGCGGTCCTCGGTCATCTCGCGGGCGTAGCCGCCGGACCGGCTTCGAGCGCCTCGAGGTCAAGTTCAATGAAGGTGGCACCCATCGACTTGACTTCGTCGGCGCATGCGGCGCGAACGTCGTAGGCCGAGACGACCGCGCCGAGCCGCTTGGCGGTGGCGATGGCCTGCAGGCCAGCCACACCGGCGCCGAGCACCAGACCTTGGCGGGCGGGATCGTGCCGGCTGCTGTCATGAACAGCGGGAAGAAGCGCGGCAGCAAGTCCGGCACCGACGATCGCGCCGCGGTAACCGGTGACCAGCGCCTGCGAGGTCAACGCATCCATCGACTGGGCGCGCGAGATCCGCGGCACGAGATCGAACGACAGCGCTGTGGCGCCTGCCGAGGCGATCGCGGCGATCGCTTCGGTGTCGTTTTTGGGTTGCAGAAAGCTCAGCGCCACCGCACCATCGGCCAAGGTCGCGCCAACCTGCGGATCTAGCGGTCGCACACTGGCGATCACCTCAGAGGTCGCAAACGCCTCGGCGACGTCGCCCGCCGCGATGACAGTGGCCCCCGCCTCTTGATAGTCCTCGTCGGTCGCGAACGACTCGACACCTGCCCCCGATTGGACTGTGACGTCCAAACCTAGGGCTGAAAGCTTCGTTACCGTGTCCGGAACGAGCGCGACCCTGCGCTCACCTTCCCGGGTTTCTGTCGGCACAAATAGCTTCATTCAAGCCCACCTCCAGTCATTCGCCAGACCTTAGATGGCCCACGTGCACCCGAATTCACTCACCCCCAAACTTTGTGATCTGCCATAAATACCTCAAACCCGCCCAAACAGGCGCTTGGCTGACACTAATTTAGCCTTTGAGGTCGGCCCTGGGCTGCGAATTGCGGTGCGCCAATACGCAATCCGACACCTCAGCGCTGGCATTGTTCGCACCATGCCTCGTACACGCTCACAGACACCAACCAGCGCTACGTCACGTTCGGTCAGCGGTCCAGATCAACCTCGGGCGTGGGCGCTACGGGGGCGGTCAAGTCGATTGGCCACGGCGACGATTGTCGGCGCTGCTGTGCTGTCGCTCGGTGTGGCCGGCTGCTCGTCCGGCAGTAGCGATTCATCGAGTTCAGCGTCCCCCGCCGAGTCGACACAAAGTGCGAGCCCATCGCCAACCGGCACCCCCGTCAAGTTCAAGTCCACGATCTCCTCGGTGCGCTCCTGGACCGACGAGGTGGGCGAGAAGGGCTCTGACGCCGACACCTACACCTACGGGGTCAACATCCTCGAGGGGAACACCACCATCAACGACGTCACTGTCCGAGTTCGGATGCTCGGGACCGTGGACTACACCAACGGCAGTGGACCCTTCGGCTCATTCCTTGAGCTCGTGTGGAACGACGGAACGACCCTCGGGATGCGTCAGGCAGGCCAAGCCACGCTCGACGAGGACACTGAGGAGACGACCTTTGAGGGCGATCTTGAGGTGATCGGTGGATCAGGGCAGGCTGCGGGCACGACTGGGTCTGGCACGTGGACCGGGGAGCGCGAGACGTCCCTCGGTGGCGCTGTCAGTATCAAGGTCACCCTTGACCTGACCAATGCACCTAAGCTGATCACGGGCGAGGATTCATCCGGCGGCAAGGCCACTGCATCCGAGTCGTACTCCGCGACTATTGCCCCTTAGCGACGCACTTGGGGGTCTAGCGCCACATGAAGCTCGGACTCCCTCGACGCACCGGACTCGCCACCCTAGCGACAGGTGCCTGCGCCGCAGTACTACTGACCGGACTACTGACCGGCTGTTCCGTCATTGAGCAATCGTTCTCTGATCCGTTCGATGCGACGTTACCGGCCGGGACCGAGGTCCCGCTGAAGATGCCCGTGATCAACGACTCGCGGCCCTATCTGACGCTGGACACATCGATCGGCGGTGCACCAGCGGTGCCGATGCTGCTGGACACCGCATCGCCTGGAATCCGGATCCTCAAGGACCAACTCGGCGACGCTGACGTGGTCCGCACGACAACCCCCGTCAACGCCACGTTCGTGGACGGAACAACGTTCGATGGGGTGATCGCCCAAGCCACCGTCAGCTTCGCGGGTCTGGCAAGCGACGGGCCGATTGACATCCAACTGATCACTGAAGTCAGCTGCCAGCCCGAGTTCCCCAAATGTGCCGGAGCAGACGGCCTCAAGGCCTATAGCAAGGCTCAAAGCTTCGCCGGGATCTTCGGAATCGGACTCATGAGCCAAGACGTCTACAGCCCGCTCAGTCAACTGGCCGACGGGCCAGCATCGTCGTTCAGCATTGCGTCAACGCCTAGCAAGGGCCGAGCGATGATGACCCTCAATCAGCTCCCACCAGAACCGCCCGAGGGAACAGCGGCGAGCTACTCGATGGCTAAGTGGCCCAAGCCGCTGCCAAACGGCGTACCAGCGTGGTCGAGCAATGAGGTGAACGCTTGCTGGGGGTTTGGGATTGAGGCGCCGACTTGTGTGGCGACGGCCTTCGACACTGGGTCGCCGTTCACCTACGCCAGTTCGTCGCTCCCCGGGGCACCTGCCAGCGATCCAGCCGCTGGTCAGTACCGGCTCAACCTGTACACGACGGAGCAACCTACGCCGGTTTGGTCAGTGCTATCGGGCAACGTGCCGGGTAAGAACCAGATCAAAATAACCGGCGATGAGTCGCCGAAGGCAGTTAACACCGGCAGTACGATCTTCCGCGATCGGCTCGTCACGTTTGACGTCAAGAACGGTCGCGTGCTGGTTTCTACCCCATAGCGGGACTGCTTAGCGGGACTGCTTAGCGGGAGTCGGGCAGTGGGAGCTTGGGAGCGAGCGGGAGCCGCAGCTACTTCAGGGCCTCGAGTTGCTCAAGATCGCCATGGACCTCGAGCCCCGCGCACTCTCCCACCTCATCGAACAGCACCGCGCCGTTCTTGTCCGTTAGCCGAACCCGCACAGATGAGTCCAACGTCTCCTCGACGCGGCGGTGCATCTCAGTACGAATCGGGGCATGTAATAAACCGCCGCTGACGCGGTCCGCAGTCAGGTCCAAGCGCAATCCTGAGCGGCTCGCCATGGCCCAGCGCACCTCGTGGTCCTCGATCTCCAGCGAGCGGGTTTTTGCCCCGGTGTAGGTCGCGAACTTGGTCAGTTCGCCATCGCGCCACAACCCGACGATGAACCCGCGGAAGGCCGATTTACGCCACGGAATCACGGCGATCGATGCCGACAGCGAGACCTCCGGAGTCGGGAAGTGGTTGGTCTGCATCCAGACGTAACCCGATGGGAACGCTTGGCCCCAGTCCTTCTCGATGTAGCCCCGTCCCCCGGAGAAGTCCATCGACGACCCGTCGTGCACAAGTTGGCCGGAGAGTTCGTGGTTGAACGAGACGAGCCCGTGGTAGCACTCCATGGTCGGAATCCAGGCGAACCAACCCATGATTCCCGGCGACGTTGGGGTAACCGGCCACGGGTGGATCCCGCCAACGAAGTCCACCGTTCCCGTCAGAGTGGGGAGGTCGAGGACGACTCGATCGGGCGTGAACAGGTTGGGGCCCACCCGTACCTCAAACGAGGTTGGGTCAGCGTGGAACTGCGCTGGATCAAACTCGTGGTACCAACTCTGGCCCGTCGATCCGTTCAGGACTTGCACGAATGCCTCGGAGGAGCCGTCTGGGCCGATGAAGATGCCGGGGATCACTGCGAATCGGTGCTTGCGATCCGCCGAGATCAGCTTGACGTACCAGCCCTCGAAGAAGTCGCGTTCCTTATCGGCCCCATGGAACCCGGCCGGGTGCAGCGTGTTGGTCACGTGCGTTGCCACGCGGTCCTTGATGTCACCGAAGGGGATAATCACCACCTCAGGCTAAAGGTCCGCCAATGCGAAGCTCGCGATGGCACCGGCGGACAGGCTTCCGAGCCAGACAGTGCCGTCGACTTCGCGAACCCCGGTCGACACCCCGAACTCCGGATGGTGCCCGGCAACGTCGTGCACGATCGAGTTGTCCGCTGGGTCGAGGGCCACGATCCCGACCTCGAACGCAGGTTTTGGTTGCGCTTTCTCAGGCAACGCCCAGACCCCTTTGCGAAGGACGCCAGGCAGCGGCGAGAGGCGATCGATGATTGGGTTGCGCGGGCTTGCGATGGCCACCCAGATCAGACCGTCGCTACCCAAGGTGGCGTTATCCGGAAAACCGGGGAGGTTCGCTGCGACGACCTCCCGCGTGCCAGCGTGCGTGCCGCCAAGTTCCACCCGATTCAACGTGTAGGAGCCAGTTTCTGCCACGAACACGGCCGACTCGTCGGCACTTAGAGCGACCCCGTTGGCAAACTGCAGACCCGCGCAGACCGTTGCGGTCGACCCGTCAGGGTCGCGCCGGAGCAGTCGCCCAGAGCCTCGGTGCTCGATGATGTCGCCCTTCCAGTAGTCGAAGTCGAATCGGGCGGAGGAGTCGGTGAAGTAGACAGTGCCGTCTGCGGCGACGGAGGCGTTGTTGCAGATGCGAACGCGCGCTCCGTCGACCTGATCGACGAGCAACTCCACCCGACCTAGCCCAGTTGTCGGCAGACTTGTCGGTGGGCGTTCAGACGAACGGTTAGTCTCCACCGCGAGTAGGCCGACTTGGGCGTCACAGACCAGTAGTCGACCATCCGGCAGCCACTCCAGACCGAGCGGGCGTCCGCCGGTATCGGCAACCACTGTCACCTCGCGAGGTGTCGGGGTCGATCCGCAAGATCCGCCCATCATCGACGCCAGTGAGCACCGATCCGTCGGTATCGACCAGTACGTCCTCTGGCCCCTGCCCCGGAATCGGGTACGTCCTCAGTGTGGGCAGCGCGGTCGGCTTGGCTGACGATGGTGCAGGAGGATTCCAGACAACGGGGTCGATCGATGGCTTCTTCATACCCCGCACGCTACGCCCAACTTGGCGCTTGGAGTAGGCGAACGGTGTGCAAGTCCTGGGGTGTAGTGAAACACTGTCCCTATGACCACGATCGACTCCCTGTCGCGGGGCAAATACATCTCGATCACGACGTTCCGCAAGTCTGGTGAGGCAGTTGCCACACCGGTCTGGGTCACGCGTGAGGGTGATGCGCTCTACGTGATTACTGGCAGCGATTCGGGCAAGGTCAAGCGCATCCGAAACAACCCGCATATCGAGGTCGCGGCGTGCGATATGCGCGGGTCGATCGAGGGACCCAAAGTTGCCGCGACTGCGCAGATCCTCGATGCGGCTGGCACGCAACAGGTGCAGGAACGCGTGGCCAAACGCTTCGGTCTCATGTACAAGTTGATGACTGCAATGGAGAAGGTCCGTCGTCGCGCAGGTGACCGCGTCGGCCTTAAGATCACACTGACAGAAAGCTCTGGAGAGTAGGTAGAGATGTTCGAGGTTTCCTTCCAAGTTCGCTCACCCGAGGTCCTCGCGCCGGTCGTTGGCCAGGAACGTGTCGACGCTCTAGTCGAAGCGGGCGACAACGCTCGCAACCAACTACTCGGTCGTCGCGTCGTGAGTATCAACTCCACCGCGAGCGGTGGTGGCGTTGCCGAGATGCTGCCCGTACTGCTGGCCTACGCAGGTGGCGTGGGCGTCGGCTGCAGTTGGCTGGTACTCGAGGGTGAGTCGGAGTTCTTCACGATCACCAAGCGACTGCACCATCGACTCCACGGTGAACCAGGTGACGGTGGACCGCTCGGGGATCACGAACGACAAGTGATGCGTGACGTCGCCGAGCACAACCAGGCCGACGCAAGCAGACTGCTGGTTCCTGGAGACGTCGTACTACTGCATGACCCGCAACCTGCAGGCTTGGCGCGGTGGCTGCACGACCGCAAAGTTCCGCTGGTGTGGCGCTGCCACATCGGCGTCGATGAGCGCAACGGCTACACCGAGGACGGCTGGAACTTCTTGCGACCACTGCTCGAGCCCTACATCGATCAATATGTCTTCACTCGCCGCGAGTACGCACCGGACTGGGTACCGGCTGATCGCTTGCACGTCATTCGTCCGTCGCTTGATCCGTTTGCGCCCAAGAACCGAGAACTCGAGAACGAACACATCATCTCGATCCTGCAGCACATCGGGATCTTGGCGCTGAACCCAGACGGCAGCACGGTCGGCTCGTACGCTCCGGTGCAGCGAGTGGCCGACATCGTTCGAGAAGACGCACCTGCCCCGATCGACCAACCGATGGTTGTCCAGGTCTCGCGCTGGGACCCGCTCAAAGACATGGCCGGGGTAATGCGCGGCTTCCTGGCCAACCCAGGCTGTGCCGAGGCTTGCCTGGTACTCGCGGGCCCAGACGTCTCGTCGGTCAGCGATGACCCTGAGGGCCAGGTCGTTCTCGCTGATGTCATCAAAGAGTGGAGTGAGTTGCCCAAGGCCGACCGGGAGCGGGTCCACATCGTCTGCCTGCCGATGGAAGATCCCGAAGAGAACGCCTTCATGGTCAACGCCCTGCAGCGCCACGCCACGATCGTGGTTCAGAAGAGCCTGAAGGAAGGCTTCGGCCTCACGGTGACGGAGGCGATGATGAAGGGGCGACCCGTTGTGGCGTCCGCGGTCGGCGGGATCGTTGACCAGATCCAGGACGGCGTGGACGGTCTGCTCATCAAAGACCCGCGTGATCCGCTCGAACTCGGCGCCGCCCTCGCTGACCTCTTGGCCAATCCCGAGGGAGCCGAGGCGATGGGAAAGAAGGGCAAGGAGGCGGTAACCGCACAGTTCCTGCCGGACAGCTCGCTACTCGAATGGGCGCTCACGCTAGACGCCGCGATCGCCCCAACCTCGTAGTCGAGGGAAGTAATCCGCCCGCGATGGGGTTGAGTACATGATGAGATTTCCCAGTCGATGCGAAGGGCCCTGGCAATGAGCGAGACGTTGACGATGTACAGCACGCCGTGGTGCGGCTACTGCCAACGGTTGAAGTTCCAACTGAAACGTGAGGGCATCGCCTTCACCGAGATCAATATCGAGGACGACCCGAAAGCGGCCGAGCTCGTCCAGCAGATCAACGGCGGGAATCAGACAGTTCCAACCGTTGTCCTGCCTGATGGCACAGCGATGACGAATCCGCCGCTGAAGGCGATCGTGAAGGCATTGGCCGCGTCCGGGTCGAACTGACCGACTGATTAGGTGGACACCGCAGTTGTCGTCACAGCTTTGACGGCCGGAATGATCGCGGCGTTCAACCCGTGCGGCTTCGCCCTGCTACCCGGCTACTTAGCTCTGTTCCTAGGCGAGCGCGACGACATCGGGCGCCATCCGATTCGGCGTAGCTTTGCGGTGACCGGCGCCGTTACCGCCGGGTTCGTCGCAGTATTTGGGCTCGCGGCCATCCTCCTCACGGCGTTGTCGTGGCAACTCAGTGGCTACCTGCCGTACCTAACCCTGGTATTCGGTCCGCTGTTGGTAGCGCTCGGAGCGTGGCTACTGCTGGGCAAAGAAGTCAAAGTCTCGCTGCCTCGCCTCCAGACGGCCATCAGCGCGAACCCGCTGGGGATGTTCGTCTACGGGATCATCTACGCGACGGTCTCACTGTCCTGCACACTGCCTATCTTCCTGCTGGCAGTGGCCAGCAGTTTTGGCGCGAGCACACCCATCATTGCGATACTCACCTTGCTCGCCTACGCCCTAGGGATGGGCCTCATCCTGCTCGTTCTCACGCTGGCGGTAGCCCTAGCCCGAACCTCCATCGTCGCCACAAGCCGCAATCTGGTCCGCTACGTTAACCGCGTCTCTGGTGCCCTGCTGGTACTCGCTGGTGGGTACCTCACTTGGTACGGGTACGTGGAGATTCGTCTGCTCAACGCCACACCCGGCGCCACCTTGCCGAGCAATCCCGTCACGGACTTCACGTCTGGAGTTTCTACGACTATCGCCAACATTGGTGGTCCAACAATCGCCCTCGTCATCCTCGCGTGCTGCGGGTTGCTGGCCGGGTTGATTACCTGGCGGGTACGGTAGAAACCGTGTATCAACTCTTCCCAGATTCGGAGGCAGCAGCAGTGACATCTCCGCGCACGATCACGCGACGAGTTCTTCTCGTCATGGTGATTCCGCTGCTCGCTCTGGTGACAGCCTGTTCAGCCGGTGGCATCAATGCCGGACCCGCAGTCGAACCCGTGTCGGCCACCAGCATCTCTGGGGAGTCGCTCGAGGTTCCTGCTGCCTGGCACTCCCACTGTGATGGTGTTCTACTCCGTGGGATGCGGTACCTGCGTCGGGATTACCCAGCACATCGCGGAGTTGGCCAAGGAGTACCCCAACGCGAACTATCTAGCTGTGAACATCGACCCAACTGAGGACGTTCGGACCAGTAACGCCTTCTTGGACTACATCAACAGCCCGGCAATAACCGGCATCAACGACACTGATGGCACCATCGCGAAGGCCTACAACGTGACGTCTGTCAGCACGGTTGTGGTCACGGACTCAGACGGCGGCCTACTGCTCGGCGCGGCGTATCCGCCGCTGGCACAAGTCGATGAGGCCGTCGCCCAAGCTGCTACCTAGTCGAACGGACGAACAGTCGGTCGCTCGGGCGGCGTTGCACCCTGCAACGGTGCAACGATGAGCCTCATGTCCTCCTCTGCCACCGACGCGAGCGCAGCCTCGCTGTCCCCCAAGTCAATCCTGTCAATCCGCTCCAAGGGTTCAGTTCTGTCGATCGGATCAACTGGGTCGGTGCTATCGATCGGGTCCATCGGTTCTGCGCTTTCGGTGGGATCAATCGGATCCTTCGCGTCGCTGGGTTCGATCGCCTCATTCGCCTCAGCCGGGTCGATCATGTCTGGTGTGTCCATCAACTCAGTCATGTCGTGGATGTCTCGAAAGGCCACGATGGCCTACCGCTCAGTTGGCTGATCATCACCGAAAGTAAACGGCTGCATTGGCTCGCTACTCACAGTCACCTCCCCTCGGTCGTTCTGCGCCGCTAGCGTCTCGGCTGCTTAGGTTGCGCTAAGTCACCTCCCCAGGTTGGCGTCCATCGATCGACCTTTGGAGTAACGCATGCGCAAGCTCACGGCAATTCTCGGCACGGTTGCGGTCATCGGCGCCGGAGGGGTAGCTGCGGGTGCGCCAGCGTCGGCCGGCGATAGCGCGTTGCCGCTAACTGAGAGCCAACTACGCTCAGCCTCAATGCAACTGAGCGATATCCCGAACTCGTTCAGCAAGAACCCAAAGCGGACTACTGACTACGCCCAAGGTGGCGATACGTTCCGCTTCGAAACCTGCATCGACGAGAACGGTGACAAAATCTTCGGCAAGAAGCCGGCCCAGGAGATGAACGCGACCGTCACCTTGAAGGAATCCCCCGACACGAGCGACAACCTCAAACAGCGTGCTACCAGTAGCGACATCTACGGCTACAACTCAGCCAGCGCGGCGCGCAAAGCCTGGAAGAAGCTGGGTAAGGCAACGGACGGTTGCGCAGCCAAAGTCTCAGAGGACCTCGACTTCGGAGACCTAACCGGCAACGCAAAGGTCAAACAAAAGGTGGCCGATGTGGCGACCTCGAATGGAGCGCCCGGATTCTCCATCGCCCAGAAGATTGGGATCGACATCGGGGGCTCACTAACGATCTACGTCGGTGGCTACACGGTTTATCGCCAGGTGGGCACCACTATCACCCGCATCCAGTTCATCAACCTGACCTCCAAATCCGCAAAGAAGGCCAAGCTGAAGGCCAAGTGGAAGAGCTTCACCCGCAGCGAATCAGTCACCGTCACGGGTCGGGTCGCCGCGCTACCTACCCGCTAGCTATCTGCGGTACGGCGTCGCGTCAACCCTGACTAGCTCCCGCTAATGGCGTCAATCGCCGTTAGGGCCTTGGTGGCCAGCGCGACGCGGGTTTGTGCAGCGCTGACACCCGCCTGTGCCCGGTCCACCTCATCCTGGGCCTCGCGCAAGGCCGGCGACGCGGTGGGCGCCGTCATGTTCATCTGCGCCTTGACCTCAGAGATTTGCGCTGTCAACGCGTCCACGTCTGCCTGAGCGTTCGCGACTGCCGAGTCAGCGGACTGCCGGAACGGCTCCGCGATGTCGCGGATGATCGGGGCACTCGTGACTGTCCCGGTGATGCCGGCGGCAGCCTTTGCTCCGTCTAGCTTGTTCTGCGCGTCCGAAAGCTTGATCTGCAAGTCAGCGATCTTCGCGTCGCCCTCCGAGGTCTGTGCTGCGGCACCGTCAGCCAGGGCTTGTTGCGCACCCGCGAGTTTGTCCTTGGCTTGCGCCAACTCAAGTCCGCGGGTCGATAGGTCGGCCTGCGCCTTCGCTAGTTCTTTCTCGGCCTTGTCGCGGGCTGCGTCGGCAATGCTCATCGTTACTCCTGACTAGTCGGATCTAACTCGCCGCGCCAGCCTATCTAGTTTCGCCCCAACCTCGCGGTGATAACTGCCCGTGCGGCCTACCGCTGTTTCACCCATCGCGCATGGCAGGGTTATCCCAGTGAGCAGCTCCGATCGATATGGCCGCGACGTGCTGGCCGCTGACCCGCACTACCGCGAACCCGCACCAGTGCCTGTCGTCGAGGCAGAGTTCGGACTCGTCGTGGAGTGTGCAGACACCGGATTCTGCGGATCGGTAGTCCGGACAGAGAAAGACATCGAGGGTCGCACGGTAGAACTTGAGGACCGACACGGGCGACGGCGACTGTTCGTCATGCGCCCCGCCGGATTTCTCATCGACGGCCAACCCGTCACGCTGACCCCGGCAGCGACGCAACGCCCGGCACCGATGCGCACTGCCTCTGGCTCCCTCGCCGCACCGCGAGCCGCTGCTCAGGTGGCCAAAGCGAGCCGGATTTGGGTCGAGGGCATCCACGATGCCGAGCTAGTCGAACGCGTTTGGGGCGAGGACTTGCGCGGCGAGGGCATCGTCGTCGAGCCGCTTCACGGTGCCGACGACCTGGTTGGCGCTCTTCGAGAGTTCGGCCCCGGTCCCACGAGGCGGGTGGGGGTGCTGCTCGATCACATGGTGCCCAACTCCAAGGAGACACGGATCGCACGGGAGGCTACGGACGTATTCGCTCCCGACGTCCACGTGATCGGGCACCCCTTCGTCGATATTTGGCAGGCCGTCAAACCATCCGCCGTGTCGATCCCCAACTGGCCGCAGGTCCCCCATGGTCTGCCCTGGAAGCGCGGGATCATCGATGCCCTCGGGTGGGGCTGCGACGAGCGAGAAGCATGGGACCGGATCCTGCATAGCGTGCGCAGCTATGCCGATCTTGAGCCGAGCCTGCTAGGCAGAGTCGAGGAACTCATCGACTTCGTCACCGTCTCCGATTGATCGCGCCCCGAGTCACGCGAGCCAGGCACGCCGGCTAGGGCAAACAGGCATCGCTAGTGCGTCTTGGGCGCCGGACGCTCGGAGGTCCGCTTGAGTTCGAAGAACGCGGGTTCCTGCGCAAGAACTGCGAAGGCGTTCCAGGCATCTAGCGCCCGCTGACCGTGCGGCACCTCGGTGAGCACCGGGCCGAAGATTCCAGGGGAACCGTCAATCGAGATCGTCGGAACCCCGATGAGCGCCGAAGCGTTGGCACCCGAGGGCACTCGGGCGTGAGATGCCTCAACAACCTGGTCGTAGGAGGCGTCGGTGAACGCCTCGAGGTAAGACTCGCTGAGACCAGCCTCGGCAAGGCCATCACGCGTGGCATCTTTGATCGCGTCGCGGGCGCGCAGCACCGCCGACGGGAAGTCCGCATCCTGCTTAGTCGCGCTGGCCTCCAGACATCCGTCGGGACCGTGCAAGTTGGTGCCGACGGTTGTGTAGAGGGCGCCGAGTTCACCCGGTTCGCGCTCGCTCACCGCAGCAGCCACCCGAACCGGCCCACTGAGAATCTCGAAGAACTCCAGCATCCGAGCGTTGGCCTTCGGGTTGCGATTGAGAATGCCCAGACTCATTGGGTGCCAGTTGACGATGAGACCGGCGGGAGTCTGGACTTCGTGAACCCAGCGAGACGTGATCCAAGACCAAGGGCAGACGGGATCGAACCAGTAGTCGACGGTAGTCATGGACTCATTGCACCTGACTTCGGCGCGCGATACAAGACGACACGTTTCGGACCCCTCGGCCGGGCGTATGCAAGTGACGATGCCGAACCGGTGCTCAGAGACCGTCGGCGCATCATCTGCTCAGGGGCAGACCAAAGCGGCGCTTACTCTTCTTCTTCGCCTTGGGTTTCTCAGGGAGCCAATCGGCTGCATCGAAGTTCACCGGACCGTTCGGCACCGAGAGTTGTTCCATTAGTTCCGCGACTCGTTCTTCAGTAATCAGCACTGGCTCGCCTCCCACCATCGGGATGGGTTGATCCAACCAGCGTCGCCACTCCTGGGTAGCACCTAGGCGCTCCACCACGGCCTCGTTCGACGACTGGTACTCCTGCCGCGCACGGGCCAAAACCGCATCGGGCGCGACGAAAGACTGGGGATCGGTGATCTCCTGTACGCGCATGATGATGTTGCGCCGCAACCGGAATCCCCGCCTACCCGAGTACGCACCCTGTGGTGCCGCCTGATTGACAATCCGCATGAACTCAACACCCTCAGCGCTGAGTTTCGGGTTTCGCAGTTCTGGCTCTTCAGTGGGCAAAGCCAACGACTGCCGATCGATGCCCACCTGCTCACAGAAGTCAACCAGCACTGCATCGGGCATTGCCTTGAAGTCCTCGTAGAACGGTCGAACGATCACCTTGTCTGGACCCACTAATCGCGACCATCGCTCGACCAGTGCCAGCGGTCCTCGCTCCTCAAGGAGGCCGACAAGGCGCTCCACGAAACGTCTGACCGGCCAGACTTGACCCGCTGGGAATAGCGCGAGGTGAGTTCGAACTCGCGACGCCGCAAGTAAACAATGATCGTGATGTCGTCGAAGTACTCAGCCAGGAAGCTGTGCAGTTCCGCCGCCGCATCATCGCCAAGTTTCGTGGCACTCTCCGTGGACAACAACCAGCGCTGATCACTCTGGGCAGCCTCGTCAGCCTGGGCAGTCTCGTCACCCTGGGCAGTCTCGTCAGCCTCGAAGATTGCGGCGAGATCTGCTCGGCTCGCTGCCTGGTCCTGCGTCTCGTAGGTCTCGTGGCGTGGCCCAGTGGTTGGATCGAACGTAAGCGCCAACTTCGAGTGGTTGAACACCACGCGCTTCAAGTGAGGGTGGAAGTCTGGGTAGATGATTCCTTGCTCCGCTAGCAGCTCGCGGTTGGCGAAAAGCACCGACTGCAGGAAGGTCGTACCTGTCTTTGGTGTGCCAATGTGGAACGTCAAACTCGGGATTTCGAACACCTCGAAAACTGCATCAGGATCTGCGCACGTCCTTCGCGCGCAGCACGTTGCAGTTTATCGCGGCGTCATCTCACGTCCATGTGCAATCCGCTAACGCCCCCACAGCTGTGACGTGCGTCTCGCATATAGTCGCCACCGGGTTCAGTAAGAACAAGTTCAGCCACAAAATCCGGCCACGTATGAGGAGCAATCTTGAGCGCACATGTCAGTCCACTTGCCGACGTGGAGATCCCAGACACGTCATTGACCGAGTACATCTTGGCGCAGGCTCCCGACCTAGGAGACAAACCCGCGCTCGTGGATGGTCCAAGCGGTCGCACGCTCACGTACGCCCAACTCGATGACCTGGTCCGCCGATTCGCCGGTGGGCTGATCGCCCACGGAGTGGAACCCGGCGACGTAGTGGCGTTGATGGCGCCGAACCTGCCCGAGTACGCCGTCATCTTCCACGGCTCGGCGCTGGCCGGCTGCGCGGTCACCACGCTGAACAGCACCTACACCGAGCGCGAGGTGCACAACCAACTCCTCGACTCCAAGGCCGTCGTCATTGTGACCGTCGCACCGTTCCTTGCAGTAGCCCAAGCAGCCGTGGCCGACACGGACGTGCGCTCCATCGTGCTCATCGGGGAGGGTGCGCAGGGTGCTGATCCGTTGACTGCCTGGCTCGGTGATCCAGTGCAGGCTCAAGTGCCCGTAACGGGTGCCTCACTTGCTGCCCTGCCCTACTCATCGGGGACAACCGGCGTCAACAAAGGGGTGATGCTTACCCACCGAAATCTGGTCGCGAACGTCGCACAGACCCTGTCCGCCGCCCAGATGCGCGGCGACGAGACGTTCATCGCGGTCCTGCCGTTCTTCCACATCTATGGGATGCAGGTACTGATGAACTGTGGGCTGCGCGCGGGCGCCACCATCATCACGATGCCCCGCTTCGACCTCGAGGAGTTCCTGCGCCTACATCAGGACTATGGCGTCACGCGCTCGTTCGTGGCTCCGCCGATTGTGGTCGCACTCGCCAAACACCCGCTAGTTGATCAGTACGATCTCTCGACCGTCGAGCAGGTCTTTTCTGGTGCCGCACCCTTGTCCGCTGAGCTAGCCCTTGAGGCAGGTGCCCGCCTCGGATGCGAGGTCGTGCAGGGATACGGCATGACGGAACTGTCCCCGGTCTCCCATCTGACAGTTCCCGGCGGCTTCAAGCCGGGCTCGGTGGGAGTCACCGCACCAAACACCTCAACCCGGATCGTCGACCCAGAATCCGGTGAGGACCTCGCCATCAACGAGGACGGCGAAATCTGGATCTCTGGCCCACAGGTGATGCCCGGCTACCTGAACAACGAGGCGGCAACGATCGACTGCATCGATGCAGACGGCTGGCTACACACTGGCGACATCGGACACATCGACGACGACGGTCACCTGTTCGTCGTTGACCGCCTCAAAGAGCTCATCAAGGTCAAGGGGTTCCAAGTCGCACCAGCCGAGCTTGAGGCTCTACTGCTGACGCATCCAGCGGTTGCGGATGCGGCCGTCGTCGGGCGCGCGGACGAGCGAGCGGGCGAGGTACCCGTGGCATTCGTCGTACTCAAGCCGGAGCAAGAGGCCACCCAAGCCGACCTCCAAGCTTTCGTCGCCGACCAAGTCGCTCACTACAAGCAACTCGACTCGGTGACGTTCACTGACGTGATCCCCAAGTCCGCGGCCGGTAAGATTCTTCGCCGCCTGCTGCGCGACTCACTCGAGCTCTAGGTTTTCCTCGGGGCGAGCGTGCGCTTGCCGCTGACTAGCTGACTAGCTGACTAGCTGAACGGTGGCCGCGGGTCGATGCGAACAGAAGCTCGACCTGCGGTTCGCCACACTCGCGCCAGGGCGTCGGAATCCTCTGGAGTCACCAGATTGCCCATGACCCGCAGAGCGATCTGCATCAAGAACTGCGAACGCATTCCGATCGGTCCAGCCTTGGGTAGGAACCCGGGAACCGTCAGCAGACCGGCTAGCCGTCGGGCGGCTGAGAACGCTTGCCCGTAGTGCGATTGCAGAATGTCTGGCCAGCTGGCGGCGAGGTCGCGTTTACCGCTGCTGCTGAGTAGCTCGGCGGCGAGGCGACCAGTCTCGAGGCCGTAGTCGATCCCCTCACCGTTGAGTGGGTTCACGCACCCGGCGGCGTCGCCCACGAGCAGCCAGTTGCGCCCGGCAACGCCTGACACGGCGCCACCCATCGGCAACAGGGCAGACCAGGTATCGCGCAGTTCCCCGTGCAGTTGCCAGTCGCTTCGCTGTCCCTGCGTGTAGTGGCTAATCAGTTGGCGCAGGTTGACCTCAGCCGGTCGTTTGGCGGTGGCCAGAGTCCCCACGCCGATGTTCACCTCGCCATCGCCGAGCGGGAAGATCCAGCCGTATCCGGACAGCAACTCGTTCTGTGTTCCGCGCAACTCCAAGTGCGACGAGATCCACTCATCGTCAGAGCGATCGGATTTGATGTACGCGCGGAGCGGCGACCCCATACGCGGTCGACTTGTGCCACTCGCGTCCCAACTTGCGGCCGAGTTGAGACTTGGCCCCGTCGGCAACCACCAAGCGCTGACACTTGACCTCGAAGGTCCCCTCGGCAGCTTTGAAAACGACTGCATCAACCCGTCCGCCAACCACCCGCACATCGACGGCTCGTGCGCCCTCTAGCGTGCGCGTCCCGCTCGCCAGTGCGACGTCTCTAATCCGAGCGTCAAGTTCGAGCCGGGGCGCCGCCCCGCCGCGGTCCGGCAGGGAGCCGCCGGGCCAGGGCAGGTAGAGCGTCTGACCGAACCCGGATGCACGCAGCCCGCGGTTCACAGCTTGCTCGCCAAGCCAATCGCCCAGACCTAGCCGCGTCAGTTCAGCGATCGCTCGTGGGGTGAGGCCGTCGCCGCAGGGTTTGTCTCGGGGAAAGGTCGCCGCGTCGGCCAACAACACGTCGAGCCCGTGGCGGGCGGCCCACGCTGCAGTACCCGATCCGGCGGGTCCCGCGCCAACGACGAGTACGTCGCAGCTCAAGTCCTCTAACGTCACCCACCAATCGTCTCGCGTCCCCACCCCGACTTGACCATCGGGTCAGGTGAGCGAGTGGGCGTGAGATTGGGATGGGTCTCGCCTGTGGGTGCAAATGGACGGCATCGCGTCCAAATCCACCCATACGCGGGTGAAAGCGCCGGACTAGCGGCGCAGGAAGTCCAGCAGGAGGGTGTTGACGGTGTCGGGTTGGTCTAGTTGGAGCCAGTGGCCCGCGTCGGCGATCTGGCGGTAGGTCCAGGGTCCGTCGACGAGTGCGCTTGAGCGGGTCATTTGGCCTTCGGTCAGCGCGCGGTCTCCGGCGCTCCATACACCCAGCGTCGGTGCGGTGACCTTGGGGAAATCGAACCCCGGGCCGACGAAGGTTTCCGGCGACATGTTCGCTCGGTACCAGTTCAGCGCAGGCGTTAACGACCCGTCGGACTCGAGGGCCTCGATCGTCGACTCGACCTCGGGATGTCCTGCCCATTGGCGGAAGTTTGCCCAGTCGTTCTCGGTAAGCCAGCGCTCGGCAACTCCGGGGAATTTGAAAGAGCAGCATGTACCAGGACTTCTCGAGTTGATCGTAGGAGTCGCCGAAGAACGTGCCCGGGTGCCCTACTGAGAGGGCAACCAAACGATTCACCCGCTGGGGGAAGAACGACGCGAGCACCCAGGCGACGGACGCACCCCAATCGTGACCAACGATGTCGGCGCGCGCCAAACCGAGCTCGTCCAGCACCGCCAGCACGTCGCCAGCTAAGGCGAACGCGCCGTAGGCGTCGATC
The DNA here is from genome assembly GCA_963821045.1 of uncultured Actinomycetes bacterium. Classification (GTDB taxonomy): domain Bacteria; phylum Actinomycetota; class Actinomycetes; order S36-B12; family UBA10799; genus UBA10799. The sequence continues at coordinate 76,788 of CAWGCB010000001.1, read as the reverse complement.
TCCGGCGGCTTACTGGAGTCACCGTATCCACGCATATCGGGAACGATGACCTGGAATCCGGCGTCCACCAGTGCTGGCATCTGTCGATGCCAAACGCGACCCGAATCGGGGAAACCGTGCATGAGAACGACCGGTGTTCCCTCGCCGTGCACTTGGAAGTGGATCTCTATCTCATCGTTATGTGCGATCACCCCGACAGTGTCCCGCCTGCCCGAACGGCGGCGCAAGCCGTGAGCCGCGCGGCACCCCACAGTGTCCGCCGCAGTCCACTGTGGTGCCCCTCCGCAATGCTCCCCAATGTCCCCGGCCGAGCTACCTGCGCCGTGTCCGCACTTGAATGGCGATGGTCACCGCAAGTCGAAACTTCCGCCTATTTCGACCCGCTCCGGACTAGCCGCAGGCTTGAGCAATGAGGTCTCCTGCCACCGGCGTCCGTCGACGCATCCCCCGCGCACTGCCGGGCATCGTGATGGTTCTGCTGGCTAGCCTCGGATTGCTTATCTACCTCACGGTCGTGCCGCAGGTGCTGGTCGTCAACCCGTCGACCGCGCCCACGAAACTGGGACAGCCAACCGACTCCAGGCAACCAGCAGCGGTGGCCTACGACAGCGGATGTGAACGCCAAGCCTGTCGGAACTAGTGCCCCGTAACCCAGGCCGAGTGTCGAAGTGAGTGCGACGTCAGACTTGGCAGACGTCGACGTGGCAGTGAGGGCCGGAGCCAACCGCCAACTAGGAGGCGGCAGCTCGGCGGCGGACCTTCGGGTCGCGATGGATTGCCTTGGACTCAAGCAAGGCGTCGTCTGCTCGCTGAATCAAGGCGGTGGCGTCACTGTCGACGGTCCCCACGGCAACACCGATGGAGATCTCAACGTCGAACCTGCTACCTGACAGTTCGATTGGCCCCGCGATCGCGTTGCGAACCTCCTGCGCGACTGACAGTGCGTCGGCCACTGATCCGAGGTCCCCGAGCGCTACCAGGAACTCGTCGCCGCCGATGCGGGCCACCAAGTCCGTGGAGCGCACGCTGTGGCTCATCCGAGCGCCAACAGTCCGAAGCAGCTCGTCGCCAACCAAATGCCCGAACCGGTCGTTGACGGACTTGAAGTCGTCGACATCGCAGTACAAGATTGCGCAGACCCGGTCTGGATCTTCGCCTCGTCGCAGTACCTTCTCGACGAACTGGTCGAGACCCCTGCGGTTGTTTAGCCCCGTCAACGGGTCACGCATGATCAGGCTGCTCAGCCGACTATTCGCGCCAACAAGGTCGGTCACATCCTTAATCCCGACGACGTAACTCGCTGAGCTCGATCCGTTGGGGATAGCCGTGAAGTCGATCGTGACCCGCCGCCTCGCGCCCGAGCGATCAACGAACCGGTAGTGCGACCGCCCACCGCGGGGTCGCTCTGTGAGAATCCTCCGCGCGGCAGCAGTCGACACGTCGAGCCCGGCGGCATTGAGGGCCGCGAAGAAGCCCGCGCCCAACAGATTCATCCGATCGCAGTCGAGCGCGGACGCCGATGCTGAGTTGGCATCAACGATCACGTGGTCTGAATCGAGTAGGAGCATGCCCACGGGGCTATGGCTGAATGCCGCCGCGTAGCCAGTCACCCGGCGATCAATGGCGACGGACTCGACCGGCTCGATGAGCGAGACATGCCCCAGCGCCCCACGTGATTGTGTCCTCAGGGCGGTGACCGCGGTGACCATTGGTTGCTCCTTGTGCTGGTGATGTCGGTGGTTGGCCTGTTAGCCAACTGGGCTGTCGTGGACTAGCTGCCAGTTGTGGCGCTGCCTACCGCTCAATCCTGCTCCCAGGTGACTCGCCCTCCCAGTGCCAATAGTCACGGGTGAAAGTGACACAGATCCGTGTCCGTCCGGCGGGGCTGCGCACGGCGTCAGCTACGCCGAGCTAGGAGTCCTCGAGCGGCACGCACCACGTCGCGACGCTGCCACCACTGTCTCGCTTGGCGTGGGTATAGGTGCCGCCGTGGATCATTGCCCGATACCGCAAGTTGTGTAGGCCGTTGCCTCTAAGCGACGAGATTGACGTGGCAGGCACCGACGATGCCTCCAGGTCGAATCCGACGCCGGTGTCGCTGACTGTGAGGGCCAACTGGTCGCTTATCTCGAGCTTGACCTCAAGTGTTTGTGAACCCGAATGCTGCAGCACGTTCGCCAACATCTCGCTGAGCGCCGAGTACGCATCCCTGGCGATGTGGCCTGGAACTGGATCGACTCGCTCGATCACGTAGTCAAGCTGTGGTACGTGAGCAGACACCGTTCGTACGCCCAAGACCATGTCCGATACTTGATGACGCAACCTCTCAACGTCGACCTCTTGAGCTGACTCTCTAGCCAATCCGGTGATCGCCGAGCGCAACGTCACGAAGGCACCCCGAATCTCCTCCACAGAATTGATGAGAGATCCTCTCGCGTCCTGGCCTCGGTGCTGTTGCGAGCCACCGACTCCAACATCAACTGGGTTGCGAACAACTGCTGGGACAAGGTGTCGTGCAGATCGCGACCGATTCGCTCTCGCTCGCGTGCGACGGTGGCTTGGCGCTCCTCCTCCATGGAACGAGCGGCCGCGCTACCGGTCACGATCGCCGATGCTGCCTCAGCCAGAAACTCTCTCTCAGCAGCGCCGAACTGCGTCACAGAGTTCATCGCCTGGACTCGCAAGACCCCGATGGTTTCGAACTCATCCTCTACCGCGAACTCAACGACCTGCCCAGGTGCGTCAACCTCGCCGTCACCCTGCTGTGTCCCATATGCCGGTGCGCCATCATCGGCCCGCAACTCGAAAGTGCGAACGCCCGGTGCAACCCGGTGCGGGATGAACGCTGTGCTTTGGGGCGTGAGCACCGCATGGACGACTCTGACCACTCGCTCGTAGAGGACGCTCTCGTCACCATCAAACGGAATGAGAATCCGACTCGCGTCTCCCAGCGCAATGCGCGCGGCGGTAAACGCCGCGGCCGTAACATCCGCGACCACACCTACGCGCAACCCTCCTTCGGTGCGCGCCCGCCTGTCATTAGCCACTCGTATTCGCGCGACAAAGCGGCTCCCATCGGAGCGGACCAACCAGCCGCACCAACTGTTCTCCACGTCGCAGACAACAGCTGGCCCAGCCGGTTCGGGTGGGCTCGCCTCCCCCGCCAATAGCTGCAGGGGCAGCAAGCCCATCACCCGCTCCGCTGTCCATCCAGTCATCTCCACGCAGGCAGCTGGCCAGGCGGTGATGGAACCGTGCTCGTCAACGAGAAACATGGCCGAATCAACGAGCCCTAGGCCCACCTGATTCAGTTGGTCAATCGAAGAGGAGACATCATCTTCTGACAGTGTCACCTCACACACCTACACCCTGATTTCGCGGCTGGTGTGGGATCGAACCGACAGCGTCGCGATCTGCGTGCGCCTCGCTAACCCGAGCTTCGTGAGCAGAGATGACACGTAGTTCTTCACGGTCTTCTCCGACAGGTACATCCGCTCAGCGATCTCACGGTTGGTCAATCCTTCACCAATGAGCTCTACCAGCTTGCGGTCTTGCTCACTGAGTGAATCGAGCGGATCGTAGTCCGCACTCTGGCGAATCATGCGAAAGATCGCGTCAGTCGCACTCGGATCCAACAGTGAACCGCCCTGGCTCAGACGGCGGATAGCGCGCACCAAATCCTGCTCCAGAATGTCTTTGAAAACAAACCCTGAGGCGCCTGCAGCCACTGCCTCGGAGACCTGTGCCTCCGTGGCCGCGCTGGTCAGGATGAGGCTCTGGATCCTCGGAGTCGCGGCCGAAAAGGCCTCCACTAGTCCGATCCCGCACCCATCAGGTAGCGACAAATCAATAACTGCCACATCCGGGTTGAGGACGGCGGCATAGTCCAGCGCCTCACGTTTGCTCGCTGCTTGAGCAACACATTCCATGTCCGGCTCCGAAGCGATCAGTGACCGCAGCGCCCTACGAACGAGGCTGTGGTCGTCGACGACCAGGACCTTCGTTGGCTTCTTAGACGTATTCACTTTGCCTCACCCGCCGAAACGAGCGCCGAACGACTTTCTGCACTAATTTCAAACATAACTTTCGTCCCCCAAAACGTTTCAATGTCTTGGCCGACTGCTTGACCTAGCGCTTGTACATGACCCTTTGCCTTTCCGTTCCCCCCTTGACCTTGGAAACAGTGGATGCGCCAGCTAGTTAGTTAGCGCATCCACAAGATGATCTCCAAGATCAACACATGACTATGCTAACTGGGAGTAGGGGAAAGACGCAAGATTCCAGTCAGAAACGGGGTAACCCGTCGAGAATTTGTGGGACCTTCGTCCCGTGTGATCGGTTGCCATCGGCAAAGATCGATCTCAGGGGCCGGTCTGCGCCTGAGTGACGATCTGGGCGGCGACATCGCGGATCTTGACGTTGGTGTCTTGCGAAGTCTTCGACATCAGGCCGAACGCGACTTCACTTGTGCAGTGGTTCTGCAACATGACGATTCCCTTGGCCTGCTCAATAACGGCTCGTGAGGCCATCGCCTCTTGCATCTGACGGGCACTCGCGACCGAACGCTCCATATCCGAGGCATTGGTCAGGGTGACTGCAGAGAAGGCGGCGAACATGGACGCCAATGAGATCGCGAACTCATCGAACGCAGCGAGCCGTTGGGAGTAGCAGTTCAGCGACCCAAAAGACACGTCAGAGACTGCCAGGGGCACGGACAGCGAGCTGAGCACTCCGGCGGCTAGCGCATCCGACATGTATTCAGGCCATCGCTGCTCCGTATTGCCATCAACGATCAGCATAAGGTCCCCGTCGCGAGCAGCGTCGACGCAAGGTCCCGATCCCAAGGCGTACTGCCGCAGGTCGAGCGAACGCGCTGCCTGGCCCGTAGCTGCAGAGGTCACCGGGGAATCACCCTCCAGGAGAGTGATCGACACGTCGTCAGCGCCCACGGTCTTGGCAGCTAGCTTTACGACGCGGCTGGCAACATCGTCCAGGCTCATGTCCTTGAGCAACATCCCAGCAAGCTCCGCGATCGCATCCCGTTCTATTTGCAGTCGCGCGCTAGAGGGATCGCTGCTCGATCCCGCACTCAGGAACCCATCGGGAACGTGCTCAGGAATGGAGTCGCTTTGGCCGTGGGCATCCACGCGGTTATACCTCGGCAATCGGCGTTTTTGCCGAATTGCGCGGGGAACCCCGTCAAAACGCGAGGGGCACCTGGTCGGCAATCGGCGTATGGGCATATCTGCTCACTGGCGCCTACTGCTAGACCTGTGTGACCCGTCCAGCATGGACAGATCCAACCCAGTACGAATGAGTATTACTCAATCCGGATCAGATTGCCCCGTCAACCCGCAATCTTGTGATACATCCAACGATCCCGTCAGCCGGTCGCTCGAAGAGCTACGCGATGAATCGACTCACAAGCTCCGGTGCGCCAGCGCCCCGCGCGCGGGCGACACTGTCGAGCACCGGGATGCTGCGGTCCAGGTCGGCCGCCTCCAACACGCGCCGAACCGTCGCGCTAGGGGTGACCAAAGTGATCGACCGCTGCGGCATTCCGAAGTTGACGAGCGACGACGCGACCACTGCCACATAGGCGAACTGCAGGTCATCGGAGTCGGTGGCAGTCTCACTCATGTCGATGACCAATGACTCCGGACGCCCGGCTAGCACGCTGCACAACCGGGAACGGAAGGTGTCGAGATCTGCTGGCCCTTGACTCGCTCCAAGCCGCATGACGGCTCGCTCCGACTCCCTCTCGAACGCCACCAACGTCTGCATGATCCCCACCCCGGACTCTGTTTCTGACTCGAACGAACTCTGTCTCTGAATCGAATGAACTTTGTTCCCGACTTGCCCTGACCTGTGTACTGCCGTTGTCTCAATCGTCGCGGTTCGAACCAATGTCCAGGAAGGGCTACTAGTCACACGTTTACAGGAGCTAAGCCGCGTTTGGCCCCAACCGCCGGTGGCGAAACACGGTGCACGGTCTCCGTTGAGCAGGAAACCGAAGCGGGCGTCGCTCTACGCTGAAACCGCCGCATCGGCGACCTTCTTCGCCGACGACTTCACCGACCGACCCAGCACCGAAACTGCGATTCGAGAAAAACCCTGTTTCGAGGAGAGAACTTGACCAAAGTTGCACGATCGCTAACCGCGGCATCAGCGGCCGTGCTCATGGTTGCCACGGGTGTGGCGGTCTCGCCCGCAGGTGCGACAGCAGCAGGTGCCACGACCACGGCCTCAGCCGCGTTACCCGCCGCGGCTGCACCGCCCGCCTCAGCACCGACGGCGACACTTCCGCAACCGCTGCCCGCTGCAACCAAACGTGTATCTGGCGACCCGAAACTCACCTTCTACTGGGGGCTGGCGCGCAACGACTCGGCTGCCGCCGCTCGGTCGGCGATCGTGTCCGATCCCACCAGCGGCAGCTATCGGCAGTTCCTGAGCGCCAAGCAGGTCGCCAACGGCTACGGCGCCAGTACCTCGACTGTCAAGCAGGTCAAGAACTACCTGGCCAAGAAGGGCCTCAAAGGCAAGCTCGACAAGTCCCGTCTGTTCCTGCGGGTGATCGGTACCGCAAGTGCCATGCAGCGGGCTTTCAAGGTCCCGGTGAAGTCCATCGAGGAAGATGGGTTCGAGTACTTCGTGGCGTCCCCAAAACCGAAACTGCCAAAGAAGATCCGCAAGCTAGCGCCGGAGCGCTTCTGGATCTCGCAGCGCCAACTAAGCGACGCAACTGCCAGTGATCGACTGATCCACCGCGACCTACCGAGCGGTCCCAAGGCGCAAGCGCGCGCCCTAAAGACTGGATTTCCTGTCAACGACGGCCGGTTCATCGGCTGCCAGTCCCTCAAAGAAACACTCGTTCCAATCTTCGGCATGAGCTTTCCGCAAGGGACGAAGGCCTACGGAATCAACAAACTGCGGTCGAAGTCATCGCGAGGTGACATCGCCAACCGACCAGCGATTGGCGTGATTGCCCAGGGATCGGGCTACTCCGATGAGCTGCTAACCGAAGCCCGCAACTGTATGGGTTTCAAGGGCAGTGCGTATCGCGTCGAGACCGACGGGGTGAACCAGCTCCCGTCCGGCGGGGAAGGCAATCTGGACATCCAAACTGTCCTCACGGCGCTGAGTTCCTCGCATCGGGTTCCGGTCTACGAAAGTGTCGGAGCCATCACCAACTTTCTGGCCCCAGTCGCCGCCCTGAACAGCCGGTCCATACCGCGAGTCCTAACGATCTCCTACGGTGTCTGCGAACCGGAACTGAGGAAATCCCAAAAGACCCTCAACGACGCGATCTATCAACGGCTCAGCCTCGTCGGTACCAGCGTGTTGGCTGCCGCCGGGGACCGCGGCTCCTCGGGCTGCATCAACAATGAGACTGGTGAGGGACCTACTGCAGCTGCGGTCTCCTACCCGTCTAGCTCGCCGTGGGTGACCGGTGTTGGCGGAACCCGGATCGTCCTCACGGCCAAGAACAAGCGGGCAAAGGAAGTCGCCTGGAACGACTCCGCGTGGGGCTTGGAGGTAGCTGGAGGTGGAGGCGTCTCGATCTTGTATTCGCGTCCGTCATGGCAGCAGAAATCTGTCACCGGGGGCAGTCGGCGTTCAGTCCCCGACTTGAGCGCGCACGCATCGCTGTTTCCCGGCTGGTACGTCTTCGGCGAGGGGATTATCGGTGGTACGAGTGCAGCGACTCCGCTGACGGCCACGGGCATAGCGTTGCTCAGCGAGACCTTGGCGAACGAGGGGAAGTCTCCGCTAGGGCTGCTCAACCCACTGCTCTATACCCTCCCCAAGAAGGCCACCTACGACATCACCAAGGGGAACACGGACCTGCACAACAACGGGTGCTGCACGGCCAAGAAAGGTTACGACCGGGCGACCGGGATCGGATCGCCCAACTTTGGCAAGTGGCGCAAACTCGTTCGCTAGTCAAACTCGTTCGGCAGTCAAGCTCTTTCGATAGCAGGGTCAGCGCGGTGGCCTGGGCCTAGGGCCAACGTCAGCCTGGCCTGCGTCCGCGCACCAGCCTCAGCCCCGCCTGCGCAAGTCCGTGGACTTCAGTTCGGTTGCGCCCGATGTGAACGGACAACCTACTTCCGCCCACGACCACGTCATCTACCCGCAAGGGCAGCCAATCCTGGCTAACTTCTGGATCTAGGTAGATGGTTCCGCCGGGTACATCGGGGTCCAACTGCAGCAGCGTGCGCACGATGAATGTCGGCGCAGCGCATGCCCAAGCCTGCGGAATACACGCCGCCGGGTAGGGCACCGGGAACGGGAACTGCTCGCTCGCGGTACCGCAAAAGAGCTCGGGTAGTCGCGCGCCGAACGACTCGGAGGCTTGGACTAGAGCCTGCGCGACAGTGCGTGCCTGCTGCGCGAATCCGTAGCGCATGAGACCGGCAATGGTGATCGCAGTGTCGTGGGGCCAGACCGATCCGTTGTGGTAGCTGATCGGGTTGTAGGCGCCCATCTCGGTGCCCAATGTCCGGATGCCGAAGCCACTGAACATCTGCGGCGACACCAACAACTCGGCGACTCGGCGTGCTCGATCGGGCGGCAGGATTCCGGTCCACAGAAGGTGTCCCATATTGGATGTCAGCGCGTCTATTTTCCGCTTGTCACGATCCAATCCCACTGCGTACCAACCACGGTCCGGACACCAGTACGTCTCATTGAATCGGTCAGCGAGGTCTCGAGCCTTCTCGGTCCAGTACACCTGCGCTGAGCGGTCGTCGAAGTGACGAGCCAGCGACGCACGTGCCGTCATGGCGGCATAGCAGTACGCCTGGACCTCGGCGAGCGCAATCGGCGGAGACGCAACCTGTCCATCGGCAAAGTTGATGCCGTCTTGGGAGTCCTTCCAGCCTTGATGGATCAGGCCCCGCGGCGATGCGCACTGGTACTCCACGAACCCGTCAGAGTCCGCGTCACCGAAGTCCTCGATCCATGCCATTGCCCTGTCAACGTGAGGCAGCAGTGCGCGCAGATCACTAGGTCGAGCGCCCCAGCGCGCCGCCTCGTCGACGAGCATCACGAACAACGCGGTCGCGTCGGCGGAGCCGTAGTAAATCCGGCCGTCGCCCAGAGCCAGACTGGAGCCGACGCCGAAGCGGACTTCGTGCAAGATTCGGCCCGGCTGTTCATCAGTGAGTTCATCAATCGCTGCCCCCTGGGCCTGGGCCAGTGCCTTCAGGGTGTCCATGGCCAGTTGCGGGTTGAACGGCAGCATCATCCACGTCGTGAGCAGCGAATCGCGGCCAAACAGCGCCATGAACCATGGGGCGCCGGCCGCCAACAGCGTGCGCGATGGGTGGCGCGGGTCGGTGAACCGCAGCGATGCCAAGTCCTCCAGGCTCTGGTTCAGCAGCCGAACGAGGGACGTATTTGGCGACTGCACTCGAAGCCTGTCTTGCCGCCAATCCAACAGCGCCGCCGTCCGATCAGAGGTCTCGTGATGCTCTGAACAACTGTGCGTGGGAGAAAGTTCAATCCCGTCGATCTCTGGCACAACCTCAACACAAAACGAGCGCTCCTCGTGCGGACTCAGGCTGAACGTCCAGGTCAGGCAACCCGGCCGCGCGTCAGGATCGCCGTCCTTGGCGCTGATCCGAACGGCACGTTCGATTTCGCCGTCATTGGGCAGGAGTTCGAAGAGCAACTCGTTGTGATTCGCGGTGGCACGCGTGCGAGCGCCGGGATGCGGATCCTCCCGTTTGACCGCGAAGATGTCCGCAAAGTCCGCCGCGACCTCGAGTTGAAGTGTCACGTCTACTTGCCGCTGGTTTGAGTTCGTGACGGAGATATCGCAGTGCATCCCCTCGCCAACATCCCGGCGCTCGACAACTAGCAGGGAACTAGCCGCGTCGCCCAAGCTAGGGCTACCGTGCGATACGAACGTGCCCTCGAATGTTTCGTTGACCTTGCCAACGAGTGGTTCGAGCTGCCCACCCTGAACCTGCAGTTGCCAGGTGGAGATGACCCGGGTGTCTCGGACGAATAGGCCCATCACCGAGGTGGACACGATCTCCCCAGACCCGCGCGAGATGCAGAAGGTCGAACCGTCGATCAAAGTGGTCCAACCCGCACCTACTGCGGGTGGTGCGCTATCAATCGTTTCCGCTGGCTGCGTCACGCGTGGGCTCTCTCGGCGCCTACGTCTTGCTGACGGCGTGGGACTAGGCTGACCACGATTTTTCGCGACCGTTTTGACCGTTGCGCCCGCCGTCTCGTCCACCACGGATTACGCGCAATCGCTTCAACGGAGTCCGACGTTTCGTTTGACGGTTGTCAGCCTCACGGAGCTTCGGCGCTTTGACTCCGCCATCAGCAAGAACGCGCCGATACAGCTGCTCGTAGCGGTCGATCATGGTGTCTGCGCTGAAGCGTCCGCGAGCGATCTCCTGGCACAGTTGGCGATCGATGGAGCCAACGTCCCCTACCGCCTCTATCGCGTCCTCGACCGTGTGGCAGATGTACCCCGTGTGGCTGTGGGTGACGATCTCGCGTACTGACCCGCGAGCCGTCGCAATGACTGGCGTGCCAACCGAGAATGCCTCAATCATTACTAAGCCGAAAGGTTCGTTCCAGCGGATCGGATTGATCAGGGCGCGCGCGTTACGCAGCAGGTCGAACTTGGCTGCTGTACTTACCTCGCCGACGTAGACGATCTTGTCGCACAAGTAGGGCTGAACTTCGTTGGCGTAGTAGGTCGCCTCCGCATGATCGCGCAACTTCGCCGCAATAAGCAGGCGGGAGTTGGTTGCGAGCGCAATGTCGATTGCCTCGCGTACCCCTTTGTCCTTGGCCATCCGGCCAAGAAAGAGCAGGTAGTCGCCTGACCCGTCGCCGATTGGCTGATCGCCGTTAACTCCGTGGTGGATGACGGTGGCGAAGTCCACTCCAGGAGCGCTTTGCGCCTGCGCGTGCGAGATAGCTACTGGGTGCACATTCGTCGGCCAGCGCGCCATTCTGTTGCGCAGTGCCGTGTCGATCGGATTGTGCATCGTGGTGACCACGGGCACTCCGGGCGCAGCGAACTCAAGGGCCGTCTGGGTGTGGTCGTGGATGATGTCGACGTCCTCGAACGCGGTGAGGGCGGCGTGCACATGCGTCTGCGCGATATCGGCCATGGCACCAGCACCTTTATCGGCGCCAGACGGCATGGGCATGACGTTGGGGTAGATGCTGTGCACCCGTACTGGGCAGGTCGAGTCGCCGGTGGCAAATAGTTCAACCTCGTGCCCTCGCTTGGCCAGTCCCCTCGCGAGAACGTCGATCATGGACTCGGTTCCGCCATACGCTCGCGGCGGCACTGAAATCCATGGTGGCGCAATCAGTCCTACCTTCATCTTAATTTCCCACCCCGTTTGTAATGCGGCACCTCCCCGCAGGCCACCGGCGATCTGACATCGATCACAACCGTCTGCTCTCGACGAGATCGCAGCCTGCGGGAAGGCACCGCCCCCCGGCTTTCCCATGTTGGTCAGTGTTGAGCTAGCCAAGTTCGACTAGATCGTGTCCGCTGATCGCCTCCCCCGTGGCATCCAGTGGCCGCTGCCCACAACACGATTGTTGGCGCAGCTACCGTCCGCGCGGCAGGGCCGAAATCCCTTACTAAACAGGCACTTTCGTCCGCTGGGACTCGGCGACAACGGCCGAACCTGGCAGGGTCGGCCATGGCGCGACTGCCGTTGACAGCCGACGGGAGGAGTTCCTACTGCCACCTTGTGACGAAGTTCTCTACTACCCGAGAACAGGTGGGTAGAGGCTCGAATTGCCCGCAAACGCGGCTACTCACGCAGGCGTTCGCAAGTGTTCACCGGATCGCCTACTGCAATTGAAATGAGGGGACATGTCTTCAACTCATCAAACCGAAACCCGACCCAGTTCAAACGATCGTCCGCGCGTCAGCCAACAGCCAGCTACTGGTCGCACAGTCGTCGTTGAGCAGGAGGCCACAGGCCTGACGGGTTGGGTGATGTTCGTTGCTGTATCGATGGTGGTCCTAGGGGCTTTCCACATCATCGAGGGAATCTTGGCGCTCTCGCGCGAGGCCTTCTACGTTGTGGGACAGCAGGGTCTAGTGATCACGTGGAACTTCGATATCTGGGGCTGGATCCAGATTGTCGGCGGGGTTGCCGTCGCAGCAGCTGGGGTCCTGCTATTTACCCGCAAGGCCTGGGCGCGGATGGTCGCAGTGATCGTCCTGGCGGTAAGCATCGTCGTCAGCGCACTGTTCCTACCGGCGTTCCCGGTGTGGGGTGCCCTGATGATGGGTCTGGGCCTAGTCGCCCTATGGGCGGTCACCGCCCACGGTCGCGAGATCGACTCCGCTTAGCGGGCGACACCTCACCTGTGTGGGTGTAATCGGACGGCATCGCGTCCGATTACACCCACACACGTGGTTCTTGGACCGATACTGCACGGAATGCTTCGGTGAAGGCGTCGGCAGTGACGCGGCAGACCTCGTCCATCGTTCCGGGCTCCTCGAACAAGTGGCCAGCTCCCGGCACAACGACGATGTCGACGGGGCAGCGCATCTTCTCGGCGGCCTCGCGGTTTAGTCGCAGCACGTCAGTATCGCGACCGCCCACAATCAACGTCGTGGGTACCTGCAGCTTGTCGAGTAGCGGCTTTACGAGGTCGGGACGGCCGCCGCGGCAGACAACAGCAGCAACCGCCCGGGGGTACATCGCGGCGGCGGCGATGGCGGCCGCGCCCCCGGTGCTCGCCCCGAAGAACCCCAGCGGAACGTTCACATCTGAGAGTTCCTTAGTGCCGCGGATCCATGCCGCCACCCCGGCCAACCGATTCGTCAACAGGCTGACGTCAAAGACGTTCATGCGGACTGCGGCCTCCGACGGGGTCAGCAGATCGAACAGCAGCGTTCCAATGCCGCGGTCGTTGAGGTATTGGGCCACCTGCACATTTCGCGGGCTGAACCGACTGCTGCCGGAGCCGTGCGCGAACAAGACAACTCCGCTCGCGTTCGCCGGGATCCGCAGGTGAGCCGGTAGGTTCTGTTCGCCGATCGGGACAAACAGTGTGCGATCCACCCGCTCGGATGTTCGAACATCGACCACCTGATCCGGCCGCTGATCTTTGTCGAGTTGGTGCTATCCTGCATTCTCATCCTGATCCTCGTCCTCATCCGGACGCTGGTCGGCGTCGGGGTCCTTGCCCTCGTCGCCCTGCTGACGTTGTTCGGTATTGCTGCGAGGCGTGCGTTGATGTTCGGCCAACTCTCGAGCCACTTCCTCGTCGGGCAGTTGTCGAAAGTCCACGTAGTAGGAACCCACCGACGTGAAGTCCGGCGGCTCCGCCACGACGACGACACCGTCACAAGCACCGGACAGACTGTCAACGGCGCTAGGAGACGCGACTGGTGCAGCCATGATGACTCGATCCGCGCCTCGACGCTTCACCAACTCGATGGCAGCGCGAGCGCTGGCCCCAGTGGCGATCCCGTCGTCCACGATGATGACGTTGCGCCCCTGCAACGGAATCGGCTCTCGGCCTTTTCGGTAGCTGACGAGTCGGCGTTTGAGTTCCTCCGCCTGCTGCTCCCGGATGCGCTCGACCTCATCGTTAGCTAGGCCCAAGAAGTTCACGGTGCTCTGGTCAATAACCGAGATACCCTCCTCTGCTACTGATCCGAACGCGTACTCCGGATTGTCTGGCGATCCGAGCTTGCGCACCAACACGACGTCGAGTTGAGCGCTCAACGCGTCGGCCACTTGAACTGCCACCGGGACGCCTCCACGCGGCATGGCCAGCACTACCGGATCGCGGTAATGCTCACCCACTTCGCCGATGGTGAGCGCGGATAGCTCCCGCATCCGCCGCGCCAGAATCCGCCCAGCATGAGACCGGTCGTGAAAGATCGCCTGTTCCTGCATTGTGAGTTCACCCCTTCACTAGCGCTGTGTCCCGCTGCGCTATAAACCTGTCGGATACGTCTCAGGCGGCTCAGCGCGATCCCAGTCGGCGCTGGGCTCAAGTGGGCGCAACGCCGCCGTCCGATCGATGTGCAGAACCCCATCGAACTGCTGGAACATCCGCGCCGCGAACCAGTGACTCGCTCGCTCGGTTTCCGGCCGATAAATCACGCCGATGGCTCGCTCGAGTCGCACCTCTTTCGGGTCCATCGTCTGGTCGTCAACGAGGGCGTAGAACGCCGGGGAATCCCAGGTGTGGAAGACGTGCTCGAAGCTGTGGCGATGCGCTGGCCGCAGGTGGCGGGTCAGCGCCGGGCCGCCCCAATCCGTGGCTGCGGTCACGCTGCCCTCATTGGTCGTCAAGCCAAGGATGAACGATTCCCCTGGCCACTTTTGCCGCACCAGTTGGCCAAGGTTGTACTGACGCTCGCCGCCTGGCCGGTCAGGTCGGGCCAGTTCTGTTGCCCGCGCGTCGCCAACGTGTGAGTTGTGCGCCCAGACGACGATCCGAGGTTTGTCGACTGACGTGCCCAGATGCGCCCGGATCGCCGCGAGGGTGTCCACCATGTGGGAGTCGCGCAGATTCCACGAGGATGCTGCGCCGTAGTACATCTCGCGGTAGTACAACTCCGCATTGTGAACCAAGATCGCGTTGCGGGTGGCGGCGAAGTATTCGTCGCGTGCTGCGCGGCCGTCCATGGTGAGGAAGTCCGCGCGACGGTCAACGAGATCGGTGAGCTGGGCAACGACCGCGTCCTCGCATGGATCCAGTCGACCCGCGCTGACGGCGTATCCATATTGCTGACCGAGCTGCTCGGGATCGGAGATGCCGACCTGGTCAAAGCAGGCGTAGCGATGCCTCGCAGCTGCGGCGGCACGTGGATCGCGCTGCTGCAGATAGCTAACAACGGAGTTCATCGAGCTAGACATGCTGTACAGATCGAGGCCAAAGAACCCGACCTTCTTGGCTGGATCGCGGACGCTGGAGTTGTGGTACTGCAGCCAGTCCAACCAGTTCGCCACCACGTGGTTGGCCCACATCCACGACGGGAAGCGTTGAAATCCGCGCAACGCATCGCGCGCAGATTTTGCACCACCTTGCGACTCATCCATCCCGCGGACGTAGCGGTCGACTCGGTGCGCGTCGGGCCAGTCTCCCTCGATCGCGACGGCATTGAACCCGCACTCTTGGATGAGGCGCGTGGTGATTCGGGCGCGCTCGCTGTAGAACTCTTGGGTGCCGTGACTTGCCTCGCCGATCAGCACGATGCTGGCGTCGCCAATCGCCTCGATCAGGTGGTCGTAGTCCTGCGCCCGACCGGTGACTTCGGCGATCGCGTGGGTCGGCACGTACTTCTGACCCGCCACGGCCTTAGGTGGTACTGCCCTCGCTGTTGTTGTAGAAGTCATCGCGACGCCTGCTCTCAGTTGCTCTGCGCTGTTACTCGAATCTCGCATCTGAGCCCTGCTTACGGGTAGGGCATATCGGCCCCAAAGGATCTTTCATTCGGGCTAAAATTCGCGCGCTACTGGGTTTTGAGGTCGCTGGTTGCCGGACCATGCAGAAGCCGCCCGTCTCGATGAAATCTCGAACCGTGCAGCGGACAGTCCCACGTCTCCTCGGCCGGGTTCCATTGCAGGATTCCGCCAAGATGCGGACAGACGCCTGACACTTCACACACGCTGCCGACCTCGTCTCGAGAGACGGCGACGGGTTTGGCGCCGCGACGAACGACTGCCCCTTGACCTGGCTTTGGCATGCCGTTGCTGCTGACCGCCGAGAGCCAGTCCTTGACCATGTCGAACCCCACCTGGGCATTCGTTGAGACGACGCCGCCGAGGTTTGTTGCCGGCAGGCGCGTTGTCGAGAACACCTGCGCCCAGGACGGCTCGGTGGCTTCCAGTATCTTTCCGGCCACGAGTTGGGCCCCCGCTGCAGCGTTGGTGAATCCCCACTTGTTGAATCCGGTCGCCACGAACGTGCTCGTTGACCCTGGCCGAATCGGTCCGACGAACGGACGCTGATCGGCCGTGCCGTAGTCGTGAGCACAGAAGCGACTCACGACCTCCTTGAGCCCAAACTGCCTGTCGATCCACTGAGCTAGATCCTCGTACCGCTTTGTGGTGTCGCCGCCGTGTCCGGTTTTGTGGCCCTCACCTCCGACCAGCAAGAGTCGCCGCTTGCCGAACGCTGGCGGTGCGCAAAGACCGAGTCGGACCGTCGCCGGACAAGTACATCCCCGTTGGGGGGAGGTTGCGGACATCGCAGGCGATCACGTACGACGACTGGGGCTCCGTGCGGGCAAAGAACAGCCCCCGGTCTAGGAACGGCAGCCCGGTCGCAACCACGAACCAACCGCACGCGATATCGCCACCAGTCGTTCGCACCGTTGCACCACTGGCGCTGTCATCGACACCGGTGGCGCGGATTCCGGTGACTAGTCGCCCACCCGCACTGATCAGTTGCTCAACGAGAGCGTCGATGAAGCGAACTGGATCCAACTGACCCTGGTCATCGACTTTGATCGCGGCAGCCGTCTCGTAGGGCAGATCAGCTTGTACCCGGTGAGCTGTAATCCCTGCACTGATGAACGTTGCTACCTCCGCGTCTACCAGGGAGGCGTTCTCAGTCTGCGTCACGTAGCTGACGCCCGGCTGGCGTTCCCACCCGCACTCGATGCCATTAGCGCGGATCTGCTCCTCGATCCAGGACAGTCCGGATTGGTTCGCCTTCAGATAGTGGGCGGCCATCTCGATGCCGTTGCTGTCGGCGATCCGGTGCGCGTTCAATCCGTGGAGGATGGAGATTTTGGCGGAGCTATGACCCGTGGTACCAGCCGCCGGACTGATCGCGTCAAGTACGACGACGTCGAGGCCTGCCTGCGCAAGGCGAACAGCCACTGACATCCCGGCAATACCGGCCCCGGCGATTACCACATCGGCCACCTCGGGCAGTTGGGCATCGCGCAGTCGGAACCTCGACTGTCCCCACACGGATCGTGATCGCTGCATCGTGCTTGAAGGCGAAGAGGTCATCGCTGCTCGTTCCCTAGCGTCGGCGGGCGGATTGGAACTCCTTTCCGCCAGCCTATGGGACGATTTTGCAGCGTCCGTCAGTCTCCTTAGTCACCCGATTACGCCCCGTTTGGCACGCAACCCACCTGCGAACTCTGGACTTTTTGCGCCATCTAGCTCGCGACCGAAATACCGTGCACTATTTGTGTCGGTAGAGCACGCGAATGGTGCACGGTATTTCTGGTCGCGATGCGATTCGCGCCACTCGCAGCGTTCAGGGTGGCGTCAGGTCTCGATTTGCTAGCGCAGGACCCACTCGGCGGAGCCGTACGCCGTATGGGTCGGCTGATTCGCGTCCGGCTCGTTGATGAAACCCTGCTCACTGTTGTAAGCGGTGACAACGCGGAAGGGTCGATCCATTGACAAGGCGAAGTCGAAGATGTCGCCGGTGACGAGATCGCGCCGAACTGTTATCGAGGTGACTCCGTTGGAGACCGACGAGTTGACAATCTCGACGTTCTCCTTGTTGTCGTAAGGACTGGCGCCGGGTACCTCAAAGATGGGATTGTCGTCCGGGCTCGGACCTGGGAAGAAGGTCAACGTCGGGATCCCGGGGTTGTAGGCGTCCCACACGTAGGGCACTGCGTTGTCCATCCACACCACGATCGTGTCAGCGGGAAACATGAACTCGTGGAAACCGAGTCCCATCCAGCCCGAGAAGTTGTTGTACATCGAAAACTGGAACTCAATCTGCGAACCCACGACCTGGTAGCGGATCTGGAAGTTCTCATCCAGGACGTACACCTCGCCGCCGAGGTTCGCGGAGTTCGTCGAATCCATAAAGAGGTACGCCGCTGAGGTGCGCACCTTCTTGCCGTAGCGACTCGATGAACTGCTGGACGCTTTGGGACGACGGTTTGCCATCCTCACCGAGCAACTTGACCTTGCTCGACCACTTGCCGGTGGCTTGGTTGAGCTTTGGCTTGTTCTGCCGGAACGTCACGACGCGGGTGGATTTTCCCTCCTGCCAGAGCAACCCACTGTTGGGTTTGATCGTGCCGAACGAGCGCGCCCACCCGCTGCGCGTCGCGAGTGAGGCGAAGTCCGCCGGGCCGGTGAAGTAGGACGGACACCCAATCCCGTCGCTTAGGAACCAGTTGAAGAACGATGGATCCTTTGACCGCAGGAGGAAGTTGTTCTTGCCTGCCTTTCGCTTGATCTTCGCGTTCCCGAGTTGCCCGATGAAGTCGGAGTCGTTCGGGGCCCCAGCAACACTGCCGGGAGTGGATTGGTCGGTGCAACCCGAGGTCTTCTTTCCCGATGGCAGGGTATTGCCGAACATCACCAAGTCCTCGCCGTCCACCGCAGCGGGGTCAAACGTTGCTGGTGTCGCGTAGCTGAACGTCGACCGGTAGCGGTGTTTGCCAACCCGCTTCGGCGCGCTCAACCGGACGTTGACTAGGTCATCAGAACCGACGGCGCCGAGCGCCACGAGCGGTTTGCGCGACTTGAACGTGGACCGCCACCGCTTCTTTGCGACTAGCTCGGCGAACTTCAGCGTAGATGCGACTCGCTCGGGCCGATCTGTGAAGCTGGACAGCGTCTTGGCTGAGTACGTCAAGGCACCGAGTCCGGTAGCCGTCGGCGCTGCCACCTTGGCGTTGTCGAACGTTCCAGTGATGAGGGAGTTTGCGCCACGGGGTTTGCCTGCCTTCCCCTTGCCGCGCGTGCAACTGCCGCCGCCCTGAGCGCGCTGCGCTTTGGCGGATTGCCTGATGTTCTTGGAGCCGAGCGTCGCTGCGACCTTGTCTACGCACAGGTACACGGAGTCGGTCTTACGGGTGATCGCCTGAGCATTCTGGACGATCAACTTCGACACGGTTCCTTTGTAGACGGTCTTGGAATCGCTTGACTTGGCTGCGGTCAATCCGACCTTCTGCGCAGGCACGGTCGCGGGCCTGAGACGCGCTGCGCCGCGGCCCTCGAACTGCGCGAGTCGGACCCGGATATTGGCAGCGCCACTCTTGCGCCCGGTCACCACCGCGCGGATCTTCAGATCAGCGTCCTTCATCCGCTTGGGACTAAGCCGCACCGCCTGCAGACTTGTCGACTTGGCAGTCCGCTGGGTCGGGTCGCTGAATTCGTCCTGCTGCTCGACGACGTCGGTCGGAACCTCCGTCGGCCGGACCTGGGGTTGTTCGGAAGGCACTGGCGTCTGGGTCGGTAGTTGTTCGGCCGGATCTTCGGCCGATCTCGGCTGAATCCGCGCCAGGATCAGCCGGTGTCGGACTGGTCGCAGGTGAGGGGGCTTCGGTCTGCGCGAAGGCCGGACTTAGCGGCACCGCGAGCAACGAGCCCGCTAACACGACGCAGACCAACCCTCGCGCGGCACCGATGGCGTGACTGGATTCCACAAAACAACACTGTAGGTAGCAACTCGCCTCGATGCCGAGTTTGCGCGCCTAGGGAACCCAGGTCGTCGGCTGAGGCTTGAGCTGTTTCAGACGCTATGACCACTCGTCTGTGTAGGGATTCCAGACGGGGATATGGATCTCCATTTGGCCGGGTAGCGGCTTCAACTTCTCCCGCTCCGCTCTGATGGCCGCCAATAGTTCATGCGGATCCTTCACGTAACAGACGATGCGAGACGTGTCTTCAATGTCGTTAAACTCGATGGCGCAGAACACCGCCTCCGGACGGTCAAAATCAACACCAGCGTCACCGTCGGTGATCCGCCAACACCCGCTACCCGTCTCCCAAAAGATCCCATCGGATTTGGCAACCGCAGCAAGACCCTCGTCGTGAAGCGCACTCAGTAACTCTTCAACCATCACAGCTTCTCCACTATCACTTAGATTCAGAACCTGTTCATCGTCGCGTACAGGTCTGACATCCCGGTATTTTGCGTGGAAGACCTACTGCGGTGAGATCAAACTGCCGTCGACATACGCCAGCGCGGCGTCGACCGTGTTCCCAGCGGTAGAGGCGTCTTAGTTGGTTCCCATGTAGTTGTGGACGACGGTGCGGGAGACAACCAGATTCCCTTTCACATCGTTGAACGCCTTGTCAACGAACTGCTTGGCAACGCGTGAGTTCTCAACCTTCCCTAACTGCCAGGGCAGTACCGGGCTCCATGCGGCTGTTGGGCCCGTTGTCGCGAGCGAATCACGGAAGGTTGCCGTCACCGTCAGGTGTGTCGGGTACGTCGCAACCCCGGACCGCGGATTGCGATCCTTGTTCACCCAGTTCATTGTCTGGTTGTGCGCATCGGTGCCAATCCAGATCTTGTCGTTGAACCCGAAGTGCCTCGTGGTCTGGTCGCTGAGGCGCCAGTTGAGGAAGTCGATGTTGCCTTGGTTCGCAGGCTTGTTTTGCAGGAGCGTGTTCCACTCGTCGGGAGTAATGACCTTCCAGTCCTTCAAGCCGAGACCGCGCGAGTCACTCCCACTGTTCAGATTCTTGACCCGCTTCACGATCTCTGAATCCCCGGTGCTGTGGCCTTGCCTGTCGGCATCGCGCCAGGTGGATTTCGGACCACCCACACTCATGATCATCGTCTTGCCAACCACGCGGTCGCCACCTTGTCCGGCATCGATACTGACCGTTGCCGGGATCGGCTTGGGTAAGGCGCCCCGCAGAGTCTGAATCATTCCGGGCTTGTTGGGATCGTCATTGGTGAACTGTTTGTTGGACGCCTCGATGACCACGTCCGGGCGACCGGTACCGACCTGCCATTCGGCTTTCTGGATGGCAGCCAAAGCCAGGTACTGCTCCATGTAGTCGTAGAAGGCCCGCAGTTGCTCGGAGTGCTTCGTCACCAGCAGCCGGTTGTTCTGTGTGATGAGCTTGCCGTAGCCATTGACGAGATGGTCTTCGCCCGCGTCACTGGAGAGCAGGTTGTAGATCTTGTTGACGTTGTTGTCCGCACCCTTCATCCCCGCGAGGGTAAGGAAGTTACTTCGCTGGAAGGACACGCACTCCTTAGCGGCTGCGATCTGCTCCGGCGTGGACTCAGGGTTGGCTTTCACTTTCGCCAGATTGTCAGCTGCCAGAGCCACGGGGACTAGGCCGTTGTGATTGATCGATTCAACGTCGGCTTTCAGATCCTTGAACCGCATCATCATGTTCGTAAACGCCGCCTCATTCACTGCGGCCTTGATCTCGTCCGCAGATTTCTGCAGGTTATCTAGCTTTGCATCCATCGTCGCGAGCTGCTTGGCAATCGCGTCGAGCTGCTCGGGAGTACGATCCTCGCCGCCGCCAAGCAACTGCGATAGAGCGAAGTTGAATGCCTTACCGCCGACGCCCTTCCCGGCTGCCTTGATGAACTCCAAGACGAGATCGGTGGCCTGAGCATCAACATCCGTCAGGTGGGCTGCGCTTTGCGAGGCAACCTGCGGCGGGCATATCCCGGGCGTACTCGCCGATGCAGGTACGGCCGTGCCGACGATTCCGAGGCAAGTCGCAGCGGCCAGAGATGCGGCAAGCGTCGAGATGGTGCGACCTTTACGGGTGGAGCGGGCTGGCGAAGCGGTCATGTCAGTTCTCCTCTATACGATACGATGTCTTGTATAGAAGTTGCCCCGACAGTTGGGTGAGTAAACGTGGTTTTGGAGATTTCTTCAGCGACCGGATCGCCACGCCCGCAGGTGAAGCACCTCGTGGTATTCGTCGCCATCGGATTGCTGGGACTGATGATTTACACCGATTCGGCCATTCCCGAGGCGTGCTGGTCTAATTTGCAGAGTTAGGTGAATCCGGCTATCCGTGTTCCACTAGCCACATGAGACTGCGTATGTTTCCAGGATCCAACCACACGGGGTATGTCGCTTCAGCGGGCCTCGTACTCTCCCTCGGGGTACTCGCCGGGTGCGGAGTCGACACCAGTGAGAGCGTCGACGAGCCTCGCTCACCGGAGGAGGTCAGTGCCTCTGCTGAATCAAACGAAGCCAATCTCGGAAACGCCAAGGACGCACAGTCCGCAACAGGCCTCTTCCCGTTCGTCGGGTCCTGGGTCCCGGCCGGAACGCTTGCAGCCGACGGATCAGTGCTTCCGATCAATGCCGCGAACTCCGTAATTTATACGCTGCTGGGTAATCGGTACGGCGGCGACAACAAGACGACTTTTGGCATCCCGGCCATGAAGGAAATCAAGACGCTGCCGACAAATTCCGAATCGAACCCGCCGCCGATCAAGTGGCTCATGTCCACTGGTGGCACGTTTACCCTGAACGCGCTCGCAGCTCCGGTCGTCGATGGAGAAGTTGCATTTATCGGCAGTTCGCGGCCAATGACCGTTACCGGAGCCACCCCCAACCCTCAACTAGCAAGGCAGGCCGGAGCGAGGACTCAGGCCTTCATCAATAACCAAGGACCCTCACGCAATAGCTATGACCGCTTCACGGGGCAGTTGGTCCTATTCGCCGACGGCAAGATCCCGTCTGATGATTACCTCGCGCTAGACGGACGTCTTTTGTCGGTCACTGAGAACACGGTGCTGTACACAATTCTAGGGACCAACTTCGGTGGAGACGGCAAGAACTCCTTTGCCCTCCCGAAGGTCGCCGATTGGGGAACAGCCAAGTGGGCGATCGTCAAGAACGGCTCGTTCCCGAGCCGACCCTGACCGAGTCCTAGCTAAGCGGCGAGGATAACGGCGGAATCGCAGCAATTCAGAGGACGTCGCGGTACGGGCATGGCTTTCGGCGACACGACAGGGATAGTGGCGCTATCCCTCCGAAGTCCTTCGGCCCGCAGGCCCACTACTCAGCGGCCCCGGGAAGGAGCCGCTCAAGTGCCTGCCACACCAGCACACGGAGTTGCTCGTCAAGCGGTCCCGCCTGGTTGAGCAGTCTTGCGGTTCCCCTCCGACTTCGAATCGCCACTCCGCCGACACCGAGGTCTTTGAATAACGGCAACTGTGCATCCACAAAGCACAGGATCGAGGCAACTTCTGTACTCGCCAAGTTTGCTGTAGTCAGCGCGGTCTTAACGGCAGCGATTTGCTTAGTCGAACCGGCGACGAACTTGGTGCAGTCGCGTCCGCCGACGAAAAGTGATTCCGTGCGTTTGGCACCCCAGCCGCTACGCCGAACCTCAACCTTCTTGCCTTTGTAGTGTTTCGAATCGATAACCCAGACCCCCGACGGCGCGATTGCAATGTGGTCGATATCGCCTCGCCGACTCGTCCTACTGAGCCGTCGATTGTGTAGGAACAGAACCTGGTCTCCACAAGATTTCTCTAGCCACGCTGCGGTCGCTCGTTCCCCGGCCGCGCCTGTGGCGAAAGCGGTTGTCGTCGACGGCTCGCTACTAACCGCCAGGATCAGCCCGCCCAACCGTGGGTGCTTTCCGCGTATCCGCTTCTCTCGGGCGTTCTTCCGCTTGACGTATTCAGCATCCAAGGACGCACCCGCGCCGTTGCCAGGGCCATCATGTGTCCCCGTCATTCTTGTTCGTCCGAAACCATGATCAGCACAAGGTGGATATTAGGCCCGGCGTGCGACAACCGCCAGTTGGCTCGTTCTGGGCAGCACCAAATAGCGCCGGGATCACACCGCATAAAGCTAGATTCTGGGCTCCAAACGGTGACCGAAAGGTTGCGTTGAGGGCGGGCAACCGCAGTTCGTGTCCGCAACACAAGTCCCCGTGACCTCACCATTCGAGCAGCTGACTGCGCACCAGTATCGGCGCTGTCGTATCGAGGCGAACTTGAATCGACAGACGTTGCCAACGCTCGCACACTGATCGATGTGGAACCAGGCATTTACGGACACCCGATCACCCACAATGGCCGCTCCGTGCACAGCCCGGAAGAAGTCGACCGAGTGCTTCAACTCGCGATAGGCGCGATGGGTCAGCAATGGACTGATGAGGATGGAACTCGCACTCTTGGACAGAACGACATCCTGGTGGTCGCTCCCTACAACCGTCAGGTCACAGCAATCCGAGCTGCCCTGGATCGAAACGGATTGAATGGCGTGGCGGTGGGTACCGTCGACAAACTACAAGGCCAGGAAGCGCCTGTGGTGATTGTGTCGCTCACTGCGTCATCGGCGAACGAGATCCCGCGTGGGATCGACTTTCTTCTCCTACGAAACCGGCTCAACGTCGCGGTCTCGCGAGCCCAGTGGGCGTGCCACTTGGTGTACTCACCAGGGCTGGTCGGTGGCAGCATCAACAGCGTTGAAGGAACTCGAGCGGGTTGCGGGGCTGTTGACATTGGTGGACAGGGCGGGCTAGAGCATCTGCGTGATCTGAAATACGTCGTTTCAATCAAACGAAGATAATCTTGATCCGTGGAGAACCCAGACCCCGCGTACGCGTCACCATTCCTCGGCATCCCCGGCCACGAATACGTAGCCGAGAACGACCTCGCCTTCGCTGTCCGAGACCGCTTCCCGGTCTCACCCGGCCACACGTTGGTGATTCCCCGCCGCTTGGTGAGTCAGTGGTGGGATGCAACAACAGACGAGCAGCGAGCAATCTTGGCGCTCGTCGATCAAGTCCGGGCAGATCTACTGGACGATGGGACGAGGGCCGAGCTTTTGCCGGGTCTACCGATTCCAGATGGATTCAATGTCGGCTTCAACGCTGGATCCGCGGCGGGCCAGACGGTTGATCACCTGCATGTCCACGTCATCCCCCGCTACAGCGGAGACATGGCCGATCCACGTGGCGGCGTCCGCCACGTGATCCCGGCGAAGGGTAACTACCTCAAGCCGCTGGCGGTTGAACCGCGGATCCATGATGCCCCAGCACGCCCACTGCGATCCGCCCTCCTTGACGCCGTTAGCGATCCGTCGCTAAACACGGCAGCTTTCGCGGCAAGTTTCGTCTTAAGCTCAGGCCTGCGGGTACTCGATCCCATCTTCGACGAAGTCCTTCAACGAGCGGACTCGTCAGTTCGGGTGCTCACTACGGACTACTTTGGCGTGACAGAGAAGTCAGCCCTGGAGACGCTACTGCGGCGACAAGAGGAGTTTGGGAAACGATTTAAAGTCCGGGTCTTCCTCGCGGGGACGATGAGCTTTCACCCGAAGGCATACATCCTCACCAACTCCTTAGACACCAACAATGGCGTTGTCTTTGTTGGGTCTGCAAATGCGAGCCAACACGGCCTGGTCGACGGGCACGAATGGACGATGGAGTCCCAATCGGCGGGTGCGCTGTCACAGGCACTCGACGGTTTCGAGAGTCTCTGGAACGATGAACGATCCGTCATGCTTGACCGTGCGTTCATCAGTTCCTACAACCAAGCCGTGCGGCCGACCCAAAGCCGGACACGCAAGTCCTGTCCCGCTAGCCGCGGACTCATCCGTGGCAATGGAGCCGCTCTCTCAACCGGTTACCCCAACAGCGCTGCAACGGCAAGCATTGGAAGCGTTGGAACAATCGCGAGCTCAGGGCTACCGAGCGGGACTCGTCGCGATGGCCACCGGCCTTGGTAAAACCTGGTTGGCGGCTTTCGATAGTTCACGTCCAGAGTTCCGGCGGGTGCTGTTCGTGGCCCACCGTGAGGAGATTCTTCAACAAGCGCGCGCAGTTTTTCGACAGGTCGTGCCTGACGCTTCGATCGGCTGGCTCGGTGGCGGTATCGATGAACGCAGTGCCGATATCGTCATGGCGTCAGTCCAGACATTGACGTCAAAGATTGACGAGTTCACGCCGGAAGAATTTGACTACGTTGTTATCGACGAGTTTCACCATGCCTCGGCTCCGTCATATCGACGGGTGATCAATCGACTCGAACCCAGGTTCCTCCTCGGGATTACCGCGACTCCGCAGCGGACTGACCGAGCGGATCTACTCGCGCTGTGCGAGGACAATCTTGTCTTCGAGTGCTCGCTGGGCGAAGGTATCGAGCAACAACAGCTGTCGCCTTTTCACTACTTCGGGGTTCCAGACCCCGTCGATTTCCAACCGCTGCCGTGGCGGTCGGGACGGTTCGATCCGACCGCGCTTGAGAGCGCGTTGATTGCCGCCAACCGCAGCGACGCTGCCTTTCGGGAGTGGACGCAACGACGCGGGTCCCGAACCCTTGCGTTTTGTGTCTCCCAGCGTCATGCCGATTGGATGCGCGATTACTTCGTGGGGAAAGGCATCCGGGCTGCGTCCGTCCACACCGGATCGACCTCAGCCCCCCGGGAACAAACTCTGGTCGACCTACGCAATGGAGACTTGGATGTCGTCTTCTCCGTTGACCTTTTCAATGAGGGAACTGACGTCCCTGAAATCGATACCGTGCTGATGTTGCGGCCAACCCAATCCCCGATCCTCTTCATGCAACAAATCGGTCGAGGGTTGCGTAAATCTGCCGACAAGGACGCGCTCACGATCATCGACTTTGTTGGCAATCACCGATCCTTCCTTCTCCCTCTGCGCATCATGAGTGGCTTGGTGGACCCGACCATCACAGAGTCAACCCTTCGTCGCGCACTCGAGACTGACACCATTGCGCTGCCGCCTGGGTGTTCTGTGGATTACCAGTTGGAAGCGAAGGAGACGATCCTCCGGCTACTGCCCTCCGTCGGAACCAGGATCACAGCCTTTGCGAACGCATGGAACGCCGAACGGGGCGAACGCCCAACAGCACTTGAGAGCTACCTAGCAGGTTTCAACCCAACCACCGCGAAACCCAACTGGTTCGCGGCGCTGGCCGACGAAGGGCTACTAGCTGAAAGCGAGAACCGCGTCTGGCGCCGACACCACGACTTGCTCAACGACATTGCAAGCACCGCGATGACCAAGAGTTTCAAGATGGTCGCGCTTCGAGCACTGATCTCCGATTCCGCTCTTGCCACAGGCGCCACGGTTGATCGACTTGCATCCCTATCGCGGCAAATCATGTTGAGAGATCCGCGTCTACGTGACGATGTCTCGGCCAAAGAGATCGGAGACCTCAGCACGGTCTCGGTGGAACGCTGGAAGAGCTACTGGCTCAAGTTCCCCCTAACGCATCTGCAGACCGGTGGCCAGTTCGTGCTGGACGGTGACATTTTCCGACTCGTCTCCACACCGGATACCGAGGACACCGACACGCTTGAAGCGATGGTGAGCGAACTGTGTGACTGGAGGCTAGCCGCATACCTTGATCGCAGCACCAAAGATCGCATTCTGATGAAGGTGAGCCACAGTAGCGGCGAACCCATCCTCCGCTTTGATCGCAACAAGCAGCCGGATATCCCTGAAGGACGCGCGGTACCGGTCGAGGTGAACGGCGAGAACATGCTCTTCGACTTCATGAAGATCGCCGTCAACGTCGCACGCCGAGATCCAAACGGAAGCAACGTTTTACCCGAGATAATGCGCGAATGGTTTGGTCCTGACGCTGGGCTTCCAGGCACAGAATTCCGCGTTGAATTGCGTGAGCGGGCCGGGGAATGGTCAATGCTTCCCTACCAGAACACTGATCCGACCGAAAGCCTCCGAGTCGCCAACTAGGATTTCCTATCGCTCGCATGGGCGGAGAGTGGTACCAGTCGCGAAAGTGCTCGATCAAGAAATCGCAAATGGCATGTCCCGGTGCCAACCGCGTCCGCCGGTCGATCCACACTCGCCAGGCAAGTGCGACGTACAGACGCCCGGTTCGGCTGACGGATTTGTTCTCAACGCGCTCGTGAGATGCCTACTGGAAGATACTGGTCTGAGCGCGTTGGGTGTGACCTGTCGGCCGACGCACACCCCGGGCGCGCAGGAATGTGACGACGCCAGATGATCAAAAAATCCGCCACCCGATCAAGGCGCACGGGCTACAATTTCAGCAGCTCTCGAACGTTGGCTTTCAGTACCTGGCTGGCCAACTAGCAACCCCCTTCGCTGATGCGGGGTGCTCCAGGGGAAGAGCCGGCTGATGCCCCTCCGGGTCTCGGCAAGATCAGCGGGAGGCGCGAGCCGACCGCTCCACGCGGAAGGCTCCCAGAAATGGCACAACTAGTTACCGGCCCCAACGACCCGTCATACCCGCACGTGCAGCAACCAGTCCTAGGAGACCGGCCCGGCATCCACCCACCCGACTGCAACCTCCAACGCCCAGGGCACCGTGTTCGCCCGATCAATGCGTGGCATCGCTGCCATCCTCGATCAGTCTTGGTCACCCCACCGCCACCGCACGACTGGTCGCTGTCGGCGTTCGAGCAGGTGTTCCTCATCGCCGATGACCGCCAACTCAACGGTGACGCATCCCGCGACCCAGTCGGGTTCGTCGTCCATAACCCCGAACAGCTACGCGAGAAGCTGGAAGAAGTCGACGGGTGTGCGATCTACGGGTGGCCACACAACTCGCTATGGATGAAGGGACTGAGCTGCAACAGCGGCTTCAATCCATGCTTCACCGTTCCATACCCCTGCTCCCCCGAAATGGGTCGAGACGGCCAATCTCCCGCAACGCCATACGTCGAGGAATGTGACGAGTTGCGCTCAGCCAGGGTCCGCATCTTGATCCCCGACGTCGAGCTCTCGGATTGGTGGCAGCTGACTCCATTGCAGTCCGGGATCATCAGTAATCGCGACCTCAGCTAGGTCGCCTCACTGCCTGCTGCGGGAGGTAGAAAGCCCCAGTTTCCAGGAATAAATGCAGCCTTTTCGTTGTTGAAGCACATGGTCACTAGTTTCATCACAAGTTTCGTTACCTCTATAAATCAATAGCTACAGCTCCCGAATGTTGGCGCTCAGTACCTGGCTGGCCAACTAGCAACCCTCTTCGCTGATGCGGGGTGCTCCAGGGGAAGAGCTGGCCGTATCCCACCGGGATATCGGCAAGATCAGCGAGCGGTTGTGACCGCTCGCCCAAACCGAAGGGCACTGCAATTGCGAAGCGACATGGTTTTCTCCTACGTCCGCGATCTCGTTAAGGACGTCACCGGCAATCCAGCCGACACCAACGCCGACGGCGACTTGTTCGCGGACTTTGACGGCAACAGACTTCGAGCACGGATCGTGTATCCAGCCGATCCCGTCATCCAACTCAGCACGGTCAGCGTGGACGGGCTGGAACCGACGCTTGAACTGTTCAGCGCGATCAACGACATCAACAGCGAGATCGGCTTCGCTCGTGCCTACTGGGTACCCAACAAGCTCATCATCGAATCAGAGATCTGGGCCAGCGACGTCAACCCCGCCAACTTCGAGTTCAGCATCATCAACGTCACCAGAACGACGGCGCAACATGCACCTCACATCATCGACACCTTCGGAGGTCGCCGACCCCCGTGTCCCGTCGACGGACAGCTTCAGCTTGAATCCCTGACCGAAGCAAGCACCACAGCCGGTGGCTACCTCTAGCAGCGCACCGCTGACCTTTTTGGATCACCGCCAGGATTCAAGAATCCCACGCGCAGTCAAACAACAACCTGGCCCAACGATCAGGAACCGACCGCGAATCCTAAGCGCGGAGAGCGTCCCGTGAAACCGTACCGATCGGGCGAATCGACGGCTGCATCCAGATGCAGGACCTCGTCAATCAAGCCTTCTCTGATCGCTTCTCTTCGCAGCTCCAGTCGCGTCCTAGCCGGTCGCCCTGCAGCTTCGTACTTCTCACGGACACGGGCCAAATAGGTCCGCACCGTCGATTCCCCAACGTAGAGCTGGCGACCGATATCAGCCAGAAGTGCGCCCTCGGCATACATGGCGAGCGTCTCGAGCTCCCGTGGTGAGAGCCCCGGATCTGACGCAATCAACGTGGAGCACGCATTCACTGGATACCAGGTCCCGCCGCCGACCACCTTGTCCACGGCTGCGTTCAAGTCTTGCTTCACATCAGCGTCGGCGAGGATTCCTGCCACGCCCATCGTGACTAGCGAATCCACCCAAAACCTGCGCATATCTTGCAGGATTACCAGAACCGGAATGCTCGCCTCCTTCGCTGCGGAAACTAGCGTGAACAGTCGCCTTGGACCACGATTGCCGACGTAGACAACGACACAGTCGGGTCCTGGCTCTGAGAAGGGGCGCGCTTCCGCGAGGCCTTCCCGACATTCGACCTGCCTGCCCTCTCCATCGAGAATGAGCTGGCTCAGTCCGATTAGCGTCGGATAGTGCTCGCAAAACACAGCGGCGCTCACTCCAGCGTCGTTGGTTTCAGGGTGCTCGTCGCGAGCGGATAACACAGTTTGTCCTCCTAGATCCAGCCATGAACTCTTGGATGAAACTTCAGCCAAGAAAGTCAGTGCGTTTGGCGTGTCAGATTTGACATTAGGAGCCAGGTCAGACATTCCGTGTTCGATTCAAGGCGGTGCTTGGTGATCCAGGTCAACGGGACGGGACGTACTCGACGCGTCCGCACCTCCTTTGGGTCGGACTTTCCGTGCGCGCACACGCAGCAGTGCTGCGCGTGTGTAACGCGCAGCACTGCTCATGACTAGTTGCTATTTGACTCGGATCTTGTAGGCCCGCCGCATCGAGTAATGGGTGGCATCTTGTTGCGCGCTAGCAACGATCCGACACTTACCTTTTCGACCCGTCAGCTTCAGCGTCGACCCGGCCGTCCGACAGAGCTTCTTAGATTTGCTGGTCCAGTTGATGCGGTTCCCTGCGTTGGTAGTGCGAGGCAAACTCACTCGCTTACCCTTCTTCGCTTTCGTCTTCGAAGTAACGGAACCGGCAACGGTCTGTCCGGTTCGCTGAACCACCCCAACGACGCCAGCTAGTTGCGCGTACGTACTCCAAGCATCAGGAGACCAATCCGTGTAGCCGTCGGCATCCTCAAGGCCCATGCTGAAACTCACCGCTGAGATACCCAATGACCGCCATGGGAAGGAAGCCGACCAGCCAGAGGACGTCATCAACCAAGTGGCCGATACCCCGGTGCCCACCAGGGAGTCACCAACGAACCGATACACAGGGGAGCTATACAGCGAACCTTGATACATGCTCTGTGCCGGCGTGACTGTCGCGTAGTCGGTGCGACCGTCGTTGTTCGTGTCAAGAAATGAGTACAGCGCTCCATCACGCGAGACTGTCGAGTCGACTCCGGGCGACGCTAACGCCACCGTCATGAGGGTGTCTGGTGCCGACTTTGCGACAGCCATTCCAGAGATTCCCAGCTCGGGGTACGCCAACGAGTCGTACGGAGAATCGTACTCGGAATCGAACATCCAGTAGTCCGGATCATTGCTCAGTGCGCGCGCGTTCACCGTGCCTAGGTCCTTCGCCAGCACTCCTACATCTGAAGGATCAACTCCGTTTGCGATTCCGCGTTCGGTCGCTGATGGTGCACTTGATCGGGCTCCCAGCAACTGTTCAACGGCACTCGCTCGGCTGACGCCTTCCTCATCGTCCGCGCCGACTGCAAAACTTGGCAGCGCTGCGCTGGCCACCAGGCCGACACCGACTACCAGCGCCATCGCGCCTACTCGCCCATTCATGAGAGCTGTATTTCTTCTTTTCACTTGTACTCAATCCCCCGCCGGTAACGTCGTTTTCAACGAAGTTCAGCCTGCCAAAACTATTGCTCGCTGTCTGTCGGCTTCAGCGACGACAAGATCGTTGTCGCGTCACCCTCGGGGTTGCGGCCTGCGTCCGTGGACACCGGAACTGAGTGAGTATTTGCCAGACTTCGCGCTCGCTGACCCTTACCCGACTAAGAGAGTTCAGCGCGCAGCTGCAAGTCTCTTGACGGCGCTCGGGCCGACGCCATGTAACTCCAGGAGTTGCTCCAAGTTTGGGGGCTGGTCCGCGAGAGTCGCATCAAACCTAGTCGCAATGCGGATGCAGCACGCCGATTCGTCGTCCGATTTGCCCTACTTCGTCCCTACAAAACACCAGGATCTCGCTGTGCCTTTTGGCTGTGCGGCCGACAACGCAAAGACCCCGGAAACGACGAAACCCCCTGTTGCCAGGGGGTTTCTGGTGCGCGCCCGAAGAGATTCGAACTCCTAACCTTCTGATCCGTAGTCAGATGCTCTATCCGTTGAGCTACGGGCGCAACGGCCAAAAGCATAGCGGCCCGGTCAGCGGTACTCAGGGTTGGGATGCTCCGGTTGGGATAGGTCCCAGTCGGAGGCGATGTTGCCAAAGGGTGGAACACCGCCCGCGTCCTTAAGCATCCGCGCCATGTGCAGGATGTTCCACGTCATGAACGCGGTGTTTCGAGTCGTCCATGCGTTGCGCTGGCCGCCGTTGTCGGGATCCAGGTAGGAGGGACCGGGACCAGCCTCGCCGTTCCAATAGCTGTCGGACTGTGGTGGAACCAGTAGGCCAATGTGCTGCAAGGAGTAGAGCATCATCGCGGCGCAGTGTTTGCCACCGTCCTCGTTCCCGGTGATCAAAGCGCCGCCCACTTTCCCGTAGTAGGACCACTGGCCGTGTTCGTTTAGGTCCCCGGACCACGCGTAGAGGCGCTCGATCATGAGTCGGGTCACCGAGCTCTGATCGCCCAACCAGATCGGCGTCGCGAGCACGATGATGTCGGCTGGCTCAATGCTCTCCCGGTAGATCGCAGGAAAGTCGTCCCGCTCGTAGCCGTGCTCCGTCATGTCGGTTTGGACGCCTGGCGGGATCACGTGATCGACCGTTCGCACCTCAGTAACGTCGACACCGAGACCACGCATGATTCCGGTAGAGATGTCCATCAGCCCCGCCGTCTGGCTCACCTCCGGCGAACGTTTGAGTGTCCCGTTGAGGTAGACGGCTTTGAGGTCGGAGTAGTCAGCCTGCGAGCGCTGGACTTGGATGTCGATGAATCGCTGGATAGGCTCGGGAATCATCGCTCAAGGTTAGTGGGCACGCACCGCCTAGGCAGTCCTACATTACCCCCCGGGGTATAGTGGCCGGAATCAGACGCAACTCTCGGAGGTCCCGTGAAGAACCCAGGTCAGTCCAAGCTCGCCCGAATCGCCCTCGTCGCGGTCGCCGTCGTAGCCGTCGGGGGCGCCGCTGGCTGCTCCAGCACGGATAGCTCTGGCGGATCATCGCCGTCCTCCTCTATCTCGGTTGCCTCCGATACCGTCATCATCGACGTCCGCACACCAGAAGAGTTCGCCGCTGGACACCTGCAGGGCGCCCAGAACATCGACGTGCAGTCCGCTACGTTCGACCAGCAAATCGCTGGCCTGGACAAGAACGCCAGCTACGTCGTCTATTGCCGCTCCGGCAACCGCTCCGCCGCGGCCGTCGCGCAGATGGAGGCCGCCGGTTTCACGAACCTGCAGGACGCGGGCGGACTTGATGAAGCATCGGAAGCAACTGGCATCGTCATCGTCAAGTAGCGCCCGCTAATCACGGTGCGGCAGATCGATGCCGCCGCGATAGTCGCCGTATGCCCGCGGATCCTCGATCGGCTCAATGTGCACCATGATCTCTAGATCCGGAACGGCGGCGTGCAACTGCGCTTCGAGTTCCTCGACGCGGTCGTGACTCGCCGCAACGGTCCACTGCCCGGGCACCAGCATGTGCACCGTCATGTAGCGGGACTGACCGGATTCGCGCGTCTGCAACGCGTGGAAGGTGACGCCGTCGCCGACGTGTTCCTGCAGCACCGACACGATGCGATCGTGATCCGCCTTATCCAGCGACACATCGAGCAGACTGCGAACCGATCCGCGGATCAACCGCAGCCCGATGACCATGATGTTGATGGCGACGGCAATCGCGATGATTGGGTCGAGGATCACCCAGCCGGTGACAAGCACCAAGAACACTGCGGCGACAACTCCAACGGACGTCCACACATCGGTCAGCAGATGGTGGCCATCAGCCCGCAGGGTAGCCGAGCGGTGAGTCCTTCCCGCCCTCAGCAAGATCACGCCCACAGCGCCGTTGATGGCTGTCGCTATCAGCGTGATGACTAGACCAAGGCCGAGGCGTTCTAGCTCCTCCGGGTTGAACAAGCGCGGGATTGCGGTGATGAGGATGGCGCCGGCGGCCCCGAAGATGAGGAAGCCCTCTATCCCCGCTGACAGGTACTCGGCCTTCCCCCGACCGTAGTGATGGACCGTATCCGCCGGTTTCGCTGCGGCGCGCAGGGCGAGCAGAGCAATCACCGCTGCCGCGAGGTTGACAGTCGACTCGATCGCGTCGGACAGCAAGCCGACCGATCCGGTCAGGATGTACGCCCAACCTTTTAGTCCAATTGTTAGGAGTGCTGCGGCGATCGACAAGTACGCGAAGCGCAGGAGGTAGCCGCGACTGGCGACCTGCCTATCGTTGTCCACCCGGACATTCTCGCAATACGCTCTGCCACTCATCGGCGAGGCTCGTCCAATACGAGGTCGTTCGGTAGACCACCACCCCGAAAACGATACGATTTTTGGATCAATGCACCCGCCTGACGATGCCGCCGATCCCAATCCCGATGCTGCCGTCAGACATTCATACTGTGTTGGTCCACGGAGGCTCGCATGGTGCGTGGTGCTGGTGGCGAGTCGAGACTGAACTGCGACACCTTGGTGTTGCAGTTCCTCATTCGACCTTCCGGGGTGTGGCGACGACAGAACGCCGCGCGCTGACATCTCAACTGATGACCTCATCGATGCCGTTATTGAACACACCGAGGGGAGTGCGGCCTCGACGTGACGCCTGCGCAGCGTCAGCCCAGCTTCTACATCCTGGCGGCATCATCAGGGGACAATTCGGTGCTCGCAGACTTCGAATCAGCATGGGGCCGCTTCTTCCAGCACTTAAACGAGCCCCGTGCGCGAGCCGCCTACGCGCGACTAACCCCTCAGGCATTCGGACCAACCTGTCGCCCGCGGTGGCTGGAATCGAAGATGTCGATTACCCACGACGCTACATCGCGATGGATGAAGACCTGACCTATCCGCTGGAAGTCGTACGCACCTTCGCGTTGAAGGCGGGAGTTGATCCGATCGTCATTACTGGTGATCACTGCGTGATGCTTTCTGATGCGCCGCGGCTTGCACGAGCGATTGCTGCGACGCAACCAAGCCGCTCTACTCCGATTGATTCTTGACCCTGCACCAGAAAGAGATCCAACGTACTTTGGATCTACCAATGTCAAAGGACTGGAGCGCAGGCAATGACACAGGAACTTGGAGCCAACCAAGCGGAGTCCACTCGCCAAATCCCAAGAAAGCTGCTGGTCGTGATGACCAGCATCGCCGTCGTCGCGACCGCGTTGATGGCGCCGGTTTCACCGGCGAATGCTGCGGAGACCGACAACAGCACCGCCGTCACAAAGTCGGCAGACGATGGCGCTGTAGGTGCGACAGTGCCCGACGCCAGAGCAGCCAATGCCGACAAGACCCGCTGCAGCATCTTTGGGGCATCCGCCAAGGGTGATCGAGATTGCCTAACGATGCGTATTCGTGGACGCGACAGCAAAACGGTTGGACAGAAGGTCAAGGTCACGGGAAAGCTCCGTCAAAAGGCACTCGCCAATACAATCGGCACCCGGGGCACGAATAGGGTCGTTGTGGAACGTTCCAAAGACGGCGGACGTTGGACCGACGACGAGCGAAGGTGGAAGAAAGTAGCCTCCACCAAGGTGCGAAAGAATGGCCGATACAAGGCCCGGGTAAAACTGAAGAACCGTGGCCTTCACACTTGCGAGTTTCGGTTAAGCCGGGACTTACTGATGAGCCGATGCCCCTCACAC
The DNA here is from genome assembly GCA_963821045.1 of uncultured Actinomycetes bacterium. Classification (GTDB taxonomy): domain Bacteria; phylum Actinomycetota; class Actinomycetes; order S36-B12; family UBA10799; genus UBA10799. The sequence goes on along the minus strand of CAWGCB010000001.1, from coordinate 41,265 downwards.
GGTCGACGTTAAACGCAGTGACCTCAGACTCCGACTCGGCGGCAGCCGGTGGCCCTGGCTACACCTACGTGGTGTCGAATAAATCCTCCCACGAACTCAACTTGCAGTTCGTGGGAAATGCCAACGGAAAGACGACCGCGACGGACGCTGTCGACTTCTCGGAAGGCGTATCAACCGCAGTGGTAATGGTGGCCCCTCCGAAGGATCACTCCGTGGGCTTCAACCTCATCCAGAAGAACCCGATCGTTGGAGCTCCGAGCGTCTACACGTACAAGGGCGAAAGCAATGACGGCAACGAGTGCCAGAACATGTCCACGCCAAGCATCGGCGACGGCAAATCAGTGCGCGTCGAGATCTACAACGCAGGATTCTGGGGCATTGGCTACACCGGAACGATGTTCTACCCCAACGGTCAGTCGTGCAACTTCCGCATGCTGACACAAACTGAGGCCACCCTCGCTGGTCAGCCAACGTGGGCAAAGGTACTCGAGATCGCTGGCGGCGTGATCGTGGTCTGCGCGGTCATCTACTTCGCCGCCCCCGTCATCGCCGGGGCCCTGGGATTCGGAGCAGAAGGGGCAGGCATGGTGGTGATGGAATCCGAGGTGGGCTCAATCTCTAGCGAAGAGAGCTTGTCAGAGGAAGGCCTGAAACTCCTTGAGCAACTCAGAGCCCGCGATCTGCCCAGCGGCGGCTGGACGATAGGTGGGGAACCAATCCCTGAGTACTCATCGGATGAGCTGTTAGACGCTGACACTGGCCGGCTACCCACTCGGGTAGAAACAGGAAACGCTCCTCCCAAATCCCACAACACAACCCACGTCAAAGGGCGCCCACCCGAGGGTGGACGCCCTTTGACAAAACGCGGAGGCGGAGGGAGCCGTCGCAATACGCGCTACGCGCGCTCCTCCCAAATCCCACAACACAACCCACGTCAAAGGGCGCCCACCCGAGGGTGGACGCCCTTTGACAAAACGCGGAGGCGGAGGGAGCCGTCGCAATACGCGCTACGCGCGCTCCTCCCAAATCCCACAACACAACCCACGTCAAAGGGCGCCCACCCGAGGGTGGACGCCCTTTGACAAAACGCGGAGGCGGAGGGATTTGAACCCTCGAGGGGCTTTGAGACCCCAACCCGCTTAGCAGGCGGGCGCCATCGACCGGACTAGGCGACGCCTCCAATCTGGCAATGCAGACCTTATCGCGCCGCCGCGATGCGCGTGCGGCTAGCTCACTTCTTCGGGTTGGACATCGTTGAGTTTCGACTTCTTGATGCCGTAGGTGAAGTAAACAACCATGCCGATCGTCATCCAGATCGCGAAGGTAATCCAGGTGGAGGCCCGCAGGCTGAGCAGTAACCCAGCGCAGAAGATAACGCCCAAGATCGGGGTGATCGGGAATAGCGGAGTCTTGAAACCACGCGGCAAGTCAGGCTTCGTTCGCCGCAAGATGATCACACCCAGGTTGACCAGAATGAACGCGAACAGGGTGCCGATACTAGTCGCCTCAGCAAGAGCGGCGAGCGGGATGAATCCAGCCAGAACGACGATAACTGCCGTCACGATGAGCGTGTTCGGCACGGGCGTCTGAGTCTTCTTGTTGACCTTAGTGAAGATGCTGGGCAGCAACCCATCGCGTCCCATCGCGAACAGAATGCGAGTCTGCCCGTACATCACTGCCAACACCACACTGAAGATCGAGATGATCGCACCGATGGACAGCACCACTGCCGGCCAGTTTTGCCCAGTGACTTCCTCGAGGATCTGCGCCAAAACAGCCTCGCCACCGGACCCCTCGAACGTCTCCCACGGCTTCGCTGCAACCGCCGCGAGCGCCACCATGACGTACAGCGCAGTGACGATGATCAGCGAGGCGATGATGGCGCGAGGTAGATCACGCTTGGGATTCTTGGCCTCCTCACCAGCGGTGGCGGCAGTATCGAATCCAATGAATGAGAAGAAGACTTGCGAGGCAGCCAGCGTGATTCCGGCGAAGCCCAGTGGGATGAACGGCGTCAGGTTGCCAGCGTCAAAAGCCACGAATGCGATCGCGCAGAAGAACATCAAGATGACAATCTTCGTGAACACCAGGATCGTGTTCACCTTGGCCGACTCGCTCGCGCCCTTCAACAGCAGGAATGCGGCCATCAGAACGACGACGATGGCGGGCACGTTAATGATGGCGCCCTCACCCGGCGGAGCAGTGAACTCTGTGGGCAGATTGACCCCAAATAGCGAGAAGATCTCGTCGATGTATTGGCCCCAGCCGACCGCGACCGCAGCGACTGAGACGCCGTACTCCAACATCAAACACCAACCACATACCCAAGCGACAAGCTCACCCATCGTTGCGTAGGTATAGGAGTACGAGGAGCCAGAGATCGGCAGCGTCGAGGCCATCTCGGCATAAGACAGCGCCGAGAACGTACAGGTGATTCCGGCCAGGACGAACGACAAGATGACAGCTGGACCGGCCTCGGGTACGGCAACACCGAGGATGACGAAGATGCCGGTTCCGACAATGGAACCGACCGAGAACATAGTCAGGGATACGACACCCATTGACCGTTTGAGGCCGTCGGAACCATCGCTGGTCTCCGCCAGGATCGTCTCCACTGACTTGGTCCGAAACAGCTTCTGACTCATCGTCTGACGACTCGGCGGCCGGTTCGGAGCCTGCGCTGTACTCATGTGCGGCGACCTCCAATCGGCTCGGCTACCTCACACGGCGGAACCAATGTCGGCACCGCCAAGTGGTCACGTTAGCGATCCTGCGAGCCGAAAGCAGATCGGTAGGGCATCCGAAACCAGATCGTTACATGCCGTTATGGATCTTCGCGGCAATTTCCGCCGTGGCGATGCAACATGGTGCCCTGGTAGACAACAATGACCGAGTGGAGATTGTGGTTGGGGTCAACCAAGAACCCGCTAGCAGCGATGCCCTCGCTTTAGGCTGCGCTCTGGCCGCGACGTTGAATGCCGACCTTGTGGTAGCGAACATCTACCCCAAGGCGTGGGACTTCGTCGGCCCGGCTCACGTGGATGCGGAATGGCAGAAGTTCCTGGTCGATCAGGGCAACGAGACGTTGGCATGGGCCCGCGAGGAGCTCGACGACCGGGAGGGTGTCACCTACGTCCTGCACCCCAACCGGTCCAGCGGCGTCGGCCTGACTGAAGTTGCACAAGAGCGCGGGTCTCAGATGATCGTCATCGGATCGGCCCCTGGCGGTAGCAAGGGCCGCATCGCCGGCGGTAGCACTAGTGACCAGCTCTTCCACGGCTCACCCGTACCGGTCGGCATCGCCCCGCAGGGATACGCGCGGTGGGCGCCGCCAGCCATCAAGCGCGCCGTCGTTGCCTACCAACCGAACGGGCAGTCCGACCATTGTCTGGACGTGACGATCCGGTCGCTGAAACTCAACGGGATGGATCCCGTGACCCAAATGCTGTTGTTCACCATCGTGCAGCGGGTCACCCGGATCTACGGCTCTCGATTAGGTAGACACGCTGAGGATCAGGTGCTCACCTCGCTGCGCGAGCAATCGCAAGAGTCGCTGGATACCGCACTGGAACGAGTCGGTGGTGATCTCGGAGATCAAGCCATCGCCGGGAACGTTCCGACAGAGATTCTTGAGGGAGACGACGTCATAAAAGCGCTCGGTCGCTACGACTGGGACGACGCTGACCTGATGGTGACTGGCTCAACAGGCACCGGTCCGATCCGGCGGGTGTTCTTGGGAGACATGACGTTCAAACTGATCCGCGGGTCGACCATCCCGGTCGTCGTCATCCCGCGCGGCGCGGTCGTCGGGTCGGCTTAGTCCGAATCTGAAACGATCGGGGCAACGTCGACGACCTCGATCGGTTGCAGCGAATCCTCGCTACCGATGCCGCTGGTCGAACCTGGCAGTGTGCCGAATAGTGCTGCGGTAAGAAGAACCGTCCCGGTAATCGCAGCCGAGACGTTCACTCGCTTCGCTGCCATTTGTCGAAGTTAAGCCATATTGGGCCAACCGCGCTAACTCCCTAGAGAGTTTTCACCCATTTGGACGACCCGACGTTCAGGTGCCCCTCCTGGGAGCCGATCTACTTCAGCAAGTTGGTTCAGAGCGGAGAATCTAGATCACCTCGTGAGCCAGCTGGCTCGGCGTGCCGAATCGGTGTGCGGTGATGCTGACAGCTTGCTCCCGCAGGAACGGCAACAACTCGACTCGACCTGACTCGGTGACCGGATCGGCCCACACCGCGACGTCCGGTCGACCGTCAGCGGCCACGAATAGCTCCGCCGCTGGTGCGCCGATGAGCCGCACCCGAGCTATTGACCTGTCGCCAACTGCAGCACCTGAACCTTGCAGGCGTCGCTGCCAGGCTCGGGCATCCTCGTAGGCGATGTCTAAGTTGACGCGCGACAGTGCCTCAACGAGCTCGTTGGGCAACGGCTGCTCGCTCGAGATGCTCGCTTGCGACTCGGCCGCCAGAGCGGCTGCGGCCACCCGAATGAGTTCCGCCTGGGATCCGCCAGCCGCGAACCGGATGACCACCGGCGTCTCGACGGGTCGGTAGCGCAGGATGTTTCGCTCGGCAGTCAACCCCGACACATCCGCCGCCTGCGCATAGACGTCTCGCCACGCACCAGCGTCGCTAGCCACGCAACGGGCGAGCCAGATTCGGTCGCTAGCCGCTAGCGCTGGACCAGCTGTGTCCACCAACGCGCTCACGGCCGCGCTGACCGGCGCACCGGACGGCTCGGCGGGTGCGCTACGCCACGAACCGAGACCGAACAGGTAGTTCGGGCCGCCCGCTTTGGCACCCGCTCCGATCGCGGATCGCTTCCATCCGCCGAAAGGTTGGCGTCGCACGATGGCACCGGTGATCCCACGGTTCACGTAGAGGTTCCCGGCCTGGATGCGCTCCAACCACACGGCGACCTCGTCTTCATCGAGGGAGTGGATACCGCTGGTCAGGCCATACTCAATCTCGTTGACGATGTCGATGGCCTCATCGAGGTCACGGGCAGTCATCACGCCGAGAATGGGTCCGAAGTACTCCGTGTGGTGATAGGCCGATCCACGCGCCACGTTGGCCCGGACACCGGGGGACCACAGGCGGTCGTCACCATCGGCGTCAACCAGTTTGGGTTCGACCCACCACGTCTCGCCCTCGCCGAGCTCAGTCAGCCCACTGAGCAACTTTCCGGCGGGAGTCTCCACGACGCGACTGACTTGTGTGTCGAGGTCGAACGGCGAGCCGACGCTCAACGAGGTGACCGCATCGATCAACTGGTTGCGGAACCTCTGCGACGTTGCCACTGAGCCGACTAACACGACGAGTGATGCGGCCGAGCACTTCTGCCCAGCGTGGCCGAATGCGGAGGCCACAATATCTTTGACGGCCAGGTCAATGTCCGCACTGGGAGTGACGATGATGGCGTTCTTGCCGCTGGTCTCAGCCAGCAGCGGCAGCTCGGGACGGAAGGTTCGAAACAGCGCCGCCGTCTCATACCCACCGGTGAGGATGACCCGGTTTATTCGCTCGTCGCAGATCAGTTCGGCACCGAGTTCTTGCTCGTCGACGTCGAGCAACGTCAGCGCGCTGCGTGGGACTCCGGCGTTCCACATGATGTCAGCCAAGACGCCACCGCAGCGACGAGCTTGACCGGCCGGCTTGAGCACGACCCCTGAACCGGCAGCTAGCGCGGCGAGCGTGGAGCCGGTTGGGATCGCCAGCGGAAAGTTCCACGGCGGCGTGATCAGGGTGAGTTGGTCGGGTTTGAAGACTGCGCCATCAACGTCGGCCAGTGCCTCCGCCTGATCGGCGTAGTAGTAGGCGAAGTCGACGGCTTCGGAAATCTCGGGATCAGCTTGATCCACCGTCTTGCCCGTCTCGGACATCGCCACCTCGATGAGCAGCGCCCGGTTCGCTTCCAGCGCTGCTCCCACATCGCGCAGAATCGCGGCCCGCTGCGCTGCCGGAGTCGCACCCCATTCCGCCCCACCGGAGGCGGCATCACCTAGCAGGCGCTCCAGCGACGCAGCGTCGCTCACATGGGCTGCATCGATCGTCGCTACGCCAGCCTGAGAATCGCGGGCCGCTGCCACGATCTGCTGAGCCCACACGCGGTTGCCTGCCACCGCTGGGTCGGTATCTGGGCAGTTGCGGAAGTCATTGCGGGTGGATACCGGTGTGCTTGCGTGGCGGTCAGCGACGCGGTTCGGTTCGGGCACGTCTCGATCCAGCGCGCGAACAGAATCCACGAATCGCGTCTGCTCACGGGCGAACAACTCGTCATTATCGACAAGGTCAAAGACGGCCGACATGAAGTTCTCGGTCGCCGCTCCCTCCTCCAGGCGACGGATCAGGTAGGCGATCGCGACGTCGAAGTGATCCGGGGCCACCACTGGGGTGTAGAGCCGCAGTGATCCGACGGTGCTCGTCACGGCTTGGGCTTGGCCCTGGGCCATACCGAGCAACATCTCGTACTCGATCCCGTCGCTGATGCCACGGTCCTTGGCCAGCAGCCAGGAGTAGGCGATCTCGAACAGGTTGTGCCCGGCGATGCCGACTCGAACGTTAGCCAACCGCTCGGGCGTCAATGCGTAGTCCAGTACACGCTTGTAGTTGGTATCCGATTCTTGTTTGCTGTGCCACGTCGCTAACGGCCACCCATGGACGTCAGCTTCGACGACCTCCATCGGCAGGTTCGCCCCCTTGACGACGCGCACCTTGATGTCAGCGCCGCCATCGGCTCGGCGCTGCGCTGACCACTCCTGCAGTCGGATCATCGCCGCGAGCGCGTCGGGTAGGTACGTTTGCAGCACGATGCCGGCAGACAGCTTGTGGAACTGCGGCTTGTCGAGCAGGCGAATGAACACGGCGATCGTCAAGTCCAGATCGCGATACTCCTCCATGTCCAGGTTCACGAACTTGTTCGTCGGTGCGTCGGCGGCGATCTCGAACAGTGGTGTCAGCTGCTCAACGATGTCCTCAACCGCCCGATCGAACGCCCAATGGCTATGCGGTGCAACCGTCGAGGAGACCTTGATCGAGACGTAGTCGACGTCGTCGCGAGCTAGCAGCTGCTTCGTTCCGGCTAGCCGTCGAGCTGCCTCGTCCTTGCCCAGAACCGCCTCGCCCAGCAAGTTCATGTTGAGTTTGACGCCTCCACGGCGCAGCTTCGCGATGCTCGCACCTAGCCGCTTTGGACGTGAATCGATGATGAGGTGGCTGACCATTTGACGCAGTACGCGACGCGAGATCGGGACGACAACGTCCGGCAGGACGGGAGCCATGGCGCCACCTACGCGAACAGCTGAGCGCATCCACCAGGGCAGAAACTCCGGGACCTGCGAGGCGAGGCGACGTAGGGACCGCGCCGCAACCCTGGTGTCCTCTGGACGCACCACCTCGTCAACGAAGCCGACCGTGAAGGCAAGGCCCTTTGGATCACGCAGTACTCCCGCCAGCAACTCCGCAGAGCGCGCAGTCGGCACTTGTGCGGCCTGCTCGAGCCATTGACGAACCAGGGCGATGGACCCCGCGACCCGGCGCACTTCGTCGGGGTCGAGGCCCTCGAGGTTCAGCTGACTCAGGTCCGCGCTGCTGTAGTCGCGCGCATCCTGGCTGTCCGTGAGATTGACGGTTGAATGGATCGTCATGTGGCACCTGCGATCAGGGTTGATGAGTGGTGGCCCGGTGAGTGCTGACCACGCGCTCGGTTAGGCGACGGAGAGCTTGGCCGCGTCCGGCTCGCTGCGCGTGGCCGGCATGACAGCGCTCGGTCTGCTCTCCAAATGTATTCCGGCAATCATGCAGCGAACAGAACCACCGGCGAGTTCGATCGGTCCGACCTCAAGTGGCAGCAGGTCGCACGACTCGTTAATCGCTTTGACCTGTTTGATGGTCAGACTGCCCGCGGCCCGGGCTGACATGGCCAAGACGCCGCGGCCGTTAGGTCCACGCAGTTCGATGGCGTTTCCAGCGAACTCCATGAGCTGTTTGTGGCTCAGCGCGATGACTTGACGTCCGCTGTCCACAAGGCGTTGTTGGACGGCCCGGCGCTGGTCGGCGTCGACAATCGCATCGAGCCCAACGAGCGCGACGCGCGTTCCGATGCTCATCAAGATGTTGGTGTGGTAGATCGGCACGCCGTAGGGGTCCACAGCGTCGAACACCATCGGCTCGTACCCGAAGTGGGTACAGAAGCGCTCGAGCGCGACCGGGTTCGCTCGTAGTGAGCGAGCCGTGTAGGCAACCCGATTCACGTGGTCGAGCACCATCGTGCCGGTGCCCTCGAGGTACACGCCGTCGTGCTCTAGGCCGCTGTAGTCGATGACCTCGCGAACGCGGTACTGCTCTTTGAGGAAGTCGATCACGTCGCCTCGACGTTCGGTTCGACGGTTCTGGGCGTACATCGGATACAGCGCTACTCGGCCGCCGGAGTGAGTCGAGAACCAGTTGTTAGGAAACACGCTGTCGGGACGACCAGTGACATCGTCATCGAACAGGTGGACTCTGATCCCGGCCCGCTCAAGCTCGCGCGCTACCTGTGTGGTGGCGTGGTACGCGCCGTCGGCAATGTCCTTGGCTGATCCCGGGAATCGATGCCAGGACTGGTAGGCGTTGTCGCCATTAGTCTGCGCGTTAGGGCTGAAGTGGTGTGGACGGATGAGGACGACCGAGGCCGGAGCTTGGGCTGACACTCATCTCACCCCACCCCTACCACGGAGGGCACGTCGGACTTGACCAAGGAGAACAGATCCTTGGGGTCGCGCGGGTCGGCAATCAGGTCGATCTCGGTACTGAAATCGGTGCCGGTGACTGCGTCGTTGAGGTATCGCAGCGCGGTGAAGTCCTCGATCGCGAAGCCGACTGAGTCGAACACCGTGATCTGCTCGCGGCTGGTGCGACCGGGTGCCTGGTCGTTGATGACCTCCCACAGTTCGGTGACGGAGTGGGCCTCGTCGAGGTGCTGGATCTCGCCCTCGATGCGGGTCTGCGGCTCGAACTCAACGAACACGTCTGCGCGGTGCAAGATCTCGGTTTCGAGTTCGGTTTTGCCGGGGCAGTCGCCGCCGATCGCGTTGATGTGCACGCCGGGCACGACCATATCGTCGGTGAGGATCGTTGCGTAGGCCTTGTCGGCCGTGCAGGTGGTGATGATGTCTGCACCGGCGACGGCGTCGGCAGCGCTGGTGGCGCGGTAGATATCTATCCCGAAGTGGGCGGCGTTGCGCTCGAACTTGTCCATGGCGGCTGGGTCGGTGTCCCAGATCCGCAGAGACCGAATCCCGACAAGTTCACGGAACGCGATCGACTGGAACTCGGCTTGGCTGCCGGTACCTAGCAGCGCCATCGTCGTGGAGTCTTGCCTGGCCAGCAACTTGGCGACGAATGCTGATGTCGTTGCCGTGCGCAAAGCGGTGAGCAGCGTCATCTCCGAGACCATCTGCGGGTAGCCGGTGGCGACGTCGGACAGGACGCCGAAGGCGGTGACCGTCTGCAGACCGACGGTGGGGTTGCCTGGGTGTCCGTTGACATACTTGAAGCCGTACTGCAGCCCGTCGCTGGTCGGCATGAGTTCAATGACCCCGACCGGAGAGTGGCTGGCGACACGAGGTGCTTTCTCAAACTCGTGCCAGCGCTTGAAGTCTTGTTCAAGGTAGGCAGCCATTCCGTGGAAGATGCTGGCGAGACCGGTTGCGGCCACCCACTTCTTCATATGAGGTACATCGACGAACCGGACCATTACAACCCCTCTCGGCTTTTTTTAGCTACTAGTAACAAAAGGCTAGACCCGTGTCACGTTCAGTAACAATGAGCAGGAGGTATCAATTCGTATAGAAATCTCTCGGTTTGATTGGTCTAGATATACAATCCGTACATGACTGCGCAGATTGACGACTTGGATCGACGCCTTATTGCGGCACTGCGGGCAAACGGCCGCGAGTCGGTAGTGAACCTGGCCAAGCGCCTCGGGGTCACCCGGGCGACGGTAAACAGCCGGATCGACAAGCTGGTCGACAACGGGGTGATTTTCGGATTCTCGGTCCGGGTCCGGGACGTCAGCGACCCCAACTCGGTGCGCGCGATCATGTTGTTATCCGTTCAGGGACGCAGTACCGACGAGGTGATCCGCAGCTTGCGCGGGATTCCCGAGATCAGTGCGCTGCACACCACGAATGGCCAGTGGGATCTCGTTGCAGAGATCATCTGCGACAGCCTTGGGACCTTCGACGCCGTACTCGGCGTCATCCGCGGGATCGACGGAATCCGCAACAGCGAGACGAGTATCTTGCTCAGCTCCGCAACTGCCTAGGACCTGTCCACAGTTGCTGCGGCAGAAACTCTGCGGTCCACGATGGACGGCTAAACTGTATTGTGTGATTGCTGTTGATATTACGAGGAGCTGCCATGTCTTCTGTTGAAGCGCGAATAACAAGTAGCGGGCAGATGTCGCTGCCAGCGCCGGTTAGGCGACGGTGGAATGCGCGCTCGGTCGTCGTTGTGGATCGGGGTGACTACATCGTTGTTCGACCGGTGCCGACTGATGCTGTGCAGGCGTTAAAAGGATCGCTGCCTGCGCGCAGTGCGCTCTCAGCAGAACAGATGCGTGCTCGGGAGCGTTCTTCGGAGGGTTCGAGCAGGTCCGACAGATGACCGTGTTGGACGCGTATGCAGTCATCGCGTACTTGCGGGGCGAGAAGGCTGCCGATGCGGTGGCCACGCTGCTTGAGTCCCCGACCTGGCTGTCGGCGGTCAACGCTGCCGAGGTGATGGACCAGCTCGTTCGGGTGGATGGGCACGACCGGGACGAGGTTGAGATCCGGTTGGCGACGTTGCAGGTGTCCGGGATGACCGTGTGCCCAATCAGCGACGACCTCGGTATCGCCGCTGGGGCATTGCGAGCAAGGCACTACCACCAGCGCAACTGCAACGTCAGCCTGGCCGACTGCTTCGCCGCGGCGACCGCGCTCGGTCTGAACATGCCAATTGCCACTGCCGATCCACATCTCCTTGACCTGGTGACTGCAGAGGGCGGAACTACCCATGTTCTGGCTGCGCGCTAGCTCGCGCGGCGGGCAGGCTCAGGCAAAGTGCGCTGACAGCAGTGAACGAGTTTGATCGGCCTGCGTCCAAAATACGCCGCCAGGTTCCAGGATCCGCAGCGTCGCATTCGGCAACGCTGCAGCGAGTTCACTAGCGAGGTCAGCGCTGTGGACGCTATCGGCTTGCTGCGCGAGTACCAGACTCGGCGCGTGGACCTCACGCAGCTCGGACAGACTCGACAGTGGCACATCAACGCCCGATGGAATCGGCAGTTCCATCGCTGCTACCTCATGCGGCCCGTCGGCCCACCAGCAACTGGGTCACCCGCAAATCACGCAGGTGAGCTGGGACATCCTGCAGCAGTGACGCCGACATCTGCGCAAGGTCCTGGGACTCCTTGGCCGCTCGGAGATCCGCAAGTCGTCGGACGGCACCGTCGGACACTTGCTGGTTTAACGCCGCTGGCATCACGAATGCAAGGCGATCGAACCGTTGCGGATCGTGGCTGAGCAGGCGCAGAAGCGCTCCTGATCCCAACGACAATCCACATGCTCCAGTTGCACCCACATGGTCGGCAACGGTTCGTAGGTCCTCGGCGAGCAGTTCGTAATTCCAGCCGTTGGTCAACGGCGCAGAGTTGCCGTGGCCGCGGAAGTGGAAGAGCACTCGCGTACCGGGGACGGCCATGGCCAACGGCTTGGTTTCCGAGACCGACCCGGCCAGACCGTGGGCGAATACCGTGACCGGATCGCCTGACCCGAACACAACGAATTCGACTCCGCTCACGCGTCCATCAGCGAGTCGGTCGGCTTGCGGGCCGACCAACGAGTCGGCCACCGGGTCAGCAACTCCGCTGGTCATGCGCCCACGGCGTGCACGCCACCATCGACGTGGATGATCTCGCCGGTGGTGGCGGGGAACCAGTCCGACAACAGAGCGAGGCAGGCGCGGGCAGTGGGCTCGGAATCTGAGACATCCCAGCCCAATGGTGCACGGGCGTCCCACACATCCTCGAACTCCTCGAAGCCGGCTATCGAGCGGGCGGCCATCGTCCGCAGCGGGCCCGCTGCCACCAGGTTTACGCGCACGTTGCGGGGTCCGAGCTCTTTAGCCAGGTAGCGCGACGCCGATTCCAGACCGGCCTTTGCCACTCCCATCCAGTCGTACTGGGGCCAGGCAACGCTGGCATCAAAATCCAGACCGACGATACTCGCGCCGGGACTGAGCTGGTTCTGCAGAGCGCGGGCGAGCGCCACGAGACTGTAAGTGGACACATTGAATGCGGTCGCGACGTCGGTCCAGGGAGCGGTCATGAAGTTGCCACCCAACGCTGAGGCGGGCGCGAATCCGATCGCGTGCAGGATGCCGTCGACCTCGGCGAACTGATCCCTCACGGAACCAGCCATCGACTCGAGCTCCTCGGGTTTGGTGACATCGAGTTGGATGACGTCGGGTTGGCGTGGGAGCCGCTTTGCGATACGCCGCGTCAAGGCTACGGTCCGCTCAGGGCTGGTCAGGACCACCTGAGCACCCTGCTCTTGCGCTAGTCGAGCGACGGCGAACGCGATCGACTTGTCGGTCAGCACTCCGGTGATGACCAGTCGCTTCCCGGCAACAATGCCGGTCCCCGTGGCTGCCCCGCTCGCTTGTTCGGTGGGCGGCAACACTCCATTCCCTGTGACTGCCCGCTCGCTTGTTCGGTGGGCGGCAACACTCCATTCCCTGTGACTGCTCTGCTCGCTTGTTCGGCGGGCGGCAACACTGCATTGCGCTTGACTCCTGCATCTTGAATCGTCATCTCAGTTGCCCATCCCTAGTCCGCCGTCGATTGGAATGACTGCGCCGGTGATGTACGCGGCTGCGTCGCCGGCCAGGAAGGCCACGAGATCGGCGACCTCGGCTTGCTGTCCGAACCGGGCGAGCGGGACGTTGGTCAGCACCTCCTCGCGACGCGAGGCGGGCAGACCCGCCGTCATGTCGGTCTCGATGAACCCAGGGGCGATCACGTTGACGGTGATGCCCCGTGGACCAAACTCGCGAGCCAGTGATCGGGTCAATCCGATCAGCCCGGCCTTGCTCGCCGCGTAGTTCGCCTGACCTGCGGAGCCGCTCATGGCGACCACACTCGAAACCACGATGATGCGACCCCAGCGTGCCCGCAGCATCGGCCCGGCGACCGCTTTGATGAGCCGGTAAGTACCCGTCAGGTTCGTATCGAGCACCGTCCGAAACGAGTCCTCGTCCATCCTCAGGAACATCTTGTCGTCAGTGATTCCAGCATTGGCAACGAGCACCTCGGCGGGCCCGTTCTCCTCATTGGCCATCTTCACCGCGAGCTGGACTGACTCAGCGTCGGCGACGTCGCACTCGATGAGCGAGCCCGCAACATCGTTCCCCGCGCTACCTAAAGAACGTGACAGACGCGCGACCCGCGCACCTTGGCCGTGTAGACGCGTTGCGACTGCCAGTCCAATCCCGCGGCTACCCCCACTGATCAAAACGCTGCGATCAAGCGTCGGGGTGCTTGAGGATGACGACTGCATGTGTTCTCCAGTTTCTGGCGCCGCTGGCACCTCGGTCTGGGACTCGAATCCGAGCCCGTCGGTGAATGCGTAAGGACTGACAGCAGTGCTCGTCATAGCGGGATGTTCCGTTCGTTTGATTGGCGTGCCTTGTATCGGGCGAGGTCGGCAATCAGCGCCTCGCGAGTCTGCGACGGTGCAATCACGCGATCAATGAAGCCGTCGTCGATCGCTTGGAGCAGGCCTCCGTTTTTCGCCGCGTGCTCGGCGGCGAGCCGATCGACTGCCCCGTCGCGGGTCGCACTCGACTCTGCAGCGAGTTCGCGCCGGTGCAGAATCTCGACCGCCGCAGTGGAGCTCATGACGTCCACCTGAGCGCCCGGCCACGCGTAGACGGCATCGGCTCCCAGCGACTTACTGTTCATGGCGATGTAGGCCCCGCCGTAAGCCTTGTTCGTGATGACCGTGAACCGGGGCACCCGTGCTGCGGCGAATGCGTGAAGCAGTTTGGCTCCGCGGCGGATGATGCCGTCGGCCTCCTGTTTGGACCCGGGCAAGTAGCCCGGAACGTCAACAATCACAACCAACGGGATACCGAACGAATCGCACAGCCGAACGAATCGAGCGGCCTTGTCCGAGGCCAGCGCGGTGAGGCAACCGCCGAGTCGAATTGGGTTGTTCGCGATGACTCCGACGGTCTTGCCTCCCAGGCGCCCCAAGGCCGTGACGACGTTGGGCGCCCACCTCGTGTGCAGCTCAAGCGGTTGCGCATCCAGCAGGGACGTGAGCATCGGGCGCACGTCGTAGGCCCGCCGTTTGTTGGTCGGCAGGAAGGACCCAGGGTCCACTCTGTCGATACCCGGCGACGCGCTGCGTAGCTCAGTTTGCGCGCGGGCCGAGAGCAGTTCAACGATTGCGCGGGTTGAGTCAGATTGCCCCGGCCTCGTCGGCGGCTACGACGTGCGCGAGTCCTGAGAATCGCTCATGGACGTTCGGGCCGCCCAAGGATTGCGCATCGACCGACTCCCCGGTTACCCGGTTCACCACGTCCGGTCCGGTGACGAATACACGGGCGTTGTCGGATAGGACAACGACGTCGGTCAGGGCCGGACCGTACGCGGCACCACCTGCTGCCGCACCGAGTACCAGACTGATCTGCGGGATTCTGCCGCTGGCATTGGTCATGGAGGCGAACACTGATCCGACGCCGTCGAGACCGCCTATCCCCTCGCGCAGACGAGCCCCACCCGATTGCCAGATGCCCACCACCGGCGCCGCCATCGCCAACGCCTTGGCGTAAGCACGAACGATCGCGGCACACCCCGATCGCCCGAGTGCTCCACCGCTGCTGCGCGGGTCGGTCGCAAAGACAACGCAGCTGATTGCCTTGATCTCGACTGTCGCCGAGAGCACCCCGTCAGCCGATTCGAGGATGGCCACGGAACCCGCGTCGGCTAGTTCACGATCCGATGGATCGGGTCACGCAAATCGATCGCCTCGGGGGCCGCGTCGGGACCCGTCGTCGTATCGGGAGCCCTATCGGGACCCGCCGTGACGAGCTCAACGGGTGCCGCTGGAGCCAGCGTCACTAGTCGATCCCGCGGAACGCCAACGCAACGTTGTGGCCACCGAACCCGAACGACGTACTCACAGCTAAACCGGTCGCCGCGAGCGGGCGCGGATCGATATGGACAACGTCGAGTTCCACAGCGTCGTCCTTCGAATCCAGGTTCAGCGTTTGCGGAGCCAGCCTGTCCTTCAATGCCAATACCGTGAACACAGCCTCGACGGCGCCTGCCGCGCCCAGCAAGTGACCGGTAGCGCCTTTGGTTGCGCTGACGGCGACGTTGGGTGTGTGCTCACCGAGCGCTCGCCGAATAGCGTTCGCCTCAGCGACATCGCCCACCGGTGTCCCGGTCGCATGTGCGTTCAGGTGAATAACGTCGGACGCTTCGGCTCGTGCATCCGCCAGAGCCAAGGTGATTGCTCGCCCTGCGCCAGCGCCAACCGGATCGGGTGCAACGACGTGGTGGGCGTCGGAGGTGACTCCGGCTCCCGCCACCTCTGCGTAGATGTGGGCTCCGCGCTTGCGCGCATGACTGAGGCTCTCCAACACGAGTGCCCCGGCGCCCTCACCCAACACGAATCCGTCGCGTGACTTGTCGTATGGACGCGAGGCTTCGGTTGGCGAATCGTTGCGGGTCGACAGAGCCCTCATCGCGGAGAAACCCGCGAGGGTCAAGGGCAAGATGACTGCTTCGGTACCGCCACAGACGACGACGTCAGCGCGTCCGAGTCGGATCAGATCCAGGCCCTGCGCAATCGCCTCCGCTCCTGAGGCGCAAGCGCTAACCGGTGTGTGGACACCGGCCTGAGCGTTGATGTCCAGTCCAACCGCCGCTGCTGCGCCGCTCGGCATCATCATCGTGACCGCCATCGGAGAGACTCGCGATTCCCCTCGGTCACGAACCGTTTCTTGCGCGGACAGGCCGGTGGAAAGACCACCGATTCCGGTACCAACCGAGACTGCTAGTCGCAACGGGTCAACATCGCTACCCAATCCCGCGTCAGTCCAGGCCTCGCGAGCCGCGACGACCGCCAGTTGTTGCGCGCGATCCCAACGTCGGGCTTGAACCCGGTCCAGCACATCCGCCGGATCGACTGCTGCCTGCCCGGCGATCCGAACCGTGCAGGACTTTGCCCACTCCTGTTCGAGAGGCTCGATGCCCGAGGACCCGGCCAGCAACTGACTCCAGCTTTCTGGCGCGGTTCCCGCCAGTGGAGTCGTTGCACCGAGTCCGGTGACGACCACCGGTTCATGGTTCGACGTCACGCTGATGCCGCCTTCTTGGCGGAGCTTTCGGCGATGAACGCGGCCGCTTGACCGACTGTCTTGAGTTCGGCGAAGTCGGCGTCGAGGATGCGGACGTCGAAGCGCTCTTCCGCTGCCACGATGATCTCGACCATGCTCAGCGAATCAAGCCCAAGGTCGGCATCGAATGCCGAGTTGGCCTCAATCGGAACGCTGCGCCGTCCGACGACCTCGACGATGATGGCGGCTAGTTCCGTCTGAATCGCTGTCTGGTCGGTGATGTCTATGTCGCTCATTTGTTTCTCCTTGGGTGGGTCTTTCGTGGATGGATTGGCTAGCTGTTCGTGCTGTTTCTTGCTGTTCTTGGCCGTGCTGTTATGGCTCTGTTGGTGCTACCGAGCTGATGCTGTGCTGCGGTACTAGGGGGCGTGCTCGACGAAGGTGCGGGCGTCGGCGGGGGAGTCGACCTGGAAGCACTCGATCTCAGGTGCTGCCCGGCGCATAATCCCGGTGAGTGTTCCTGCCGGAGCTACCTCCACAGCAGAGTCGACTCCCAGGCGTTGTAGGGAAGCCACACATAGGTCCCAGCGCACCGGCTGGGCGATTTGACGAATCAACCGCTCGAGGAGCTGCTGGCCGTCATCAACAACGTCGCCGTCCAGGTTCGAAACGAACGGCACGGTTGGGTTCTTCGTATGGACCGACGCGGCAGTTGCGCGCACATGGTCGACCGCTGGCAGCATCGCGTCGGTGTGAAATGCGCCCGCTACGCGTAACACCATGACCCGGGACTTCGGTGGTGGATTCTGCGCGAGGGACTCGATCGCGCTGACAGGTCCGCCCACGACAATCTGGGTGGCGTTGTCGTTCGCAACCGACAGGCCAAACTGCACTGCGTGGGCGATATTTGCCTCCCGTTCGCCGCCCAGGATCGCTGCGAGTGCGCTCGGATTTGCCCCGCAGGCCAGCGCCATTGCGTCTCCACGTGCGGCGACGAGCGTCATAGCGTCCTCTGCGGACAGCGCCCCGCACAACACCGCCGCACACCATTCGCCAACGCTGTGGCCAAGGACCACGCTCGGGGTGAATCCGGCGTCGCGCATCGATTCGGCGGCTACCAACGACGCGGCGAAGATGACGGGTTGGGCGATTCGGGTGTCCACCAACTGCTCAGCAGTCCACGTGGACCCGGCCTCAAGTAGATCAAAGTCGCAGCAGGCGGCTAGCTGTTTGAGTCGCAGAGTTGCCTCACTATCGACCAACCACGGTTCGAAGATGCCAACGCGCTGGGCACCTTGGCCAGGCGACATGATTGCTGTCATGGATCAATAGTCAGCGCCAACCCGTCAATTGGTCATTGAGGAACGTCCCCTAAAGTTCACCCCGACTTTTGTAGGAAACCTACGAAGCGAGCGTTGGCTCGGACTTCCGCGACAGCAAAGTCTGGCGGCAGAGCTGCCGTTAGTGACCGGCTGCGGATGTCGCCTGGTTGATCTTGCCGAGGCTTACCCCGATGTAGATAGCGAGGGCGCCGCGACTGTCGCGCAGGTCGAATCCGGTCAGCTCAAGGATGCGATCCAACCGATACCGCAACGTGTTGACGTGCACTGGAATCGCCCGAGCTGCCTTCTCTAAAACGCCCTGGTTATTGATCATCACTTCGACCGTCTCGAGGAGTCCAGTTTGGGCATCTCGAAGTGGCACGTAGCAGCGAGCAATCAGCTCGTCGCGGGCTGCCACCTCGCCAAGCAGCGCACGCTCGGTAATCAGATCGCGGGCGGCTACCGGTCCACTCAACTCGGCGCGCGCTGGGAGTGCCGCAATGCCCCCGAGGGCTCTGCGCAGATCCTCCCTGGCGTACCCAAACGATTCGGCTGGTCCGGCGACAACGGCTAGCGACTTACTCCCGAACAGCTTGCGGGCAATCGTCAGCGGGTCCTCACGAGTCCGAATTGGCCAGATCGCGATGACGATTCCCTCGTGCACCGCCGTCACGACACCGCGGTCCAACTTGCGACCAGCGCGTTCCACTGAACCGATTCCAGCCGACACTCCCTGCGGCGGGGACCAGGCACCGACTACGACGGGAGCGCTGGCGTCGACACCAACGCGGGTGGCCAGCTCGCCGATCGCAGCCGGTGTTCGACCGCCGAGAAGCGCCTCGACCAAGTCAGATGTTGCCCGCGCCAACCGCGCGCCTTGAGCCTCCGCCACCCGCGCATAAACCACTGCCGCCGAGAACGCGATCTCGCGTCCAAAGCGTGCCGTGAGTTGCAGGAACCATGCCTCTTCGTCCGGCTCAACCAGGGTGAGTGTGAACCGCTCAGCTGCGCTTACCGCAGTCTGAATCAGTTCGACGGTCTGCCCCAAAGTGACCGCATGGGCCGCAGCCCGAGGCGCGGCACCTAGTCCAGCTGTCGCCAGATCGATGGGTGCATCGGTGTCGCCAAGCCAGTTAACGAATCGATGCGTCCCAGTGGCGGCTACGCGCTCGATCCAAATCTTCGCCTCTGGCGATAGCGCCGGGTACCACGGCAGCAGTTGGATGCCGCTCATGGCCGAAGCCACGATCTTTACCTCGGAGCGCTCAATATTGCGGACAGTCTTCGCGTGACTGCCACGTTGAGTTGCACGTGCGATGGTCGTGCCCCGTCCTCTACGAGCCTCTCCGGCTTGGGCTCACTGCGCCGTACGCCAAAGGATGACACACGCCAAGTGACTGCGGATGGAACGCTGGGCCGACGTCGCCGCGCTACACGGCGATGAGTCCTCGACGCAGAGCCTCTAGCTGCACATGCGACTGGGTCGGGATCGGCCTGCCAAAATCCACGTACTTCTGTCTGATCCGCTTCAGGTGAGTCTTCACCGTGTTGGGCGAGATATTGAGTCGGCGCCCGACTGTGCAGATCTTCAACCCACTCCCAAACAGCACGAGCACCCGCTGCTCTTGCTCCGACAAAGATGGTTCACCGTGACCTGTTCCCGGGCACAGCGCCAGAGCGACTTCGCTGTTCATGACCGGCTCGTCTGCCAAGGCCGCATCGATCGCGGTCAGCAGGGCCCCGTGTTCCTCCTCTTTGGAGACGAAGGCGCTGACGCCGAGGCCAATCATCGTGCGGATGACCTGACGGTCCTCCATCGCTGAGAGGACGATGATGGCGCAGCCTTGGCTAGCGAGGTCAGCCACGATTGCGGGAGGCGGCGGCTCACCGTGCAGGTTGAGGTCGAGTAGCAGGACATCAGGAACATTCGGTAGTTGCTGGACGGCTGCTAGATCATCTCCGCTGTAGACGACCTCGAGGTTCGGTCGAGTTGCGGCGACGAGTGCACCGAGGGCCCCACGCAACATCGCATGGTCGTCCAAGAAAGCGATCGTGGGCCTCTGCCCGCGCCTGTCGGGCAGCGCCTGTTCCTGCTCCTCTAGCCATGTGGACTCCCGCATGGCTGGTACCCGCACCTGCTCGATCATCAGAACGCCTCCTTGCAGACCCAACGACCCGACCGCCGACATCACCACACCCGGATGGCCACACCCAAAACCCGAATGTGTACAGCCACACCGTAGAACGAATCGCCAGCTGTGCCTGTGGGGATTTCTACCCCTAATCGGCACCAAACGCCGCGCCTGCTGCTGACCCGTACGGAGTACTGCTTGTTGCCTCCTGGGCCATCTGTCGGCAGCCGTGAAAGGCTGACAAATCATGAAGTCCGTGCAATGGGCAACCGGCGCTGTCCGCCCGTCTTGGATCGAACTGTTTCAAGACCTTGTCGTCGTCGTCACGATTCTCATCGGCACGGCGGCGCTTGAGGAATGGGTACGTTCGGGTAGACGAGAAGAATCGGCCGCAGTTCATGCCGGTTGACTGGGACGGCTACCTGGCTGACTACCACGCGAGGCACCCAGGAATCACCGAACGGCTTCTCAACAGTTCCCTCGACCGTCAGGGGCGAACGCCCTACGAAATCCTGGCAGCCACCGTTGCGCAGCACGCGTCGAGCGTGCTGGACATCGCCTGCGGTTCAGCACCCATGGCCTCGGCAATCGCCTCGGTCGCTTCCACTGCCGTGAGCTATGTCGGGATCGATCTTTCTGCGAACGAACTGCTAGAAGCCCGCGCACACCACCCAGGCGTTCCGCTGGTTCTGGGGGATGCGCTGGCTCTGCCATTCCTTGATGACAGCTTCGACGTGGTCCTCTGCTCGATGGGTCTCATGCTGATGCGCCCAGTTGCGGATGCGATTGCCCAGATTGGGCGGGTAACCACCAGGGGAGGAAGCTTCGCCGCGATGTTTCCAACAATCGGTGCGCCAAGTCGACATCAACTACTGACAACTGGTGCGCTGCTTGTTGGACTGCGCAGCACACCAAAAATGCCGCAAAGCCTCACCAAGAAGTCACTCAGCGCGCAACTGCAGGACGCCGGATTCACCCTGACTAGCTATCGAACGGTGCGCTACGCACTCCCACTGGAATCCGCGGCCGCAGCGACAGACATCGTTGACGGCCTGTACCTGCCGAACATCACCGAGAAGCGGATCAGCCAGGCCAAGGAGATGCTGCGCAGGGTCGCTGGGCCCGGGCGCAGCCTTCCGGTACACATCACGTATTTGACCGCCACGAAGTCAGCCGATTGACGCTGCCCTGATGGATCAGGCTATGGGCCGAGCACCGAGGTCGATGCCAACACAGCGAATGTCCACCTCGTCGATCGGTGCGTGACCTACCCGCTCCAGCGTTCCGGAGTCGAGCGTGACCAGATTTCTACCCCTGGACTTGCTCTGGTACATCAACTTGTCAGCCCGATCGATGAGGTCTTCAGCACTCTCCCCTGGGCTATGCATCGCCGCGCCGATAGAGGCAGTCACGCGCACACGGTTGTCGCCGTCCTGCAAATACGAATGCTCAATCAGCATTCGAATGCGCTCAGCAGTCGTCGCGAGGACCTGCTCGTTCGTTCCCGGGAAGCAGGGCGAGGAACTCCTCACCACCCCAACGGATGGGGAAGTCTCGGCTGCTGAGGCCGTTCGCCAGGGTTTGGGCAACCATACGCAGCACCGCATCGCCGACGCGGTGGCCGAAGGTGTCGTTGACGGACTTGAAGTAGTCGACGTCGATGAATAGAACACCCAGGCTGGAGATTTCGAGGTCAGAGGCTTCAACGGAGAGCTTCAGATTCATGTCTCCGTATCGTCGATTGCCGATGTCGGTCACCGGGTCGCGGGAACTATCTCTTTGTTCATCTTCGGTCGGTGGTCGGGCGAATCGGGTCGCGGCACGCGCACTGAAGAGTTCGATTGATCCGTTGATCTCGCCATCGTCATCTCGCAGTGCCTGACCACTAACGGTGACGGGAACGCGGTGGCCATCCTTGTGGTGCAAATAGATGGCAGCCTCTCTTGATCGTCCGTCTCTCATCACAGCCTTGAGCGGACATCCGTGCAGGCAAAGTTGCGTTCCTCTGTCGTTCACATGCCGCAAGATTCCGTCCGAGCACGAGCGGCCAATAACCTCCGCGGCCGTATAGCCGGTGATTTGTTCGGCACCGGGGTTCCACGAGGTGATGACTCGGTCGAGGTTCACTGTGTAGACGCCCTCCGACATGCGATCGATGAGCTCGGCCATATTGCGCTCATCCATTGAGAAACCTCCAAAGGTGGGTCGAATCGAGAATCCAGCGGGCTCACTCGGCGTGCAGAAAGCTGGAATCTGATACCTATTCTAAATCTTGATGGGGAGCTGGTTCGACACGGCAAGCACCGAGAGGCCGCGCAATCCAGTAACCTGTGACCTTGGCGGTGAGCTGTCCCTCTTCGAGTCGCCAGACAACTGCAACCAGCGTGCAGCTGGAGCATCCACCACAGCACCTGGCTGCGGAATAGTTGCAGGAGACTCGGTCTGAGGCGGCGGGAGCATGTCTGAACCGGACTGAAGTCACGAAACAACCGGTTCAAGTCGGTTCAAACCACCACAGGAGGGCTGTCCGAGTGGCCTAAGGAGACGGTCTTGAAAACCGTTGTCGGGTAACCCCCGACCCAGGGTTCGAATCCCTGGCCCTCCGCAAAATTCCCCTTGTGGGACGCGAATTTCCCCTTATTTGCAGGGGTTTTCGCGTCACAACTCCAGTCACAGCGACCCAAACCATCGCAAGCCCCAGCGACAGCGTCCAGACGCGCACGGCGAAGAAGATTTCGCCGTTCAAAGCGACGGCAGAGAACTGCGATATCCGCAAGAACACAAAGTTCACGAAGAAGACGAAGTTCCGGTCGTCCCGGTGCTCGAATCCCGCACACAACGTCGAGGTGTTTTAGACGGGGCAGGTCAAGGTCGGCAAGAACGCCTCATCTTAGAAACGTGGTCAGCGCGCAATCAAAACCTGCACGAAGTACTACCGATCGATCAACAATGGCACGCATAAGACCTTCCAGATTTACACCAGATTGCCCTCGAATTTCTCCTCACAAGAGCCTCCTCTAGCCCCTAAGGAGCGACAAGAGGAGCTATGTGCGAGCAAATATCGGACAGAGAACCCGCCCCCTCACTCGTATTGGGGCGGGCAGTGGATGGCAGGAGAGATCACCGTGTGACGAGGGACCCGCACGGGTGCATCGTCGCCTTGATCTGATGGGAGGAGACGAGACGAGTTGCGGCGGGATGGGCTGCGCACTGCGCCCTTCGTGCTCTCGTCAACGTGGTCCTCAGGCGAGGTAAGCGCGACGCGCAGTAGTGGGTCGGCGGCCGCATTCGAGCTGATGGGCGTCTTCAAAGATTGGTGGCAGCGCTGACGAACAACACCACCGCAGGCGTCAATCCCCTTCTGCTTGGCAAACGCGCTAGGGCACGACGAGTCATGAACTCCCCTGGTGACGGCGACGCCATCTGACCACCCTCGCGACCACCTCGCGGGTTCCCGATTCCCGCGGTGTGCGCCGTCAGCCCGATTCTACCCCCGGGATCAGGGTGTCTGGCTGATGTGAATGAATCGGTAGTCACCGGATTCTGGGTCGTGGCCGAGGCGCTCCTGCGCCACTGCACCCGGCGCGGCGGTTTGCCGCCACTGCTCCCATTGGCCACCGGCTCCCATGTAGCCGGAATAGAGTTTGGCGATAGCCGTGGGATCGGTCGCGATCTGCTTCCATGTTTGTTGCCGCAAACCAGGATGCTTGTCTTTCAGGCTCTGCAGAAGTACAGCGGCCTGCCAATCGTTGAGCAGTGGCTGTAGCGCGAAGTAGGGCAGCAGTTTGTTGTAGCGCTTGTCAGGACCGCTGTTGAGGCGCAGGTAGCCACGGTCGAGCGCGTAGGGCATCAAGTCGTGAATAGTCCGCGCCTTGATCCGATATGGACCGATCGAAGAGTTCATCCAGAAAGCAGCCTGCGGTACGGCGGAGGCGGCGATGTCTTGGGCGATCTTCACTGACCGTCGCCATAGAGGCAGACCTTGGTACCAACGAACTTCGGCGCCGCGCACGGCAGCCAGGACGACATCTGGGACGGCTGGCCCGCGCAGTCGCATATCGAGACGTCCGATGAGTCGTTCGCGGTCATACGTCACGAGGACACGCACGATGAGGAGGACTACGAGTGCGAGCACCACACCGAACTCAAACGAGATTAGATCCACCTGCCGATCCTCACACACCGTGCGCTCACCTGGGGACGATCCCGGATTATGATTGCGGGCGATCTGCATCGCCCACTCGTTCCCCGCGGCTTCGACGGCAACACCGGAACCGCCACACCGGAACCGTCAAACCCGGCCGTTAACACTTTCACCAACGCTGAGCGCCGACGCGCAACGGTGGACGCTGCCGGTTTCGACCCATCCAAATTCCGTGACGGTTTCGCGACACATGGCCCGGACCGTCCGAACAGAACATCCCCGTGCCAGACCCCTCGCGGACCCAAAAACGGGCTGATTTCGTGTACTGGCGTGTAGAGCGTGTACAGAAACCGGAAAATGTCGAAAATTTCCGGCAAAAACCCCCTCTGACCTGCGGAAACGCAAAAATGCGGGCACGGTCTTGAAAACCGTTGTCGGGTAACCCCCGACGCAGGGTTCGAATCCCTGGCCCTCCGCCGAATCTAGCTAGCCGATACCGCCCGCGAGGGCGTTGCAGCTCGCGAACAATGGCTCCCACGACTCTGCAGTCGGTTTGTCCGCATAGTCATTCATCGTCACCAGTGGGACTTCCCGAAGCGGTTGGACCTCGCCGATACTGACCAACCGGAAAGATTCGCCAGACCCCGTAACCGGCCACGAAAACGACTGCGTGACTGGACCTCCGCCTTCTCCATCGGGGGGAACGACCAGTGTTCCTGTCAGGGTTCCGTTTGCGTAGTTTCCGTTGAAACAGCCGATATCCCCGCTCTGCATGACCCCGACGAAGCCAGAGGCCTGATCGCCCCGAACCTTCACGCCAGCTCCGTAGACACCGCCTGGAAAGTCCGTGTTCACAAAGTAGAGGGTGTAGGTCTGAGGGGCCAGCGGCGACGGAGTCGCAGTACTCGTTTGAGGTGGCGATGGAACCGCCACTGGGTCGTTATTCCTGAAAGCGAAGAAGGCCGCAGCGATCAACGCTCCTACCAGTGCCACGGCCAGCACACCGATAACGACGAAGGGCCAGACGGACATGCTGCGCCCCGGGGTTGTACCGCCGGGACCACTGGGAACCGGTTGCGGAGTGGACTCAGCGGGGATCCACCTGGTGCCGTCCCAGCGCATCCATCGCGAACCGTCCCACTGCATGTTTGGGTCGCTCATACTCCAACGGTACGCCCGATCACACCGTGAGAAATGGGGCTATCGTCCTGTCCTTGCGGCGAACAACTCAGCCTCACGACCCGCAAGACCCACGGCCGCACGCAGACATCCTGCGCTGTCCCAGGAGTTAGCGAAGGCGCTGTGGTCTAGGCGGATATCCGCCTGACCACAGCGCCTTCGCTGTGTGGGGTTCAGTTATCGGGTGTAGACATTGACAGCGTTGGAGATCGCAGTCATGGATCCCTGGTTGTTGTAGAGGCGCACCTCGTAGGTGTGGTTCCCCTGGGCTCCGGCATCGACGGACACCATGATCCGACCGTCATATCCAATCTTGGGTGCACTCGCACTCTGCACGACCTGACCGTCGCGGACGAGCTCAACGCGCTCGCCGAGATGGTTGTTGCCAGCCTTGCCGTGGATGTCCAGCATCCGTCCTTGACCTGCCTCCGGCGGGGCTTGGATCTGCACCGAGTCTGTGACGGTTTGCACGCTGCCCGCAGGTGCTGCGGGCTCGGGTGCGGCATGTGCAGCGGCTGCGGCACCGACTGGTACCAGAAGTCCGACGGCTATGGCGCTTGCTGCAATGAGCTTCTTCATGGTGGGTCTCCTTGGTGGGACCGCCCCGGCGGTAGTTCCGACTCGAGGTTTACGTTCCCGACATCTAGAGTATTGCCATACTTGATAGTAATAAACCTATGGAACCCACCTTTTTCCAGACAAGGTCAAATCCAAGATAGGAGAACCTGCTGTTCGCTTGCTGGTTCTCGCTGGTCCTTGCCGATTCTCAGAGGTTCGGCTCTGGCTCCGGCTCGGGCTCTGGCTCTCGCTTGTGCCCCTGATCGGCAACACGATGGTGTCCGATCGACAGCGGCTCTAGGTGGTGTCCGAAACTCGCGAACCCGTAGCGCAATCGCCCGTAGTGGTGCCGCTTCACTCGCTCCACCGCGTCCGTCTGGGACCCCTGCTCGGCGGCGTCCAAATCGGCGAACCAGTCGGTCCGATACGCAAGAGATCGCAACTGCGGCATCGCTGAAAAACGTCAGTCTGGCGACGTCACCAGGTTCCTCGATCGGTTCCTCGATCGCTACATCGTTCTCACCGTCTGGGTCCGTGGCCACGACTATTACTATCAAGAAATAGTCCAAAGTGTCGGACTGGCTGCTCCATCAGGTTCAACGGCGGACCTGCTGCCGACGCTGTGGCGCTCGAACTACCAGCCCATACTTCCGGGTACCCCTTTGAAGGGGCCGACCACATCTGGGGTAATCCAGCCCCCGTAGAAGGTCCCCGGCTGTGCAATAACGGCGACGCCGTCGACAGTCACGGAGTCCATCTCAGCAACGTAGATCGCGATCCGGTCGGCTAACGCCTCGAACCCGGGCCACGGATCCGGGTACCGCCAGGCAGCTCGCGGCGCCACTACATCGCCGCCGACTACATCGAAGTACTCGGCTGGGCCTTTGAACTCGCACACCGAGGTGCCCGCGCAGGCGCGCAGTGAACCAGCCATGAAGGCCGCTCTGGGCAAGTACCAGGTGGGCGGGTGGCTCGTCTCCAGCGCCTTAAGCGAGTCCGTCGTCCGGCAGATTTCCACGCCACCAAGCCGCACCACGACCGGCCGATCGTCCGCTACCACGATCGGTGGGCGTGGGTAATCCCAGACGGATTGTTGGCCAGGGCCCGGCTCCTCAGGTACAACTCCGGCCGGGACATGTCGACGTTGAGACTGACTCACAATCCCATCATGCCTTGAAGGCAGCCAACGATGTACAGCACGGGCACCGACGTCTACGGCGAGCGCTTTTGCGCAGGTCGCAGACGCTAGTTGACCGGATCGGGAAGGATCTCTGGGCTGTCCTGTGCTGCCGCATTTGGACGACGCTTGAGACCGATGGCGAGCAGGATGCCACAGACGACAGCGCCGACGGCCAGGATGACTGCGGTCACGATCATGGCTGTGTTGAACGCTGACGAGTACAGCGACGGATCGGTGGAGACACTGCCGTCATCTTTGGTAATGCCGATGGTGATGATCGTCGAGGTCAACGCGACACCGAGTGAGTAGCCGAGCTGCCCGACTGACGTACGGGAGGACACCACTGCCGAGAGGTACTTGGCAGGCGCCTCGGCAACGTATTCGCGAGCCTGAACGACAGCAATCAGCACCATACCGCCGCCAACCAGTAGCAGCATCGGGATGAACATCAACACGGTGGTCTCGGTGGTCGTGAACGAAACCGAGATGAACCCGATGATCATCATGACGAAGCCGAGGGTCATGACGAATACCGGGGAGCGACCCTTGGCTAGGACAGCGCCACCAATGAATCCAGCAGCCACGGCAGCGAGTAGGAACGGCATCTGCGAGACACCGACTGCACCCGCGGGTAGGTCAATGACCTTCTGCCAGAAGTTGGCCGACTGCAACTGCATGGCCGATTCGCCGAAGTTCCACAGAATTCCTGCCAGTACGGCAGCGACGAAGATCGGGCTCTTGAAGAGCTGGATCGGGAAAGATGCCTTCTTCGACTTGCCTTCAATGACTGCCCAGAGGCCCAGCAGGATGATGCCGCCAAGGACGCTTCCGTAGAACAGTGGCGAGGTGACCGAGACTGCCGCGAAGCTGACGCCGAGCAGCAGTAGGACCATACCGAGGCCCAGGGTCGTCAGGCCCAGAGTGTCGAACTGAGTAGAACCGCGACGCGACGTCTCCGGCAGCGACTTTGGGACAACGAACAGCATGACCAGACAGATGAAGGGAACGAGCAGGAAGCCAATGCGCCAGTCGATTCCGATGAGGACTGATCCGATGATGCTGAAGACGATCAGCAGGACGTAGAGCATCCCGGTCCACTGGCCAATGATCTTGGCTACTGAGTTCTTGCCCGCGATCTCCGGCACCATCGAGAACGCCCCAGCGAACAGCGCACCCATTCCGACACCGGCAATCACTCGGCCGATGATGAGGATCGTGAAGTCAGGGGTGAACGCCACGATGACGTTGCCGACGATCTCAAGGATGAGCCCGTACATGATGACGCGACGTACACCG
Source organism: uncultured Actinomycetes bacterium (assembly GCA_963821045.1). Taxonomy (GTDB): domain Bacteria; phylum Actinomycetota; class Actinomycetes; order S36-B12; family UBA10799; genus UBA10799. The sequence goes on along the minus strand of CAWGCB010000001.1, from coordinate 13,075 downwards.
ATCCGGTCGGCCAGCGCACCGACAGCGATCACCGTCGCGGCGAGGGTAAGAGTGCCGACGCTCGCGGCCATCGAGAGGCCGAAACCTTGAATCCCGAGGTCCTCCGAGACTGACGCGAGGGCGATGTTCATGATGCCTGGATCAGCGCTCTGAGTTGCCGCAAGGATTCCGATCACCACGACGGCAAAGAATCCGAACTCGCGCTTACTACCCTCGGCTACTGCATCTGCCGGATACGGCGTAGATGATGACAACGTGACCTCCCGTGACGGCTGCTAGTCGGCCTTATGCGACCAGCATCCCGACGGTAGCGACTAGGTGAGGGGCGTTGCCGGTTGAGCTGTCCCCGGATGTACCAATCCCCGATTTGATCATCGCCAGGATCGCGCCGATCGCGCCAGGTTCTAGTCCAGATCGAGGTCCCACGCGCGGACACCGCCGATGACACCGGCCACGTTGGGCACGATTGTCACGTCGGATCCAAGATCCACCTTCAGCCGCTGAGCGTTACCGCCGCCCACGTAGAGGTGATCCCAGCAGAACACCGGACGCAGTCCGTCGACGACCGTGCGCATCCGCTCGCTCCACTTCTTGGCGCCAAGTTCGCGCAGTTTGTGGATGCCGATCCAGGTGTCGTAGGTGGCGTTCTTGCGCACGGGCGCGTGCGACATCTCCAAGTGGGGAGCGAGGCGACCGTTGTCATAGAACGCGCAGCCGAGCCCGGTTCCGAGGGTGAACATAACCTCGAGGCCTTGGCGCTTAATGACGGCCGCGCCCTGCACCTCAGCGTCGTTGAGAACTCGCGTGGGCTTTCCGAACGCCTTTTGCAGGTGGGCGTGGGCGTCCCAGTTGCGCCATGCCTCGACGAGCGCTGGGTCCTTCTTGGTGTAGGGCCCAGCGACGGTCGGATAGTGCGGGGTCCGGATGACGATGCCGTTGCGGATCATGCCTGGCATTCCCACGGTGACCCGGTCGTACTCCGGTAACCGGTCGGCGATTTTGCGCAAGGTGGTGACGAACTTGTCCGGCGGTAGCGGATAGGGCGTCTTGATCCGGATGTGGTCAGCCAGCATCTCGCCGTCCTCATCGAGTACCGACGCTTTGAGACCCGACCCTCCGCAGTCAATCCCAAGCGTGCGTACTACTCCGAGTCGTTCACTTTCGCGTCGTTCGCTGCCAGCCACCGCTCAAGAGTGCCCGACTCCTCGCCGTTTACGCAGCGTGAACAGTGCTACCGCCTGACGCCTTTGAGGTTGGCGCCGGTGAGGACGATCTCCTTCAGCTTGGCGTTTCGAAGGTTCGCGTACGCCAAGTTGGCATTCTTGAAACTGACTTCCTTGACCGTGCTGCGGCTCAAGTTTGCGTTGCGCAGTTTGGCTGTTTTCAGTTCCGCTTTCACAATCTTGGACTTGCGCAACGTCACCTTGCTCAGGTCAGCTTTGTTCAGTTCTGTGGCGCGAATCAACGCCTTACGAATGTCCGCTTTGCGCAACAGCGTCTTGTTCAGTTCTGCTCGACGAATCGTTGCCCCGCGCAGATCTGTTTGCCGTAAATCCGCCTTGGACATGTCCAACTCGGTCAACGTCGCGTCCCGCAAGTCCGCACCGCGCATCGGCACGAGTCGAACGTTGGCACGGTGGATTGTGGCTCCCGACAGATCCGCGCCAGTCAGCGTCACCCCGCGAAGGTCGGTATCCGCCAACTCGGCTCCCGACAGATCAGCGCCAGCGCAGTTTCCATCCGGGCAGACGTCCTGAATCGCCTGCGGCCAGTCGTTGGTAGCTGTCGGCTCAGGGGTTGGAGTTGGAGTGGGTTCCGGTTCGACACCGGTACCGGTGAGGAACACCTCGTGAGGGGATGCCGGATCGTTACTGGTGAAGGTGAGCCGAACCTGGTCCTTGAGGCCCAGCGATTCGGGCTCGAACGTGAGCGATATCGAGCACGTCCCGCTTGGGGCCAGCACCGCAGCGTCACAGTCCGCCGCTGTGATCTGGAACTGGCTCACCGACGGCCCACCAAGCGACGCTTCGGAGATGGTCAGCTCCGTATCGCCGATATTCGTCACGGTCACCGTGCGGGGATCCGAGGTGACGTCTACGACCTGATCGCCAAACGCCAACGGCGACGGGCTCGCGCTGAACACCGGGTCAGCAGCTGCACTCGCTGGAGCCGCAAGAACTGCACCAGCCACCATCATCGCGGCGAAAGCTGGCAGGACGGCCCTAAGCGAGTTTGGTCGTATCGACATGACGACATTGTGCGTCGATCTCTCGAGTGACGCGACTTGGGAATGCCGCTCGAGGCTGGCGAGGAAGCGTTCCGGGTTGGCGTTCCGGGTTGGCTGCCCGGGTTGACTGCCCGGGTTGACTGCCCAGGTTGACTGCCCAGGTTGACTGCGGGTGCTAATCCTGTTTCGGCACCCAGGGTGCCGGTTCATCGCCGGTGGTCTTGCCTCGCTCGAGTTCCTCCTATCCCATCGCGCTTCGCTCGTCGACAGTGAAAGGGTCGAAGCGGACAAGTCACTTGCGAATCTGCCCTCAACCGGGTGCGTTCTCTGGCCAGGAAGGAGCGGCCGATCTCGAAGCCTTTCGAACTCAACGAAGTTAATTCCTCGCTTACACTTCGGATCGAACGGTTGTGCACGAATTGTTACACAGACCCTGGCCCCCGGTTTCAGCGCTTTGCCCGTATGATCACTCACGGTTCGTGTTATCTTTCTTCTAAACCGACGTTTGATTCACGAAATTCCCTACGCTTGCGCACGACGACATGGCGCGTGGCGATTTCCGCAATGCGATCGTTGTTGCTCGTATCGGTCATCATCGGTATCCCAATGCAAACAGGATTGGGGCAAACGGCAAAGCCGCGACGCAACGGAGGCTCCGAGTCTCCGGGCGGATATTCCGTTCGACTTTGAAAACTCAATCCACCGCGTCTACGGGACGGAGCAGGGGTTGCCGTCCAACTGGGTCCAAACCGTGCTGCAAACGTCTGACGGTTTCCTGTGGGTCGGTACGCACAACGGTCTGGCCAGATTCGATGGCGTCAACTTCATTTCCTACCAACGGCCAAGGCTGCCGGTCAACGATTGCCGCGAATTGCTGGAAAGCCGAGACGGAACGCTCTGGATTGGCACGACCGGAGGCCTGGCAAAATACCGCCGTGGCTGTCCCGGCTCATTCGAACAAATTGACGAATTGGCCCAACAATCCATTCGCGTGATATTCGAAGACTCATCCGACAGGATCTGGGTCGGTACGGCTCAGAAAACCTGGCGGTCAAACGGTTCAACGTTCGAACCAGTCGATGGGGCGCCAAACGCGGTTACGTCGATCATCGAAGACGGATCAAACCTCTGGCTGGGATCTGATGACGGGCTTTACGAACACTCCGGGCTGTTCCGCCAAATTCCGCTGGCCGATAACGTACCCAAATCGATTAACAACCTGCAGCTGTTACTTGACGATGGCGAACTGTTGATCGGCACCAATCTGGGCATGGTGCAAATCCAAAACGACCGCGTTCAATTCGTGCGACCGAAATTTGGCCATTACATCAACCAGATCAAAAAAATCGGCGCTGATACTTTTGTGCTCGCCGATCAGGTTTATCGGCGAAATAACGACGTGTACGAAGTGGTCAATCCAATTCATCCGAGATTTATCGCCAGCGATCGCGACGGAGGGGTGTGGATCAGCGGGATACGAGACGGGAAGCTTCACCACTATCAACCGCAACCATTCGCCCACATGTTCCCTGGCGACGAAATACGAGCCATCTACGAAGATCAAGGTACGATTTGGTGCGGTTCGCATTATTACCTCCATCGAATTGAAAACGGACGAACCACTCTGTTCGATGTCCCTGTGAAGCTAGCCCCCGGTGCTGGTATCTGCAGTATTTGTGGTTCGCGGGATCATACGCTGTGGCTGGGCACTTTCAATGGTTTGTTCAAATGGTCGAACGAACACGCAACGCCTGTTCTTCGATTCGAGGGACCGGTTACCAGTGTCATGGAAGATTCCAAAGGTACGCTGTGGTTTGCACATGGATCGAAAACGCAAACATGGAAGGATGGCGAATTAACCACGATCGACGAATTACCCAATCGGGCCCTCTGGTTTTTTGAAGACGACGAGGGGGTGTGGATCGGGACACACTATGGATTGTTTCTGGCAACCGATCAGATCAAAGAAGTCCACGATCCCTCGTTTGAAAAACTCAACTCTTCTTTTATGTGCTATTGTGCAGTCGATGGAACCCTTTGGATCGGCAATCAATGCGGGCTGGTTCGGTATCGCGATGGTCGCTTTGATGTGTTCACGACGTTGGATGGTTTGTTGGCGGAACACATCGGACAATTGCAAGTCGACAATCAGGGCAATCTTTGGGTGGGTGGTCAGCACGGCTATTTTACCGTTTCCGTTGACCAGTTTGACGCTCTGTTGTCTGGCAAAATCAAGCGATTGGCATGCCAGAGGGTGGAGGAAGATTACGACACCAGCCGTCTTTTCAAGTTCGAAGGCTCCCCGTCAGCCTGCCGCGAGAAGGATGGGACCACATGGATTGCCGCAGGAAAGGGCGTTCTCAAAATCCCCCCTCAGCCAATCCGAAAGCCATCGCCTGTCGACGTCTACATCGATCATGTTCGCGTTGACGGGCAAACCATGGACACAAATCAACCGACTTTTTCGTCGGGCAAAAAGCGGATCGAATTCGACTTTGCAGCCCCAGTGTTTACCGGCCTTGCACCGGTTCAATATCGACTGGATGGACATGATCCAACGTGGCTCGATGCTGAAGACAGGCGCTCGGTTTCCTACACTGACTTGAGACCGGGAAGCTATGCGTTTTTGGTACGGTCGGCAGGGCACCAGGATTCCGTGCGTTTCACCGTCAATCCGCGGTGGTGGGAGATTATCTGGCTCCGCGTGGCGGCGTTGTTGTTCGCATTCGCCGGCGCCATCGGCTACTTTCAATATCGACTGCGTCGCGTCCCGCCAATCAAACGCGGCACTCCAACGCGAAATTTCCGAACGCGAACGGGCCGAACAGTCACTTCGATCGAGTCAATCCGAACTGCAAAAAATGACCAATCGCCTGCTGGCGATCCAGGAAGAAGAAGCTCGCCGGATCGCACGACAACTTCACGACGATATTTCGCAGCGATTGTCGTCACTGACCCTTGATGCGGCGGCGATCGAACGCGAACTGCAAAGTGGCCAGGATTTGCCAACTTCGTCTCTGGAAAAACTGCACCAGAAAATCGTGGACATCGCGGCCGATGTGCATAACATCAGCCGGCGTTTGCACCCGCAAATCCTGGAAGACCTGGGGCTGGTCAAAGCCGTGCGCTCCGAGTGCAGATCCATTTCTCGTTTGGAGGAAATGGAAATTGAGTTGATCGCCGATCCGATCGACGGGTTAGCCGACGAGAAAGCATTGTGTTGCTACCGGGTTGTGCAAGAAGCACTCCGCAACGTCGCCAAACACGCTCAATCCAAACAGGCGACCGTCCGGATCTGGCAAAACGGTGGCGATGCCTGTGTTTCCGTGCAAGATCAAGGCCAGGGGTTTGATTTCAAGTCTGCCGGCAAGTCAGGCGGAATTGGACTGACGAGCATGCGCGAAAGGGTCAATCTTTGTTCCGGTCAGCTTTCGATCAAGTCCGCCATTGGACAAGGCACCAACGTAGAAGTGAGAATGCGATTGGAAAATGGCGCCGGGACAAACTCGTCAAACATCGACCGTGACAATACGGAATAGAGATTCAAATGAGTCGCAAAAAAATCCTGATTGCCGACGATCATCTTATTTTCCTCGATGGTTTGGTCAAATTGCTGGAATCTGAATACGAAATCGTCGCAACGGTTAAAGACGGCCATGAATTGGTGAACACCGCTCTGGATTTGAAACCGGATGTGATTGTTTCCGACATGTCGATGCCCGGGTTGAACGGGGCGGAAGCGTTGCGCGAAATTCGGGCCAGTGGTTCGGGGGCAAAGTTTATCATGCTAACCATGCACAACGAGCCGGAATATGCTGTTGAAGCTTTGGAGAATGGCGCTGCGGGCTACGTGCTGAAGAATTCTGCGACCACCGAGTTGCATACTGCAATTCGTGAAGCGCTCGATGGCAATATCTACATTGCACCGGCCATCGCCAAAGATGTGTTTGAATTGATGAGATCGTCCACCAATCAAGCAAACGAAAAAGCGCGCGAATTAAGCGAAAGGCAAATTGAAGTTTTGCGATATCTCCTCAAAGGACTGTCGGCCAAAGAGATTGCCAAGCAAATCGGGGTGGCTCGCAAGACCGTCGAATATCACAAGTACAAGGCGATGAAAATATTGAATATCAAAACGACGGCTGAACTGATCGAATATTCGATCAAGAACAAACTGGCCGACAAATCATAACGCGAAGCGTCGCCCAACAATCGTAACCCGAAGCGTAAGCGAGGGCCGAAAGTGGTTGACTGACCAATAATCGTAACCCGCAGCGTCAGCAATAATCGTAACCCGCAGCGTCAGCAATAATCGAAACCCGCAGCGTCAGCAATAATCGTAACCCGACAGCGTCAGCGAGGGCCAAATTGTAAAATCCTCGCTCACGCTTCGGGTTTCTATACTACGATGATTCTGCTGACTTCTTGTCCTGTGCTTCATTGACGTATTTGATCGCTTTGTCGAGCCGTTCTTCATCGAACAGGAATCGAATGCTTCCGCGCTCTGCCCACCAGTTTTTGCGGCCCCTGTCAAATTCTTGGATCAGACGTCTGGTTGCCCATGCCTTGAGATCGGTGCGAATCTTCTTCGGTCTTATGCCAGTCGCCGAAACAACGACGTGGACATGATTCGAACGGCAATTAGCCGCGTACAGTTCCCAACCTCGATGCCGACAAGTTTCGCGGATTTGCTGTTCTACGGCTGTTCGTTGATCTTTGGTTAACCGACAGGCGTCCTCCGTCATCCTTGCGGCCGCCTCAAACTCGCGCACCGGGTCGGGCAATTTCCAGCCATGCTGATATTCCACCCAACCTCTAGCATCGCCGGGCAACCAAGTGCCATACGTTACCCACGTCAGAAAATAGCCAATTGGATCAACCATGGTGGCATCCAACAAATCTCATCGATCGTAATAAATCTTAACGCGAAACTTCACAATCATAACCCGACGCGTAAGCGAGGAGCAATACTGTAGCGAGGTATAATCTTTCCTCGCTCACGCTTCGGGTTTCTATTTCCCCAGTCGGGTAACGCAAATTCGAGTTTCCCACACCCACGGCCTAGGAAAAATCCATCGCGCCGCTAGGAAAATTCCGAGTGGAATTTCACTGCTGCACGCTCATACGATGGTAACCAAATGTAGTAGGAAACTATTTATCGGATCCCATCAACTTATTTTGTTGTGAGTCGCCAAATGGCATCAACCTGCGTTGTGATTGCGGAAGCGAACCAGGAATTGCTGGGAGGAATTCGCAATCTGATCCAGGACTTGTTCGATTCGGTAGTCATGGTGGTAGATGAAGTCTCGCTGGTCGAAGTCGTACGCAAAGTCCAACCTCAATTACTGATTGTCGATTTGTCATTGCCTGTTTCCAAAGAACTCAATGTGGCCAGAACCATCAACAACAAATTTCCCGAACTTGATTTCATCGTCGTCAGTATCCACGACGAAGCCGACGCTGTCAGCGAAACCGTTGATGCCGGTGCAGCGGGATTTGTCCTCAAGCGTTGCGTGGCGCGTGACCTGATTCCCTGCATTACGAAAGTGCTGGCCGGACAAAAGTATGTTTCGCCGGACGCCGAAGTTCCAAACAAACAATCGAACAATGATGATTCCCAAAATCGAATCAAATGATTGAACACGAGCCAAACTTTGAATGAAGGAGGCGAGACGCGGGCAAATCAATTCAACAAAACACAATTCAAACCCAACTTGAATCTCAAAAACAACTGTTTGTACTACTAGTTTTTTAAAGAAGGAACAACATGAAAACGATCGTGCGATTTTTGGCGGTCTTTGCCGTCATCGCCGTCTGCCGCGCATGGCACACGGACAAGACAAGAAACCGAACATCCTGTTCATTATGGGTGACGACATTGGCATCATGAATGTCGGCGCGTATCACCAAGGTCTGATGGTTGGAGAAACGCCCAACATCGACCGGCTGGCTAAAGAAGGTGGCCGGTTCATGGATTATTACGCCATGCAGAGTTGCACCTCCGGGCGCTGCGCCTTCTTCACCGGAATGGAACCGATCCGTGTCGGCCTCACGGTGCCACAGTTGCCGGGAAGCCCGGCCTGGCTGCGAACCGGCACGCCGACGCTGGCAAAGATCCTGCTGAACCAGGGTTACACGACCGGCCAGTTCGGAAAGAACCACCTCGGCGACCACGCGGAATCGTTGCCGACGGCACAGGGCTTCCAGGAATACTGGGGGTACCTCTATCACCTCGACGCGATGCAGCAGGTCAGCTTCCCCGACATCAACAGCTCGCCGGAACAGCAGGGCGTCGCGCCTCCGGGGCTGAACACGCCGATCCCGGGCCTCACGCCACCGGCCGGTTCCGTTGATCCGCTGACCACGATCAGCATGATCCCGCCGCGACCGGTTCTCTCATGCAGTTCCATCGACGGCACGCAAGCGAATCAAAAAGTCACCAGCGCCGGTCCATTGACGCTGGAGCGTTCCAAGACGGTGGACGAAGAAATCTCCGCCAAGGTCATCGACTGGCTCGACCGCAACGACCCCGACAAGACCAACAAGCCGTTCTTCTGCTGGTACAACCCCGCGCGGATGCACGTTACGACCGTGCTCTCGGAGAAGTATCTGAACATGCTGGGTGTCAGGGGCGGCAAGGATTGGGGTGCCAACGAGGCCGGCATGAAGCAGATGGACGACAACATCGGCTACGTCCTCGCAAAGCTCGAGGAAATGGGCGAGATGGATAACACGATCATCGTCTTCACCACCGACAACGGCGCCGAAGCGATTAGCTTCCCCGATGGCGGCGTCACGCCGTTCAAGGGTCAGAAGGGCCAGGCATGGGAGGGCGGCTACCGCGCTCCTTGCGTCATCCGCTGGCCCGGTCACATCAAGCCCGGCACCCTCTACAAGGAAATGTTCGCGTCCTACGACTGGATGCCGACTCTGACGGAGATCGCCGGCGGACCGAAGGGCGACGAGCTCGACAAGCAGATCCAGGCCGGGAAATACCCGGGATTCGTCAAGACCAAGCTCGCCGGCGTCAACCAGATCGACTACCTCACCGGCAAGACCGACAAGACGGCGCGCGACACGTTCATCTACTACTCGGGCGCCACGCTCTCTGCCGTGCGGTACAAGAACTGGAAGTTCTACTACTCGATGGCGGGGCCCGGTCCGGATGGCTGGCTCAACCCCCTCATCACTTATAACTTCACCCTGGTTCAGAACATCAAGCGCGATCCCTTCGAGCAGGCGGTCGGCTCCGATCTGAAATCGGCCTTCGGCCTGGGTGGTTCGCTCGCCGCTCCGGCGACCGCCTACATCTACGATTGGAATCTCCTGCCGATCGGCCAGGGAATTGCGTTGCGTCACCTGGAGACTTTTGAGGAGTTTCCGCCGATGCAGGCGCCGCCGTCCTACAACCTGGCCCAGGTGATGGAGCAGATCAACGCCCACAAGCGGGCAATTACCAACTCGGGTCATCCGAGCGACTAGGTTTTCGTTATCGCTTTTGAAACGCGCGGGCCGGTGTTCATTCGCCGGCCCGCGACTTCAACAGCGTTAGGCAATTCCAATCACTCCCAAGGGAACGCTTTCCATCAGGAGATTCCATCCCATTCGGCGCGGTCTGCCGCTGCTGACCGCGGTCGGTGGGCGCTGCCGCTTTGTGTTTTGAGAACTGAGATGCTGTACCAAACACAATTTGACTTCACAGGGAGGCACAACATGAGAACGATCGTGCGAGTTTTGGTGGTATTTGCTGTCATCGCCACTGCCGGCATGGCATATGCACAAGACAAGAAACCCAACATCCTGTTCATTGTTTCCGATGATACCGGTTATGGAGACCTTGGTCCGTACGGCGGTGGTGTCGGAAGGGGCATGCCAACCCCCAATATCGACCGGCTGGCCAGCGAAGGCATGACGTTCTTCTCCTACTATGCGCAGCCGAGTTGCACACCGGGTCGCGCGGCGATGCAGACCGGACGCATCCCCAATCGCAGCGGCATGACCACAGTCGCTTTCCAGGGGCAAGGAGGAGGATTACCCAAAGCCGAATGGACACTGGGTTCAATCCTGAAAACTGGCGGCTATAAGACCTATTTCACCGGGAAGTGGCATCTGGGTGAGGCGGACTACGCGCTGCCGAACGCCCAAGGTTACGACGTCATGGAGCATTGTTTCCTCTATCACTGTAACGCTTACACCTACGGCGACCCGACGTGGTTCCCCGACATGGACGAGAAACTGAGGGAGATGTTCGATTTGGCGACCAAAGGGTCTATGTCCGGCAATGCAGGCGAACCGGCAAAACAGGATTGGAAGGTCAATGGTCAATACGTCGATACGCCGGAAAAAGGAGTCGTTGGCATCCCGTTCTTGGACAAGTACGTTGAGCAATCCGGAATCAAATTTCTGGAGGATGCCGCAAAGAGCGACCAGCCGTTTTTCATCAATATCAACTTCATGAAAGTGCATCAGCCGAACCTCCCGGCACCGGAATTCATTCACAAGTCGATGTCCAAATCCAAGTACGCTGATTCAGTCGTCGAGTTGGACACACGTATCGGCAATGTGATGGATAAACTCCGCGAACTCAATCTCGATCAGAATACGTTGGTCTTCTACACCACCGACAATGGTGCCTGGCAGGATGTCTATCCTGACGCCGGATACACGCCATTCCGTGGAACGAAAGGAACGCTGAGAGAGGGAGGTAATCGCGTGCCTGCGATCGCCTGGATGCCGGGTAAAATCGCAGCGGGAGTCAAGAATCACGAAATCATCGGCGGCCTCGATCTCATGGCAACATTTGCGTCATTGGCCGGTGTCGAATTACCGAAGAATGATCGCGAGGACAAACCGATCGTTTTTGACAGTTACGACATGTCTCCGATGCTGTTCGGTAACGGAAAGAGTCCTCGCAATGAATGGTTCTATTTCACCGAAAATGAACTGACCCCTGGTGCAGCCCGAGTCGGAAATTACAAAGCCGTCTTCAATCTGCGTGGAGACGATGGCCAGCCGACCGGAGGACTTGCCGTTGATTCCAATCTTGGCTGGAAGGGACCGGAAAGCTACGTCGCGACGGTTCCCCAAGTCTTTGATCTCTGGCAAGACCCCCAAGAACGTTACGACGTCTTCATGAACAACTTCACTGAACGAACCTGGACGATGGTTTCGATCGGTGGAGCCATCCAGAAAAAAATGAAGACCTATGTGGAGTATCCGCCGCGAAAGCCGCAAAGCATGAGCTACACAGGGCCGGTGACACTCAGTTCGTACTTCCGCTTCCTGCATGTCCGTGAGATGCTTGAGAAGGAAGGCGTCAAGATTCCGATGCCGACCGGAAACTAGAAATAGGCAAGCCGCAGCGTGACTGCGTATTAACCGAAATCAACCGAATTTACTTAAATTGAACGAAACGAGGAGATTGAAATGAAATTGAACATGTCAACTTGCGGTATGGTTGTTTTTTTCCTGCTCTCTGGCCTGGTGTGCTTTCCGGCCTATGCGGATGACTTCGTTATTGATGAAGAAACCTGGGTGGTACTCTTGGACGAACCGGGTAGCCATTTGGAAAAAGCACACAAAAGCTTTCTAAAAAAAGATTTTGACGCGGCGGCGAGTGAAATGAAAAAAGCAGCGGCCTATTGCCTCATCGAAGCAAAACGCGCGACAGGCGACGCCCGCGATGGACTTGTGGGGGCTGGACGTGAGTTGGAGAAACTGGCCGATGACGTGAAGTCCGGGACAGTAGAGTCGATCAAGTCGGTGGACGACGCGTTTGCACGAGCCTACCACACCCTGGCCAAACACCATCATCTGAAAGCTACCGAATCGTGGACAAAAAAGGAGGCGAAGAAAGTGGGCCATGCGATTCACGCTTCGGCATCCTATGTCGAGCGAGGTTTTAAGGCTGCGGGGCACGAGGTTGACGAAGGCGTTCACAAAACGCTTGACGGAGCGCGCAAACTTTCCGGTGACTTGATCAGCGGAAGCGGCAAGCTGGGTGAAGATGTTGGCTCGGCGATCAGTGACTGTGGCAAGCAGACCCAGTTACTAGGACAACGTATTTCCAGCAAATAGGGATAACAGTTCGGAGGTGCGGTTTCATTGGCGGCCATTGGCATACGATGCAGCATTCGCCTCAGGCTCAAAAGGCCTCGGTCTCGCAAGACGACGGTAATTCACGCCTCCTCTGCAACCCCGGTGCAAATCTGGACACCAACGAAACACTTAACGTCGCCACGTAGGCGTCGTATCACTCAGTTTGTTTTTCACTTGAAAGGAACCATGATCATGGCATCAACACTTGTCGTACTGAAGTTTGACACCCCCGAGGGCGCCGACGAGGGGCTGGCGATCGCAGCCAAATTACAGAAGGAACATCTGCTTGAAATTCAGGATGTTGCGACCGTGAGTTGGCCGGAGGGCAAGAAGAAGCCCAAAACTCACCATGGCCAGGGTGCCTGTGGCGGTGCTTGGTACGGCGCGTTCTGGGGCATGTTGTTCGGCTTCATTTTCTTCGTCCCCTTCCTGGGCGCCGCCTGGGGCGCGGCGATGGGTGCGCTCAGCGCCTCTTGGTCGGATTACGGTATCGGCAAAGATTTCATTGAGAATGTGCGTGGCAAGGTCACCGAAGGAACTTCGGCACTCTTTCTTCTTGTCGGACAGGTGACGAGCGATCGAGTGGAGGAAGCGTTCAAGTCAGCGCCGAATTTTGAAGTCATCGCCAGCAACCTCTCGCATGAGCAAGAAGAGAAGCTCAAAGATTCGTTTGCTCACTAAGCCACGGGCGGGAGAATGGTTTCGTATTGTCGTTGAACGCTCTGCGGTCAAGACGTGAGATTGCGGAGC